>CAYJKC010000037.1:0-19223 GCA_964370675.1 uncultured Desulfovibrionaceae bacterium
AAGTCAGTACGACCGATAAATCAAGAGTAGGCGGAGCTTTGCTTCGCCGTTAAGCTGTTGATTTTCGTGCATTACTGCCAATCAAGCTTTGCTTGCTTAGGCGGCACAAACACCCCATAAGGGGGTTTGTCATCATTCTGAATATTATATTTTAATAAAAAATATAGTTTTTATCATGTTGTAAAAGCTTATTTGCAAAGCCACTTTACCAAGGATAACTGTAACTCTGAAGGAGAAATGGGCTTTGCTACATGCCCATCCATGCCTGCACTGGCACATCGTATTCTATCTTCGCTCATGACATTAGCTGTCATGGCAATAATGGGAACTTTATGCTCATGATTAAGCTCGTTTTCCATGGAGCGAATTTGGCGAGTTGCCTCTAATCCATCCATGATGGGCATCTGTAAGTCCATGTAAATTAAATCATATTGATTTATTTTGAATTTGTTAATAGCTTCTTGTCCGTTGTTTGCCATGTCAATTGTAAGTTCATATTCTTCAAGCATGGCCATGGCAATTTCTTGGTTGATGGCATTATCTTCTACTATAAGTATCTGTTTACCTTTCAGGCAGCCAAGGTCCACTTGGGCATAGCTTTCGCTTGCAAAAAGTTCATTTAATCCTAAGGTATTAATGTCAGTTGTGGATGCATCTGCTACGGTTTTCACTTTAATGCAAACTTCAAAAGTTGACCCTTTACCTACTTTTGATTCAAGGTTAATAGTGCCACCC
The DNA here is from genome assembly GCA_964370675.1 of uncultured Desulfovibrionaceae bacterium. Lineage (GTDB taxonomy): Bacteria > Desulfobacterota > Desulfovibrionia > Desulfovibrionales > Desulfovibrionaceae > CAYJAD01. Next base: position 736 of record CAYJKC010000037.1, read on the forward strand.
ATAAGCTCAATTAAGCGACTACTAATAACAAGCCCAAGCCCTGTACCACCAAAGCGGCGTGATATAGATGCATCTGCCTGAGTGAACGGTTGAAAGAGTTTTGCAGATTGTTCTTCAGATAGACCAATACCTGTATCAGATACTAAAAAGCTTAGCATGATATTTTCTTCGTCAATATGCTCTTTTACGCTAACGTTTATTGATACTGATCCTTCATGTGTAAATTTAATGGCATTACCTAGTAAATTTAGTAAAATTTGATTAAGTCTTTCTCTATCTCCAATAATAACTTGTGGTACTTCGGGGTCCATATGGCTTGTAAGTTCAAGTCCTTTATCTTTGGCAGTGAAAAACATGATACTATAAATAGCGTTCATATTGGTAACTAAATTGAATGCTTCAAACTCAAGCTCCATTTTATTAGCTTCAATTTTTGAAAAATCAAGTATATCATTAATAATTCGCAACAATCCTGCTGCAGATATAGTAATTTTTTCGAGATAATTTGTTTGTTTGTATGTGAGATTATTTCTTTCAAAAAGGTGTAAGAAGCCTAGAATAGCATTCATAGGGGTGCGAATTTCATGACTCATGGTGGCTAAGAAATCTCCCTTAGCTTTTGTAGCTGACTCTGCAACATCCTTTGCAGCTATGAGTTCTTTTTGAACCTCGCGCATTTCAGTAACTTCTAATGCCCAAACTACGTTTACTCTTTCTTCCTGCCATATAGTACAAATGGCAGTAATTAATAAATCACGCAAATCACCCTTGGTATCGCGTATGGTAAAGGGCATATCGTAGGCGTTTACCCCCTCCATGACGCATTGTTGTAGGCCTGCTACATCACCTGCAACCATGGTGTCTCCACTTGGGGATGGACCGCCTGTATAGACTCCAGCCATTTCTCTAGCTTTGGGGTTGCAATAATGCACAATGCCGTCTTTGCTAAAAAATACTCCAGCTGGACAATTATCTAATATGGCTTGCAAGCGTGATAAATCTGTTTCAAGTTTATTCTGTAGATCAATGGTTTCTGTAATATCTGTAGATAAGCTAACAGAAACTTTAACAGATCCATCTTTATCAAAAATAGGGTTTTGAATATTTTGAAAAAATAATCTGTTATTATTGACATCTGTAAATATCACTGTACTGGTTATGGGGTTACCATATTGAGCAACACGTTTAATAACGTTAATCCTTTCAGCGAACCCTTTTTCACCAAGTCTTTCTTGTAAGGCTTGTTGAACATCACTTATCTCAGTAACATTTAACAATTTTTTTGCACTTGAATTAGCTACAAGAACTTCACCATCAAGGGCATGCACTAGCAAAGGTGAAGGCAGGCTGTCGATAATTTGTTGTAAGTCATCGTTATGGCTCTTGGTTAGTTCCATTTCAACTTTATGATGGTGGGCAGAAACATCTATGCCAAGCAAAACAAAAGTATCCTTTTCTGTGCTAGGCAACACATTCCACTGTATATTTATTATTTGATTACTAGTTGCAAGGAGGGGTAAGACAAATGGTTTATCGTTTTTGATAAGGGTGAATAAATTATCAATGTTTATATTATCTAGAAAATTTGTTAAGTGATTATCTGTGTTTTCGGTAATACCAAGACAATTTATCAGATACTCATTAGCATAAAGAATTGAGCCTTCCCTATCAATAGCAATGTAAAAAATACCATCAACATGCAAAACTGTTCTAGCTATGTTGCTATGGTGCTTGTAAGTTTTTCTAACTCTAAATAGATATATGATGTAGGCAATAAGTAAGGCAATCATAATACCCATGATTGTAATAGAAAAATGAAGCACATCGTTTGTTAGTTGTGCAGCGCGATGTCTTGGAATTATTGTAATGACACTCCAGCCGCTAAAACCCACAGAGTTGATTATTAAATAACTTTCTTGCCCGTCATAAAAAAATGTACGACCGATATCACCTTGATTTTCAATGAGCTTGCGCACCATTTCGTAGTCTAAGGCATTTTCACCAGCTATACGTGCATAGAAGTTGTCTTGTATGATTTCTGTGCCTTTAAGTAAGACTCCATTGTCATCCATAAATTGGTTTGTGGCATTGGTTTGTTCGACAATTCTTGAACCTAAAGCAAAGTGCACCTTGGTTGCATCTTCAATAGCAATCAAAGCACCTACAATGACATGGTCTTTAATGATTGGAACAGCATGGGCAATCACCGGTACATTGTAAAGAGGGCTAGTTAATATTGAAGAGTACGCAGGGTTACCATTCATGGCATCCTTGAAATAGCCCCTTCGTGAAACGTCCATGGTTTTTGCACTGGGGCTTAAGGTAATTCCTTTTTCATCTGCCATTAAAATATCAAGCCAGCCATGTTGCTTGGCTGCTTTATGAACGAAGTCTAATTTTATTGCCTGGCTAGTATTATTGTCTGTAAGAATAGGATTTACTGCAATACTTTCTAAGCGACTAATGCTGTTGTCCATACGCAGTTTCGCTAATTTTTCAGCATTAGTCCCCATATTGAGTACGGACTTTCTAAGGTCTTCGTGAAGCAACTCATCAAGTTGTATAATATAAAACGATCCAAAGCATATGAATGCGATGGGCAGAATGCATAGAAAGAGAAATAAATTTACGATATTAGTTGCATATTTTTTGGTAGTAAACATAATGCCTCACCAAGTATGAATTTCCAAGGTATATTTGATCTGCGAAAGAGTAAGGAGGATGGGGTAAAAAAATTAAATGCAGTCACTGAGTAAACTCTTTTTTAACTATATATTAAATGATCACAAAAATGTATATACCTCTTATTGATTATAAAATATTAAGTAATACTTCTTCTCGGCTACGCTTGGGTACAAAGTGATTTTGCTCTTCATCGCGCCAATATTTAAACTCTCCACTTTCAGGCATTGAAGCAAGAATTCGCTTTTCCTTTGCTATGCCAAATCCTAATAGCAAACTAATTTCCATTCCCTCAGGAACTTCAAAAAGTTTAGCGCATTCTGCTTGCTTAAATGATGCATGCATGCAGCATCCCCAACCCTTGGTATGTGCTGCCAACTGCATAGTTTGGGCAGCAATGCCAACATCCATATGCACAAGCTTACCTGAGTCTGTTGGACATAAAATTGCAATATAGGCAGTGGGTCGTTCAGAAGGTATAGGTCCATCCCATTGCAAGATGCCTGCCCAGCGTGTATGTGGGAAAATTGCATCACATTTAACTTTGCTTTCAAGGGCTATGTAACGCAAAACTTGCGCATTGCGCGCACAAGGGCTAACTCGAGCACAATCTATCAGCCAGTGGATAGCCTCTCTGCCAAGGCGTTGATTTTCATTAAAACGACGGCAAGTGCGTGCTTCTTGAATTAAGGTGCTAAAGTCCATCATATTGCCCCATGGTTATTTATCGCATTGAGCATATCAATACTAACAAACATTGTCCAGTCACTATCAAAGTTCCTAAGAAATCACCATTACAACCGCCATGTTTAATGGCTATGTTTATGAAAGTGTAAAAAAGTAGGATGCCTACAAAGTGTATGAAAAGTAACATAAAAAAACCAAGAGGCCATAACAATATTAAATTTAGTAATAAATATCCCACAAAAAGAGGCTTATTAAGTGTAGTACAAACCTTGCCCCCTAGAGAATTGGCATGGCGGGCTTTTACCACATTACAAAATAATACACAAAGAATGCGCCCAAAAATTGGGGCTATGAATAAGACATACCAATGTTCTTTTTGTATTAAATCATTGATGGTTATAAGCTGTATACTGAGGGCTAGAAATAAAGCCAGTGCACCAAAGGCACCAAGTCTGCTATCATGCATAACTTGCCAAAAGGCATCGCCTTGTTTAGCACTACCAAGAGCGTCACTAACATCTGCCAAACCATCATAATGTATAGCGCGTGTAAGCCAAATATCAAGAGATATATAAATCCATGCTAAAGCCCACGTAGAGGTTGCGGTTAAGCTGTGCAGTGTAAAAATAACACTACAGTAAATAAAGCCAAGTATAGCACCAACCATTGCAAACCACACCCTGGCATGAGCAAGGGATGTATCTTGCACTATGCTTGCAGAGCCAAGGCGTGTTAATAAGGTTAAAGCTATTTTAAAATTATTCACTGCGTGAGGTGTATTTATGTTGGACGACTTAATTTAAATGCTAAAGTATATAAGTGATGGAAGAAGTCAACATACTCAACATGCACTTCCTTTGGTACTGTAATACGCGAAGGAGCAAAGTTAACAATGGCTTGGATGCCGGATTCAATAATATGATTGGCAGCGCGCTGTACACGCTCTGGAGGGGTGGCTAAAAATGCCATCTCTATGTTTAATTCTTTAACTTTTTCTTTTAATCTCTTAGTGCAGACAACTTCAAGTCCGTATGCTTTTTCACCAATTTTAAATGGGTCACAATCAAAAGCGCCAACAATGTTAAAACCTTTATCTCTAAATACAGAATGTTTAAGCAGAGCTCGACCCATATTACCAACCCCTACTAAAGCTATACGCCACTCTTTAGAAATACCAAGGGCATCGGAAATAGATTTAATTAGTGATTTCACATGATAACCAACCCCACGGACACCAAATTCACCAAAGTAGGCTAAGTCTTTTCGCACTTGAGAAGCATTGACGTCGCAGGCCTTAGCTAGTGGATCTGAGGATATAACGTCAATTCCTTCTTGGCTTAAATGTTCTAAGACTTGAATATAAATTGAAAGACGCTGAATGGTGGCCTTTGGGATGTGCAAACTTTTTATGGTATTCATGCGAAGCTCTCTTTTTAGAGTTCAAGAAAATTGTGAGAAAATGAACTAAGTTATGCTAGGTGTTGAAGCTTTGCTTGTCAATGTAAAATATTAAGAAAAATATGACAGAAGCATATTATTTTTAATTATATAACTGTATTGTAATATTTTAATTTAACAAAGACTATGTAAAAAATTAAGCCCCCTACACAAAAAGTGTTGGGGGCTATTTTACTATATTTTAATTAAATATAATATTTTGTTTTTTAATATAGGGTTGGGAATGCCCAAATTAGGTACGTGGTGATAATACCAACGGCTACACCATAAAGGATGAAGGGCCAGAAGGTCTTTTTAAGAACCATACCTTCCTTACCAGCAAGACCAACTACGGCGCATACAGCAACAATGTTGTGTACACAAATCATGTTACCCATTGCACCACCAACTGCTTGTGCTGCAACAATTAACTGACGCGGCATGCCAAGCACTTGAGCTGTATTCCATTGGAACTCAGCAAAGAGTAAGTCAGAAACGGTGTTAGAACCGGTGATAAATGCACCAAGACCACCCACATATGATGCAAGCATTGGCCAAGCAGAACCTGCAAAAGCAGCCACAGTTTGAGCCATAGCTAGAGGCATAGAAGGTAAACCTTCTGGGTTAACACCTGAACCGCGGAAAATGGAAACCAAGGACACAGCAAAAACAAGAGCAATGGTTGGAGCTTTCATCTTGCTTATGGAGGTTGTCCATGCACGCTTTACAGCATCACCGCTCATGCCATGTATGCCAATGGTTAGAAGGGCTACAAGGATGAAAGGAATTGTGCCTGGTAAATATAGATATTGGATACCAGCATTAACGCCTTCAAATCCTAAAATATTGCTGAATGCAATGGACTTAGAAGCAAGCCAGCCCTTTAGACCAAGTTCGTTAATACGGGTGATAACAAGAATAAATCCGATAAGTGCATAAGGCAACCAAGCTTTGAATTGGCTCATGTGCGGAGTAAACTCTGTTTTGGTAGAAGTTTGCACAGTACCAGTCCAGTCTGGATCCCAAGTATCTTGTGGGCCAAAGGTCCATACATCATCAGGTACGCAGAAGCCTTTTTTAGTACCAAATACCAAGATACCAAGACCTACAAGACCACCAATAAGTGATGGGAATTCTGGTCCAAGCATCCAAGCAAAAGTAAGATATGGTACTAAGAAGCAAACTGCTGCAAATAAGCAATATTTCCAAGCTTTAAAGCCTTCAGCCCAAGATTTGTTTGGACCATAGAAGCGAGTCATAAAGCCAAGCAAGAAGATTGGTAGAATAACGGCCATAGGTCCATGCATGGTGGTTGCCCACTCACCAATAACCTTACTAAAGCTAGCGTAATCAGAGAAGTTAAGACCTGCTGCACCTGAAGCAACAGCTGCATTAATAGGATCTTTTAAGTACTGCATACCTACAATAATAGGTGTACCAACAGCACCAAATGTTACAGGGAAGCTGTTAAACACTAAGCAGATAACAGCAGCAGCCAATGGCGGGAAGCCAAGGGCCAAAAGTAATGGTGCTGCTAATGCGGCTGGTGTACCAAAGCCGGCAGCCCCTTCAATAAAGGATGCAAACATATAACCAATGATGATTGTTTGCACGCGGCGGTCGCGGCTAATATTTTGCATACCATATTGAATGGTCTCCATGCCACCACTTTCTTGTAAGGTGAAAAGAATTAGGATAGCACCAAATACAATGATAAGTACGCCGATAGCTGTAACTGTACCTTGTAAGGAAAGAGCTAAAAGATAAGTTGGGGAAAGTTTCCATGCGAACATGCCGGCAACAGCTGCAATTAACCATGCGATGGGCATGGCACGTGTTGCTGGCCAACGCATACCCACCATGAGTATTAGAGCTGCCAAAATGGGCAAGATTGCCATCAAAGCCAAAAATGAAACGGACATATCAACCACCTAAAAAGTTATGGGAAGGTCCCGGTTTATACCATTAGGCTTGTTTAACAAGCCCACCCTAAAAACAGTGGGTTATGCACCCAAATTTAATATCAAATATATAAGGCTGGACTTGCAACCAAGCCCAGCCTATATATTAGTTATTTTTTCATATTTTCTGCCAAAAGTTCAGAAATATGAGTTACTTTTAGCCCTTTACCGCGTTTTTCTGCACCACCACGTAATTGCATTACACAACCTGGGCAGTCTACAACTAGGCGAGAGGCTTTGGTTTCTTCTACATTATTAAGCTTATTATCAAGTAATGTAGCAGAAATTTCTGGGAACTTCATGGAATATGACCCACCAAATCCGCAGCAAACGTCTTCTTCTGCACAAGCAACGTAATTAGCAGCAGAATTGATAAGATTACGAGGTGCTTCGTGTACTTCAAGACCACGACAAAGATGGCAAGATGCATGATAAGTAACTTGCTCATCAGTTTTATTAAAGTTTTCGTCCTTTAGACCCAAGATGTCGTGAACAAATGAGCTAAAGTCCATAACTTTATTTACAAATGCAGCGCAGCGCTGAGCACTTCCTGTTTCATCACCTACAATATTGGGGTAGGTATGCTTTAAGTGCGAAGCACAAGATGCACAAAGTGTTACAATAGCATCATATTGACCTGCATCAAAGGCTAACAAGTTTTGCTTAGCAACACTTTTTGATGTTTCACGCTGACCCATCATTTCAAGCGGCAAGCCGCAGCAGCTTTGATCATATGGAAATTCAACAGCTACATCATTAGCAGCAAGAATTTTCACACAAGCTTCTAATTGCTCGGGATATACAAAGTCTTGAGCACAACCGGCAAATAAAGCCACTTTATAGCGTGGTTTATCAATCTTTGGTTTAATGCTTTCAAAGCGATCACGGAAAGACTTAGAAGCAATGGCCGGTAAGGCTTTGAAATCTTGCTTACCAAAGAATATGGCTGGTAAATGACGCTGATACGCAGTGCCACGGGTGACAGGATATTGTGCAAATTTAGCAAACTTTACAAGGCTATGGAACATCTTACGATTTTTCATAACTGCGCTAAGCAAGGTTGCTTCTACAGGAGTGCCCTCTTCTTCGTTAAGGCGCACACGAATTTCACGAATAAGACGTGGTAAATCAATGCCACCTGCACAAATATTCTTACATGCTTCACAGTTAACGCAGTTTTGAGCCAGAACTTTGGCTTTGTCACGTCCATGGAAGAAGTAGGTTAAAATAAGACCAATGGCACCAATATAGATGTAGCCCATCTTATGCCCACCTACAAGGCGGTAAACTGGACATACGTTAGCACAAGCCCCACAACGCACGCAGCGGAAAACTTGTGAAAATAATTCATCCTTCGCAAGGGCGCTACGTCCATTATCAACCACAACAAAGTGCATAATTTTTTTGCCATCATCATTAATGGAACATTCACCAGCACCGCCCATCCAGCTTACATATGTGGTTAGCATTTGAGCAGTAGCGTTACGAGGTAGCACAAGTAGCGCGTTTAATGCATCATCAAGGGTTGGTACAAGTTTATCAAGACCCATTATAGCAACGTGCACACGAGGCAGAGTTGTTACAAGACGACCATTGCCTTCATTGGTAACTATGGCTATGGTTCCAGTTTCGGCAACAGCAAAGTTTGCGCCAGAAATACCCATATCAGCAGCAATAAATTTGGGGCGTAGTTGCACTCTTGCAACTTTTACTAAGTGCTGCACGTCTGAGTCTTGTTTAACACCGGTAGCTTTGCTAAAGTCTTCTGCCACTTCATAGCGAGAAAGGTGAATAGCTGGCATAACCATGTGTGATGGACCTTCATGGCGTAGCTGAATAATCCATTCGCCAAGGTCAGTTTCATCCACAATTAAATTATCAGCCTCAAGGCGTGTATTTAGCTGAGTTTCTTCAGCGGTCATGGATTTTGACTTGGTTACATGTTTAACATTATTTTCTTTAGCTATCTTTGCAATAATTTCATTTGCTTGAGCTGCAGTTTCAGCACGGTGTACTACAACACCTCTGGCTTCTGCATTAGTTTTAAATTGCTCATATAGCTCTTCAAAGTTTTGGCTTACATAATCCTTAACGTCCGCAATTTTGCGTATAATAGATGGTCCGTCTACTTGTTGGAAAACAGTTTCACGGTTGGTCTTATAAGCAACAGCAAATGTATCAAGGGTTTTACGTAAAAAAGAATTTTCAAGGGTTTTTTCTAACTCTACATGATAGTCTTTCATGTCTTTTGGTGCATCATGCATTACCTAGTCCTCCAGAAGTATAATATGCTGTTCAAGGGGACCGTGTACACCAACTGCTGGCACACGCTCGATATCTGCAGTGCGGCTTGGTCCAGAAATAAACGCCGTATAAGCTGCTGTGGGCTTGCTTTGAGCTTCGCGCAGAGCAGGTGCTATGGATGGCAAATCAGGGTGTATAGTAGATTTTTTCAAAATCAAAATACAAACTTCACACATCATGGTAGCAAGGCGGGTTTCTTCACTATCAGAGTTCACCATACAAGTTCCACTGGCAGCAACAGCAAGCTCAGCTTCGGCAATGCCAATATCTATACCAGCTAAATACTTGCGCATACCTTCGGTAACACACACATAATCCTTGTCCTTACAGGCTTTGGTTAGCGGTGTAAGAAATTTTTTATTAAGCCCTGGTGCTGCAACAATGCGGTTTAAGCGAGTGGGCACGCTATTGGGGCTTAGTGGACCTTTTTCTGTGTTTGGTTCATCTGCCAATATTTCACATGGAGCTTTGGCTTCGCAGACATCAACGATATATTGAATAGCATCTGCAGGGCTTGCAGCTTCAAATATCTTGGTTCCTACTACACCAGCCTTGGTACTAAAAAGTTCCACCAATGCTGTATCTATTTTTCCCATTGTAACCTCCTTTGGGAATAACTTTTATGGTAAGGACTCAGCATAGAGTTCAATACTGTGTTTAACTGCAACTTTGTCATTTTGTTGAGAAAGCATGTCCTCAAGTTGCATCATGCATGCAGGGCAACCTGTGGCTACAATGCTTGCTTCACTTGCCATAATATTATCACGCTTACGCTGACCTATCACACAAGAATAATCATAATGGAATAAGTTAAATGAACCACCACAACCGCAACATCGATCAGCTTCTGGCATCTCTGTAAGGATATAATCCTTATTAAGACCAATAACCGCTCGGGGTTGATTTGTAATACCTAGAGATTTTTTTAAGTGACAAGGGTCATGGTAGGTAACTTTTTGTGCTTTTTCATTAGCTTTTGGGTCTTTAGCTTTTGCTTCAACTTTTAATACATCAACTAAAAAAGCATTAATATCTATAGCTTTTGGAGCTATTTCTTGAATTAGATGGCGATATGCTGCCCCAAAACGCTCAGCATAGCGTGGCCAAAATTCTTTAATGGTGGCAGTACAAGATCCACAAGGAGTAATAATATAATCAAACTGTTCACGAGAAAGTATATCTAAATTAGCTTTAGTTTGTGCAATCATGCCGTCAATATCACCAGAGGCAATGGCTGGCATACCACAACAAGCTAAGCGTTTAGGATAATAAACGCCAATGCCGTGATGATCAAAAACCTTAAGACAAGCTTCTGCCATTGCGGTGTACATTTTGTCACCAAGACAACCGGGGAAGAAGGCAACCTTTACATTGCTGCCTCTAGCTCTGGTATTTGTACCACCATGGCTTGCATGTAGCGGCTTTTGGGCTAAACGACGCACATAACGCTTACCAATAACTTTATCTAAAAGTGGAGCACGATGTGTGTCCTGCATGTTTTCGGTTTTCTTAAACAGCAAACCTTGGCAAGGAGCACCAATGCGCATGGTTAAGTCAAAAAGCATTGGTCTTGATAAAAGAGTTTGAAAGACCATCTTCTTTAATGGATGTAGTCCAAGGTATGCTGTAACAATTTCTCTGGCTTCTAGGAAAATATCCATAATTTTAACACCAGAAGGACAATTGGCTTCACAAGAACCACAAAGTAGACAACGCCCAAGCTTGTCATATACTGCTTCCGGATCTTCAATAAGTCTATGGGCCAAATTATCTACTAATGCCAATTTACCGCGTGCAACATCGGCTTCCATCATGCTTGCTCCAAACATGGGGCATACAGCCTGACACAAGCCACACTTCATGCAAGAAATAATACGATCGTCAAGCTCCATAAGTTGGGCTGCAAGACGTGTTAAATTACTCATAATAACTCCGTAACTCCAAAATATTTATATGCTTACAAGCTTGGTTGGGTTCAATAACCCCTTGGGGTCAAGAGCTTTACGCAACCTTTTGGAGAATAAAATCGTGCCACGAGAGGTTTCTTTTTCTAACCACTTAGCCTTTGCTGTGCCTATGCCATGTTCTCCGGATAATGTGCCACCAAGGCTAAGAGCTACGTCAAAAATTTCGTCAACAGCTTCTTCAACTCTGTGGAATTCTTCTACATTGCGTTTATCACATAGAATGGTTGGGTGTAAGTTGCCATCACCTGCATGACCAAATGTACCCATTTCTAATTGATATTTTGCTGCAATATCATCAAGGGCTTGCATCATGGCAGGAATTTTAGAGCGTGGCACTGTGGCATCTTCTAGTACGCAAGTGGGTTTACTGCGTGCAAGCACTGGTAAGGCAAGGCGTCTTGCTTCCCATAGTTTGAATTTTTCTTCGGCATCCTTGGCCACATGAATTTGACTTGCTCTACATTTATGTAGAACTTTTTCTACAGCTTCTGCTTCATCTGCCACTTGGGCTGGATGACCGTCTACTTCAATAAGCAAGATGGCTGCAGCTTCGCGAGGCAGCCCTGCTTTAGTAAAATCATCTACGCGTACAATGGTGTTATTATCTAATAATTCCATGGTACATGGCACAACGTGGGCTGCAATAATACCAGCAACTGCTTCTGCAGCGTCTTGCATTTTATCAAATACAGCCATAAGAGCTTTACTGGCTTTTGGCGGAGGAACAAGCTTAAAAATAGCTTGGCTTACAACACCAAGAGTGCCTTCTGATTGTATCATCATGCCAGCTAGATTATAACCGGTAACGCATTTTACAGTGCGTGAACCTGTTTTTACTATTTCGCCAGTCGCGTCGAAAAATTCAACGCCCATGAGATAATCCTTGGTTACGCCGTATTTAAGACCGCGCAAACCACCTGCATTTTCAGCAATATTGCCACCAAGGGTAGAAACAGCTTGAGAACCAGGATCAGGAGGATAAAACAAACCAGCTTTAGCAACCTCTGCCGCAAATTGTGCAGTAACAACCCCTGGTTCAACAACGGCATAAAGATCTTCGCAATTGATTTCAAGAATTTTTGTAAGAGCATTAGTTAAAATAACAACACTTTCAGAACTGTCAGGAATAGTGCCACCTGAAAGATTAGTACCAGCGCCACGAACTGTCATAGGAATGCCGTTATCATATAATTTCTTAACACAAGCTCCCAGTTGCTCTGTGCTGGTTGGGCGTACAACCAATGATGGGATAATTTGCTGCAATACTGCAGAGTCGTATGCGTAACTTTGGCGATCAGCCTCAGAACTAAATACATTTTCCTTGCCAAGTAGATTTTCAAAGTCTTTACAAAGGTTTTTGTTTGACATTTTGACCCCCGTTCGTTCAATTAAAAATTATCATATATAATCATATGTTATAAATGTATCAAATATCTGACTGATGATACTATACAATATACTAATGGTCAATTAGATTGTTGTTTAATGGGCATTTCTATCATGTTGCGATAATTTATGTATTTTTAAATTATGATGAACCTAGTATGCTAAAGTGTTTTGACTCGTATCGTTATAGCATTTTATTTTAAATTATTGCTTAAAAAATCTTGTTTCATGCTACATTGCATAAATGAATTCATTAAAAAACTATAATCTTAACTTTTGTGGTTTGAAATATTACTTATTTCCACTATATAATTAAATGCTTCCATGGTTACAGGTTGTACTGAAAGGCGACTACCTTTTTTCATAAGCTCCATATGTGCAAGTTCTGGCTCAAGGCGTAAATCTGTGCGCAATAAAGGTGGATTAAAGCTTTGTACAAAACGTACATCAACCATAAACCAGAGTGGTTTTTCAACTGTAGAACGGGCATCAAAATGATTGCTTTGCTCATCAAAGGCTGTGAAATCAGGGTATGCTTCGCGTGTAATTTCAACAATCCCCGTGATTTCTGGGTTTTTTCCACTATGATAAAAAAAACCCTTGTCGCCAACTTTCATGGAGCGCATGAAATTTCTTGCTTGATAATTACGAACTCCATCCCAAGAAGTAGTTTGCTCAGGTGCATTTTGTAAATCTTGCCAAGAAAAACAGTCTGGCTCACTTTTAAATAGCCAATATTGCATACGTAACCTTGTATTATATGAAATTATACAAAAATACTTTCACTATATTTTTGTATACAATATATTATTCTAAGCTGCCTTACTTGTCAAGATGCAGTGCATGGTGTAATGCTTAATAAGTCTGCAAAATTTATTTAATTTAATGCTGTAAAATATGATAACTGTATATACTATTAATTTATTAAAATTTTAATGATTTACATAAAGCAATTTTGAGGAGTGAAGATGACTACGAAACAGTTGAAAATAATGTTTATAAACTATGGACCATATTATGGTTGTAGTGGTGTACATATTCACTTTTTGGCAAATGTCTTGGTGGCATTAGGTCATCAATGTACTGTATTTTTACCAAATACTAAAGGGGCGCAAGATTATTTTGGTAAAGCTAATTATGAAATTTATAATTTTTCTCAAATGTGTGAATTGCCAACCGAATACTTTAAAGATGCTGTTTTGCACGTTTGGACCACACGTGAAACTGCACGTGTGCCAGCAGAAGTTTTAAGAAGGCGTGTTAAACTGCCATACTTAGTGCATTTAGAAGATAATGAGGTGTTAATTACCGGTCAAACCATAAACATTTTTAATTTGGCAGAGCAAAAAATTTATGCGGAGCAAAACCCGCAAAAATTTGAAAAGTGTATTAATACACATCCATTGCAATTTGAAAGGTTTATGATTGGATCTTGTGGTGTGACATGCATAATGCAAGCATTAGAAGAATTTGTTCCAGACAGTGTACCAAGAGTAACTTTTTGGCCAGCATGTGAGGATGAGTTTTTTAGCATTCCCATGGAGCGCAAAATGCCCTTGCGTAAGGCTTTTGAGATTGAAGATGATACTTTTATGCTACTTTATCCAGGAGCTATACATGCATTTAATGTTGAGTATTTTGTAGAACTACTTTTAGCAATTGAGCAACTTAACTCTCAAGGATTTTCAGTAAAACTAGTGCGCACTGGTATAGAATATGACGCTTATGACGAGGTAGCACTGGAGATTTATAAAAAACATGTGCTCTATGTAGAAGATTTAAGCTCTGCTGAGTTATGGCGTCTCATGCCTATAGCTGATTTATTGGTTCAACCTGGCAGCCCCGGTGATTTTGATAATTATCGTTTTCCTTCAAAAATCCCTTTCTTTTTAGCCAGTGGTCGTCCGGTAATATTGCCCGACACTAATGTTGCAGCAAGCCTAAAACATGGGCAGGATTGCTTTTTAACTAAAACAGGAAAGGCAGAGGAAATAGTAAAATATTTAACAATACTCATGACTAATCCTGATCTTGCAAAAAATATGGGAGCGCAGGGTAGGGCTACAGCACGTCGATTATTTAGTTGGAAAAAAGCCGCTGAAACATTGATTCCGCATTATAAACGAGCCTTGCTAACCAATAGTTAACTATGCTGTTTTTTAAAAAGCGCAAATTGTTCTGCAGTGTTCAAATTGTAGAAAGCATTTGAAATATTATCAGTATATGGAATATAGGTGCGTTTATCCTCTAAAATTACTAATCGCGGTGCACGAATACCTTCGTTAATAGCCCTTTGAAAAAGTTCTAAGGCCTCTATTTCATATATAGAGATTAATGCTTCAATATTACCACTTGCTTCATGTAAAAAAGTAGTCATTAAATTATATGGTTTTTGTGATGTTGCCCTATGTGCGGTGCGAGCTTGTAAAAGCATTTGTATAATATGGTCATCTATTAAGGGTAAATCACAAGGTAGAACCATTATGGCTTTAAGCCCTATGCTGCTTGCAGCATTTAATCCTGCATAAATACCGGATATTGGACCGATTTCTGCGCGTTCATCAAAGAGGCAACTATAGCCCATACGCGGTTTATCCTGTGCGCATGATACCCATATTTGCTCAAAATGATTAGCAAGAATAGTGTGTGTGCGGTCTAATAAATTGGGCTTGCATTCACCATAGGGGTGCAATTTTGCCTTATCTTGACCCATGCGTGTGGAAAGTCCACCACTTAGTAAAACGGCACCGATATCTTTTTGCATGATTTTTTGGGGCATATTAGGCATAGCTTAGTATGTGTAGGGTGTAAATTATATGCTTAATATGGTAAGAATAATATTTAATTTAGGCTGTTATTAATGACTCAAATAAAGAGGGGAATAATTTTATGCAAACTATTCCCCTCTTAATATTAATCAGTTTGTATATCAACTAATAGTGGATTTTCTTCTAATTCTTCTAAGAATTTATTGGGTCTTTCTTTTTGTTCTGGCACGTCAATATCACCATTTACATATTCGCGATAACCAGTACCAGCAGGAATTAGTCGCCCTACAATTACGTTTTCTTTTAGTCCTCGCAAGTAATCTTGCTTACCCTTTAGGGCTGCTTCGGTAAGTACCTTGGTTGTTTCCTGGAATGAAGCAGCTGAAATAAACGATGAAGTAGTTAATGATGCTTGAGTAATACCAAGCACTAATGGTTCAGCCGTAGCAGGGGTGCGCCCTTCTTTAACTGCTTTTTGATTTTCCACTTTAAATTCATTTTTATCAACTTGTTCACCCACAAGGAAGCTTGTGCCGCCAGCATCGGTAACAGAAACTTTTTTAAGCATTTGACGTACAATAACTTCAATGTGCTTATCGTCAATACCAACACCTTGGAAGCGGTAAACTTCTTGAATTTCATCAACAAGGTAGCGAGCTAGGTATTTTTCACCGCGAGTGCGCAAAATATCATGTAATTCTGGGTAACCTTCAGTCAAGCTGTCGCCTGCTTCCACAAAATCGCCGTCAGTAGCTGTAATGTGTTTGCCTTTAGGTACAAGGTATTCTTTAAATTCACCAACGTCAGGAGTAACCACAAGCTTACGCTTACCCTTGGCTTCACCAGCATAGGAAACAGTACCGGATATTTCAGAAACCACTGCCATATCTTTAGGTTTGCGCACTTCAAAAAGTTCAGCAACACGTGGCAAACCACCAACGATATCCTTAGTTTTTGATGTTTCGCGTGGTTTACGAGCAATAATGTCGCCAGCCTCAATACCTTGACCATCTTTTACCATGATAATGGAACCCACAGGCAAGCTGTAGTTGGCTGCAGTGCTATGTTCACCACGTAATTTTACATTACCCTTATCATCGCACACAGAAATGGTAGGTTTAAAGTTGGTTGTACGGTATTCCATAATGGTTTGAGTAGCTTGACGGGTAATATCGTCAACTTTTTCTTGTACAGTCTTACCGTCAACAATATCTGTAAACTTAATGGCACCACCAACTTCTGCTACAAATGGCTCGTTGAATGGATCCCATTCGGCAAGCTTTGTTCCTTTAGTTACTTCATCACCATCTTTCACATGGATTTGAGCTCCATTAGGCAGGAAGTACTTTTCACGTTCACGACCTTGAGCATCAACAATGGTGAGCTGACCACTTTTTCCAAGCACTAGCGAAATACCATTTCTATTGGTAACAGCGCGCACTCGAGTGAGTGCCACGCGACCATTGTTTTGGGCTTCATAGGTGCTTTTTTCAATGGTGCTTGATGCCGTACCACCGATGTGGAATGTACGCATGGTAAGCTGAGTTCCTGGTTCACCAATAGATTGAGCTGCAATAATACCAACAGTTTCACCAATGTTTACCAAGTGACCTCTAGCAAGATCTCGTCCATAACAAAGTGAACAAATACCACGCTCAGACTGACAAGTAAGAGCAGAGCGCACTGTTATGGAGCTAAGTCCCTTTTCAGTTAATAATGCTGCAACTTCTTCATCAATGAGAGTGTTTTCTGGTAGGAGAATTTCACCTGCATTATCTGGGTCTTCTACAGGATATAGTAGTACACGACCAAGAGCTCTATCTGCTAGAGGGCTCTTAATGTCTCCACCATCACGAATATGGGTTAGCTCAACGCCATCAACTGTTCCGCAATCACGCTCAGACACAATTACGTCTTGAACAACGTCTACTAAACGACGAGTAAGATAACCAGAGTTAGCTGTTTTTAATGCTGTATCGGCAAGACCCTTACGAGCACCGTGAGTGGATGTAAAGTATTGTAATACTGATAACCCTTCACGGAAGCTAGAAGTAATAGGTGTTTCAATAATTTCACCTGATGGCTTGGCCATAAGACCACGCATGCCGGCAAGCTGGCGCATTTGGTCTTGGTTACCACGAGCACCGGAGTTAGACATCATAAATATAGGGTTAAAGCTTTGATTACGTTCAGATTTACCAGTTTTGGCATCTGTTACGATATCATAAGATATATCCTTAGTCATTTCGTTAGAAATATCTTGTGTAGCCTTAGTCCATACGTCTACAACTTTATTATATTTTTCCGTTCTGGTAATGATACCATCACGATATTGGCTTTCAATACCTTCCACTTCATCTTGGGCTGTTTTAAGTATGCCCTTTTTTGCTTCAGGAATGGTAAGGTCTTTTACTCCAATGGTAACACCCGCTCTTGTGGCATATTCATACCCTAAGTCTTTGAGCTTATCACAAAGAATAACGGTAGATTTAATACCAGCATCACGGTAAGAGCAGCCTACTAATTTAGCGATGTTTTTCTTGGTCATTACATCGTTGACTAAGTCAAAAGGTAGGTTTTTAGGTAGAATTTCTCTAACTAAAATACGCCCTGGAGTGGTTTCATAAACTTTTTCATCAATGCGCACTTGAATGCGTGCATGTAGAGAAACTTGCCCTGCATCATAAGCAGCAATGACTTCCCACGGAGCGCAGAAAATCATTCCTTCGCCTTGTTCAAAAGAGCGTGCTACGGTCATATAGTAAAGACCTAGAACAATATCTTGTGAAGGCACAATGACCGGAGTTCCGTTAGCAGGAGATAGAATGTTGTTAGTACTCATCATAAGTACGCGGCATTCAATCTGAGCTTCAATGGATAGAGGAATATGTACAGCCATTTGGTCGCCGTCAAAGTCGGCGTTATAGGCAGAACAAACTAGTGGGTGAAGGCGAATAGCCTTACCTTCCACCAATAATGGTTCAAAGGCTTGTATGCCAAGGCGGTGCAATGTTGGAGCACGGTTTAGCAAAATAGGGTATTCGCGTACCACTTCGGATAAAATATCCCAAACCACCAAGTCTTCGCGCTCAACCATTTTTTTGGCACTTTTAATAGTTGAGGCATAGCCTCTTTTTTCAAGCTCAGAATAAATAAATGGTTTAAATAATTCCAGTGCCATTTTCTTAGGTAGACCGCATTGGTGCAATTTAAGGTAAGGGCCCACAACGATAACTGAACGACCAGAGTAGTCTACACGTTTACCCAAGAGGTTTTGGCGAAAACGACCTTGCTTA
>CAYJKC010000038.1:0-19220 GCA_964370675.1 uncultured Desulfovibrionaceae bacterium
CCCCCCCCCCCCCCCCCCCCCCCCCCCCCCCCCCCCCCCCCCCCCCCCCCCACGTCTTTCCATTGATGTAAGTGCCGTAAAAGGAGTTTTTCTCTCTATATAGAAAATCATCAAATAACATTTTGTAATGTAATCAGAATGTCTTAATAGTAACCATCTATGCAATTAGAATCACGTAAGTTTACATCTTGTAAAATGACTTGCTCAAGATTTTAATATGCTGTTTATTAAAATGTGTAAATTATTACTCCGTTGATGAAGCATTATCATCTTGTTTAGCAATACTAGCTTCATCTTCTGCTTGTAATACGCGTCTTAAAACTTTTCCTACTATAGTTTTTGGCAATTCAGATCGAAATTCCACTGTGCGCGGAACTTTATATGAAGCAAGTTTGCTTTTACACCAAGCAATAACATCGGCACGGGTCATTTCTTCATAAGGTTTTAACACTACAAAGGCTTTGATGCTTTCACCCCTAACTTTATCCTTAACACCCACTGCCACTGCTTCAAGAATGCTTGGGTGCTCCAGTAAAACTTCATCAACTTCACGTGGATACACATTATAGCCGCCAACAATAACCATATCTTTTTTGCGATCGGTAATATAAAAAAAACCATCTTCATCCATGGTACCAAGGTCACCGGTATATAGCCAACCATTACGCAATGCTGAGGCGGTTTCATCTTCTTTATTCCAATATCCACTCATTATTTGCGGACCTTTAATAATTAATTCACCTAGTTTTCCCGCAGGAAGGGTTAACGATCCACCTTCCATATCCACAATACGCGCCCTAGTGCCGGGTAGAGGCATACCAATGGAGCCTGTTTTTTGATTATCAGATATTAAAGGATTAATATGTGTTATGGGTGATGCTTCAGTTAAGCCATAACCTTCAATGATGGTAGCACCGGTAATCTCTTGAAATTTGCGAAAATGCTCTAATGGTAGTGGTGCAGAACCAGAGATGCAAAGCTTAATACATTGCAAATCATATTCAGCTAAGTTTTTTTGTTGCATTAATGAAATGTATACTGAAGGTGCACCAGGGAAAATACTTGGCTTATGCTTTTTTATAAGCTTTAGCACATCTTGCGGCACATAGCGCGGCATGGGTAAGGATGTAGCCATTAATACTGTAGGTACGAGAATTCCCACTGAAAGACCATATACATGAAAAAATGGCAATAGAGCGACTAGTTGGTGATGTTCTTTAGATAATTCACTAATTACACTGAGAATTTGATTGCAATTTGTACCAATGTTGGCATGGCTTAGCATAACTCCCTTAGGTAGGCCAGTTGTTCCACCGGTATATTGCAAAAGTGCTATGCTATCAGGGTTTATAAATTGCTTGGCACTATATTTTTGTTTGGCAACAAACATATTTTTCCAAGGGATAATATTTTCATTATTAAATGGTATTTCTGTATAGTTTGCTCCACGTTTTTCTTTAAACTTATAAAGATAGTTTAAAGGAAAGGACAAAGAGTCTGCTATGCTTGTCACAATATAGTTGTGTACTGGTATACGTGAGCGCAAGGGGTCAATTTTTGGCCAGAGTAAATCCAGCATAATGAGATGTGTTGCGCCAGAGTCTTGCATATTTTGTACAATTTCAGATTCCATATACAAGGGGTTTGTCATAACAGCAATGGCACCAGCCTTCATTACACCCCAAAAAGCAATAATTGTTTGGGGTAAGTTAGGTAGCATAATGGCCACACGATCACCATGATTAACACCCATGAGCCTTAAAGAAGACGCAAAAATTTCTGCTCTATCCTTAAGCTCTGCATAGCTAATCTTGGTGTTTTGAAAGATAATGGCAGGTCTTGATGGATATTGGCTAGCTGCAGCGTCAAGCATGGCAAAAATTGGTTGATCATATGGCTGAACAGTTGTGGGTACACCGTCATCGTAATTATTTAACCAAGGACATTCGTAAGAGTTTGCTTGTTGTTCTTTGGACATATTTCACTCGAATTGTAATTTTATGGTTATTAATTGCTAGCTAAGGCATTCACTAAGGCAACAGCCTTAATTCCTTGACCATTTCCGGTAAATCCAAGTCCTTCTTCTGTGGTTGCTTTCACATTAACGCGCTCAAGGGGTAGGTTAATTAAGTGCGCAATGTTTTTGGCAATGGCCACACGCTGTGGTCCAATTTTGGGTTTTTGAGTGATGATTGTTATATCAATGCTAGAAATAACAATGTTTTTTTCAGCAATTAATTGCAAAACATTGCTTAACAAAATTGCTGAATCTATATTATCAAAATCTTTATCATTATCTGGAAAATGTTGCCCAATATCACCAAGACCAGCAAGACCTAATATGGCATCCATAAGCGCATGTAAAACCACGTCTCCATCAGAATGAGCTATAACTTCCATGCCACCTTGCATGAGCACGCCCCCAAGTTTTAAAGGGCGACCTTCTCCAAAGCGGTGCACATCATATCCAAAACCGCTACATGGGCGTGGGCTTGCTTTATCATGAAGTAATTGCAAATGCTTAGCCTCGGTAATTTTAATGTTTTCACTCTCGCCTTCTATCATATATACTGGATGATTACAATACTCTAGTAAGGAGGCATCATCGGTAACATCAAAATTTTGCTCTTTAGATTGATTATGAGAGTGGAGTAGAGTTTGGTAATCAAAACCTTGAGGTGTTTGTACAGCAAAGAGCTTTGAGCGATCAAGCGTTTTAGTAATAATATTATTTTCCACACACTTAATGGTGTCAGTCATTTTAATGCCAGGGATAACACCTTTATGTTCACATTCTAATGCCAAGCAAATATTTTCTACCAATTGCGCACTCATAAAAGGACGCGCAGAATCATGAATAAGAACATGGTTACAACTGGGAGGTAAAGCTAAAAGGCCTTCATATACAGAGTCTTGCCGTCTTTTACCACCAGCAACGCAATGCCATGTTAACCCAAGAGAGCATTGCGCATGCAGCTCATGGAGGCGTTTTGATTCTTCTTCTAAGTGTTCTTTTGGAAAAACAAAAATAAGACCTTGTATGCGGGCATTGCGGCTAAAAGTCTTGGCACAGTGATAATAAAGCGGAAGATTATGGTAAGATATAAATTGCTTAGGAATGCCATTTGTGTTGGCAGCTAGACGTAAGCCTTGTCCGGCAGCAAGAATGATAACCCAAGGGGTAATGTTTTTTTTTTGCATAGCCTTTAGTGAAGTATGAAAAGTATTGGTTTAATGTGATAAAAAAATAAAATCGTTACAAGAGTCAGACTATAAGCCGGGTTCTGTCATTAACCTTAATAGGTTATGAGGTCGTCATTACTCTAGGAATATGATTACTCATATTCTCAAGCAGCCTACCCGAAAGGTTTGATCGGGCCAATCACCTTTCCTATTTGACCTTGCTCCAAGTGGGGCTTGCCTAGCTTATCATGTTGCCATGATAACTGGTAGGCTCTTACCCTACCGTTTCACCCTTACCAAGATGGCGGTTTACTTTCTGTTGCGCTTGCCGAGGGTCGCCCCTCCTGGGTGTTACCCAGCACTGTGCCCTATGGAGCCCGGACTTTCCTCTCCGTAAAATTTACGCAGCGACGACCCGTCCAACTCTTGTAACTAAATAATTAATTAATCTTCTTTAAATACAACTTGTACTTTTTCTTTCTCACATGCATCATCAGGATTGGTGAAATGTTCGCACCAATAAATTAGACGTTGGCAATTGGGGCAACTTAAAATTTGTTGACCACGCTGTAATTCAATAAATGATTGCGGTGGAATGGCAATATGACAGCCTGAGCAAATGCCATTGTGTACAGGAACAATCACAGGATGATCTAAACGATGACGGATAAATTCATAACGTTGAAATACAGCAGGTGGTACAATGGAGCCTGTATTAGAGCGAGTAGATTGTAGTTCAACCAGTTTTTTTTCTGCTTCACTCATGCGCTCTTGTAAGCCTTCACGCTTAACTTCAAGTTCAGCTTTGAGAGATAAATAGTCACCATCAATGGATTTTAATATTTCTTCTTGATTGTCGAGCTCTTCAACTAAAACTATTTTTTCTTCTTCGCGAGTGCGATTTTGTTTTTCCATATTATCCATTTCGCGCATCATAGCGTGGTATTCACGTTGATTATTCACCTGCATAAGCTTGTTTTTACTTTTTTTAATACGCACAGTGTCGTCATCAATTTCTATACCAATACGTTTTTGTTGCTCCGTAATATGGGTGATTTTTTCAAGCACTCTATTGCGTTGATCTTCTGCTGCACTAAAATTACTTTCAAGTTCTTCTAATTCTTGTGGGGCTAGTTTCAGCTCTGTTTTAACGGCATGTATGGCATCATCTACCTTTTGTAAGGCAACAAGTTGTTCAATTTGTTTTAGATATAAGCTCATGACGGTCTCCTTGCATGGTGTTAATGGTAAATATTAAGTTAAAACCTTGGCAAGGCGCAATGGCGATGCAGAAGGTGTAAATTGTGTTTTAAGTTCTGGTAGTTTATTATTAAGTAGTAGACTAAGCTTTTTCATCATTTCTTCTTCTAGGCTATGATGACCTACATCAATAGTGCAAATTTGGCTTTCTAATGCACTGTGATATTTTACATCCCCAGTTATAAAAATATGTGCATCTAACTCATGGGCTTGTTTCATAAATGAAGATCCAGAGCCAGTGCAGTATGCAATGCGCTGAATTTGTTTAGGTGGTTTACCACAAATAGTTGCTGTTTCTAGTTGAATATGTTCTTGTAATTTATGCAGTAAGTCTTCATATGTTATGGGTTGCTCTAAATCACCCACCAAACCATAACCTGCGGTAGTACCGTCATCTAATTGACCAACAGTTTCTAATACTTGCATGTTTGTAAATTTAAGCGCAAGACCTAGCCAACCAGCCGGACCATTGGGATTAATATCAAGAGAGGTATGAGCGCTGTACAATGCTGTGTTGCTAGTAAATAACAGACGTAAAACTTCATGATAGCTATCAAGAGTATTTGGTAGACGACCTTGCATGAGCAAAGGGTGGTGCGAAATAATTAATTCTGCACCATTTTTAATACTTTCCTCAATAGAAGCTGGGCTTGGATCAAGGCATAAAGCTATGCTTTTTATGTCTTCATTTAATGAAGCTACTTGCATTCCACAATTATCCCAACTTGCAGCTAGGTGCGGTGGGGCGATTTTTTCAATAAAATTTATTATTTCAAATAGTTTCATCTAGGTCGCTCTGCATAAAAAAATGCTTTCTTGTGTTTACATAGAAAGCATTTCGTAAGAAAATTATATGGTGTCCTTGCGGCATTTGCGGTGTATGGACTTTTTTTTTTATTTTGTCAAGGTATTTGTTATATGAATGAGGCTTGAGCGTGTCATATCTTCAGACATACATAAATGGTCTATATTTTTTATCTGACGAAGTCAGATTACTTTTTTTCAGCTAAAAAAATCACCTCAAACATAGTCCATGCCGTAGGCTGCTCAAAAAGGGTGAGATGCAAGAAAGATAAAAAATACAGGACACGCCGTGTATATAGACATACATAAGTGATCTGTATTTTTTATCTGACGAAGTCAGATTACCTTTTTTCAGCTAAAAAAATCACCTCAAACATAGTCCATGCCGTAGGCTGCTCAAAAAGGGTGAGATGCAAGAAAGATAAAAAATACAGGACACGCCGTGTATATAGACATACATAAGTGATCTGTATTTTTTATCTGACGAAGTCAGATTACCTTTTTTCAGCAGCCTACAGCAGCTTTAAGATAAGCCTCTCGTACCTGCTCCCCCTGCATAACTTCTGCAAATAATAAATATATCTGACGTAACCATATTTTACGCACCTGTGCGGAATTTTTTAGACGTTCATCAATGGTATTTTGCCAAGGTACACTGTTAATTAATCTTGTTAAGGCTTGGGCGCGATGTATTGCCCTGTGTTTACTGTTAATTTTCAAAAGACCTTGTTCTGCAATGTTTTGGCGTAAAGTGTTATTGGCAAGCAAGTTATTAATTACCTTGCCAGCAGCTTTGGCATTGCCTGATTCGTAAGTAATAAGTTCCTTACCAGAAGTAAAAAGCTTGTTTAGACCGTGTTCTACTTGCGGTGTAACCAATGCGCCTCCACAACCTAGAGCTTCAAACACTCTAAAATTTAAGTCTGCATTTTCACAATGGTTAATTAACACTCGCCCTAAGGGAAAAATTTTAGCATATGCACCTTGTTCTATGTGTAAATTAGGAACATATTGTTCTAGTTCTTTAAAAAAAGCTAGTCTATGCGGCAAATTTTCTGCATGAATGCTGCCAACAAAAAGGCAATCATATTGGGTTTTTGCATTGGGATTTGGTGCATCAGTATCCCGAGCAAAGGGTGGGCACCACATAATGCGCTCTGATGCTAGGTTTTTGTTCTTAAAAAAGCTCACATGGTCATGCAAGCTTACTAAACAAAAATCAAAGGCTTGGGCATAATTTGAAAACCAGCTATGAATGTGGCTATCTACTGCATAAAATACAGTAATACATGGAAAGTTTTCTACACCTAATACAAATGGCGGCAAACTTTTGTCAGCTACCACCACGACATTAGGCTCGCATCCAGCCATGTTAACAATACTTTCCCAGTTAAATATTTGAAATTTGTCAAAATTAAAATAATGCACTTCCCAACCACAAGTTGTGAGAGAAGATTGAAAATAGTCGTGACCTATCCATACAATATGTTTCATAAATTCAACCCATATGATTATGTTGCACAAGAACTTTAAACATTATAATATGACCTAGACATATAAAAACCATGTGCTATACTTATATTGGTAGGCATTTTGCAAATATATTAATTTTTCATAAACCATGATTTAGAACAATGATGGCGTAACATCTAAACATAAAATATCAATTAATGGCTTGAAATTAGAGCACACAATAATTAAATTACAATAACTTATCAATGCATAAGCGTCAAGTACATATGACTACACCTACACCTCAAAGAAATATTTTTTCACTAAATTGTTTACGCTTTGGTCGCGTATGTATTTATTCTATAACAGCATTAATATTATTGATTTTAATACTTTTAGCTGGAGCTGCAGCTTTTTTATATAAAAATCCAGAAGCTTTATCTAAACATATTGTTACACGACTTAAAGAACATACTGGCATTGAAACAAGTTTTACTTCAGTGGAGGTTACCTTGCTTCCTTTGCCGGCATTGGCTTTAAGCGGTGTTGTATTAGAATATGAACAAGTTAAGCTTGAAATTGCCTATGCCACAGCACGGCCGGCAATTTTACCATTGCTTAGAGGTAACTTTGCCATAGGTCACGCATCATTATTGCGTCCAACTGTTTCAGGATCCATTACAAGCAATACATCAAAAGACAACGATGAGCCATCACAAGATAATATATTAACTGCTTTACAATCGGCGCCACTAAACATTCCCATACCGTCTGTTTTTTTTGGATGTGACTTTAGTATGTTAGATGGTCGTATCAATTTAAATTATGGTGATGAGCAATATAAAGTTGAAAATATCCAAGCAGAAATTGATTTTGACCGCAAGGGTAGGGTGGCAGCAAGCATCAGTCTTGATTCAGCTGAAATTGCGCAAAATAAAAGCATAATGGCACAAGCTAAATCCTTAAATTTTCACATGTCAGGGCTTACACCTCATGGTATGCTTGACGAATTGATCTTAAATTTAAGTACACAAATTCATGTAGCTGATATATTAGAACAAGCGAAAATATCTTTAGCTTTTAATATGGAAGCTGCTGGTCCCATTCATGAAGATGCCTTAATCCACATGCTTGATATGCTTAATGGAAAGTTTAGCATCAGTGGCAATCTTATGTGGCATAAGCAGCCTATCCCTCTAGTTCTTGCGGGGGATTTGCGTGGTCATGGCGATGCATCGGTGGAATTTATAAATACTAATCTCCAATTAGACCAAGACAAACTAACCTTAAATGCCACGTTAAATAATGTGTTATCAAAAAGCCCTTCTTTAGATGGTCATATTGCCATTGAGCGTCTTAGCCTTACTCAATGGTTTGGTTTTGCAAGAAATTTACCATCTGGCTTGCAAAAAACCTTGCATGAAATCGGTCCTGGAGAGCTGCAATTTAGTATTGATAAAAAAGGTCTTAAAGTACCTATGATTAGAGCTAGTGCCGTTGGTGCAAACTTCAAAGGCGATGGCGGTGTGTCTGACTGGAGTAAGGTAGTAGTATATTTAGATCTTATGGGAGATGAAGTGTCATTAGTCAAGGCATTTCCTGAAACAGAAGGTGTTGAGGTTACTGCACCAGCTTTTCCATACCCTCCGCTTACACCCATACCAGGTAGTCCCGAAGCCATTAATTCAAGCGGTCCAACTATAGACTATGACATAAATATTGGCTCAAAAAAAGTTATAACTTGGGACCTTACAGCTAGTGATGTTAGTTTTAGGTGCATACCAGCAGAAAAAGGTACAAAGGTAAACCCCAAAAACTACCCCAATGCAGTTTTGCTAGATTTTGGCATTGGTAAATTTTATGGCGGGCGTGGTGAGTCTAAAACCATATTGTTTAGAACTGATGACAATAGATCAGGTTATGACATCACAGCTATTTTGCGCAATGTAGGTGCCAAGGATTCACTAAGCATTTTGGCAGGGCGTGAAGTCATGGGAGGTCATATTTCCTTAGATGCTTCAGTTGTATCTTACGGTGCAACCTTAGGGCAATTTTTAATTAACAAATCTGGCGAAGTTTCTATGCGCGTGGATAATGGATTTTTTACCAGCAAAGAAAAAGTGCGCACTAGCTTTGAGCAATTTAATACTGCCGGAAAATTTGATTCTGCACCGCTAACCAAAAAAATGGTTAAAAGAATGCCTGAAGTGTTACGCTACAACGGTCAATGGCGGGCAAATTTAAAAAGATCAGACTTATACGCAGAGACCAATTTAAATGGAATACTTACTTTTGTGGGTAGAACCTATACCGACCTTATTTTAGATAAAGTATCTGGCAAATCTAGTCTAACTCTTAGTCCAGAAATTACTGGCCTTACAAAAGAAATTATTGCTCAAATTGATGGCAAAATTTCACTAAATACTGAAAAAAGCACCACTGGCTTGCATAATGCACATATAAGCATACCAGCCCTTGCAGATTTAAATTTTTCCGCATCAGCAGAGCTTGATTATATGAAGGACACAAAGTGGAGTGCTGATGTAAACGCTCAAACAAAAGAGCTTTCTGCATTACTAGCAGCGTTAAGTAATGATGGTATAAGCCCCATTGAGAAAAGTGCCCCTCAAAACTTAAAAATGCAAAGTATTATTAAGGGTAATGCTTCGGGTATAGCTTTTACCAATTTAAAGCTTGAGCTGGATAATATGTCCGCAAGTGGTAGCATTCACAAATCATCTGATGAAAGACCTCTTTTTGATATAAAACTTAAATGCGGTCTGCTTGACTTAGATAAGCTCTTTTCAGATTCCAAAACAAAGCCAGAAAAAGAAATTAAAAGCCCTAAGCCTTGGTCTTTGGCTTGGCTTAGAGATTATGATGCTACAGGTCACATAGATATTGAATTATTGCGTATTTATAAAAGTAATTCTATTGATGTTCATATTCCCATAGATATGCAAAAAGGTGTATTAAAGTTAAAGCCAGTTATAGCTTCATTTTATGGTAGTCCGGCGCACATTATCTTTGAGGGTAAAGCGCTAGGTGATGCTTTGCATCTTCAAGGTGGCGCACAGGTGGAAAAAGCTAATATGCTGCAATTGAGCAATGACCTTAAATTAGAAACTGCCATAGGCGGCAAGGGCTCGCTGTGGCTTTCTGCGCAAGGTGTTTTAACTCATTCTAAAACCATTTTGCCACTTATGGATGGTACTTGGCGTATTAAGATAGAAAATGGTTTTTTACAAAGTCGTAAACCAGATGGAAGTCTCATAGGTAAACCTACACATATTAGTGAATTACAAGATGCAGGACCATTGTCAAATGGTATATTATACAGCAAAAATCTTATCATTAAAGGTCCAGATCTTAATGTAACTGGCAGTGGTAAGGTGGATTTAGTAAAAGCTAAACTCGATATGAATCTCATAGCCTCGGTTGCAGGCATTGATAATATTAGTGTGCATTATTACGGAGATATTGATAACCCACAACGAGATATTCATACTGGTTCGCTTATTGTAGGTGCACTAAGCACTTTTGGCTTAGGAATTTTCGATGTAATTGGTGGTCTTTTTGAAGGTTTATTTAGCTTATTTCGCACTACCAAGTAACATACAAAAAGGTAAAAATTATGGATAGATTTATTAAAAAAACCTTACCCAATGCTAAGTCCATAGTCACAACTATTTTTGACCTATTAAAATGTGGTCCTGGTCCATCTTCATCGCATACCATTGCGCCCATGAAGGCTGCGTATAATTTTTTAGAATATTGTCAGGATTTAAAGCTACAAAATCCTTCAAGGTTTGTGGTGCATCTTTTTGGATCATTAAGTGCTACCGGCATGGGGCATGGTACACATACTGCCATTATTGCAGGTTTACTTGGGTATGAGCCACAAAAATGCCCTCCAGACATTCTTAAAGACATCACGGAAGATAAAACATACACTCAAAAAATTGCCGAGCATGAAATCAAGATTAATTTAAAAGATGTAATTTTTGATAAGGCTAATTATGAATTAACCCATGCCAATACTATGATTTTCACTCTGATAGATGAACATGATACTGTGCTGGTTAAAAGAGAATATTATTCGCTTGGCGGAGGATTTATTACTTGGGAGGGGCAAAAGGAAGAAAAGCGCGGCAAACCAAAGCATAAATATAATTCTATGGCAAAATTGCAAGATATAATTGCTCAAACCGGACTAAATCTGCATGAAATACTTATAGAAAATGAAATAGCCATAACACGCTTAAATCGCAAACAAATAAATGCTCAATTGGATGAATTAATTGAGCTTATGCTACAAAGTGTTGAACGCGGACTTAGTAAGGATGGATTTTTACCAGGTGATTTACAAGTAAGTAGGCATGCAAAAACTCTCTTTGCCAAGGCGCAAAAATGCACGCGTGAACCTGATAAATCCATCATGCTCTTAAACTCATATGCTTTTGCAGTATCAGAAGAAAATGCTGATGGTGGGGTAATAGTTACTGCTCCAACTTGTGGTGCCGCTGGGGTTATTCCTGCTATTTTATATTGCTTAAAACATGACATAAATGTTGGGCATGTGGCCTTGCGTGAAGGATTATTAGCCGCTGTAGCCATAGCTTTTTTAGCAAAGCACAATGCTGCCATTGCTGGTGCTGAGGTTGGTTGTCAAGGTGAGATTGGGGTAGCCTCTGCCATGGGGGCAGCCATGCTTGCCTATATAAATGGGCATGGCATAGACGTGGTTGCTAATGCAGCAGAAATTGCTCTTGAACATCACTTGGGGCTAACTTGTGACCCTATTGGTGGGCTTGTGCAAATCCCTTGTATTGAGCGTTGTGCTATTGCAGCCATGAAATCTTATAATGCGTATCTATTATCTATATCACGCCCACCACATACCCATAAAGTATCCTTAGATTGTAGCATTAATGCCATGAATGAAATTGGGCGTGAGATGAGTTGTAAATTTAGGGAAACTGCTCAAGGAGGGTTAGCAACGTCATATATTAATTGCTAAAAATCAAGCATATTTTCAAGGCATTGTAATAGTTCGGTCAAGCCAGATCCCTTGGTTGCACAAATGGGTATGGCATGTGGATATGCTATGCGTAAATTTTCTTGCTCTTCTTCATCTAGCATGTCCCATTTATTTAATGCCAATACTAAGGGTATTTCTGCAAGCCCCATATCACATAAAACGTCGTTTACTGAGGCTATTTGTTGTTCAAAAAAAGTGTGTGAAGCATCAACTACATGCAAAAGCACATGAGCTGCTTCTAGTTCTTCAAGGGTTGCTTTAAATGAATTTTTTAATTCATCCGGCAAGTTACGAATAAAACCTACAGTATCTGCCAAAATGACTTCATGCTCTTTAGGAAAGCGCAAACGGCGCGTGGTGGGGTCTAATGTGGCAAATAATTTATTTTCTGCAATGACGGCTGATTTAGTTAAGGTATTTAATAATGTAGACTTTCCGGCATTGGTATAACCTACAAGTGCTATAAGCGGAATGCTTTGACGAGAACGCCTTGCCCGAGTAAAAGCACGCTGTTTTCTTAATCCATCTAAGTCTTTATTTATTTTTGAAATTCTATCTCTTATGCGCCGTCTATCAGTTTCTAATTTTGTTTCACCTGGTCCGCGCCCCCCAATGCCGCCCATAAGCCTGTCCATGGCTCTATTCTTGCCCACAAGGCGTGGTTGAGTATATTTTAATTGTGCCATTTCTACTTGCAATTTCCCAGCTCTGCTAACAGCATGTTGAGCAAAAATATCTAAAATTAATTGTGTTCTATCAAGTACTTTGCGCTCTGTAATATCTGCTAAATTATGTAATTGCACAGGTGATAATTCACCATCAAAAATCAAAACAGAGGCATGGCTTTGTAAAGCTTGAACTTCAAGTTCTGCCATCTTGCCGCGCCCCATAATAAACTTAGGATTTAGTTTGCTTACGCGCTGCACCATATTGCCCACTACCAAAAGACCAGCTGTGCGCGCAAGCTCTGCCAATTCTTCCAAGTGTTGTTCTTGAACTATGCGCGGCGATGTGCCCACAGAAATTAGCATAGCCCTATCACCCTTGGTTGTATCCTTGGCATGTTCTAGTTCACGCCCAAACTCCTCCTCCAAAGCCTCAGCTATGGAGGTAAAGTCTACTTGGGCTTTGTGCCAAGGGTTGGCATCATGCAGCATGTATGGTTTATTCTCAGGATTTGGCGGCAGAAGATGCGCATATTGCCATTGCACAGGCTCACCATGCGGACTCACACTTAACACACATATGGCATCAAGACGCAAAAACAGCATGTCCATTAAGTCTTCTTCGGAAAGTAAATCTAAACTTAAATGGGTATGCAAAAGGCGCAGACCACGCAAACGACCTGCACCACTACGCCCTCTGGCTAGGGTAGGAATTAAAATGCTGCTATAATCTCCAACAATTACAAACTCCACTCTACCGCGTCTATCTAGCAAAAGACCAACTTGGCGACCAATTACATGCGATAAAGCAGCAAGTTCTTTAGCTTGATCTTGACTAAATGCCTCCTGCCTAGGAAAACGCCTTGCCTTTAGATTACCTAATAGCCTTAAATGACTTGGTTTAAGACCCTGTATATTGCCTTCAAGCTTGGCTATGACGCATCTCCATGACCAAGATATGAGCTAACTAATGCATCATAACGTGAAGTAATTTCAAAAGTTTTTATTGCCATTTTTTGACGAAACTCCAAGCTTACTTGCATTTTATTTTTTCGCATTTCGCTCATGGCTTCACCATAATATTTGCTTGCAGGCAACACTAAAACACTATTAAAATTCTTTGCTGATGCGCGTAGCATGCAGGGACCGCCAATATCTATTTCTTCAACTGCTTGCAACAGCGAAAGTTTGCGCTCCACTGCACCTGCAAAGTCATATAAATTAACACAAACAAGATCAAAAGGTTTAATACCCATATCTGCAATACTTTGCATATGTTCAGGGTTATCCTTATCAGCCAAGATGCCTCCATGCATATGCGGATGCAAAGTTTTCACCCTTCCACCAAGTATTTCTGGAAATCCTGTAACTGAGCTTACTTGAGTTACTGGCAAACCTTCAGCCTCTAAAAAAGCACAAGTGCCACCAGTGGAAACTAGCTCCACTCCATGCTCTACCAAGAAAATACCAAATTCCATAAGACCGGTTTTATCTGTCACCGACAATATGGCGCGCTTAATTGGTAATGAATTCATATAATTTCTCCTTATGAGATAAAATAGCTATAAGCGTACTTGCCCCTGTCCGAAAACTACAAACTTAGTAGTGGTTAGTTCTTCTACACCCATGGGACCATAGGAGTGCAATTTAGAAGTAGAAATACCAATTTCTGCACCAAGACCCAGCTGACCGCCATCGTTAAAGCGTGTGGAGGCATTAACAGCCGTCATGGAGGCGTCTACCTCACGCATAAACCGCATGGCATGCGCATGGTCATTTGTACAAATTATTTCCGTATGTTGTGATCCATAACAAGCAATATGGTCAAGAGCTGCATCCATATTTTTAACCACGCAAACCGCTAAAATAAGCGCATGAAATTCATAGCCTAAATCATTAACGCTTTGCAGTGTGGCAGTTTTTCCAAGTAAGGGTAGAGAGTTAGCACAAGCCCTAAATTCAACCCCAGCCTGACCTAGTTTTTGACCAAGCATGGGCAAAAAATCATTAGCTATATCAGCATGCACCAGCACACATTCTAATGCATTGCATACCCCAGGGCGTTGTACTTTTCCATTGTAAACAATTTCAATGGCTTGCCCAAGATCAGCACTAGAATCAATAAAGGCGTGGCAAACGCCAATATAATGTTTTAAGACTGGCATGGTGGCTTGCTTGGTTACAGAACGCACTAAAGCCTCTCCTCCACGCGGAATGATAACATCAATATATTCTTCTAAACCACAAAGCAGGGTAATAACGTTTCTATCTGTTGTTTTAATAAGTTGGGCAGCATGTCCTGGCAAGTGAGCTTGCATTAAGGCTTCATTTAACAATGTTGCCAAAATTAAGTTAGAATGTAATGCCTCAGAACCACCGCGTAAAATGACAGCATTACCAGCTTTAAGGCATAGGATGGCTGCATCAATGGTAACGTTTGGCCTTGATTCGTAAATCATGGCAATAACCCCAAGTGGTATGCGCATGCGCCCAACCAATAAACCATTGGGTCTTTGCCATTGTTTTGTCATAGCACCTACTGGATCTGGCAAATTTGCTACATGCTTACAAGCTGCAATCATTTCATTGATGATATTATCAGTTAGCATAAGGCGATCCAAGCGAGCTTGGTCCATATTTTTAAGTTTTGCTTCTTGTACATCCTTGGCATTGGCTGCAAATATTTGTTCCCTTTTTTCATCTAATAATTTCGCAAGTATGCTAAGAGCATTGTTCTTTTTTTCTGGACTTGCTCCCATGAGAATACGTGCAGCCTGTTTAGCTTGCTTACCTATATTTATTATTTCTTGTTCCATATTATCCATAAGTACGCTCTGCAATTTTAAGTTTAATTTTTAATGCCTAAGCAAAAAAGCAATATATTTTGTTTATTGTAAATGTTTATATAATAAAATTTATAAAAGTTAGACAGCTGCATCAAGCAAAAGATTATCTCTATGCACCACCTCAGGGTAGTGTGCATTACCTAAAATTGCTGCTACCTCATGCCTTTTTAGACCCATAATACGTTTAATTTCTGCGGCAGAATAATTAGAAAGACCCACTCCAATACTTTGCAAGTCATTATGCTGCGCCATAATACGCACCAATGCACCTTGCTGAAAACCACCTTCAACTCTCACAATACCACCAGGCAGAAGGCTGCTACCTTTCTTTTCGAGAGCTATGGCTGCTCCTTCATCCACAATAATGCTACCAGATGGTTCTGATTGATAAGCTAACCAGAATTTGCGCCTAGCTATGGATTGTTCATCGGCACAAACCCAAGTTCCAATTCGGTTTTTATGTTCAGTATTGGCAAATGATACTGGTATAATATTTGGCACACGCCCAGGTAAAATAAGTGTTGGCACACCTAGTTGAGCTACTCTGCGTGCTGCTAAAAGCTTGGAGTACATGCCGCCAGAACCTACAGTGGTTTTACCACCGCAAAGAGCATTTAAATCAAGCTCATGAATGTGCTCTATGCATGGCATAATGGCAGCTTGTGGGTCTTGGTCTGGATTTTTGCTAAGAACACCCTTGGCAGAAGTTAAATTAATAAATAAATCAGCCTCCACTAAGTTCACTAAAAGGCTTGATAAGCAATCATTATCTCCAAATTTTAACTCATGTACAGACACGGTGTCATTTTCATTAACCACAGGCACAACACCCCAAGACAAAAGCTCAGCAAAGGTATTACGTGCATTTAGAAATCTTTGCCGTGAACGCAAATCATCGCGAGTCAAAAGCACTTGGGCTGTTGTTAAACCATGTTTTGCAAAAGCTTGATCATAATGCTGCATAAGTCTACTTTGCCCAATGGCTGCTGCAGCTTGTTTGGCTGCAAGACCTGTTAAATCAAGGTTTTGTGTTGAATGATTGCAAAGAGTCGCTCTGCCAGCGGCCACGGCTCCAGAAGATACCAAAACCACCTTGCAAGGTTGACTATGCAAAAAAGCTAATTGATTAACAATATTATGGATAATGTCAGCGTCAATACCTTGTGCATTGGTGAGTACAGCACTCCCAACTTTTACGACAATGCATTTCACTTTTTTAAGGGTATGCTTACGCTTTTGCTCCCAATTCATCATTGTGTCTTTTCCGCTTTATCACTACGTTTTTTAATAAACAAAACTACAGCAGTAAATACCACCAGCACCACAATGGAAACAATAAAAGCCAACGGATTATCTTTTAAGTTTGAGGCGCTATATCCAAGATACACGTATACAAAGGATCCTGGTAACATTCCTAAAAATGTGCCTAGTGCATAATGAATGTATTTTATACCAATGGCACCTGAAAGGTAATTTACTGCCCCAAATGGAAATGCTGGTATAAGCCTTGCGTACATCATAAATAGAAAGCCGTTTTTTTGTGCTTTTTTGGTGGCTTGCTCTAGGAATGAACCAGCTTTTAAACGTTTGGTTATAAAATCCTCACCTAAAAATTTTGCTAAAAAGTAAGACATATGACAACCAAGATTTGAGGCTATGATTGTTAAAATAAGCCCCCACCAAAAACCAAAAAACGGTCCAGAAATTAGCGTAAAAGCTGAAGCTGGAAATAAGAAAGTTACAGAAATAGCATAAACAGCAATAAAAACTATAGGTGCATAAGGCGAAGCTTTCAAAGATTCCATTAAAGCTAGCATAGCATCTACATTGACAACATCCCTAAAATAAAACAATAGGGCTGCAATCACTAAAATTATGGCAATAACAATAATTTTTTTCATAGATTACAACCTTTTTAATTTTTTTAAGAATTCACTACGTCTGATCTTTTCCATGCAATCACTACGCACAATTTTTTTAAGTAAGTCTTTTTGCCAAGTTTTGGCTCTTGAACCAAAATCTTTATAAGCAAGCGATTTAACAATTTCACCCTGGATAGGATATTGATATATCATAGAAAAAACAGCAGACAGTTTCATCTTCTTGGTGACCAACAAAGAAAGTATGGGTAACATTTCACCAGCTTTATCACCCATGATAGTAGCTCCAATAAGCCTTGATTTTTTATCAAGCACTACCTTAATAAAGCCGTGACGGTCGTTTTCTGCTTTGGCGCGATCATTGGCATCAATGGGCAATATTTGCGTAGTATATTTAAGACCTTTTTTGCGAACTTCTTCTTCTAAATATCCCACATGAGCAACTTCTGGCGCGGTGTAGGTTGTCCAAGCAATTTTATAATAATTTGTCTTAAACATTGGGTAAAGTAGGGCGTTTTTTGCCACAATTTCTGCTTCATATGAAGCCGTATGAGTAAAGAGATAACCTCCCTTAACATCGCCACAGGCAAAAATATTAGGTACAGTGGTTTGCAAGTGCTCGTTAACTTTAATATAGCCACGATTATCCACCACAACCCCAACTCCTTTAAGGTTAAGATTTTTGGAGTTAGGCACACGACCCACAGCAATGAGTAAGGCATCTGCACTTAAATATTCTATCTTACCATCATGCTCAAGTTCGCATTTTATGCCATCACCATCTTGTGTAACGCTTTTAATGCTAGTTTTAAAATGAAGTTTTAGCCCATCTTCTTCGAGAACTTTTTGCATTATGGGGGCAACTTCTGGCTCATCTCTAGCAAATAATTTACCCTCACGAATAATCATATGCGTTTCACTACCAAGGTTGGCAAAGCCTTGCCCAAGTTCAAGACCGATGGGGCCTGCGCCAAGCACTACAAGGCGTTTTGGCAAAACGTCAAGGTCAAAAATAGTTTCGTTGGTATAATATTGAACACTATCAAGCCCATCTATTTGAGGCATGGCTGGGCTTGAACCAGTGGTTATAGCAATGTTTTTTGTACTATAAATTCTATTATTTACTTTAACTTCATGGCTAGAAACAAGTTCACCATGCCCAAGCTCCACTTGCACCCCAAGACCAGTAAAACGCTCTACTGAATCATGTGGAGCAATTTCTGCAATAACATCTTTAACCCTTTGCATGACATCTTTAAGAGATACTTCAATGTCAGAGGTTTTTATACCATATATTTCGGAAGATTTGATTTGTTTGGCAAGATGCGCCGCTTTGAGAAAAGTTTTACTGGGAACGCAACCATAGTTTAGGCAGTCTCCACCCATTTTATGGCTTTCAATAAGTAGTGTTTTGGCCCCCATATTTGCCGCCACTGCCGCAAGAAATAGACCACCGCTACCAGCACCAATAATTGCTAGGTCAAAATCATATTTCATAACAAACCACACAGTTACGTTAAGATTAATCGATAAGTTTAAAATACAACTCTACACATAAATCCAAAGCAAAAAAATATTACCTTGTTTGATTAAAAAATACAAGACTTAGTATTTTTTTGTGGATTTTTATGCAGTTAGTATTTTGACTAACTTAACACACACTCAGTGTGGCTACTTATGCTATTACATGTGTCGAAAAACTAGCTACACACTAAGTTTATTCAAGCATACTCAATAAGCGTGCTACGCGTGCAGGATCTATGGTACCGTGTGCATTAAGCGCCTCTTGAGACTGATGTTGCACTTGTTCAAGTGCCATATCTACTTGATCATCACTAAGTTGAGTTGGTTTTGGTGCAACTTGGCTAGGTAGCGCATGTGCTGCTTGGGCAGAAACAGCCACGCTATCATGAGCTATTACACCATTATTAACTATAGGAGTTGGAGTGCGAAAAGCACTAAAGGCCGCGGTGCGATCATTATTAACGGAAAATATGGGACGACTAATTTGCTGTGACATAAATTTCTCCTTAACTTCTCTTTGACGAAATATGGATATTTTTTCCATGCAGGATTTTTATGCAAATTA
>CAYJKC010000039.1:0-18070 GCA_964370675.1 uncultured Desulfovibrionaceae bacterium
TTAAACATTTTTTCTAATTCATGGGAGGTAAAGCGCAAAACACAAGGGCGACCGTGGGGGCAATATTCTCGTTGAGGTGCATTAAGCCACTGTTTAATAAGTTCAAGAGCTTCGTCAGTAGTGAGCTTTTGTCCTGCCTTGATGGAGGCTTTGCAAGCAAAGGAAATAAAAATCATATTAAGGTCGTCTTTACGCCCTGCCAAGGCTTCACGCAAAAAATTCTTGGCTTCTATACGTTCAAGCATAGGGGGCAGGGCTAAAACTCTTAAAGTTTGTTGGTCAATTTCTAATGAAAATCCTAATTTATCTAAGTATGGGCGCAAGCTAATAGCCCTTTCTATCTCAGATGAATGTAAATTTAACTCTAGCGGCAAAGCTAAAAGTTGTCCTGTGCCTGCCAGAGCATCGGCTTGCATGCGGGTAAATAAAATACGCTCATGCATGGCATGTTGGTCTAGCAGCAACAAAGTATCATGCCCAGATTTTAATATTAAATACGTATCATCAATTTGTCCAAGATATTGCATGTTTCCTATATCTGCTTTAGGAGTAGAGTTTTTGTCTATTGATGAAATATAATTATTATCACAGTTTATCTTGTTTATGGGCGATGCGTAGTTTTCATATGTCGTGTTGCTATGCAAGCAAACACCAAAGTTAGCAATATCTTCATTAAGTCCATTATTTATGCTTGAACTATACATGGTAGATTGATCTTCGGGCAAGATTAAAGAATTATCATCTGATGTGGTTGAATAAAGTTTTTGCTGCTCTATAATGGGTGTATGGTCAACACTGCCCCAAAAACCTTGAGGTCTTGGGTTAAAACCTGCTACATGGTGCTGAAGGTTAACATTTTCAAATTCAAAATCATTTGTAATTTGGTTATGATTTGCCTCTAACATGCTTTGTATACCCCGCCGCACTGCTGAAAATACACTTGAGGTATCGCGAAAGCGTATTTCTGTTTTGGCAGGATGCACGTTAACATCAATTTCTTCCGGGTTAATTTCTATAAAAATGACAACCTGTGGATAATCCTTAGTGGTAAGGCAGCCCTTGTAGGCTTCACGCACAGCCGCAGAAAGAGTTTTATCTTGAATAGCACGCCCATTCACATAAAAAAGCATGCGATCTGCCCTTGGTTGGCTGGTATGAGGTAGAGCTGCAAGTCCGTGCGTGCGTATGTCATTATGCCTTTGGTCAAAAGGGCGCATGGCTTCCATAATTAGCGGAGGCCAAAGCTCATTAAGTCTTTCAGTGAGGCTTTGTTTAGCTGCAAGATTTAGCACCTCACGCCCTCCAATATTAAGGGTAAAGCCTACTTGAGTTTTGGCAATGGCTAGGCGTGTTAGCCATTCTTGAGCTTTTTTATTCTCTGTGCTTTGGCTTTTTAAAAATTTTAAACGCGCAGGAATGTTTGCAAAAAGGTCGCGTACTTCTATTATGGTACCACGGGGTAAGGCTGCTGGAGTACTATTTTTTACTTGACCATACTCAATTTGCAAGCAGTGGGCTAAGTCTGTTTGACCTTGGTCATTACTTAGAGCAGAGGTGATGCTAAAGCGCGAAACGGAGGCAATGCTTGGTAGGGCTTCACCTCTAAAACCGTATGAGTGGATGGATAAAAGGTCATTTAGCTCATGAATTTTACTAGTGGCGTGGCGTGTAACAGCTAACTCCAACTCATGGGCTGCAATGCCATGACCATCATCTTGCACCTTGATGCAGCCTTGACCTCCATTTTCAAGATGTATAGCAATATGCCTTGCCTTGGCGTCAAGAGCATTTTCTACCAGCTCTTTAAGCACAGATGCTGGTCTTTCTACCACTTCACCGGCAGCAATTTGATTTCTTAACTCAGGAGATAGTAAATTTATGGAGCGTTTTTGCATGTAAAAATTATAATCGTTTATGCTCAAAGGAGCAAGCATCTTATATATTCTAGCTGTGAAAGAGTAATAAAATTATTTTTTATTCTTGCCTAAGATAATATTAAGGGTTATATCTAAAATAGCCTTTAGCTTCATGGTTCCTTATGTTTTTTATCATCCATCTTTTTATTAAGGAAAACACTATGCAAAAAAATGAAATTACAAATAATGGAATAAAGATTTCTTTTTACGCCGATGAGCAAGGCTACGACCCTGAAATGCTTTTTGTGGAATGTGCCAAATGTGGTAATCCTATTATTTGGGAAAAAGGACGTTCCACTGAAATTTTGCATGGTGCTGGTATTGATCCCTTAGAGCTTGATGCTCAATGTCTACTTGTTACTGATGGTTGCCCGAGCTGTTCTAAAGGCAAACGTTATCACGTTCAAATTTATCGCGTTCAATCAAGCATGGATGATGTGGGTGCTACTGCCGTTGGTAGGTCAGGACACGCCTAACAGTTCGCTGAAAATGGGTAATCTACTTCGTCAGACTCATTTTTTTCGTTGCATGGACCGTAAGAGTCCTATACTTCCTCAAAAAAACATCGTCTTCCTCGTATCTCATTCATTTTGAGCGAACTGCTGTGCGTGTAAATGCTTGGATAGGATACTGCTGAAAATGACTAATCTGGCTTCGTCAGACTCTTTTTTATTCCAGTCATGTATCTATGTGCATTGACCTAGTATATTAAAATCTTGACCGTTTCCACCACAAGGCATAAACATAGTGCATGTTAAAAACTAAGTCCCAAAATATTCTTGTGGTCGTTTGTGCGGCACAATTTTTCTTACCATTCATGATGGCAGGTGTTAACTCTGCCTTACCACCCATAGGGCAAGACACCTTGGCAAGTGCTAAGGAGCTTAGTTTACTAACTACATTTTATGCCTTAGGTCTTGCGACTTTTCAGCTTACCACAGGTCGCATGGGCGATATTTGGGGCAGAAGGCGTATTTTTCTTATAGGTTTAGGTATTTTTATACTTAGCAGTGTTTGTATTGGTATGTCTAACAATATAATGCTTATGCAAGGTTTTCGTTTTATTCAGGGTACAGGGGCAGCCATGTTTGCAGCTAGTGGTCTTGCCATTTTAGCAACCGTAGCACCAGATGGTAAGCGTGGGCAATATATTGGGTTTTCTGCAGCAGTAGTTTATGCTGGCATAGCTTGTGGACCGCCAGTGGCTGGTTTTATTGCTGGTAGCATTGGTTGGCGTTGGATTTTTTATAGCAATGCTATTGCAGCAACAATTGCTTGGGTACTCATGTGTTTTACAGTAAAAGATGAGTGGTATGAAGGTAAGGGTGAGCCCTTTGATTGGCGTGGTGGATTTCTTTATGGTGCAGGTATGGCAACGCTTGCTATAGGTAGCACCATTTTGCAAGACCTTCCCATAAAAGGCATCTTATTACTGTGTACCGGTCTTGGTTTATTAATTATCTACGTGATGTTAGAATCACGCACGCAATACCCCTTGTTAGACATAAATCTCTTGCTAAAAAATAGGGTCTTTGCTCTATCTTCGCTGGCAGCCTTTGTAAATTATAGTGCTTCATTTGGGATGATATTATTTTTTAGTTTATATTTACAAGTTGTTAGAGGTATGAGCGTTAACGATGCAGGTTTGTTTTTAGCTCTGCAATTTGTGGTGCAAGCTTTAGCAACTCCCTTGGCTTCGCGTCTTGCAGATAGTCACGGCCCTGGGCGTATTAGTGCCATAGGTATTGGCTTATGTGGTTTAGGTTTATGTGCATGTGCCTTCCTTGGTCGTGATAGCCATTTGATCTTTTTTGTGATTGCGCAGATTATTTTAGGTTTGAGTATGAGTTTTTTTGCAGCACCCAATACCACAGTTATGCTTGAAAGTGTGGATCGTGCGCACGTGGGGCAAGCCGCAAGTTTTGTGGGAACTATGCGAACTTGTGGAGCCTTGGTAAATACTACAATTATTAGTATGACTCTAGGTTATTTTTTGGGCAATGCTCCGGTGTCCGTAGATAATATAGATGAATTTTTAATGAGCATGCGTGTTGATTTAAT
Organism: uncultured Desulfovibrionaceae bacterium; assembly: GCA_964370675.1. Classification (GTDB taxonomy): domain Bacteria; phylum Desulfobacterota; class Desulfovibrionia; order Desulfovibrionales; family Desulfovibrionaceae; genus CAYJAD01. The sequence goes on from CAYJKC010000039.1 coordinate 3,978, forward strand.
ATTATTTGGCATATTTAATATTGCAGCCATTGGTTGTGCTCTTGGGCGTGAAAGAATCAAAGAAGCATAACATTAATGGACCATGCATATAATACTTGTACATTACTTTCAAACGTATTTGATAGTATTTTGAGTTGAAATTACTACTGCTAACTTTTTAGAAATTGTGCCCAAATTTGTCTGGTTCGTGGACCATCTCCTTCACAAAGATAGATGTGTTGCCATGTACCAAGCTGTACTCTACCTTCTTCAATAATAAGCATTAATGATGGTCCAAGCATGCTAGTTTTTATATGTGCATCGCTATTGCCTTCAGCATGATTAAAAGGACCATTTTGTGGTACTAAGGTATTAAAAAATCTTGTCATATCCTTAGCAACGTCTGGGTCTGCTCCTTCGTTTACGGTTAGAGCACAAGTGGTATGAGGGCAATAAAGCAGCAAAGCTCCGCTATCTATTGGGTGATTATTAACTAAATTTTGTACCTCATGGGTAATGTCTACAAATTCGCTACGTAACCGAGTTTTAATACTTATTTTTTCCATTGTTTTACCTATTTAATTTATGCTTGCACCAGAACAAAATGAAAAGTATTGTGCAAAGAAAATTCTACATGAAGCTTTGTGCAAGCGCAAGAGGAGTATATTATGCCACTGGTACTTGGTACAGCAGGACATATTGATCACGGTAAAACATCATTGGTACGCGCCCTTACTGGTATTGACTGTGATCGCTTAGAAGAAGAAAAAAGACGCGGCATAACCATTGAACTTGGCTTTGCACATATGTCCTTACCAGATGGTGAGCGCCTTGGCATTGTTGACGTGCCTGGGCATGAACGCTTTGTGAAAAACATGGTTGCAGGGGCGGCTGGTATTGATTTTGTGATGCTAATTATTGCCGCTGACGAAGGAGTTATGCCGCAAACACGCGAGCATTTAGAAATTTGTTCCCTACTTGGTATTAAACATGGATTTGTGGCTTTAACCAAGATTGATATGGTTGATGCAGATTGGATTGACTTAGTAAAAGAAGATATAAAGACTTTTTTACAAGGAACTTTTTTGCAAGATTCACCAATTTTTCCAGTATCTTCTCTTACGCGAGATGGTATTGATACCATGCGCGAATATATTTTTGAATTAATTAAAAATTTAGAGCCAAGTCGCGAAAGTAACCTTTTTCGCTTGCCGGTAGATCGTATTTTTACCATGAAAGGTCATGGTACAGTGGTGACAGGCACTTTAATTGCTGGTGAAGTTCAAGTTGGTGATGAAGCAGTTTTTATGCCCGATGAAATTAGTACCAAGGTGCGCGGATTGCAATGGCATAATGCTTCTGCCAATGCCGCTGGTGCTGGTCAACGCTGCGCCATTAATGTACAAAATATAGAGGTGGGCGAAGTAGAGCGCGGATCTGTGCTTGCGCATCCTCATACGCTTTTTCCCTCCACGCGTTGGATGGTTATGTTGCATTGTCTATCTTCAGCGCCACGTGCATTACGCGCACGCACAGAAATTCACTTTCACCATGGCGCACGCGAAGTGGCAGCAAGGTTATATTTCTTTGATCGTGACCGCTTACAACCTGGAGAGAGTGCGCTTACGGAAATTCGTTTCTCAAGTCCTATGGTGGGAGTGTGGGGTGATAGGTGTGTGGTGCGCGCTTATTCTCCTCTACGCACAGTGGCAGGTGGGGTGATTATGCATCCCATAAATGTACAATTGCGCCGTAAAGATGCTAATTTTGATGAGCGTTTTGCCCTGTTGAATTTCTTGGAGAATAGTCAGAATTTAGAAGAACGTTTACTTATGCAATTACAACTTGCAGGAGAACATGGCGCAAGTTTTGCTGAACTGATGGTGCTTTGTAATGCGCATGATAAAAAGCTTGATAAGGTATTACAGCTGCTTAGTAGTAAGGGTGAAATTCTTTGCTTTGATAAGGAAGAAAAACTTTGGATTCATATGCATGCTGTAAATATACTTATGCAACAATGCCTTGAACAAGCAGCAGCTTATCATAAACGTGATCCCTTAAAAAGTGGTATGGCACGTGGTGTGCTTTGCCCAAAACAAAAACCAAAACTAGCACATCTGATTATTGAGCGTTGCTTACGTTCCGGAACACTTACATCTGAGGGTGACAGCTTACGTTTAACTACGCATAAAGTAGAGCTTGATAGCCAAAAAAGTGATTTACGCGATAATCTGCTCAAAGCTCATGTACAAGCTAAACTTAGCCCACCTAATCTTAAGGATGTTTTAGAAGGGCTTAATATTGACGCAAAAAAAGCTGCCCCTGTACTTAAGATTTTAGTAGATGAAAAATTGCTGGTAAAGGTTAAGGATGGCTTATATTATGATGCTAAAGTTATAGAAGATATTCGCGAAAGAGTACGTATATGGTTTGAAAGTCATGACGATCTTGACCCTGCCGGGCTTAAGGAAATATTGGATGGTCTTTCTCGTAAATATTTAATTGCATTACTAGAATATATGGACAGAGAACGCATTACTATGCGTGTTGGTGACAAACGTCAATGGCGTGGCAGGAATTAAAGTATTTGCTAACCTTATGCAGTCAACTACTAAACAATGGTTTTAGCTTTAATTTAAAACCCATGGAGTAAGAGATATGGCAAAAAATATACTTGTAATTGGCGGTGTTGCTTTAGGCCCTAAGGCGGCTTGCCGTTGTAAAAGACTTATGCCAGATGCCAATGTCGTTATGATTGATGAAAATGAGCTTATTTCTTATGGCGGTTGCGGTATGCCATTTTATCTTTCTGGTGAGATTAATAATTTAGATGATTTACGCGCAACTCCATATCATCGTATTCGTGATAAAAGCTATTTTGAAGAAATTAAGGGTGTAGATGTGCGCACTCAAACTCGCGCCCTTAAGATTGACCGTCACGCTAAAACCGTATTAGTGGAAAACACTATTAGCAAGGAACAAGAAACTCTGCCTTATGATGAGTTGGTAATAGCCACAGGGGCATCTGCACGTATTCCTCCTGTGCAAGGAATTGAGCTTAAAAATGTCTTTGCCGTGACACGCCTTGAAGCAGTTTATGATATACGCAAATCTTGTGAAAAAGGGCAAATCCAGCAAGCTGTAATCATAGGTGGTGGTTTTATTGGTTTAGAATGTGCCGTGGCTTTAGCTGAAATGTGGGGTGTTGAAGTTAGCATTGTGGAAATGGCTACGTCAATTTTGCCGCAATCGCTTTCAACTAATATGGCTGCCATGGCAGAACATGATTGTCGCCAAAATGATGTAGCAATATATACCAATGAAAAGCTTGTACGCCTTGAAGGGGAAGATGGTAAAGTATGTCGGGTAGTAACTGATAAAAGAACCTTAGATGCCCAAGTGGTAATTATGGCAACAGGCTTTATTCCCAATGGACATTTAGCCAAGGAAGCAGGACTTGATATATCGGATTTTGGTGGAATAATTGTTAATGAATTTATGCAAACTTCAGATCCATATATCTATGCTGGTGGTGATTGTGTAGCCATTAAAAATTTAATTACTAATAAGCTTGGGTATATACCACTTGGATCCATGGCCAACAAGCAAGGTCGTGTCATTGGCACTAATTTATCTGGTGAAAAAGCTCGCTTTACTGGCTTTGTGGGTACTTGGGGTGTTAAACTCTTTAATTTAACTTTCTGTGGCACAGGGCTTAGTGTGGAGCAAGCTAAAGCACAAGGTTTTGATGCCTTGGGCATACATGTGGAACAATTGGACCGCGCTCATTTTTACCCAGAAAAACATATGATGGGTCTTGAGTTAGTTATAGATCGCCAAAACCGCCGTGTGCTCGGCTTGCAAGGTGCGTGTGAAGCAGGAGATGCCCTAAAAGCGCGCATTGATGCTGTGGCAGCAGCCTTGCAATATGGTAAGCCCACCTTAGATGATATTTCTAATTTAGAAATTGCCTACACTCCTCCCATAGCTTCTGCCATGGACGTTGTAAACACTGTGGCTAATGTGGCAGATAATGCTCTCGCTGGTAGATTTATGCCCATAAATGCCAGTGATTTTGAGACCATTTGGGCTAATCGTGAACAAAATGACACTTTCTTTATAGATGTGCGCCCAGCCGGAGCTGGTAAGACCATTGCTGACAAAAATGCACAATGGCACACCATACCACTTGAAGAAATAGAAAATCGTTTGCATGAAATTCCAAAGGATCGCTCTCTAGCATTAATTTGTAATACAGGGCTTAGGGCCTATGATGCTATATTAATACTCAAAAAGCATGGCTATGATAATGTTTCCAATAGTCTTGGAGGTATGCAAGCTACATCAAAATTAGGTTTTAAACCATAGAATTTGCATTGATTGAACTTTTGTTTGAAGTATATATATTTTAATGAAAAATGGTCCCATTGGAAACAATAGGGATCATTTTTTATGCAGATGTAAAACATGTTATTGTTTCCATAAAAAATGAATATGGTGATAAATAATAAAAATATAGAAGTTTTTTAATGCGAGTATAATCTTTGATAAACAATGAATGACTATTCGTGCTATGCCAGTAGGGTGAGACCTTTTAAAAGTGTTGCAAAGGGAAAAATATTGACAAAGTATGAGCCATTTCGTATGGGGTTTAATAGGTAGTGAAGCTATTTAAATTTAATTTACATGGAGGTGTTTTATGGTTGAAATCGGAACAGTTGCACCAGAATTTTCTGCAAAAGCATATGCCAATGGAGAATTTATTGATGTGTCCTTAAAGGATTATCAAGGCAAATGGGTGTTTTTATTTTTCTACCCTGGTGACTTTACCTTTGTCTGAGTTACAGAAATTGTTGCAGTTGCAGCAAAAATAGAAGAATTTAAGAAGCTTAATGTACAAGTTTTAGGCATTAGTACTGACAGTGTATTTGTGCATAAAATGTGGGAAGAAAAAGAAATCTCTAAACTTACTAAAAGTCCTATTCCCTTTCCTTTGCTTGCCGATAGTTGCGCTCGTATTGGCAAAAGCTATGGCGTATTCTCAGAAAAACACGATGTAAACATTCGCGGTAGTTTTATCATTGATCCTCAGGGTATTGTGCAAAGTATTGAACTTCTTGCTCCGCCAGTGGGGCGCGATTTTGATGAAGCCTTGCGCCAATTAAAGGCACATATGCATGTTGACTCTACTAAATGCTGCGAAGTTACTCCCACAGGCTGGCAGCCCGGAGAACAAGTTCTTACCCCTAAACCTGAACTTGTAGGTAGGGTTTGGGAAACATGGACTCCACAATTTTATTATCGTTCATCTTAAAGAACCAGAGCTTTAATCTGGCAGCGCAGAAAGAGAACATGAAATTTGACTGATCCAAAAATTAGCTAGGGGCACTGCGTAGGAGTGTTGCTGTTGAGTGCAGTTTTGGGTCTTAAGGGAATTATAGCACATATTAAATAGATTGCTTCGAGGGGTTTATGACAAATTTATTAGGTGAATTTATGGGAACCATGATTTTATTATCATTTGGTTCTGGTGTTGTGGCTTGTTGTATTTTAAAGGACTCTAAAGCATATGGCGGCGGCTGGATTTGTATTACTGCTGGCTGGGCCTTTGGGGTGATGTTGGGGGTATATACAGCTGTGGCGCTAGGGGCGCCACAAGCAGACCTTAATCCTGCTGTTACACTGGCAAAAACTATGCTGGGTGTATATACAGTGGGTCATGCCTTAGTTACTATGCTAGTGCAACTTGCTGGTGGCTTTATGGGTGGGGTAATTGTTTGGCTTGCTTACTTGCCGCATTGGGAACGCACTGAGGAGCAAGGTGCAAAGCTTGCCGTATTTTCCACAGGTCCTGCCATAAAAAATACACCTGCTAACTTTTTATGCGAAGTTATAGGTACATTTTTACTTGTGTTTCTTATATTTATGATATTCCATAAGAATAATGGAGTTCTTCCTCCCGGTTATGGACCATATATGGTGGCTATACTTGTTTGGGCTCTTGGTTTATCCTTTGGTGGTCCAACTGGTTATGCTATTAATCCAGCGCGTGACCTAGGACCACGTATTGCACATTTTGTGCTTCCAATTGCGGGTAAGGGTAGTTCTGATTGGTCGTATGCTTGGATTCCTGTGCTTGCACCGCTAGTGGGCGCAACCTTAGCCTATATCGTGGCTAAGTTTGCAGGTGCTGTATAGTGTTTTAATCATATGTGGAAAGTTTAGCTTTTTATTGTTTGAATTAAAGAAATTATAAAAGGATTATGTATGAGCGCAGAATATATTTTAGCTTTAGACCAAGGCACTACTTCTTCAAGGGCCATTTTATTTGATCGCAAATCCAATATTGTTCAAGTGGAACAAAAAGAATTTACTCAAATTTATCCTCAACCAGGCTGGGTGGAGCATAGCCCTACAGAAATTTTTGATACCCAAAGCCACGTGGCGCGTGATTGTGTCAAAGCAGCAGGCATAAGTGGCAATGATATTGCCGCCATTGGCATTACTAATCAGCGCGAAACCACTGTTGTTTGGGATAAAAATACTGGTGAGCCTGTGTATAATGCCATAGTTTGGCAAGATAGACGCACGGCTGGTTTTTGTGATCAATTGCGCGCAGAGGGCAAAGCAGATATTATTCGTAATAAAACCGGTCTTGTGCTTGATGCTTATTTTTCAGGTACTAAGGTCCGTTGGATTTTAGACAATGTTCCCGGGGCTAGAGCTAAGGCAGAAGCTGGTGACTTGCTTTTTGGCACTATAGACACTTGGCTTATTTGGAATTTGAGCAAAAAACAAGCCTTTGTAACTGATCCTTCCAATGCTAGTCGCACCTTGCTTTTTAATATTCATACCGGACAATGGGATGATGAGCTTTTAGAAATTATTGGTGTGCCGCGAAAAATGCTTCCAGAAGTGCATCCTTCATCTAGTATTATGGGGCAAAGCCATCCGGAATTTTTTGGCAAAGCCATCCCCATTGCAGGTGTGGCAGGCGACCAACAATCGGCTACTTATGGAAATGCCTGCTTGGAAGAAGGTATGGCAAAAAATACTTATGGTACAGGTTGTTTCTTGCTGATGAATACAGGTAAGAAAGCTAAAGAAAGTAAAAACAATATGTTAACAACTGTTGCTTGGCAAAATCCAAGTGGCTTGTACTATGCTCTTGAAGGTAGTGTCTTTGTGGGTGGTGCTGTGGTGCAGTGGCTAAGGGATGGTTTGCAAATTATTAAAGATTCTTCTGATATGGAAGGTCTTGCCTCCACAGTGCCTGACAATGGTGGGGTATACTTTGTGCCTGCATTTGTAGGGCTTGGCGCACCATATTGGGATCAATATGCCAGTGGCACCATGGTTGGTATTACTCGTGGCACTAATCGTGGGCATATTGCAAGGGCCACACTTGAAAGCATTGCTTTACAAACCCTTGATATAATAGATGCTATGCAAAAAGATGCTGGTGTGCCCTTGCGCTCTTTGCGTGTAGATGGCGGAGCAAGTCGCAATAGCATGCTTATGCAATATCAAGCCGATTTAACAGGTGTTGTGGTAGAGCGACCCACTGTGACTGAAACCACAGCCCTTGGTGCAGCCTATCTTGCTGGTCTTGCCGTAGGATTTTGGGAGTCAGAACAAGAAGTGGCTGCTAATTGGCAACTTGATAGACGCTTTGAACCAAAAATGTCTGCTGAAAAGCGTGAAGAATTGTTGTATCAATGGCATCGTGCTGTAGAGCGTTCGCGCGCTTGGGTTGAAGAAACTAAGTCGTAATTATTTTATAATACAGTTTTTGTGGAATAACCTTGTGTATATTGGGTTATTCCACAAAGTAAATATTTTATAAAAAACTTTAACGTGGCAATATATTCTTGGTAAAATAGGCATTGTCGCCATAAAAAGTTGAAAAATTTCATATGTGTCATTAGCCTGAATTTACATTTAAAATTTTTTAAGTATAGACTCATTAAATATAGTTTTTTGTGAGAAAATTATGAAAGAATATCAAGTTGTCATCATTGGTGGCGGAGCCACGGGGGTTGGCATACTAAGAGATTTAAGCATGCGTGGTATAAAGGCTTTGCTTTTAGAGCAGGGCGGTTTGGCGCATGGTACCTCATCACGTTTTCATGGGCTTTTACACAGTGGTGCGCGTTATGTCATGGGTGATATTGAGTCTGCACGAGAGTGCATTGAAGAAAACACTCTTTTGCGTAAAATGTGTAAGCAATGCGTGGAGGAAACGGAAGGTTTTTTTGTACAAACACCAGAAGATCCAGATGATTTTGTTGAACCATGGGCGAAAGCTTGTGCCAGTGCCGGCATTGAGGCAATACCGCTTGATGTGAAAGAAGCGTTACACTTAGAACCAAACCTTGATCCAAGAATTCAAAAAGTTTATAGGGTGCCAGATTCGTGTATCGATGGTTTTCGCTTGGTGTGGCATAATGCCGCTGCTGCAAGGCAATATGGTAGCGATTTTTTAACCTATCATCGTGTAACTAATATTGAAATAGTAAATGGTAAGGTGCAAGGCGTGCACGTTATTAATGAGTTAAATAAGGAAGAATTCTTTGTTGCTTGCCAATATATTGTTAATGCGGCAGGGTCTTGGTGTGGAGAAATTGCCCACATGGCAGGTCTTGATGTGCCAGTGTCACCAGATAGGGGCACGCTTATTGTTTTTAATTATCGTTTTACTTCTCGCATTATTAATCGCTTGCACAAGAGTTCTGATGGGGACATATTTGTTCCGCATGGTTCTGTTACCATATTTGGAACAACTTCAAGTCCAGCCAAAAGCCCTAGTGATACACGCCCCACTAGCGAAGAAGTTTTACGACTTTTAGACACTGGCAAACCTCTCTTTCCTCAAATTGAAAACTATCGTATTTTGCGTGCCTTTGCCGGAACTCGTCCTTTGTACACCCCTAGTGGTGCATCGGGGCGTTCTGCTAGTCGTAACTTTAATATTGTAGATCACAGCGAAGAAGGATTATTTGGATTTGGTAGTATTTTTGGTGGCAAACTTACCACCTATAGATTAATGGCAGAAAAAATGTCTGATCTTGTTTGTAAGCATTTGAATGTAAATGCAAGTTGCCGCACCGCGTCCGAGGTCTTAATTCCAGAACCGGATGAAAAAACCCGCGCCAAAGCTAAAATGTTTTTTCAAGGACAAGACTTGCACCTTGTGGAGGAGCGTCTTGGCAATGACTTTTCTAGTGTTGTGGAGAAGTTGGCAGATAGCGATATTAAGAAAAATGATCTTTTATGTGAATGTGAGATGGTAAGTACTGAGGAGATTATACATGTGGCACAAGACAAATCAACGCACAGTCTTACTGATATTCGCTTGCGTACACGGCTTGGAATGGGAACATGCCAAGGCATATTTTGTTCATTGCGTGCCATAGGTACTTTAACCGAAAGAAATATTCCATTTAAGTTACAGCCCACTGAAAATTTGCGCTCATTTCTCAACGAACGTTGGAAGGGGCTTCGCCCAGCACTTTGGGGCATGCAATTAAAAGAATTAGAACTTGGGCGCGCTATGTATGTGGCTACCTTGAATATTGACGGAGCAGCACATGAACAAGATTAATAAGTCAGATCTAGTTGTGGTGGGCATGGGCATAGCTGGCATGATGGCTGCTTATGCGGCAGCGCAAAATGGTAAAAATGTCACTCTATTAGCTACTGGACTTGGGGCCATTTCCATTGCCAGTGGTTGCATTGATGTGCTTGGGTATATTAAAAATGGCGAAGATTTACATATCGTTGATAACCCACTTGAGGCTTTTGCAAAACTTCCTGACATGCATCCATATAATATTATTGGTCGCAAATCGGTGGAAAATGCGCTTAATGCAGTACAAAAATTATGCATGGCACAAGATATGGCATTACATTGCAATAAAGGGAAAAATACCCTCGTACCTACAATTATTGGCACTTTAAAACCGACGTATTTTTATCCAGCTGCTAGTGATAGCGCGCCTCTTTTTGCAGCAAAACGTGTGCTTGTGGCAAGTGTTGATGCCATTCGTGATTGTCATCCTAAACTCATTGTGCAGCAATTAAAAAAGTATGCAGCATTGAAAGATGTTCATTTTGATACGGCTCTACTTGCTTCTCATTTTGGTAAGACACATAGGGCAGTTAGTGCCTTGGATGTGGCGCGCTATGTTGATTCACCAGAGGGCTTTGCGTGGATAAAGTCAGCCCTAACACCATTGGTGCAAGACTATGATGCAATACTTATCCCTCCTATATTGGGTACAATCCTAAATACGCACACACACTCCCCGTGGACAAAATTGCAAGAAGCACTAAGTTGTTCTTTAGTCGAAATGATTTCCTTGCCACCTGGGGTTGGAGGCTATCGCTTGTCCACTGCTTTTATGCAAGCTTTACGAGCCTTGCAAAACAAGGGCAGAATTCGCATTATTGAAAATGCTACCGTATGCCAAGCCGAAGTTGAAAATGGTCATTGCAAAGCACTTATGGTCAGTGCTGAAGGCGTAACGCATCGATATGAAGCAAGTAATTTTATTTTGGCAACCGGTGGCATCTTGGGGGGAGGTATTCAAACTAAGCCCAGCAAGGCATATGAAACCATTTTTGGTCTTGAAATTGAAATGCCCCTTAAACCAGAAGATTGGGCAGCAGATACCGCATTTGGCAGCCATGCATTTACCAAGATGGGAGTAGCAGTGAATAACAATCTACAAGCCGTTGACTTGCAGGGTAAAGCATTAATGGATAATGTTTTTTTTGTCGGGAGAACCCTTGGTATGTATGATTTTGCAGCAGAAAAAAATGGTAATGGTGTAGCACTTGCCACAGCATGGCATGCCGCGCAATACCTAGAATCTATATGAGGTATGTATGAATCATATAAATCCTGATGCATGTATAACGTGTAGTACTTGTGTAACACAATGTCCCATTGCTGCGGTGAGTACAGAATTTCTAGGGCCACGCATGGTTGGTCCTGCCCATGAGCGCTTTCGCCTCATGGGAATGCCTGAAGAAAAATCTCTGCACTATTGCTCTAATTGTAAAAATTGCGACATAGCTTGCCCGCATGGCGTGCCCATATCTACTTTTAATATGATAGCGCGCGCTGCCTATGCTAAGGAACATGGCAAGTCTTTACGCGATTGGATGCTTGCTCATGGTGCAGATATTGCTAAATATCTTGGATTTATACCTGCTTTTTTGCGAAATTTTGGCATGAAAAATCCCATAAGCCGTGAGATTTTACATGCCTTTGGTGTGCATAAAAAAGCACCACTCCCAAGTTTTGCTAATAAAACATTTCGTGCACAGTTTAAGCACTTAGCACAAGGTATTAGCCTAAAAAATATGCATGGCACCGTAGTTTTTTTTCCCGGATGTTATGTGGATATTTATAGTCCACAAACTGGACTTGATATGGTTTTTGTCTTAAATCAAGCTGGATACAAAGTCATAGTACCAGAAAATATAAGCTGTTGTGGCTTACCTATGATTGCCAATGGTTTTTGGGAGGATGCTGAAAAAAGCGCCACTAAAAACGCACAAGCTCTTGCCAAGTGGCAAAATAAAGGCATTACTATACTCACTGGCTGTCCCTCATGTTCTCTTATGTTTAATGGCGATATTCCAAACTACTTTCCAGAAATTACAAATTATTATGGTAAGATTGCGCTGCGTGATGCTCAAGAGTTTATTTTGCAATGTATTGATGAGGGCAACTTGAATATACCTAAGCAAGAGCATAATCGCTCCATTATGTATCATGCACCTTGCCATTTACGCGCTCAAGGCTCAGGTCTTTTGGGTTATGAACTTTTGCAAAGGGCATATGGTAATGTAGTTCAAAATGCTAATGCAGGATGTTGTGGTATTTCAGGGAGCTACGGATTTAAAAAAGAAAAATATACCATTTCTATGCAGGTAGGGCAGGGGCTTTTTGATACCATTAAACGTGCGCAAGTGGATTTGTGCAGTACAGAATGTGGAACATGTCGCGTACAGATTGAGCATGGTACTAGCAAACAATGCTTGCACCCTGTATCACTATTGAAGCAGGCTATAAGCAAGTAATAGCCGATAATTTAGACTGTCTACAGTTCAGCTCGGTTTTGCAATTTGTTTAGAGTGCGATAATTAATCCTTTTAATCAAGGATTTTACGTACGAATTCTGACTTTAGTCCCATTTTGCCAATGCCCGGAATTTTACAATCTATGTCATGGTCTCCGTCAACTAATCGAATATTCTTTACCTTAGTGCCAACTTTAACCACTGCTGAAGCACCTTTTACTTTTAAATCCTTAATAACAGTAACTGTATCACCATCTTGTAATATGGTACCATTGGCATCATGCACAAGAGGGCTTGCGGAACTTTCTGTGTCTAGCTGATTCCATTCATGGGCACATTCAGGGCAAATAAAAAGGCTACTATCTTCATAGACGTATGGCGACTGACACTTGGGGCAAGGGGGGATAGTGCTCATATGTTTCTCATTGTTCTTTAGGTTAGATGTTGATTATATATATAAAAAATTAACATAAACATGCTTTTTTTGCCTCATCAGTATATGGTATTTGACTTATAAGGAAAAGATTTTTTTATGCCTACGCCAAGATGAAACACGGTATTATAATTTTGTGAACGGTTCTTAATAATTTAAATTAATATAATTGCAGTTGATTAGTATCTAGTTGCTGTAAGCTCGTTGTGTCTTAACCTCCTTACGAAGCGATAAAGGGGGTAGCCGTGAACAAATATGTTAGCGCTAATCAAATTAGCTGTGATTAATAGCTTAAAATAGTTGATGTAACTTTTAATGCATTGTATAGTGCGCTACGCGTAACATGGTAAACAAGATACATAATTCTGCCAGGCAGATTATACCAAAAACTCATGCTACAGCTAATAAGGAGATAATATTGTGAAAACCATATTTTCAAAGTCACTATGCGCACTTGTTTTACTCTTGCTCTTAATCTGTGGTGTTGGGCAAAATCATCAAAATTTTAGCACGCTTATGCAGGTTAAAGATGCTAATGCCGCAGCTGCCCAAATGGCTAATCCATTTACGGATTTTAATACGCTGGAGGATGCCGAAAAAAAAGTAGGTTTTACCTTTAAGTTACCCAGTAAAATGCCAAAAGGATACGCTCCCACAGGCTTTGGTGCCATTCTTCAGGGTCAAAAATTATTGGAAGTTATCTTCGAAAAAGAAAATCAAGAACTGCGCTTTAGAAAGGGTCAAATAGAAAACATTAGCGGAGTTTATACTAAATTTACAGATACGCAACACGTTGAAATTAATGGTGTTACCGTTAAAATATCTGGTAATAAAGGCAAGTTCCAACTGGCAGAATGGACGGCTGGTGGCTACTCATATAGCATCAGTGCTACAGCATATGATGCAAACTTCAAAACCATAGATGGTGGTGGACTCTCAAAAAATGAAATGATCACCATGATTAAAAATATGCTCAAAAAATAATATTTATCATACTTCCATATTGCTTAAGTAATAGCAAAATAAATCCCCACAAGGCTTTATATATTGTGGGGATTTATTATTTTATATGGATTGAGATGGCTTTAGGCGCTATTATCCCCAAGGATAAAGTTTTTTGCGTTACAGCATACGTGTTGCTCCGCCGCAGCACATTGCTCAGAAAACCTTCCACCACCTCACACATTCCCCAAACAAAAAATGGTTTCAGTGTCCACGCTTTTTAAGTGGTATGACGTAAGGAGTAAAACTTTAACATGTTATAGCTTTCGGCTATTTTTTTAATAAAATATTTTGAATAATGAACTCAATTTACTGTATAAGTTGTCTTTTTGCAAGGTTAGCAAAAAATCCATTGTTTTGAATTAGCTCATTATAAGTACCTTGTTCAATAATTTTTCCTTCACTTAAAACTACTATACGATCGGCATCAATAACTGTTGAAAGGCGATGTGCAATCACTATTTTCGTAACTTGCAGATTGGTAATTGTTTCTCTAACTATACTTTGAGCAATGTTATCCAAAGCGCTGGTTGCTTCATCAAGAAAAAGAATTTTAGGATTTTTAACCAATGCTCTGGCAATTAAAA
>CAYJKC010000040.1:0-17681 GCA_964370675.1 uncultured Desulfovibrionaceae bacterium
GTCTAGAAATACTCATGTTTTCCTCACTTAAGTATTTGGTTATTGCCAATGCTTAAAAATAAGCACTACTGTTATACATTATTTTAAGTGAGTTGTCAAAAGGTGTTGATTGAAAATTAATTAGAAAAATTAAGTAGTTAAGTGTAGTTTTGTGGTGCCGTAAATAAAGTTACTCGGTCATCTTCTGGGCGGCAAAAGGCCGCTAAGGTACAATGATCATTTTTAGCACTTAAATACGCCGTACTAGTAATGGCAGAGCGGCTTATAATGGTCTTAATGCCAGCCCTACGTATTTTATGATAAAGCGAGGAGGTAATGCGCGCTGTTATAAATAAAAAATAATCCTCAATAGAAAAATTATTTATAATGCTTCGCCCTTTTAGTCTATCTACACAATTATGTCTGCCTATATCCTCAGCAAGCATAATATCTTTAGTTATGGGGTGAAATAAAGCCGCACGGTGAAAGCATCCAGTGCCATCCCATTTACCTTTGGCATTGAGCACTTGCGACATAATTTCTACTAATTCTTTAAGCTCTAAACTACATTTTTGCGCTTCATTTTGAATTTTAGCCTTGCTTTGTAGTTTTAGTGAAAAATTGTTATTATCTTGCACTAACTCATAATTAAAATCAGAATGATAACAAGGAATTTGATCAAGAATTACATGACCGATAATTAACTCATCAACCTTATGCGGATAAGCGTAGATTTCCTTAGTATCGGCATAAATTGTTCCATTGTGGGCGCAAGTATAACTATAGTTAAATGGCTGCTCTAAACTAATAATTTCATCAATTTGTTTAATGCTTCCATTTCTATATTGGCTTGGATTGCAGCGTATAAAATCATCTTCGCTTAGATTAACCACAGTGAGAGCACCGCCTTATGAAATTTTTGATTTTCTGCTATAATGTCAAGAGTTATGGTTTTAAAATCATCAAAAAGAGGATCTGGGGTAAATTTTTCATATTCTTTATAATCATGGATTTTTATATAGCTTTTACAGTTTTTACACAAGCAAACTTGAAAATCTGCATCGGTATCAGAGGTGAAGATGCTAAATTTACCTTGCTTGGCTTCAAGGCAATAAGGACATTGTATTCTTGGAACACGATAAAATGATAAACAAAGTGAACATGCATTTATGCGTTTACCTTCTTTACCTTTAAGATATGAGAGTAGTGGAGGTGAACCACAGTATGGGCAATGTCCATGGGTCCATGGTTCATCTTCGTATTTTTGCTCGACTTGTGCAGTAATATGAGTAAAAAAAGGTAAAAAGGCAAAATATGCTAAGAAATAGCACATGAAGGAATAGCCTGTGCTAAGCTCAGCTTGCTCTTGATAAAATGCTTCATGTTCATGTAAAAATGCACTCAGTAGAGATTTTGAAAAGGTTTTGTCTTGAGTTAAAGAGGTTTTTATGGCTTGTAGATTTTTTACAAAATCATCTTGTTGTAAATTCTTGGGAAAAGTAATATTAAGTAACAAATTAAGCCGTTCTTCAGCTTTGTTTAAGTTAGCATAAGGGTACAGTTCTTGTCGATTTAAGATGTGCTTGCCAGCTTTGTGTTGAAGGGCGTCATATTTATAGTGCAACTTTTTTTTGATATTAGGTTGAGGTAATTGCAGTATTTGCTCTAAAAAGTGTATTATTGCCTTTGGCAAGTACTCTTTAGATTTAAGTGCGCGCATATAACGCTCATAGTTAGCATTAAGCATCTTAATTCCTTATGGTAAGTTTTATGTATACAAAATGTGTAATAATGTGTAATAATCTCTAATCAAAAATTATCAAAAAGTTTTGAAAAGTGTTTTCGGGTTTACAAAGAACATAAGTAATTTTATTTGTCAAAATATTTTTTGTTTACTGATGCTACTGTGTGTAAAAACTAAACGACAAGTTTGCAGTAAAAAAACTTGAGTTCTTTTTATGGAGTAAGTTTATGAATGTAATTCAAAATAGTATTTATAGTATAGCGCATGTAAAAAACAAGTCTGGAGCCATGATTTTTACGCAGCAAGCCGAGCTTGTGGCAAGCAAAGGCATGCGTGATGACTATCACTGTACTGATGATGGAGATGGGCTTGTGGTTATAGTGTCAAAACCGCTTCTTGATTGGATGGAGCAGTCTAAAACTAAAGGCTTGTGCTTTGGCAGATTCAAGTATAATATTTGCCTTTCAGATAGTATAGCGCGCCTAAATAGTGGAAATATTTTTACTTTAGGTGATGCGACAATAGAAATATCTAACAGACATAAACCTTGCTTTGCTCGTAAGCAGCCTTGTAGTATGATACCTGAATATTGCATGCTCCCTAAAGAGATGAAATTTGCTGAAATTTGCACAAGTGGTATTATTAGCGTTGGAAATGCTCTAAAAAGCATATAAAATAAAAAATCATTTAAAACATGGAGTACACACATGAAAGCATTTTTAGTTTTGGCTTGCTTGGTTAGCATAGCTTTTGGCTCAAGCATGGCGCATGCTGCTGATGACATGGTATTACGTATGGCTACCACCACAAGTACAGCTGATACAGGTCTTTTGGATTATCTTGCCCCAATTTTTAAAAAAGACACAGGTTATGATTTAAAATTTGTTTCTGTGGGTACTGGTGAAGCTATTTCCATGGGTAAAAATGGGGATGTGTCCATTGTGCTTGTGCATGCCAAAGCGCGCGAAGAAGCCTTTGTTAAAGAAGGCTTTGGCGTAAAGCGAGTGCCTGTTATGTATAATGATTTTGTGATTGTTGGACCAAAAGAGCCCATTGCTAAAAATGATAATATTGATAAAACATTCAGCACCATTCAAGACAAAAAACTTCCCTTTATCTCTCGTGGTGATAATTCAGGCACCCACACTAAGGAAAGTAATATTTGGAAACAGCTTAAACTAGATCCAAGTAAAAACCCCAACTATGAACAATCAGGTCAAGGTATGGGGGCAACTATTAGCATGGCTGATGAGAAAAAAGCATATACCCTTACTGACCGTGGTACTTGGTTAAAGATTTCAACAGATGCCAATGTGAAAATGGAATTGGTTGTAGTTTGCGAAGGTAGCAAAAGCCTATTCAATCAATATGGTATTATTGCTGTAAATCCTGCTAAATACCCTAATACTAACATTAAAGCAGCCAATGCCTTTATTGATTGGATTGTTTCACCCAAGGTGCAAAAGCTTATTGGTGAATTTGGTGTAGATAAGTATGGTCAACCTTTATTTGTGCCTAATGCAGGTACTGATAATTAATTGCACATAGGCTTAGTTCATTAATAATAAAATCCGCCTTGTATTGCTTTGACAGTATAAGGCGGATTTTTAGCAAAATGCGAATATTTTATGGATGCAATACGCGAATATATTGATTTACTTGAAGCATCAGGTGCCTTTCATGCTGTGCAAGTAAGTCTTATCTTAGCATTTTTTGCCACAGCCATATCTGCAACGCTAGGTATTCACATTGGTTTGTGGTTAGAGCGTAACGACTTTAGCGGAAAGCGCATTGTTATTCGTATAATTCGAACCCTCATGGGTGTGCCACCAGTGGTGGTGGGGCTTGTGGTGTATTTGCTTATTATGCGCCGTGGTCCTCTTGGTTATTTTGAAATGTTATTTACCATGAAGGGTATGATCCTTGCGCAATGCATTATTATTACACCAATTGTTACAGGGCTTGTTTATACTAGTGCGCAACGACTTGTGCCCTCGGTACGTTTTTTTGCCAAGTGCATTGGAGCAAATAAAGTTCAAACCCGTCGGCTTATTTATCGTGAAATGGGTAAGGAACTATATTTTGCCATTGTAACAGGCTTTGGTCGCTCTTTAAGTGAAATTGGGGCTGTAATGCTTGTGGGTGGCAACATTAAGGGAGATACGCGCACCATGACCACAGCTATTTCTCTATTAAAAAGCCAAGGCATTTATACTGAAGGTATTATGCTTGGCTTAACCTTGTTGATTTTTTCATTTAGCCTGCAACTACTGGCTGATATTTTAAGAAAAGAAAGGGATGAGCTTGATAATTACTAATTTAAAAAAAATGCGCGGTGAGCTTGAAATTTCCATCCCGCACTTAGTTTTTACCAAGGGCAAAATTCACGGTCTTTTTGGAGGTAATGGCTGTGGTAAGTCAAGCTTATCTAAATTACTTATTGGTGATATTGAACCAGATGCTGGTCATATTAACTATGAAGGCATAAGTTTTAATCAAATGACCCTCATGCCGCAGCGACCTTACTTATTGCAACGTACTGTTTTTGAAAATATAATATATCCCTTACAAATTCGTGATTTACCAATAGATGTTGAAAAAATTGACACTTATTTACAAAGAACAAATTTGTTGCATAAAAAAAATCAATATGCGCGAACTCTTTCTAGCGGAGAGCAACAAAAAATATCATTTATTAGAGCGCTAATCTTTAAACCTAAGTTGATTATGGTTGATGAAACATTGTCTAACTTAGATATTGACAGCCTAACAATTTTTTTAGAGTGGGTACTTGAATGGCAGCAAGAATTGCAAGCCACTTGGATTATTATTAGTCATCAGTTTAGCCAACTAAAAAAAGTTTGTGATGAGTTTCATTATATGAAAAAAGGGCAAGTTTTGGCATCTGGGGAACTTGACTATGTACTTCAATTTGTAGATAAGGTTGAATTATAGGAGAATAATATGTTTGTATTAAAATCATTACAAGAAGCCTATGATATAATAGAAAAAAACTTTAATCTGCTTTCAGCTGATAGTGAAAGTGTTACCTTGTTACAAGCCCATGGCAGGCAATTTGCTAAAGATATTTATGCCGCAGAATATGTACCTTCTTTTAACCGCTCAAGCGTAGATGGTTATGCCCTTATAGCTTCCGATACCTTTGGAAGCAGTGATAGTATCCCCTCCATTTTAAGCATACAAGAACAAATCCTTATGGGCAAAGAAGTGCATTTTGATTTACAAAAAGGAGCATGCGCAAGCATTCCTACTGGTGGAGCGGTACCAAATGGGGCTGATGCTGTACAAATGATTGAATATACAGAAAATTATGGAGATAGCACCATAGGTGTATTAAAAGCTGTGGCGCCGGGGCAGCATATTATATTAAAGGGTGACGACGTTTATCCAGATAAATTGGTTTTTAGGGCTGGAGCTAGTATTAGTTCTAAAGATATTGGGGCATTATCTGCGCTTGGTATTGAGAATGTAGACGTAAAAAAACAGCTTACTGTGGGTATTATTGCTACAGGTGATGAATTAGTTGAAGTGCATGAAAAACCAAATAATGCGCAGGTTCGTTGTGTAAATAGTAATCTTTTACAGTCATTAGTTATGAACTTTGGTGCTAAGCCTAAAGCCTACGGTATTATAAAAGATAATGAGGAAGTTTTGCACGCTACTCTTGCCAAGGCTGCTCTTGAATGTGATATAGTTTTGATTTCTGGTGGTAGCAGTGTTGGAGTTAAGGATGTAACAAGTAATGTAATTGCAGCCCAAGGTGAAATACTTTTCCATGGCGTAGCCTTAAAACCAGGCAAACCAACTATTATGGGTAAAATCAACAATATCCCGGTAGTCGGATTGCCCGGACATCCTGTGGCAGTATTTTTTGTCACTTTAACCATTGTTTATAAAGTTTTAGAAATACTTTGCGGTAAAACTTTTTGTGCTCCGCAAGTGCAAGCCTGCATCTCTGAGTCGGTGGAGGCTAATCATGGGCGTATGCAATTTGTGCCTGTACTGCTTGAGTCTAATGGTCAATTTGTGGCGTATCCCATACGTAATAAATCTGGTTTAATTACCACCTTATCCAGTGCGCATGGATATTTTGTAATTCCTCAAGATTGTGAAGGTTATGCTAAAGATACAGTGGTTACTGTATATACTTTTTAGGAGTTTATATGTCATTTAATTATCTTACTAATGTGCCTTTGAAAGAGGCTTGTCAAAAATATATAGAAGTTATGTGTGATAATGGTTTTGGAGCTAAGGAAGAAATTATTTCAGTTTTTGAAGCTCATAATCGGGTTTGTGCAAAACCTGTATATGCTAATATTTCCGCGCCACACTATAATTCTAGTGCCATGGATGGTGTAGCTGTTTTAGCTAAAGATACTTTTGGAGCAACAGAAACAACTCCTATAATTCTAAATAAAAATCAATATCTTGTGTTAGATACAGGTGACTCCATTCCTGATGACTATGATGCTGTTATCATGGTAGAAGACTTAGTACATCTTGATGGTGGGCAAATAAAAATACATGCCGCAGCAACACCATTTCAACATATACGCCAAATAGGTGAAGATATTTGCCAAGGGGAAATGATTATTCCTTCCTATACCTGCATAAGCCCTGCTGCCATTGGGGCTATGCTTGCTGGGGGTGTTCTTGAAGTAAATGTGTTAAAAAAGCCGCTTATTGGAATCATTCCTACAGGCGATGAAATTGTGCCCCCGTCTTCAAATCCTAAAATTGGTGATATTATAGAATTTAATTCTTCAATTTTTTCTGCCATGCTGGTTGAGCTAGGTGCTCACACAAAAACATATCCCATTTGCAAGGACGACTATGCAGATATGAAAGCCGCTCTCATAACTGCCCTTGATGAATGTGATATGGTTATTATTAATGCTGGTTCTTCAGCTGGACGAGAAGATTTTAGCGTTAAAGTTATAGCAGAGGTTGGGCAAGTGCTCTATCATGGTATAGCCATAAAACCTGGTAAACCTGCTATATTAGGATATAAAGAAAATAAAGTAATACTTGGAGTTCCGGGCTATCCTGTTTCTGGTATTATTGTTATTGATGAAATATTAAAGCCGCTCTTGGCTCAATATACCAAGATAAAATATACCGAAGCTCAATTTCAAGAGGCAGTGCTAGCACGTCCTGTTATGTCAGGGGTTAAATATCAAGAGTTTATTCGCGTGCGCATGGGCTATGTGCAAGGGAGATATATTGCTTCACCCTTGAGTCGTGGCAGTGGTGTGGTTACATCATTTATGAAGGCTGATGGCATGCTGGAAGTCCCGCAAGGTGTAGAAGGGATAGGCACTGGAGATATGGTGAATATTCGTTTGCTTCAGCCATTGTCTAAAATAAATAATTCTCTAGTGGTAATTGGTAGCCACGATCCCTTGTTGGATGAACTAAGCGATATGCTGCACTTAGATAATGAAGACCTGTATATGATTTCTTCGCATACTGGTTCCATGGGTGGAGTTATGGCAGTAAAGCGCAGTGAGGCGCACTTAGCCGGCATACATTTATTGGATGAAAATGATGGAAGCTACAATATATCATATGTAAAAAAATACTTTCCCAATGGCGGAGTGCGCCTTATTGAAGGCACAGGGCGCGAGCAAGGTTTTATGATAGCTAAGGGCAATCCCAAGGGTATAAAAAATATTCACGATTTATATAAGGATGGGGTACGCTTTATTAATCGGCAAAAAGGGTCTGGTACTCGTATTTTGTTTGATTATTTAAATAAAAATGAAAACCTTGATGCAACAAAAATTTATGGATATGAGCGCGAAGAATTTACTCATACAGCTATTGCAGCTCAAATTGCCCTTGGTTCTGGAGATGTAGGTATGGGCATTTATTCGGCAGCAAAAATGTTTGATCTTGATTTCATACCTGTATGTACAGAGCAATATGACTTTCTCGTGCCGGATTATGCCTTTGATACAGATATGGTGCAAAATCTATTGAAAATATTGCAAGGTGTTGAGTTTAAACAAAAATTGGAAAACATGGGTGGGTACAAACTTAAAAACCCCGGTAGAATTTATGATTTTTAGTATGCTAAAATAAATCAAACTGATGTTAAGTGAATTGCCAATATGAATACTGAAAATGCAAGTATACCTCACATAGATGACCAAATTAGAGATGCTAAGGAAACTTTAGCACGTATTATTGGCTTTATATATAATTGTGATACTAAGTCTGGTATGGTTTTAGCGGGTTCTGGTGTTATGTCGCTAATTCTGGGTAATAGTGGTGTGCTTAATAAAATTGTAAATGTATGTGCTAATACTAATAATAATTCATGGGTGTTGGTGGCTATTTTCATGCTAGCACTTTTTGTTTGTGGAGTTTATTTTTTTGCAGGGATATATAAGCTTAGTTGTGCTATCTCTGCAAAACTCGTTTGTAGCGGAAAGAACTTAAGGACGTATTTTGCAGATATAGCAAAGGAAGATTTAGAAACATACAAACAAAATTTTTTGCATAATACAAGACAAGAAATTATTGAAGATTTATTAGAGCAAATACATGTAAATTCTATAGTTTGTACAAAGAAATATCAAAACTATAATAAAGGCTTAAGCTATATACGTCATGCAGTGGGGTGTTTTATACCAACATTATGCTTTGGCTTTTTCATTGCGTAAATGATATTTTAAGATTAATGGGCTTGTAATAAATTTTAGAGGTCCAATATCATTTGTTTATAGTCTAAGTCTTTAAATCCAAGCCGTTTGTACAGCTTAATGGCAGGTGCATTATCACTCATAACTTCAAGCCTGTATCTTTTTACCTTGCCCTCATACTCACAGCGAATGAAATCAAAAATTGCTGTGCCTAGTCCCTGTCCTTGAAATTCATCTCTAACATATATTTCTTCGATTATGAGAACTAAACCACCTACTTCACAAGAAAAAGCAAAAGATAAATGACAAAATCCTGCATAGTTATCGTTGATTTTGCAAATAATGATTTTATTGTGCACATTATTAGTAAGTGCAAAATCAATGGTATGTTCCATATATTCTTTTGGTATTTTATGACTTACGGCATTGCTTTCGTAAAATTCTTCAAGAAGTTCTATGCACGGTTTTTTATCTGTTTCTATTAAAAATCTAATAGTCATTTTTATCTCAACTTTAGTCTTAAAACTAAAGAGTTTGTAAAAAGTTTACACCACAAAAAAAGTAGTGATAAAAGCCTAAGTCTTATAATGTTTTTTGTGGTAATTAATCTGAAGTATTTAGAAGATGAGTTACTAATTTATATTTAAATAAGTGCAGCACTATTTGAATCTATGGAGCCAACTGGGAGAGTTGAACTCCCGACCTACTGATTACGAATCAGTTGCTCTACCATCTGAGCTAAGTTGGCTCATGGAGTGCATAAAGATTATTTATTACTAGCTCTTAGTTTTGGTTGTCCTACTTTGCGTGCAACCTTAGCCGCAGAGTTTGGAGAGTCAAATCCAGCTTCAATAAGCTTTTTTGCCTCATTATCACGAGTAATGCGACCTTTACCGCCAAGGATAACCCCAAGCAATTGGACATTACCGCGTTTGGCAGTAAAAATCAGATTGTGCCCAGATGCAATGGTCCAGCCGGTTTTTAGACCATTGACTCCATTAACCTTACCCAGAAGTTTATTGGTTGATTTGTGTAATATTCCATTATGCACAAATGATTTTGTATTATGATAGCGCATGGCTTGGGGATGAGCGCGTATATAGCTTCTTGCCATTTTTAGCATGTCATAAGCTGTGGTAAACTGACCTTCAGCAGGTAGACCGTGAGGGTTTTTAAATGTGCTATTGCGCATGCCTAGCTGTTTTGCTTTAGCATTCATTAATTTTACAAAGGCTTGACCAGATTTGGCAATGTGTTGAGCTGCTGCTAAAGATGCATTATTGCCTGATGAAACAGCCATACCCATAAGCAGCTTATCTAAGGTGATTTTTTCGCCACGTTTAAGGCGCATACGTGAACCACCAGTTTTTATGGCTGACGAACTAACCTTGGTAGTGGACTTTAAAGAAACTTTCTTGCTTTTAACTAAATCTAAAGCCACATACATACTTAAAACTTTAGTTAAGGATGCTGGTGGTATGAGATCATAAGGATTTTGTTTATATAAAATACGCCCTGTACTCATATTCATAAGTATGGCTGAACGGGCAGTTATTTCGGCTAAGGCATTGCTCACATTAGTAAGCAAGAAGATACAGACAAATATTAAAGCATAGCGAATTACACGCACAATAAATTCCTTTATAAAGCTAATCTAGTATGTTTTGTATTGCCAATAAAGCGTACATAAGAAGTGCTTACACTAAAAGGAAAGAAAAGTCAAAAAAATAAAAAATACTTTAAAAAAGCCAAATGCTTTTAACAATTAGACCAAATTTTAAATAATGAAGGAGATGTGCTTCAGAGTAACACTCTGATATTAATGGTAAATTTTATTCCATTGTACAGCTTGCTACTTACTTACATATTCATAAATATTTTATTTAGTATATAAAGTTAAAATTATTTATTAGAAAATTTTCTAGCCAATTTATGTTAGCTATAGTTCTCTTAAACATCAAAGAGCATTTCTAAATCTTCGCGAGTCAATGAATGCAAAGCATCTTGACCAGGAATAATGGCTTCAGCTACACCACGCTTGGCCTCTTGTAATTTTAATATTTTTTCTTCCACAGTATTTTGACAGATCAATTTATAAGAAAAGACTTGCCTAGTTTGCCCAATGCGGTGCGTTCTATCGGTAGCTTGGCTTTCCACAGCGGGGTTCCACCAAGGATCGTAGTGGATAACATAATCGGCTGAGGTAAGGTTTAGACCTGTTCCACCGGCTTTTAGTGAGATCAAGAATATGGGTATCTTGGGGTCATTATTAAATAAATCGACCTGTTCAAAACGGTTTTTGCTGCCGCCGTCTAAATAGCAGTATGGTATTTCAGATGCCTGTAACCATTGGCGAATAATGTGCAACATTTGCACAAACTGAGAAAATACAAGTACCTTGTGTCCACCTTCCACGATATCCACAACCATATTTTTAAATGCATCAAATTTACCAGAGGGCAAATTATTTGAAAAGCCAGGAATATCAATTTTAAGTAAGCGCGGATGACAACAAATTTGACGCAATTTAAGCAGTGCATCAAGAATGGACATTTGACTCTTACCAATACCTTTTTCATCAACGTCAGCAAGCACTTGAGCCTTGAGTTTTTGAGCAAGGGCGGTATATAGTTCTGCTTGAGCTTCTTCAAGCGCACAACATGTTACACTTTCTACCTTTGGAGGTAGGTCTTTTGCCACCTCTGATTTTGTACGACGTAAGATAAAGGGACGCACTCTTGTACGCAAATAATCAAGAGTTTCTGTATCACCATCCTTGATAGGTTTAACGATACCACGCTGGAAAGAATGCTGTGAGCCAAGAAAACCTGGCATAAGAAATTCAAACAAAGACCATAATTCAAAGAGATTATTTTCTATGGGTGTGCCTGATAAACAAAGGCGCATTCTTGCGTTAATGTGTCTAACTGAGCGTGCTGTAATTGTATTGGGATTTTTAATATTTTGGGCTTCGTCTAAAATGATGGTATTAAATTCATATTTTTCAAACTCTTCAAGATCGCGGCGAAGTAATGCGTAAGTGGTGATAATAATATCAGAAGAAGAAATTTGCTTAAACATGTTTTCGCGACGAGTTCCGTAAATAATTAGTCGTGAAAGGCTAGGAACAAATTTTGCTGCTTCTCGATCCCAGTTTGGTAATACAGAAGTTGGTACGACAATAAGATTTGGACCTTCAAGCTTACTCTCAATCATGTGCATAATAAATGCAAGTGTTTGCACTGTTTTTCCTAGACCCATTTCGTCAGCTAAAATACCCCCAAAACCATACTCTGAGAGGAAGTTTAGATAAGATATACCTTGCTGTTGATAGGCGCGAAGCTCAGCATGCAGCCCCTTGGGTGCTTCAATGGCACGCACTTCGCGGAAGTTACGAATTTTGTCACGCAAATTATTCCAGAAAGAATCAGTATGCACAGTTGGAAAATCATCCAAAAGGCTATCAAGCACAGGCGCTTCAAACTGTTGAAATGTTTGCTGCGGAGGTTTGCTTATATCTAAACCTAAGGCATGTAATTTATGAGCCATTTTTTCCAGCCAGCTCTCAGGCAGGCTAGCGTATGAACCATCCTTTAATTGCACGTAGCGTTTACCCTTGGTCCATGCTTTCCAAATTTTTTCTAAAGCAACGGATTGACCGTCATATTCAATATTTATATCAAGGTTAAACCATTTTTCATTTTCATCACTTTCTACAGTGGCAGTAATGACAGATTGAGATGTGCGTACCTTATAGCGTGAAAGTGCCTTTTCTCCATATACACGAAATGTTTCTAAAAGGGTTGGGTATGAGTCTAGTAAAAAGGCAATTGCCTCTTCTGGTTCTAAAAACCAAAGCTTGTTACTACGTTGCTGAAATCCCATTTGAGCAAGCATGTTTAAAAGGTCTGTTTCTTCTGTTTGGTGGCGGCGAACAAGATAGGTTGTACCACTGTAAGAATAACTGCCAGTTTGAAAGTCGGGGTTGGGACCTTTTAACAAAAATTCACCATGTATAGTTTCATAAATGTTTTCAATTTCAAGTGTTAAAAGGCTACCTTCTTCATCAAGGAATAATTTGGGGTTGTAGCTTGCAGGCTGAAAAATGGGAGCCATAAGTTTTAAAAAGTTTTGTGGCTCATAGAGATTGCTATCTGGTAGTCTAGTCCAAACTCTATCTAAAAACTCTGATATTTCTTCATGTGGGACCACAGGTTTTGTGTAGAGTAAGTCGTATACTAGAGCCAAATCAAGCCCGGTTTGTACAGGATAAAAACTTTTATTATAGCAAACCCAAATGGGCATTTGACCATGAAAAGTAATGTCTTCATCTTCTTGTTGGGCAAGTGCAATGGGCGGTCTGGCTTCGTGTAATAAAAGCAAGGAAAAATTAAAACCTTCTTCAGACATTTCTGGTTTGAGCTTTAATACAAAGGTAGCACTTTCAATGGTGCACATTTTGTCAGTTTCTTCCCATAAAATATAATATTCGTGACGTATGGCCCAAAAAAACCATGATACTAAGCCTTCAGGAATTTCTATTTTATGACCGTAATAGTCTTGATGTTGACCAATTTGACGCGAAACATCCACAAGCTGAGGCGAAAGTTCACACCACTCTGGATTGCGTAAAATTTGTTCAAGGGTGATTTCATTGTGCACGCTAGAAATACCAGATTTATTTTGCCTGCCTCGGAAAAAAGCCACAGAAAGTCGCCCGGGTTCTGGGTAAAAGCGGAATATTAAATAATGCCGTCCTGGTTCTGGCTCCATTTCTGTAGAAAAATACGATCTAAAGCTAAGTTTCCAGTCAGAACGCGTAGTTATGGGTTTTTCTTGTGAGTCGTCTTCGTGCAAATCATTTAAGAAATGTATTGAAATTGCAGCCACATGCCTACATATGCCTGAAAAAGCTTCTGAGCAATTACATTGGTGTTTTAAAATATAATCATCAATGTTAATAAGCAGTTCTGGGGTATAAACTTGGAAATCCTCACCTTGGATGGTTCCTGCAACTTCCCAAAGTGCATTATTTTGGGTAATATTAATTTTTTGCACCCCACCTTCAGAAAGAATATATTGACCACTGTCTCGAATATATTCTGGAATGGTGTCGTGGGTAAAACTTTGCACAAGAGTGCGTAGGGCATTTTTTTCGGCTCGAGTCATGTTAATCAACCTTTAGTAGCGCAGATTTCGTATGAAAAACTAAATGCATTTGCTGTATTACATGAAAAAATCAAGCGATTCCACAGGGGATTTTCTAACTTGCAGATGATTTCCAAGTGATTTAGAAGGAATTAGCCTCTGCAGTTTCAAAGTAATGGAATGTAAAAATTTTTTCAAGTAAAACTATGTTGCTAACAGCATCTTTTTGTGAAATTTAAAAATAACCTTGAAAAAATGGGTAGTTATATGCATATATTTTTGAAAAATGCTTTTATAAACTTTATGAAATTGACCATAATAACCGTAATTTGTATGTGCTTACTTGTGTTCTTCGTTGCATCTAGTATAGCCGAAAGTAAGGTCAGTTTGCCTTTAGAAGCACCAACTGATGGTGGACATATTGTCTTTGGAAGCATTGGCGAAGCCTCAAATCTTATACCCTATCTAGCCACAGACTCTGCCTCTCATGATGTAGCTGGTTTAATATTCATATCATTATTACGATATGATAAAAATTTACAAATAGAAAATTTTGCGGCAGAAAGCTATAGCATTGAAAATGATGGAAAACTAATACGCTTTACCATACGCCAAGGAATATTATGGGAAGATGGGGTGGAACTTACTGCCGATGATGTGGAATTTACATGGAAAATTGTGACCGACCCCAAAACTGCATCTCCATATGCCGAAGATTTTTTAGCTGTAAAGGAATTTCGTAAAACTGGTCGTTATACTTTTGAAGTTTATTATGACAAATATTTTGCTCGTTCACTTAGCTCTTGGATGAGTGCTATTTTGCCTAAGCATATTTTAGAAGGGCAAGATTTGCGCAATACTCCATTTGCACGCAAACCCGTAGGGGCTGGACCTTATCGCTTAAAAAGTTGGGAACCTGGCCTCCGAGTTACTTTAAGTGCTTCCCCCACATATTTTTTGGGTAAACCACACATAGACTTGGTTACATATAGAATTATTCCTGATATTTCGACTATGTTTTTAGAAACAAGGGCTGAGCGTCTTGATGTGATGAATTTAACACCACAGCAGTATTTACGACAAACTAACGGTCCACCTTGGAATAGTGAATTTAATAAATACAGGTATTTATCTTCTGTATATATCTTTATGGGCTTTAATATGGTGCACCCTTTTTTCAAAGATGTACGCATGCGCAAAGCTATTTCTTACGCCATTGACCGTGAAGGTATTGTAAAAGGGGTGTTAATGGGGCAGGGTGTACCAGCATTTGGTCCTTACAAGCCAGGATCTTGGGCATATCACAATAAGCTGCAGCCTTTGCAACAAAATGTAGAAAAAGCTAAATCGTTGTTAGCTGAGCTTGGATTTGCAGATTTAGATAAGGATGGGATTTTAGAAAAAGATGGTCAAAAATTGGCTTTTACCATACTAACAAATCAGGGTAATGAACAGCGCATTTTAACCGCAATTGTTATTCAAAGTCAGCTTAAAGCAGTGGGTATTGATGTGCAAATTCGTACAGTTGAGTGGGCAGCTTTTATTAAAGAATTTGTGGATAAAGGGCGCTTTGATGCAGTTATATTGGGCTGGACCATTGGGCAAGACCCAGATATTTATGAGGTGTGGCATTCCTCAAAAGCAAAGTCTGGCGGTTTAAATTTTACGCGTTATATTAACCCTAAGATTGACGAATTATTAGAAACTGCTCGTGCTACACCAAATATGGAGAAACGTAAAGCCTTGTATTATGAGTTGCAAGAGGTTATGCATGCAGAGCAGCCTTATTGTTTTTTATTTGTTCCATATGCTTTGCCTGTTGTGCAGTCACGTTTTCGAGGTATTGATCCAGCTTTAGCCGGTATAATGTATAATTTTGACGAATGGTGGGTTCCAAAAAACTTACAACGTCATACGATAAAACAATAATATTTAACTATTAGGTGTCACATATGATTAGGATACAAGAAATATTAGACCAAGTTGCTTCAAAAAATGTTGAAGCAAATCTTGCTCTTATTCAAAAAGCATATGTGTATGCCGCCTCAGCTCATGCTGGTCAAACTCGCCTTTCCGGAGAGCCATATCTTTCGCACCCTTTGGCTGTAGCACACACTCTAGCAGAGCTTGGTTTTGATGAGTTTACGGTCGTGGCTGGTCTTTTGCACGACACTGTAGAAGATACCAAGGCTAGTGTTGAAGATATTGACGAATTATTTGGTGAAGATGTAGCAGATATTGTGGATGGTGTTACCAAGATAAGCCTTATTCCTTTTGACTCAAAAGAGCATGCCCAAGCTGAAAATATCCGTAAAATGATTCTTGCTATGAGCCATGATATTCGGGTGTTAATGGTCAAACTTGCTGACCGCATTCATAATATGCGCACTCTTGATTTTCAAAAAGATCATAAAAAACGCCGTATCGCCCAAGAAACTATGGATATTTATGCTCCTCTAGCTAATCGCTTAGGCTTGCACAGAGTCAAACAAATTTTAGAAGATTTAAGTTTTAAATATTTGCATCCTGATGTGTATAAGCAAATAACCACATGGCTTGACGATAACCAAGTGGTTGAGCGTAAAATCATTGATAAGGTGGTTGAACGCATTGAGCAATTAATCAGTAGCAATAAAATTGAAGGCAGTGTTTATGGCAGAATAAAGCATAAGTTCAGCATACATAAAAAGATGCAGCAGCTTTCTGTAGGGCTTGATGACATGCATGACATTATGGCCTTTAGGGTTTTAGTAGAAGATGTAAAAGATTGCTATGCTGTCCTTGGTCTTGTGCACTCACAATGGCGACCTGTGCATGGGAGGTTTAAAGATTACATTTCTATGCCAAAGGCTAATGGTTATCAAAGTTTACACACTACAGTTATTGGGCCTGAGGGTGAGCGCATTGAAATTCAAATTCGCACTGAAGAAATGCATCGTCAAGCCGAACACGGTGTGGCATCACATTGGTTATATAAAGAAAAGGGTAAAGTTAGCCCCAAGGATTTAGCACAATTTTCTTGGCTACAAGAAATATTTGAACGCCAACGTGATGAAAGTGACTCTAAAGAGTTTATGCATACTTTGCGCTTAGATTTGTATAAAGATGAAATATATGTATATACTCCTAATAATGATGTTAAACAATTGCCAAAGGGAGCAACTCCATTAGATTTTGCCTTTTATGTGCACACTAAGGTTGGGCATCACTGTTCTGGTGGTAAGATTAATGGCAAGTTGGTTCCATTAAGTACAGAACTTAAAACTGGTGATATTGTAGAAGTTGTTACAGATCAATCGCGTCATCCTAGTAGAGATTGGTTAAAATTTGTAAAAACTTCTAAGGCTCGTAGCTATATTAGGCATTATTTGCGTACAGAAGAAAGAAGTCGTGCTCTTGCTCTTGGGCGTGAAATACTAGAAAAAGAAGGTCGCAAAGTTAGCCTTAATGTCGCTAAGGCTATTAAGGGTGGGCAATTAAGCACTGTGGCCCACGAGATGAATTTTGACGGCGTAGATGACTTGCTTGCCAGCGTAGGTTACGCTCACCATACTCCACGTAAAGTTTTAAATAAGTTATATGCAGTGCTTAATCCTGATGCAGTAGGACCTCAAGCAGAGCCCGTAACCAAGACCAAGCCTACCAAGACTGAGAATACAACAGGGGTGAAGTTAAGCGGTGTAGATGGCGTGCTTATACGTTATGCCAAATGTTGTAATCCTTTGCCGGGTGATACAATAATTGGTTATATTAGCATTAATAATGGTATTGCTGTGCATCGTGCCGATTGTCCCAATGTGCCAAACATGGAGCCAGATCGCCTCATGGCTGTTAATTGGGACGGTGAGGAAAATAAACCCTATTTTGCTCGTGTGCATATTATGGTGCGTAATGAGCGCGGAGTGCTTGCGCAAATTACTCAAACCCTTGCTCAAGAGAATGTAAATATTGATTCTCTAGTTTCAAATTCTTTGATTGATGGCAGAGGAGAAGTTGATTTGACTATTGAGGTTAATCATGTAAGTCAATTATATCAAACTATAGATAAAATAAACAAACTTGATCCTGTTATTGAAGTTACTCGCACATCAGAATAACTCTTAAGATGTAACCCCTAAAAATGTATTATGGAGTGCGGAATT
>CAYJKC010000041.1:0-17659 GCA_964370675.1 uncultured Desulfovibrionaceae bacterium
GAGGACTGAAAATCCTCGTGTCGGCAGTTCAATTCTGTCCCGCGGCACCATAAAAGACTTCAAGGGTTTAGATGTAAAAATCTAAGCCCATTTTTTATGCCTAATTTTGGTTCTTCACCTTTTCATTTATGGAAACGAGAAAAGCAGCATGATTTCTCACACTGCTTATCATTTAAGGATGGCTATAAGAGCCTAAATGCTTTGATTATAGATGTTAGTTGCAATAGAAGAAAAGACTAGTGTTGCAGCGAAGCAAAAAGAAATTAAAATGGAAATTTTGGTTTGAAAGCTCATGGCTAACTCCTTTTGTGTTAAAATGTTTGCTTTGTTATCTTGCAATTTGATAAATGCTTTTGCCTATTTTTTTGCAAGACGCTGGTCTGACTTTAAGTCACTTCTCCTCTGCCCTTGCATGCGCATGATGTTTCAATGTCGTTTTAAGCAACATCGTCATCACGGTTTAATTTATACATATGCATAAAAAATATTACAACGAAATTAAATTTATTATTTTGACAACTTAAATCTATTACTTTAAGCTTCGTGCATAAATCTCACAGATAATCACCTGAAATAATAATATTTAATTGATTTGAATAAATTTTAATATGCACATTTTAACTGAGCACGAGATATGCTTTAACATGGGTAAAATTTACAAATTGACTACAAAATATTCTTTTATTTTAACAAATTAATAAATTAAAATAGTTTTAAAATTTTTTGTGCATGCAGAAAAATGTAATTGTATAAGGCTAAAGTGATAATCCACCAGCTTAGCTGGGTTTTCATTTCCACAAAAAAAAGCATTGACTAATGCCAATGCTTTTGAAAGCTATCAAAAATTATTTTAACTAGAAAACACTAATTACATATTAAATTATAATTACGTTTTTTTAAGAATGCCTCAAGGTTTACCTCAGAAAACGGAGGACCTTCAACATTCATATAAGACATAAATGTTTGACGTTTTTCTAAACTATCAAATTCAAAGCCCATAAGAGCGCGGCCCACTATTTCGCCACTATTGCTGTAATTAAAGTAGCAAATATTACTGAGCTTTGACACATCTTCCATAAATTCCAAAAGGGCCCCAGGGCGCTCAGGAAATTCTATCATTACCAGATATGGATTTTCCCAAAGCTGAATATTAGAATTAACAACTCTAAAAGCTACATCTTCACGTGTAGTTACATTTTTAAACGTATAATTATTGGCACGTAGCACTTCTTCTAGCTTATCAAGTTGCGGGACTAAACCCTTAAAACCAAAGATTGGATAGGCCTGTTCTGTATGCACCTTACCATAAAGAAAATCTTCAATATTTAGCCCTAAATCTTTAATAATATTCAACAGTTTCAGCATAGAACCACAGCATTCACATATTTCAATTTCATAGCAACGTTTTAAGGTTGCCCCAATGCTTGCTCGCCCAGCAATCCATGAAAGACGTGTAAAATCCATATTAGCACCAGAAACAACAACCGCAACATTCTTACCCTTAAGCTCAGTTTGCATTTTCATATATGCAGCCATACCCAAGGCTCCGGATGGTTCTGGAAGGGTTCTTGCTAATTCCCAAATTTTTTGAATGGCAGCACACACATCATCATTGGAAACGCTTAAATAACTATCAATATATTTATTACATAACTCAAAAGTGTAATCACCCACATGTTTAACAGCAGTACCATCGCAAAATACATCTAAATTTTGCAATGTTACAGGATGACCTGCTTTGACAGCAGCTTGCATGCTAGCTTGGTCCTCACCTTCAACACCAATAATATGAATATGTGGCGCATGAGCCTTTAATATGGTAGCAACCCCAGCTGCAAAACCTCCGCCACCAATTTGCAAAAAAACCACATCTGGCCAAATGGGACTCATAAGCAATTCATCACCCACAGTGCCCTGACCTGCCACCACCAAGGGGTGATCATAGGGGTGCACATAGAGCATATTATGCTTTAAGGCAGCCTCGTCAGCTTCGCGTCTGGCATCATCAAAAGTATCCCCACTAATGACAATCTCCACAGCGTCACCACCAATGCGCGCCACTTCATTAGCCTTCATACGAGCCACAGTTATGGGCATGGTAATGCGTGCCTTAACTTTTAGCTTAGCAGCAGCTAGGGCCACCCCTTGGGCATGATTACCAGCTGAAGCTGTAACCACACCGCGGGACAATGTTTCTGGGTTTTGTGAAGCCATAAAGTTATATGCTCCACGCCATTTATAGGAGTGTACTGGCGATAAATCTTCACGCTTTAGCAGCAAAATACCACCACCCTCTTGAGGATATTGTTCCAAGGGAGTTTTATCACAAATTTGATAAATATTACTGCGTGCCTTAGTAATAAGCTTTAATAATTCTTTTTCTTGCATGATCTCAAAAATTTTTTAATAAAGTGCCCAATGATAAGCCTGGAAAAAACCAAGCGTAATTGCTTAAAACAAATTACTAATCAGCAATGCGACCTTGAAGCCAAAGATATGCATCAATATCATCACCCACCTTGGGCTCATAATCTTTTAAAAGATGCTTAGGAGCATATACAACTATATGCAATGGCTTACGCTCTGCTAAAGGAAATGCCATACGCAATATATATACTTCCATTTTATCAAGCTTAGTCTCCTCTACTTCTAAAATGGTATTGCGTATTTCATATTCACAATAATAACGTCCTGGTATGATTATTTGTCTTCCGGCAAGGTTAACTTTTAATACAGGTACATCAAGGCGCGATTTATCTGGGTTTGCTTCAAGCCAAGCCTTAGCATGCTCTTCATAAACTGGACCTTGGGTAATGGTCATCTCATCAATCAAAGCACGCCTCACTCCAAGAGCTAGACCAGCTAGATTAAAAGTATGTGTAACACCTGGAGTTAAATTTTCTTTATCTCTAAAATACAAAGGATTATAGAACCAAAGTGGGCTATTACTATCTTCATAAACACCTGCACCCACATTAGCCTCAACTCCTGAAGCCCACACCACGCTTTGCTCAACAACTAAATCATTGGGCATTCCATCAAGCAATGGTACAGCCGTAACCGGCTTTAATTGACCCTCAAGCTCGCCTTGCACAATAGTGGCGGCGCGGATGGGTTCTTCTTGCGGCCAAGCCATAAGTATGGTTTCTTTCTCACTATCCTTACGCTGCCAGCATTCACGTGTAGCACCAGCATGTGCTACAGTGCCTACAATTTGTGGCATAAGTGGCGCAGGATTACCACCTACTAGCACTGCCCACTGCTTACCTAAAGCCTCAAAATGAGTGCGTGTATCTTCTTGTTGGTGTGGAATTTCAAACATAGTACATCCCTATTAAAATCTAGGGTGCAGACCACATGACCTACACCCTTTATGATAAATCTTAACTAGTTGCGACGCCCGCCTCGGTCATTACGGTCAGGACGACGTCCGCCGCGATCATTACGGTCACCTCGATCACCGCGATCTCGGTTATCACGTGCAGGTCGAGCGGTACTTTCTGGAGTCCATTCTTGACCTTGCTCTTCCAAAAGTACAGCCTTACGACTTGCTCTGATGCGATCACCGTTAATTTCAACAACTTTGACCACCATATCTTCACCAAGACGTGCCACATCTCCGGGTTGATTTACTCTATTAATATCAAGCTGAGAAACATGAACTAAGGCTTCTACATTTGGTAAAACTTCTACAATTGCACCAATTTCTAATATTTTACGAACCTTAGCAACATAGTTTTTACCAATGTCTGGACGCTGGTCATAGTATTGTACCATTTCTTTAGCTGTCACCATGGCATCAGCAGTAGGAGCAAAAATAGAAATACGACCACTATCATCAATATCAATGGATGCACCAGTGGCTGCAGTGATGGCTTTAATATTTTTACCACCTGGACCAATGATTAAGCGGATTGTATCTGGGTTAACAAATATTTCTGCATGCTGTGGTGCAAAACGTGAAAGCTCATTGCGATGAGTCTCAAGGGCTGCACTCATTTGATCTAAAATATGCAAACGAGCCTCGCGAGCTTGCTCCATGGCTCTTGCCATGATTTCGGTAGTAATGCCCGTTATTTTTATATCCATTTGTACGGCAGTAATACCCTCTGCTGTACCTGCAATCTTAAAGTCCATATCACCAAGCGCATCTTCATCACCCAAGATATCTGTTAGAACTACAAATTGCTCATCTTCACGAATTAAACCCATGGCAACACCTGCTACAGGTGCACTTACTGGAACACCTGCATCCATTAGGGATAAGGAACCGCCACATATGGCAGCCATGGATGATGAGCCATTGGACTCCAATGTTTCTGACACTATACGAACAGTAAAAGGAAATTTATCTGCAGCAGGCAAAATATAACTCAAAGCCTTTTCAGCTAAAGCACCGTGACCAATTTCACGACGTGAAACGCGCACAGGCTTTACTTCGCCCACAGAGTATGGTGGGAAATTATAATGCAACATAAAACGTTTAGTTACGTCACCATTTAATGAGTCCATACGTTGCTCATCGGTAGATGCACCAAGTGTGGTTACTACCAATGACTTTGTTTCACCACGAGCAAATAAAGCTGAGCCATGGGTACGAGGTAGCAAAGAGGTTTGTATTTGTATAGGACGCACAGTTTTTGTGTCGCGTCCGTCTATGCGTGTTCCTTCATTAACAATGCGCCCACGCACTAACTTCTTTTCCATATTGGTTATAATATCACCAACATTTTTTAGCTCTGGATGTTCAGCATAATTGGCATCATTGCTAATCATTTCCATAACTTTTTCTTTAACAGCCTTACGGGCATTTTTACGTTCTAGCTTTTCAGCCACACGCACAGCATCTGCTATACCTGCACTTTCAGCACAATTTTGCACAAATGCCACAAAGCTTGCATCTTCCTCTGCTGGGGTGAAGCTTATCTTAGGCTTGCCCACAAGTTCAGCAAGCTTAATTTGAACATCTATTAAGGGTTGAATTTCTTTATGCGCCCAATCTAAAGCTTCAATGATTACTGACTCAGGCACAAATTTAGCCTCACCTTCAACCATGGTTATGGCATCACGCGAAGCTGCAAAAACTATATCAAAATCACTTAGTTCTTGCTCTGCAAAGGTAGGATTAAGTAAGAACTTACCGTCAACACGCGCAATACGACCACCAGCCACAGGACCATCAAATGGTAGCGGAGAAATTAATACTGCAGCTGATGCACCAGTTAAAGCAAGTACATCAGACTCATTTTCTTGGTCAGCAGAAAGCACATTAGCTAAAACTTGCACATCTTCCTTTAAGCCTTTAGGGAAAAGAGGACGGATAGGTCTATCAATCAATCTTGAAACCAAGGTTTCACGCTCTGAAGGACGCCCAATTTCACGCCTAAAAAAGCTACCTGGGATGCGCCCAGCTGCATACATTTTTTCTGCATATTCAACTGTTAGCGGAAAAAATCCGCGGTCAACTTCTAAAGCTTGTGAACAAGCTGTAACTAAAACCACTGTTCCGCCGCATTGAATCCAAACTGCACCGTGAGCTTGATTAGCTAAACGACCAACTTCAAATATAATTTCCTTACCGCCTACAAAGGCACTAAGACGTGTAGGATTAAATATATCCAACATAAAAATTCCTTTCACAAAACTAAAGGGGTTTCCGAGAATAGGCACGAATTTGACTACGCTACTTCGCAAGCATTCTCGGCCCCCCCTTCCAAATGTGGGTAAAATTGTTTAAAAGGGTTATTACTTTCAGGAGAAACCCTTATATCACCAAAGGCTTCTCCTGAGTTTTTAATAACCCTTGCTTACATGCAAATTATTTACGTAAGCCTAATTTTTCGATGAGACTACGATAACGTTGAACATCTGTTTCCCTTAGGTACTTAAGAAGCTTACGTCTTTGACTTACTAATCTAAGCAAGCCTGTACGTGAATGATAGTCTTTTTTATGCTCTTTAAAGTGTCCAGTAAGATCTTCAATACGAGCTGTTAAAAGTGCAATTTGCACCTCAGGTGAACCAGTATCACCCTCATGTTTAGCATGCGCATCAATAACAGACTTTTTTTGTTCAGCATTCATAACCACAGCAGTTCTCCAGTAAGTTAAATAATATATGGCAAAATCGCCTATTACCAAAGACCCCTTAAAACAGTCCAGTGCAAACTACCTTGAATTAACTTGAGTTCTGCCAAGGCTAAGGGTTTTTCGTCCCCATCAAGCAAAATTGCTTTACTTCTCGCATCATCACTTTGCGGGCTACCGTCTTGATTAGATGCAGGGCGAAAAGCCAAGGGCATACCATTTTTAATGCTTGCTTGCTCTTGCTCTGTTAATTGTAATACAGACCAATGCGGCAAGGCGGCATTTATGGGCATAACCCAATGCTCTAAACTCTCCGGACTTGCACAAATACTCTCCAAATCATGAGATATTTCAAGACCAAAGGGGTGACTATACTCTCGCGTAAGTTCTGTGAGCACGGCTCCGCAACCAAGTCGTATCCCCAAGCTGTGGGCCAGGGAACGAATGTAGGTTCCAGAACTACATTCAACGCGAAAGCTTGCGAATGGTAATGCAATGTCTAGCACTTCCACACGCGAAATTTCTATATTTTTTACCTTTTCAGGTGTTTTTTGCCCTAAGCGAGCCATTTTGTATAAGGGCTTGCCTTGATGCTTGGCAGCAGAATATGGTGGAACACTTTGTTCGTGCAAGTCTTGCCATTCTAGCATTGCTTTGCGTACTGCATCTTCTGTAATATGTTTCCATGCACTTTCACTAACAACACTGCCTTCTTTATCCCAAGTATCAGTTTGCTGTCCAATACGCAAGCAACCTTTATACACCTTGCCCCCATCACTCATTAAGTGACCGGAAATTTTAGTAGCATGTCCTAGCAGCACCAGCAAAACTCCTGAAGCCATGGGATCTAAAGTGCCAGCATGCCCAATTTTCTTTTGACCAAGCCGTTTTATGCCGCTTAAGCATCTGGCTGAGGTTGGTCCGCTGGGCTTATTTAAAACTAATACTCCATGCGCTTGAGGAATAATATTTTTAATACCATATGTCTTTTGTAATGTATCCGCAGTCATAATTATCTTACATTAGCGTCAAGCCACTTGGTAATCTCTTGCAAAACTATTGTGCTACTCTTTTTAAGGTCATATTTTAACAAAGCACCAGCAGCATTGCGATGCCCACCGCCACCCAAGGGAGCTAACATAGCTTGCACATTAATTTCACCCGTACTGCGTAAACTTACCTTACATTGCTTAGGATTATCTTCGCGCACAACACCTACAGCCAAAACTCCCCGCAAACGGCGCATATACTCCACAAGACCTTCTAAATCTTCAGAGTTTGCTTTAAATTTATCTAATTGCTTTAAGCTTACTGTAACTAGAGCAATGGTTGAGTTACGCTCTAAGCGGATGGTACTAATTAACACACCCCAAAGATGCATGCGTTGTAAAGTCCAACTATGGTCCATATACTGACGCACTCTTGTAATACTTAGACCCTCACGTACCAAGTGGGCCATGAGTAAAAATATAAGTTCTGAGGTATTATCATAACTAAAGCTACCTGTGTCAGAACTTATGGAAGCATAGAGTGCATCTGCAATATGCCCTTTTAGCTCCACACCAAGATTAGCTAATATGGCTGCAACCATTTGTCCTGTGGCTGCCATATTCGTGTCTACCCAGTTATCAACACTGCCAAAATTAGGATTATTAATGTGATGATCAATATTTATACTTGGCAATGCCAAAATTTCATTTTGTAAGTCACCTAAGCGCTTACTGTCACCACAATCAAGAATTACTGCCAACTCTGGTTTAAAAGCAAGATTTTGCAAGGTTTTATATATTTTACCAGATTGTGGTAGCCATGCCACATAGTCCGGAATGCGAGAATCATTACATAAAACAACGTTCTTACCCAAACTTTCTAAACCATAAGCAAGTGCCAACATAGAACCAATAGCATCAGCATCAGGATTCATATGACAAGTAAGCACTATGCGCTCACAAGCCATTAAATGCTTAGCTATTCTGGCAGCAGGTTCATATAGTGAATGATCAAAAATATTAGTATTCATTGTCATAAAATTAATTGGCAGCGTATATTTCTATTTCACTATAAATCATTTCTTCAGGGCAAATCGCTTCCATCATGGCTAAACATTTATCCATGCGGCTTTGTAGATGCGCCTCAGCATTGGATACGGAAACCACCGCAAGGCGTAAACGCGTATGCGAATCGGCTGTACCTGCCTCAGCAATGGCTACATTAAACTTATTGCGCACTTTTTGTTTAAGGCTGTTAGCAATGCGCCTTTTACCCTTTAATGAGTCATTGCCATGCAAAACATATTCTACGGTAAGCACAGCCATAAGCATATTCATACACAACCTATAGCGTTGCAGCCTCTTCAATCATTTCAAATGCTTCTATAACATCGCCTACTTTAATATCATTATAATTTTCAAGACCAATACCGCATTCATAGCCTTTAAGCACTTCTTTAGCATCGTCTTTAAAGCGTTTTAGCGATGAAATCTTACCCGTATATACAACCACACCGTCACGCAAGAGACGCACTCCTGCATTACGTGTAACCTTACCGTCCGCCACATGACAACCAGCAATAACACCGATTTTAGGCACGCTAAAGGTATCACGCACATCAGCTTGACCAAGATATTGCTCTCGCTGCACTGGTGCAAGCATACCTTGCATAGCGCTGGTAATTTCATCACCAAGTTTGTAAATAATATCATAAAAACGTATATCTACATTTTCTTGCTCGGCAATTTCTTTAATCTTAGCAGTGGGGCGTACATTAAAACCAATGATAATGGCTTGTGAGGCAGAAGCAAGCAAGATATCTGACTCAGAAATAGCACCAGCTCCACCATGCACAATATTAATGCGCACTTTATCAGTACTCTTTTTCTTCAAGGCTTCGGTAATGGCTTCTAATGAACCTTGCACGTCTGCTTTAAGCACAAGATTTAGGGTCAAGGCTTCCTTATCAGATGCATGACTGGCAAGGAAGGTTTCAAGAGTTACCTTTGATTCCTTAGCTAAATGACGCTCACGTTGCTTAACAGATCTCGTTTCAGCAATACGACGAGCTAGTTTGTCATCATTTACACAAACAAATTCTTCACCTGCTTCCGGAACACCGTCAAAACCTTGTACTTCCACAGGCATAGCTGGACCTGCTTCTTTAACTTTTTTGCCTTGATCATTAAACAATGCGCGCACACGACCAGAAAATACACCACAAACAAAAGTATCTCCTTGACGTAATGTACCTTCTTGAATAAGCACTGTGGCCACGGGACCACGTCCTTTATCAAGCTTAGCCTCTACAATACGTCCGCGAGCAGGTTTATTAGGGTTGGCTTTAAGCTCTAGTATTTCAGCTTGCAATGCCACCAATTCTAAAAGGTCATCAAGGCCTAAACGTGTCTTAGCTGAAACTTTTGCAGTGACTGTATCACCACCCCAATCTTCAGCTTGTAAACCAAGCTCCGCTAATTCGCGTAGCACACGATCTGGGTCTGCGCCCTCTTTATCCATTTTATTTACTGCCACCATAATTGGCACATTGGCAGCTTTAGAGTGGTTAATGGCTTCACGAGTCTGCTCCATAACACCGTCATCAGCGGCAACCACTAAGATAACTAAGTCTGTCACCTGAGCACCACGAGCACGCATGGCAGTAAAAGCTTCGTGACCTGGTGTATCTAAAAATACAATGTCGCCACGTTTTGTGCGCACATTATACGCACCAACATGCTGTGTAATACCACCAGCTTCGCCAACAGTAACATTGGATTTGCGTATGGCATCAAGTAATGAAGTCTTACCATGGTCAACGTGACCCATAATGGTTACTACTGGTGGGCGAGGACGTAGATCTTCTGGCTTATCAGCCTCAGTTGGAATAAGATAATCTTCCTCAGAAAAGCCAACCTTCTCCACTTCATACTCAAATTCGGCTGCCACAAGGGTTGCTGTGTCAATATCTAAGGATTGGTTGATAGTAGCCATCACACCAAGATTAAATAAAATTTTAATAATTTCTGGAGCCTTAAGACCCATTTGATGCGCCATATCCGATACACGAATGGCCTCAGTTACACGAATTTTACGCTTGGCAGCCTTTAAGGGCTGAGTGGTACTTGCTTGAATTTGACGTGTATCCTTACCCTTACGACGCCCTTTGTGTGAACGTCCAAGGCGAAGAGCTTGATCATCATCGCTACCATAGCGACCAAATTCATTTTGTTGGAAATCAACAGTACGACGACCCTTCATGCGTTTTTTCTTGCTTTGACCTTCACCAGCATCAGGGCTAACTAAATTTACATCTACATTAGGTGCTCCACCCTGGCGATTAAAGCGTGCACCAGCACCCTGTCCGGCACCTTGTCCGGCACCCTGTCCGGCACCTTGCCCTGGACGAGAAGGACGGTTATTTCTACCATCACCTGCTCCGCCACCTGCTCCACGTGGTGCATTACCACCATCACGTCCACCTGGTCTTGCTCCACGATTATCACCATCACGTCCACCTGGCCTTGTACCAGGTCTAGCGCCATCTCTGGCACCATCTCTGGCACCACGATTATCACGAGCACTCTTTGCAGCTTCGCTCTCAAGCTCGCGCTGGCGCTGCATCATTTCTGGAGTAGGACGTGAAATAACACGTACTTGCTGCACTTCTTCTTGAGCAGGACGCTTTTTAGCACCACGGTCACGCTTTTTATTCTTAGGTGCAGAATCTGCAGTTACTTCGCTAGTTTTTTCACTAGATAAAATTTCTTCTCTTGGCAAAGCATCTTCACTGGGTACACTTTCTTCTTTGCGCGTTGCAAAAACAGGAGCGGAAGAACCTTCAGGCTCTGCAGAAGCGTCGGGGGTAGTGCTTCTTGGAGAATCTTGCTTTTGTTCTTCTATTTTTATAATTTCCACTTCTGGCTTAGCTTCTGATGTTGCTTCAACCAGTGTTGGAGCTTCCTCTGTGCTTTGCTTAGTTTGTGGTTTTGCTACAATACGAGCAACTTTTGCCACTTCTGGCTCTGGTTTTTGCACAACTTTTTTGGGCGCAGTTTTTTTAGCAGGACTTACTT
This sequence comes from uncultured Desulfovibrionaceae bacterium, assembly GCA_964370675.1. Classification (GTDB taxonomy): domain Bacteria; phylum Desulfobacterota; class Desulfovibrionia; order Desulfovibrionales; family Desulfovibrionaceae; genus CAYJAD01. The sequence goes on from CAYJKC010000041.1 coordinate 11,152, forward strand.
TGTCAGAACTAACTTTGTCTTGACTGATTTTATCAGGGCTAACTTTATTAGCACTAGCCTTTTCTAGGCTTACTTTATCAGCATTTGTCTTATCTGAATTGATCTTGTCAGCATCATTTTTGGCAGGGCTAACTTTGGCAGATTCCTTTTCTTCGCTTTTCTCTTTATTAGGCTTTGCCTCAACAGACTTTGCTGGCTCAGCATCCTTGACTTCTTCAGCCTTAGGCTTTGCTACACGTCTGCGCACAATAACATTACCACGCTCTTTTCCTTTAACGTGATTACGCACGCGCTCAAGGTCTTCATCGGCAATATTGCTTGTTGCTGTTTTTACAGCAATGCCAAGTTGCTGTACACTCTTAATGAGTTCCTTAGAATCTACATTCAATTCTGTTGCTAAATCTTTTACAGTCATTTTGTCCTTCATTACTTTGTACCCTTATTACGCCTTGTTTTTCCGGGCTTATATAAAGCAAACTTTTCTCTACACATGGTATGCGTACATACATACCACCCCCTGCCCGAATAATCTTGGCCCATGTCAAGTTGCCCTTGAATATTCATGGTATAACGTGTAAGCAAATCCTTGCTAAAGCGTTGCCTACATATAATGCACATGCGCATTGGAACATGTGTCATCTAAACTACCTTTATATAAACAACTTAATCTTCAGTTGTTTCTTTTTCTTCTGCACTTTCTAAGGGTGCAAGAAATTGAATAGCCGAGCGCAAATCTTCAATGCGCGAAGTACTTAAAGCTAAATCTTTAGCTAATTGTTCATCACTAGCGTCACGCAATCTCTCAATAGACTGATATCCTGCCGCCACCAATGATTCGATGGAAACTTCAGCAACAGATGCCAATTGCTCAAGTCCACGACCTATGGCATTGGCTTCATTATAGCGAGTTTCAGTGAAAATATCTATTTTCCAGCCAAGCAGCTTGGCAGCTAATTTTACATTTTGACCTTTACGCCCAATAGCATTGGTAAGTTGATCATCTGGTACAATAACTTCAAGCAAGTTTGCTTCATCATCAACAATAATCCGAGAAGCCAAAGCCGGAGCTAGCGCATTACGAGCATAAGTAGCAATATCTGAACTCCAAACCACAATATCAATGCGCTCTCCACGTAACTCCTGCACAATGTTTTGAATACGCGAACCACGTACCCCAACACATGCACCCACTGGGTCCACATCACGCTCACGAGAAAGCACAGCAACCTTGGCCCTTGAACCAGGGTCGCGCGAAACACCCATAATTTGCACTGTGTTATCATCAACTTCAGGTACTTCACGCTTAAATAATGCTGCCATATAATCACGATGAGCTCTGGATATGACCACCTGCGGACCACGCCCCTCACGACGCACTTCAATAATTATAGCCTGTACACGATCTCCACGCTTATAATGCTCACGTGGTATTTGTTCATCCTTAGGCAACAAAGCCTCTGTGCGCCCAAGGTTAATAATCCAACCACCCTTATCACGGCGTTGCACAATACCTGAAACAATCTCACTTATGCGGTCTTTATATTCTTCATAAATAATACCTTGTTCTGCATCACGCATACGCTGGATAATAACTTGCTTAGCCGATTGAGCTGCAATGCGCCCAAGGTCTTCCATTTTTACTCTAAAGCCCATTTCATCATCAATATTTACTGAAGGATCATGAGTTCTTGCTTCAGCAAGCTCTATTTGTGTATCAGGGTTAGCAACGTCACCATCTTCCATAACTATCTTGAATTGATATACTTCTATGTCACCAGTATCGTCATTATATGTGACTTCAATGTCCATATCCTCATCAAAGCGGCGTAGCACAGAGGTGCGCACTGCTTCTTCAAGTGTATCAATAAGCATGTTACGATCAAGACCGCGATCCTTGCTGATTTGATCTATGGCTTTTTTTAATTCAAGATTCATGATGCCTCCGGATTATCCTTATAATTTATTCAGGAAAATCAATTCCATTATTATAAAACATTGAAAGTTTATTTTTTTCAATTAATTATTAAGCATTTTTACGTTTCTTACCCGGCTTTTCTGGGGTAACAAAAACATGCACACGCATGGCTTTACGAATATTATCCCACATAAAATCCATGGGATATAACTCACCAGCATGCTCGATTTTCAAACTAATGCTGTGATCATTAACACATAAAAGTTGACCACAAAATTTCTTGCGCTTAATTGCAAACGAAGGTAATTGTTCAGTTTCTATCAAAAAGTCTGCTAAAACAATTTCTACAGTATCACCAACAAATGCTTTCATTTGCTCAAGCTTAAAAAATGGACGCGATAGTCCTGGGCTTGACACTTCAAGCACGTAGGCTGATGAAAAAACATCCTCAACCTCAAGAGCTAAGCCCACCAAACGAGATATACGCGCACATTGCTCAACAGTAGCAGAATGTGCCACCATAGTAGCATTAGCATCGTCTAATTCTTGACTTTCTTGCTCCACAACATTTGGGACATCAATGAAGATGCGCACCATGGTTTTGCCAGCCTGAACTACGTCAATACCCCAAATTTCAAGGTTGAACGATTGCACAACTGGCTGTGTAATGTCGTGTAATACTTCGATAATATTTTTTTTTACCATACTCGTAATACAAAAAAAAGGGGGCCTTATGCAAGACCACCCCGTTATGAACATTTTATCACCTACAGGATGAACGAAACCGCTGCGTCAGTAAAACCACACAAATCAACGCTTTCGCCCTAAAGCACGGGAACAATATATATGAAAAATTACTCTGTCAAGCTTTTTATATAATACTTTTACGGATTTTACAGGTTAATCTAATTTCAAATTTATTTACAAAAAATTTTATTTCAACAATGGCAATGTGTGAGATTGGGGAAGGTTTTCTAAGCAATTTGCTACGACGGAGCAAAGCGTAGGTGCTGCAACGCTAAAAAAACTTTACCGAGCCTCACACATTAAAGGCAAAAGTAGCCAAATCGGAATCACCTGCCAAGCATACATCTACACACAAAAAATCATGCTTACTTTACTCGACAAATTTTGAAAAGTATAATATATGATTAAGAGCATTAGAGATATATTTCATTTTCATAACAATTCTATAAATTGCTATTGATAACATTTCTCAACTAGTATACATTCTCACTGGATCAGCTAAGGATATACGGAGGAAATAATGAAGTTTTGTTTTGATAGGGTTGCCTGTCTTAATATACGTCGCTCATTGGGTAAGGAGTGGATTTTAGCCAATGGACTTGGAGACTATGCCTCCGGAACAATACCATATTGCAACACAAGAAAATATCATGGTCTTTTAGTTGTTAATCTTCCTAAACTTGGTGGTCGACATGTATTGCTTTCAACCACAGAAGACTCATTGATTGGTGCCAATAAGGAATTTTTCTTTTCAACACGCAAGCACCCAGACATGTATTTTCCACGTGGACATGAGTATTTACAATCGGTTAACATTAATGATTGGCCTCAATTTCATTATCGCATTGCAGATTTAAATATTACCCGCGAACTTGTGCTTGTGCGCAATAAATCTTTATTACTTATGAAATATGAAGCTCAATGTGAACATAGTATTCCTGAGCTTATTTTGCGCATTAAGCCATTACTTGCATATCGTCATTTCCATAGCCTTATACATAAAAATGATGAAGTGCAAAATGCACTAGAAATACGCACAGATGGACTTTGCATTAGCCCCTATGCACATATGCCATCACTATTTATGAAGGCTAAGGGGCAAGTGCAAATTGATACAAACTCTGACTGGTATTATAATGTTGAATATTTTGTGGAAGCTGAGCGCGGCTTTCCCCATAAAGAAGACTTATATAAGCCAGCATTTTTTGATTTTTCACTTAAACTAAATGAACCTATTTATTTAGCAGCTGGCATAGATGAAATTTATGAAGATCTTGAAGAATTATGGCATAGCGAAACTGAAGGACGAACCAATCTTGTGCAGGTGGCCGATGATTTAATCGGTCAATTAACCCGCCAAGGGGCGAGCTTTATGATTACCCCACCCCAAGGACTTTTGGAGGTTCTTGCTGGTTATCATTGGTTTGATGCATGGGGACGTGATGCCTTTATTTCTTTACCTGGTCTAACCTTTTGTGCTGGAAGATTAAGCAAGGGTAAGCGTATTTTATACTCTGCCACTAAGAGTATTAGAAATGGTCTTGTGCCTAATATTTTTGGGGCTTCGGAAGATAGCCATGCTTATAACTCTGTAGATGCATCCCTTTGGTATGTTTGGGCAGCTCAAAAACTTTTGCAGCATATGCCAGAAGAAGAACAATGGTTTCATGAAAATATTTGGCCTGCCATTAAGGGCATTATTGAAGCATATATGGGAGGCAAGCACCCACTTATTCACATGGATGAAGACGGGTTAATTCATGCAGGTAATGAACATACCCAACTTACATGGATGGATGCCCAAGTTAATGGTAAACCTGTAACTCCGCGTTGTGGTTGTCCGGTGGAAATTAATGCTCTTTGGTATAATGCATTGGCTTTTGCAGAGTTTCTTGCCACACGTTTTGGCGAAAAAACACCAGTGACAGCCAAGTATTTGCGCCATATGCGTGTGCAATTTAAGCAAAAATTTTGGGTTGAATATTTGGGCGGTTATCTTGGCGATGTATGGCACAAAGAAGAACTTGATATTAGCGTTAGACCCAATCAAATCTTTGCTGTTTCCTTGCCATATCCTATCTTAGAAGATGATTTGCAAGCCCATGTGGTGGAATGTGTGCGCAATAAATTATTAACGCCTTTTGGCTTGCGCACTCTATCTCCAACTCATCCTCTCTATTGTCCAGTTTATGGTGGCTCTCCAGAGCAACGTGATGGGGCATATCACCAAGGCACTGTTTGGACTTGGCTTTTGGGTCACTATACAGAGGCCTTACTTCGCACAGCATGGGATATTGAAGGTGCAGCCACAAGCTTGCTTGATACTATAACACCACTATTTACTGAACACTTTCTTGATGCTGGCATTGGCACACTATCAGAAATATTTGACGCTTCAGCTCCGCATAGGCCTGATGGTTGTATATCTCAAGCATGGAGTGTGGCAGAAGTTTTGCGTTCTTTACTTATGTTAAAGCAAGCCGCGCCAGAGGCTTATGCCAAGTGGGAGCAAGCTATTTTACTAACTATAAACTGTCCGCAAAGTAGGTAGCGGTACATATTTAATATTAAGGATACATATGCGTGTTTTAATGTTTGGATGGGAATTTCCCCCTCATATTAGCGGTGGGCTTGGCACTGCCTGTTATGGCATGACCCAAGGTCTACTTAAAAAAAATACCCAAGTTATTTTTGTACTGCCCACATTGCCTCATGGGCATGAACAAAGTGAGGGTATAAGTTTGCGCTCAGCATCAGGTACCCCCATATTTGCACATATGCATGAAAAACTTGATATGGGTGAACAATATATTTGGCAAGATAATTTTAAAGAATATCGTCTTTCATCACTTCTATTTGCTTATGATACAGAAGAAAGCTATCTGGCAAGGCAACAATGGAAAAGTCAAAGCAAAGTACAAGATATATCTATAGTAAACACTTGGAGTGAAAGTAGCACCTATACCTTGCAGGGTGGCTATGGACCAGATCTCATGGCTGAAGTTTATCGCTATAGCCGCTTGGCTGGTAGCATAGCTTTGCAAGAAGAGTTTGATGTTATTCATGTGCATGACTGGATGACTTACCCTGCTGGTATGCTAGCAAAAACTTTAACAGGCAAGCCACTTATTGCGCATATTCATGCTACGGAATATGACCGCAGCGGTGAAAATGTTAATGAAGTTGTAGCAGGCATGGAAAGAGCAGGTCTACATGCTGCTGATAAAGTTATTGCCGTAAGCCATCTTACCAAGTCTATGATTATAAAGCATTATCAAGTGCCCGAGCATAAAATTTCTGTGGTGCATAATGCCGTTGCACGCCATGAAATTGAGCATCATTTTATCAATTCACCCCGTGTAGAGCACGAAAAATGGGTGCTATTTCTTGGTCGTGTTACATTTCAAAAGGGACCAGGTTACTTTATTGAAGTAGCTAAAATGGTTCTTGAAAAAGAAAAAAATGTCCGTTTCTTTATGGCTGGAGCAGGGGATATGCTGCCCACCATTATTCGCCGTGCTGGTCAGCTTGGCATTGGCAATAGATTTCACTTCACCGGATTTTTGCGCGGTGAAGAAGTTGATAAAATGTTTGCGTTAAGCGATTTATATGTTATGCCAAGTGTGTCTGAACCTTTTGGCATTACACCCCTTGAAGCCATGCTTTATGATGTGCCGGTATTACTTTCGAGGCAATCTGGGGTTTCTGAGGTTTTAGAGCATGCTCTTAAAGCAAACTTTTGGGATACACGCGATATGGCCGATAAAATTTGTGCCGTATTAAGATATCCAGCCTTGGCTAAGTCTCTGGTCAAAAATTGTAGGGAAGAACTTAAAACTCTGCGCT
>CAYJKC010000042.1:0-17374 GCA_964370675.1 uncultured Desulfovibrionaceae bacterium
AAATATAAAAACCCCACATGCTGCACATATGGGGTTTTTGTATTTTTCACTCACTATATAGTTTAGCTATTTTTCAAACCTTCAATGATATTAGATAACTCCTGAGCCTGTGTAGAAAGATCTTGCACAGCAGATGATGCTTCTTGCATAGCAACACTAGTATTAGAAGCTATATCATTAATTTGCTCAATAGCACTATTCATCTCGCTAACTGTGGCAGATTGTTCTTCACTAGCTGTAGCAATGGATCGCACCTCAGTAGCACTATGTTCTGTTATTTCAAGAATATCTTGCAAAGCATCACCACTCATATTAGCAAGCTCGGTTGCATCTTCAATACTACTTACAGCTATATCAACTTGCTTTACATTACTTTCGGTACTAGCCTGTATAGCACTAATGGCATTTGCTACGTCTGTAGTTGAAGAAATGGTTTTCTCCGCAAGTTTGCGCACTTCATCAGCAACAACAGCAAAACCACGTCCTGCTTCGCCTGCTCGCGCAGCCTCAATAGCAGCATTAAGAGCAAGCAAGTTTGTTTGGTCTGCAATATCAGAAATAACCCCCATAACTGTCGTAATGGATTGGGCATGCTCAGCCAAGGCATTCATGTTTTCACGTAATACCATCGATTCTTGTTGTACACGGGTAATAGATTCTTTGCATTTTTTGGTAATTTCTGCACCATGCATAGCCTTTTCTTTAGCACTTTCTGTAAGTTCAGCACTAGAGCCTGAGCTTTTTGCCACTTCAATAATAGTAGCATTCATCTGCTCCATGGCCACGGCAGTATGTGTGATACGACTTGCTTGATCCTGAGCACTTTGAGAAGAAATCTCAACCTGCGAAGAAAGCCTTTCTGATGCAGAAGCAACAATATTAACCACGTCTTCTAATTGACGAGCTGCATCAAGTAAACCTTCACGGCGAGCCTTACCTGCAGCTTCAGCTGCTTCAAAGGCTTTTTGTTTTGCCTCTTCAGCTTCAGCCACAGCTTTTTTTGCTTCATTAGTTGCATTAGTTGCTTCAGTAACCATTTTTGCAAGATTTGTAATCATGGTGCGTAAACCAAGGGCGAGGTCCGAAATTTCATCACCGCGCTTGATAGCTGTATCAAGACCGTCTTCTTGCTCCTTAGTAAGTTCTAAATTACCTGCCGCAACATAAGTAGCAATTTCAGATCCACGGCTCATATTATTTGAAATGCCTTTAGCAACCACAAAAATTACAATGCTTGTTATTGCTGCAATAATGGCAGCAAGAATAAGAATTTCATAAATTAATATAGTTGCATCGTGTAAAACCTCTGACACAGGTGTATCTATTACTACATACCAATCAGTCACTGGAACATGTGCAAAAAAACCAACCATCTCCTCACCTTCAAAATCATAGGTAGAGGATCCATTTTTTTGAGCTGCTATATAAGCACTTTGCGGTTCTGATGCATCACTAGTACCAATAAATTCTTCATTATTATCCATGATTATAGTAAACTTTGAATCATAAACATAGGGGGACATGCTTGGAGTTAAAGCAATAGAACCTACAGAATTTTTATTAAGTGCAGCAAGGTCCAATTTAAACATGACCGTGCCTATGACTCTACCATCTTGCACAACAGGTGCACCTACAAATGCACTTAACTGCTTTGTTTGCTTAGAAATCCTTACCTCAACTTTATTTTCACCTTTAAGTGCAAATTGAACCGACTCATAATCGGCTATATCTGTACCTACAAATGATGGAGTACTATGTGTCAAAATTATCCCATCTGCATTGGTAATAAAGCAAGATGATATATCCCTATAATCATCCACTATTTTAACTATGTAGTCAAAAATTCTCTTTTTTAATAGCTCATGCTCAGGGCTACTATCTTGCAAGGCTTCTTGAGCAACAAACTGCCTAACGGTTGAAATACTACCTGTAGAATTTGAAACATCAATAATATAGCTAATGATATTATTAAGTTCACTTGCTTGCACACGAGTAAGCTCTTGTAATTGCAAACGCGCTGTGGCTAGGGAGTCAGACCTAACTTGCACACCAGAAAAAATTGCTAAAGCAATAAGTCCAATAATAGCTGGTGCTAAAATATAAAGCATCATTTTCGCTAACAACTTCAACTTCATAACATATTCCTCTGTTATTATAAAATATTACACCATTAAAACTTTTGCCATAGTAAGCTTATCGACATATTAAAAAAAAACTTAGCCCTCATGCTATTTACATGCTTTAAGGATGTCAACCATATTTGAAGCATAATGTAAATCCCAAATCGTTATTTTTGCACAAATATTACAACAAGACTACCCCTTAGCTCCGTCTATCCTCTCTTTGCTTGCCCACATACCTCCTACATGATACATATCTTACATGATAAAAATACACGGTAGCACTACAGATATTTAGCATATTTTAACCCTGCTCGTGATAAATTGAGTTCAGATAGTTATTGGCATACGAGTTAATAATGAATTTTAGCAATTCCCGCGCATTTAATGCGCAAGATTTTATAAGCTCTGAAGCTGACTTTGCAAAGCTTGATGCCCCACGCCCTTTGGGTTTAAGTGGGCATTTACGTGTGCGCAATGAGGCTTTGACCCTACGCGCTTGCCTTGACTCTTGCCTTCCATTTTTAGATGAACTAATTATTACCTATAACGATTCAACTGATAATACTGAAGATATTTTACATGAATATGCTGCACGTTATGCACAGAAAATTCGCCTTTATTGGTATCCACTAGAGTGGGGGCCTTGCCGTGGCAAGAAGCAATTACGTCCCCTCGGACATCTGGCACAATTTTGCAACTTTGGTTATACTAAGATTAACTATGCTTTTTATATGAAAATTGATGGTGACCAAGTATATTTTACAAAAAAAATGCTTTTTATTAAGCAAATGCTCTACAAATATGCAAAATTAACCCAAGAAAAACCTATTCCCCACTCTGTACCCTTAAGCAGTCCACAAGACAGCCCACAAGCATTTTATGAAAAAAGCATTGCCAAGATGTTAAATATTAAAAAGAAATATAGCTTTGTGCTTGGTGGGCTTGAAGCTTGTTATAATGATGGTGAGCTTTATGTATATACGCTTGAAAATTTAGATGAAAAACCACTCTTTAATGGATTTTTCGGTGATACATTTATTGTAAACCCTAGCTCTGCACAGCGTTATCACATGCAGGGGGATTATTATGAAATTTTTCCACACACTAATACCACTTGCGTGACCCTTGGTCTTGTATGGGTTCATCTTGGTTATGTAAAGACCATGAGCCATATACCGCAAAGCACTGTTGTTGCCTTACGTAATGCTGCTGAATTTACATGGCAAACACTATATGAATGCATAAACACTAGACCTACCAAAGACATCAAGACACATAACATTTATAAGAATATCATACGGCAGTATTGGGAAAGAGATGTAAAAACCTATTTAACCAAAGAGTTTTACGATAAGTACTTTCCGCATATTTTAAATTCTCTGGAACAAAAAAGTTTTTAATATGAACCACCCCAACATAATTACAACTAACTAAAATAACAAACTAAATAGTCGATTGTACATAGTCAAGCAATATTTTTTCACACTATCCCCGTGCTTTAGTTAGAAGCTTTTCTTCGTCTAAAATATGTACAGTATTTCCTTCTAAGGCTAGAGCACCACAATCTACAAAAAGGGATAATTGCCGTGAAACGGTTTCTCGTGCAAGACCAAGCAAATTTGCTAAATCATTACGTGAAATGGCAAGATGTATTTTTTGGGAATTTTTTTCAAGAGAAATCCTGTGAAGAATATAACCAGCCACGCGCGTAGCAGCATTACGCTCACTCTGAGCAGCAATTTTATGCAATAACATGCGTTGCCTTGCTGCAAAAATAGAGAGTAGGCGTGAAGCAAGAGTAGGAATTTCTTGTATTAATTTGTGGCAATTCTGTGCAGAAATAAAAAGTGTGTGGACTTTCTTTAAAGCTATTGCAGTGGCAGGATAAGTATTTTTTTGAAAAACAGCACCTTCTCCCACGATATGCCCGGGTCGCACAAGAAAAAGCATAATTTCCTTTCCGTCTAAGGTGGTACGAATCACCTTTACGTGGCCTTCAATCACAATATATATCCCAAAGGCCTCTTGACCTTCTTCAAAAAGGCAATTCATGGCTTTGAACTCTCTTTTTTGTAGGCAGGTAGATATGCGCTCATATTCTTGAGCAGATAAATCTTGTAGCAACGCTATATGCTGTAATTGATCACGATAATTTTTCACAACTTTATGTTATTTTTGACTGTGCAACAGAAAATACTCTGCCGCACAGTTTTATTAATTTACTATGTTTTCAGGAGAGTTGCAAGGTCTTCGTCAGCAGTAGTAATAGGTTGTATTTGCCATTTATCCACCAAAACTTGTAAAACATCCGGCGAAATAAAAGAAGGCAACGATGGACCAAGTCGCACATTTTTTACACCTAATGCCAATAATGTCAGTAAAATAGACACAGCCTTTTGCTCATACCACGACAGAACCAATGACAAAGGTAAATCGTTCACTGTACATTGTAAAGCCTCAGCTAAAGCAATGGCTACCTGCACAGCAGCATAGGCATCATTACATTGTCCTACATCCAGCAAGCGTGGAAATGGTCCAAGGGTTCCTAAATCTTTATCAAAAAACCTAAATTTACCACAAGCAAGAGTCAAAATTAATGTATCTTTCGGACTTTTTTCTACAAATTCAGTATAATAATTGCGCCCAGGCTTTGCACCATCACAGCCACCCACAAGGAATATATGCTTTAAAGCACCACTTTTTACAGCATCAAGCACTGCCGGCGTTGCATCAAGTAAAGTTTTACGCCCAAAGCCCACGGTAACATGCCCTTTCTCCATATCATCGGAAAAACCATCCATACTCAAAGCTTTTTCGATAACTTTTGAAAAATCACCTTGTGGACAATGTTCCACATGAGGATAACCTACAGCACCAGTGGTAAATATTTTATCCCCATGACTGCCGGGATTTTGAATACAGTTAGTAGTAAAAAGCACTGCCCCTGGAAAATCTGCCATTTCTTTCTGCTGATTTTGCCACGCTGTGCCAAAATGTCCTGCAAGGTGAGTAAAAGCTTTTAACTTAGGATAAGCATGTGCAGGTAACATTTCTCCGTGAGTGTAGATGTTTATGCCTCTACCCACTGTTTGCTGCAATAAATTATATAAATCAAGCAAATCATGCCCAGAAATCACTATAGCTTTACCCTTTTTTTGTCCAAGAGCCACCTGTGTTGGCTCCGGATGCCCAAAGTGCTGAGTGTTGCCCCTTTCTAAAAGTTCCATAGCAAGTAAATTTGCATGACCACATTCCATGACAAGATCTAGCCAATCCTGCATAGTACGTTCTTCTATATGACCTTGTTTGTCAGCTATACCGGCTGATAAAGCTCTTTTAATAAAGGTATATATACTAGCATCATACTCCCCCAAAATTGCAGCATGGTCAGCATAAGCGGCTACACCCTTAGTGCCATAAAGAAGTATCTGCATAAGTGAGTTGATGTTAATGTCTGCAGACATGGAATCCACTGACCAAGCATTTTTTTCAATATCATCTAAAGCTTTTTGACAAGACTCAGCATCAAATTGTGGCGAACATCCAAGCTTTTCAGCAATTTTTTTACGCAAAATTATGCACTCTTTAATACAGCTTTGTAAAGCTTCTTCATCAAAATTTACATTAGTCAACGTTCTAAAAAGTGCTTTGGCTATAAACACATCTATTTGAGAGTCAGTTATCCCTTTAGCATCGGCTTTCAGGCTTGTTTGGGCAAGAAGACGTAATGCATACACTAATTCATCTTGTATTTTAGCGGTGCTGTCTTTTTTTCCGCACACGCCTATTTTCTCACAGGCTTTTTCTTTGGCTCTTTGTTCACATTGATTACAATACATATATAGCTCCTTTTTTCAAAACCTTATTCTAATTTATTCTCAAGACATAGAGTCTTTCTGCACAATTGATAAATAAATAATTTTGTTTTGTTAGTGACCCACATCACAAAAACAAAACAATGCTAATACTTTTTATATTCATTGAATAATAAAAGTTTATATTTTTAATAGTTATAAGATATTTTATAATATTTGAGGAGATTTACAATCAATGTTACATAGGTCTTGTGCTTACAAAAAAAGGATTTAAGGGACAGTTGGTTAAAACGCCTTACAGAGTTTGACCAAACTGTTCACTTATTACGCGGTTTTGATTAACTTTACTTATGAAGAATGAATTGCTCTTGATAGCCAAAAATGCAGAGTTTTATAGAGAATATCGGCATCAATAGGTTTTGTAATATGGTCATTCATTCCATGCGAAAGACTTATTTCTTTGTCACCTTTCATGGCATGAGCAGACATTGCTATTATGGGCAGGTCAGCATATTTTGCTTGTTCACGTATATTTTTTGTAGCAGTATACCCATCCATAACGGGCATTTGAATATCCATAAGTATAGCATGATATGTATTATTTTTAAGCTTTTGCAAAGCTTCTTGTCCATTTTCTGCTACATCTATTGTGTATCCTGCAACTTGCAATATTTCCTTGGCAACAATTTGATTTATTTCATTATCTTCAACAAGAAGTAAACGTTTACCTCTTAATACCTCTGCCACTTCATTTTGGTCTAGCTGTATATCTTGTTCTTGTTGGTTGACCACATCATTAAATAAGGGAAATGTAGTTGTAAATGCAAAAGTAGTACCTTTGCCTAGTTCACTTTCAACATATATTTCTCCACCCATAAGTTTAATGATTCTTTTAGAAATTACTAATCCTAAACCTGTGCCGCCATATCTACGTGTTACAGAGCTATCCGCTTGCGAAAAGGCTGAAAAAAGCTTTTCTTCTTGCTCCGCCGATAAACCTATACCAGTATCACTTACAGCGAATGTACAATGTAAATTGTTATTATTATGTATATAAGTTTCAATTTCTAAAAAGACCTTTCCTCCCGAATCTGTAAATTTAATAGCATTACTTACAAGATTAAAGATAACTTGTTTTAAGCGCAATGAGTCGCCAAGAATAAAAGTTTTATTATGATGCTCACTGCAGGATATATCTAAAATTAAGCCTTTATCAGTGCAAGTATGCCCATATAAATCTAAAACTTCCTTCCCAATGCTATGCAAGGTAAAAGGGTGTTTTTCTATTTCAAGTTTACCAGCTTCAATTTTGGAAAAGTCTAAAATATCATCAATAATACGCATGAGATTTTTTGCAGAACTTACAATTTTTTCTACATACTCTTTTTGCACATCCTCTAAATATGTTAAATTTAAAAGATGCAATAAACCCAATATTCCATTCATGGGCGTGCGAATTTCATGGCTCATATTAGCAAGAAATTCTCCCTTTGCTTGACTGCTTTGTTCTGCAAATTCCTTAGCATAGCGTAATTGATCTTCTGTTTCATGTAGTTCTGCTAGCATAGCCTTGTATTCACGTAAATCCCTAAGGTATGCAATAGCACAGTTTTTACCTTGATAAGTGGCACTACGCACACGTATCTCTAAGGGGATTTTTTCAGAAGTAAAAGGATTAATAAGCATAAATTCTAGATCATCCTCCAGACCTAATAAAGCTTTTTTTAAGTTTTCTTGAATAATTTGGAGGGATGATTGACCATTTGGTTGAAATTCTGGAACAGTTTTAATAAAATTTTTCAAATAAGTTTCTTTATCATCAAAACCAAAAAGTTTGTGGCAGACAGAATTACAATATATAAGCTGTTCATTTTCATCCCAAAAATGTACTCCACTAGGTAAAGCATCCAAGATGGCTTGATTGCGCAACTCTGCAGCTTCTGCTAATGCTTTAGACGCCTTAATTTCACGCAAATCACGAACATAAGCTAACACAACTTCTGTATTTTGATAAGCACCACGTACAAGAGTTACTTCTGATGGTAGAAGAGTACCATCTTTAGTACAATGCATCCATTCAAAAGAGCAAAATCCAGAAGACATGCACTCTTTTAGGCGATTATGAGCTTGCAAAACGCTAGAGCCGCCATCAGGTTGTTTTTCTGGTGATAGTTTATAAAAGTTATCTAAATAACTTTGTTTATCTTCAAAGCCAAAAAGTTGTACAGTGGCATTATTGCAGTCTATAGGATTAAAATTGGCATCAAAAATATTTGAACCCAAAGGCATGCCATCAAACATTGTCTTTATGCGTTCTTCAGCAGCAAGAGCTTTTGCCTCCTTTTCTCGAAGTTCTCGTAAATCATAAATATACTCAGCAACAAAGTCCGCATCATCATAAGCGAATCGGCGCAAAATAATTTGTGAAGGAATGCTGTTGCCATCAATATCAAGCCACACCCATTCAATATTTCTTTGCCCTTCTTCAAAAGATTTTTCTATTTCTTCAAGATTATAACTCAATGACTCTCTACCATTTTCTTGATACTTGGGATAAAATATTTGCATATTTTCACTATACTCGTTCATGTGCTTTAAACCTAAGAGATCAAGAAAACTAGAATTACAATCCAACATACGTTTTCCTCTACTCCACAAACACATAGCTGTAGGAGAAGCATCTAAAATTGTTTTGAAATTCTTATCAGTAAAGTATTGATATTCACTGGCAGCTGCATTGTGCATAAAACCCACCAAGATGGACATGCATTCATATTGTAGGGTAGTAATGGTATACTCAACAGATTTTTCACCCGACCAAGGAAGGGTATGCATCCAAAAAAAACGAGTATAATGATTTTGTAGTGCTACTTGTAAGAATTCTATTTTTGCGTGTACGGAATTGGTGCCATTGGGTTGGACTGGTGGACTAAAAATTTTAAAATTTATTTGCATTTCCTCTTCAGATTTCACACGAAAAATATCTAAAAAACTTTTTGAGCAATATAGTATTTTTCCTTCAGTATTCCAACAACAAATAGGACTTTTATGATCTTTAAAAGTACGTTGCAAAAAAGTGCGCGCTAACATATTTTGCTTATCACTGATATATGACATAGCATTCCTTAATATTGACAAAAATTAAAGAAAGTAGACACTTTGAAAACATCTATTTATCAGAAAACTGTATGAAATTATGTTAAATCTAACATGCTCACAACATATTCGCAATACGAAAATGGTATTTTATATATTTTTTAAATGAAATGAATTACATTGTATTCTTGAATTTTTATAGTAGCACAAGCAGGTCAATCTATAAGCAAAAATTTTAAATATGCTTGTAAACAATCTTGGCAATCACTAATTAATATTTTATGATATTAGATTATAGATATTACTCAATCTTACTCAATCTGATTGAGCTATACACGATTCATCAACTTTATATCATTAATATAATCATAAATTAGTACAAAATCATCCTTTATACTTATAATTGATTATACATAGTACGCATCATGATGATCACTAGCAAGAATAAAAAACTGGTAAATATGTTGTAAAAACAATTAACCGTAGAAATAACGTATCAAATCTGTTTGCCCCTCTTTTTGGTGAAGAACCTTTTTAGTGAAGACCACTTATACAATACAGGAGATAAAAGTTAAGCCCCATGCGGCTTTATGGGCTTTATGGGGCTTTATAATATTTGTTAATGGCGGAGAGGGGGAGATTCGAACTCCCGGTACGCTATTAACGTACACACGATTTCCAATCGTGCTCCTTAGACCAACTCGGACACCTCTCCTTAATCAGCGAAAAACTTTTTACGCAAAATAGTAACTTTTGGCAAGTCTTTTTGCTAGAATTGAAATTTATTTTGTTTTCAAACTCTGCAACTTTGTATATTAAACTTAACAATAGACTAAGCACTACTATGAAAAATCTTTCATTCAGAAAGCCATGCTACAGTTAAAATATGAATATTACTTACTATTCATAGGTGGTTACACAAAAATCAAATACTTAGTACCAAAGCAAAGTTTCTCCTCTCTTTGACTCATTGGATCGTGCTAACTTTGTCACCACTGTATGAATAATATTTTAATATTCATCTTTTAGACTACGTGACATAAGGTTAATAACGCTTTGTTTGGGTTGACATTTATTGTACAAAATATCATAAACAGCATGAATTATTGGCGCACTTATTTTTAATTGTTGCGTAATAGCATATACAGCTTCAGTGGTTTTAACCCCTTCCGCTACCATACCAAGGCTTGTTAAAATATGTTCTAGACTTTCACCTTTTCCTAGGCGCAACCCTACTTGGCGATTACGTGAAAGATCACCCATACATGTGAGCATCAAATCCCCAAGACCAGAAAGCCCCATAAAGGTCATGGGATCTGCCCCCATGGCAACACCAAAGCGACTCATTTCTGCTAGACCGCGAGTTAGCAAAGCCGCACGGCTATTATGTCCAAGACCAAGCCCATCGCATACTCCAGCAGCTATGGCCATTATATTTTTCAATGCCCCACCAAGCTCAATACCTAGGATATCATTACCAGAATAGCACCGAAAATATTCTGAAGAAAATGCCATTAACATTTGCTTAGCAAATACACCGCCAACACAACCAAGAACTACTGCTGTTGGTTGTTTTTCCATCACTTCTGCAGCAAAGGATGGACCTGATAAAATGGCATATTGTGGATTTTTTTCTCCAAGCACATCTTGTACAACTTGATACATGGTCTTTCCACTGCTGCTTTCAAGTCCTTTAGCTGTATTAATCAAGGGCACATTTTGTGGTAAATACTCCATGCAAGCATGTAAAAAAGCACGCAAACTTTGAGTTGGTATGGCTAACACAATAGCATTACTTTGCGCCATGGAGCTAAGCTTTGTTGTTGCATGTATATTTGCATTTAACTTGAAGCCTGCTAAGTAGCGTGTATTTTCATGTTTTATATTAATGGTATCTGCTAAATTACTATCGCGTAAAATAAGGTTTACAGCATATCCATTTTCTGCCAGAGTTTGAGCAAGAGCAGTGCCCCAACTACCGCCACCGGCCACGGAAAAATGCAATTTATCGCTTGGCATATTAATTATTCCTTATGCAAAAAAAGACAAAAAAAAACTTGATTTTTATTTGGCGTACCTATAAAATGCTACCTCATTACACAAAAGGGGGGTGATTTCCTTGCCCGGAGTTTTCCTTAACGAAGATGATTATAATTTCGATATTGCCTTGCGCCGCTTTAAAAAGCAAGTAGAAAAGGCTGGTGTGCTTTCTGAAATGAAAAAACGTCAACACTACGAAAAGCCAAGCGTAATGCGCAAAAAGAAAAAAGCTGCTGCCAGAAAGCGGCTCATGAAAAAGATTAGAAAAATGAACATGGGTTAATTTCCCCTTTAGTTTCATTTTAATATCAAAGTTTTGCGGGGAATTCTTTTTGAATTCCCCGTATCTTTCTAAGCCCCAAATTTTATACCCTTTAATATACAGGGCAGATTATGACTCTTAATGAACGCATAGAACAAGAATACATTGCAGCCTATAAGGCGAAAGATCAGCTTAAACTTGACGTATTGCGCTTGCTTAAAACTGCTGCAAAAAATCTTTTGGTGGAGCTTAAGCGTTCTGAAGGTAGCCTTGATGACAGCGAAATGATGGATGTTATTTTACGCCAAGCTAAACAACGTCAAGATTCAATAGTTCAATACCGCGATGCTAAGCGTCCAGATTTAGCTGAGCGTGAAGCTGCCGAGCTTACCATTTTGCAAGAATATCTACCTGCCATGCTTAGCGAAACCGAACTAAATGATGCCATCACCAAAGCCATTATTGATACGGGAGCAAGCTCACCTCAAGACATGGGCAAGGTTATGAATGCCATCATGGCCAAATATAAAGGTCAAGTTGATGGTAAAGAATTATCAAACAAAGTACGGGCAAGCCTTAATTAGCCAACTATATTTACATGGATACACGCACCCTTAATGCATTAGAGTTTGGGAAGGTCTTAGAGCACCTTGCCGCTTTTTGCTTTTCCACATCAGGCAAAGCAAAAGCTTTATCTTTGCACCCTTTTGATGATATATCTAAAGCAACTCAAGCAGCACAACTTTATACAGAATTTCAAATTTGGTACAGCGGGCAATGCAAACAAACCCCAGATCAAAATAACAAGAAAAAAAGTTTTCAACTTACAGCATTTCCAGACATATCCGGTATCGAAACTTTTTTAAGTTCTAAACATCGCTTACTGGACTTAGATGCTCTTTGGACTTTGCGCCAAGTAGTGCAACTAGCTGAACAAGCTAGGATATCAATTTTACCAAATCATGATACCAACTCTTGCGCTTGGCCAAGTTTATTAGCCTTGGTTGAGGCATGTCCTCTACCCGAACAACTTAGCTCTGCACTTAAGCGTTGCATTAGTGATGACGGTCAACTGCGAGACGAAAGTTCGCCGGAGCTCCTATTAGTGCGTAGCGAGCTTAGGCGTATTCATCAAAGCTGTTTGCGCAAAGTGAAAGATTTTGCTGCTCAATATAATATAGGTCATTACTTACAAGATGATTTTATGACACTTGCATCAGATAGATATGTTTTGCCGCTAAAAGCAAACTTCAAAGGTCGTTTGCAAGGTATAGTGCATCATTGGTCCCAAACTGGCGAAACATGTTTTTTTGAACCTATGTTCTTAGTAGAAATAAATAATCGTCTCCAAGACCTTAAGCGTGAAGAGCGCGAAGAAGAGCGAAAAATCCTTGAGTACCTTACAAACATGGTGCGGGACAATTTAGAATTAGTTCAAAATGCCACATACTTACTCACAGAGCTAGATGTGTTATCTGCCATGGCGCAGCTAGCTCAAGCTATGTCAAAAAATATTAATACCTCTGCCGAAAGCATTTGCATAAATCTTGTGGATTGTGATCAAGGAGTATATATTCCAGCCGCCCACCATCCCCTACTAGCTTTAGCTGGAACCGCTCAACCAATTAACATAACATTAGAAAGCACAGAAAAAGCCCTAGTTATCTCAGGAGGAAATGCTGGCGGAAAAACCGTATGCCTAAAAACCCTTGGGTTAGTAGCCCTCATGGGTATGAGTGGTTTACCAGTACCTGTAGGGCGCGGGGCATATGTTCCTGCATGGACCCACATGCACGCATTTATAGGTGATGAACAAAGTTTAGATGATCAAGTATCTACCTTCACCGCACAAATTCGTCATTTGGCATCAGCATGGGAATATGCTAACAAAAACAGTCTCATACTACTAGATGAGTTTGGTGCTGGCACAGATCCTACACAAGGGGCAGCCTTAGCTCAAGCGGTGTTGGATGCCTTAATTGATAAAGGTGTCACCGTCATTGCAGCAACACATTTTCCGGCTTTAAAAACATATGCCCTTGGGCGTGAAAAAACCAAAGTTGCCTCAGTACTTTTTGACCCTAATACCAAACGTCCACTCTTTCGTCTAGCTTACGACCAAGTTGGTGCAAGCCAAGCATTGGATGTGGCGCGAGAGCATGGTTTACCAGAAAGCATTATTCGCCGCGCCGAGCAATATCTCTTGCTTGAAGGTGAAGACAGCTCTGCTCTACTTGAACGCTTAAATAGCTTAGCTGTGCAACGCGAAACAGAACTTACCAAACTAAAAGAAGAACAAGAACAAGCGCGCACCAAGCAAAAAAAATTACAAGAACGCCTTGAACGTGAAAGAAAAGAACTTTATACCGAGCTACGCACCAAGGCTCAAGAGCTGATGCATGCATGGAAAGCTGGAAAAGTTAGCCACAAGCAAGCCTTAAAAAACATGTCTAGTCTGCGTGCAGAGGTAGCACAAACATCAGACATTATCCCGCAAGCAAAAACGGTAGTTAGCAATCTTCATGTAGGACAAGAAGTGCTACACAGCGCATTTAATAAAAAAGGCACTATATGCCAAATAGACACGCGAAAAGAACGTGTACGTTTAGAAATGGGCGGTGTTACCCTTTGGGCAGACAATAAAGATATTGCTTTAAGCTCAGCTCCAAAAGCTAGCAGAGATAATATCCAAGGTGTAATCCTTACCACCACAAAACCTAGTGGACCACTTATGCGCCTTGATTTGCGAGGTCAAAGAGCAGAAGTTGCTCTTGGTGGCGTAGGTGATTTTTTAGATAAAGCCATACTCAATGGGCGCGATAGTGTCGAAATTGTTCATGGACGTGGTACTGGAGTGCTGCGAAAAGAAGTGCATAATTTTCTACGCACCTTTCCTGGTATTGATAGTTTTGAGCTGGCTAATGAAGATACGGGGGGCGATGGCATGACCATCGTGTATTTGCGCTGAAAAATGGTAATCTGCCGCGCTTGTCCTTAGCTGCCTATAACAATAGTAGGCAGCTTGAGGGTCAGTGAAAAATTATTTATTCATTAATACAGTTTCAGCAAACAAACACCATGCAAAGAAATAACGCCATACAGTTAATAAAACAGCGCACAAATATTGTGGCAATAGTAAACCGTTATGTGGAGTTAAAGCGCAACGGTCTGCGTTGGTCTGCGCCATGTCCTTTTCATCAAGAAACCAAGCCTTCATTTCATGTGGATGAAGAAAAAGGTTTATTTTACTGTTTTGGTTGCCAAGCATCAGGAGATTTATTTGATTTTTATGGACGCATAAACGGTTTAGATTTTAAAGAAACTTTAGAGCAATTGGCTCTTGAATGTGATGTAGAGCTTGGATCGTGGCAAGGTCAAAAGGGCAAGGGAGCTAAAGACCCAAAAAATGGAAAAAGTCTTCGGCAAAATACTTTGCGCATGTATGAATTAGCCGAAGAACATTTTAAGAGCAACTTGCAGCTCAATGAAGGGGCAACATGTCGAGCTTATATGCAAGACAGACAAATAAGCCAAGAAATTATTAAACAATTTGGCTTAGGATATGCTAAAAATGATTGGAATGCTCTAGCTAACTTTTTGCAAAGAGCTGGCTTTAGCGAAAAAGACTGTATTGCCTCAGGATTACTTGCAAAAAGTGATAAATCAGGTCGTGCTTATGATAGATTTAGAGACAGGCTCATTTTTCCTATTTATTCCTTAGCGCAAAAAGTGATTGCCTTTGGTGGAAGAATTATTGAAAATAAAGATGAGGCAAAGTATATAAATAGTTCAGATTCTCCTATTTATAAGAAGGGAGAGCATATTTATGGACTTGCACAAGCTAGAAGAAGTATTACTATAAAGAACAATGCCCTTTTAACCGAAGGGTATATGGACGTGCTTACTTTACATCAATTTGGCTACACCCACGCTGTTGGCGTGCTTGGTACAGCCCTAACACCAGAACAAGTAAAGCGGCTGTCTGGATTTACAAAAAATATTATACTGCTTTTTGATGGTGATAAACCAGGACGAAAAGCAGCTATGCGTGCTTGCGAGATGTTTTTAACTCGCGGTCTTGCGTGTAAAGTTGTCCTTTTACCTGAAGGAGAAGATATTGACAGTCTATTGCATAGTCAAGGAACTCAAGCCTTCGAAGAACTTTTATCTCAAGCACCCGACGGTTTGACATTTTGCATAGACATTTTACGCAAACAATCGCCAAGTGAGCAAGTAGACTGGGCAAGAAATTTTTTGCAACAAATTGAAATTGCAGAAATTAAAAGCCCATTTGCCAGTAAATTAGCTATGGGTTTACAGTTAACAGAACATAGCCTACGCGAAAGTGTTGCTACAACACCGCGAAGACAAACACAACATAACGCTCAAAACCATACTGGTATACATGGTAAGCCTTTAAGCCCGCTTGGAATGCGTGATAAACAAATAATGATGTTTGCAGTGCGTTATCCGCACAGATTAAAAGATGTGCAAAATTTAGGTGGAGAGATGGCCCTTCACTCTGAAGTTTCACGCACATTATGGAATAAAATTGAAGAGTTTGGACCAGAAAACGTCTTCTATGAACTCAATGAACGCGAAAAATATTTTTGGATATCTTGCCGCACTGGTGACGCTCCTCCTATGGATGAAGGAGATAAAGAGCTAAAAAGTCTTGCTGAAGCTTTGGAAAATTTTGCCGAAAACACACAAAAATCATCTATTTCCGCAGCTTTACGTGAAAACGCAAGAACAGGTGACTTTAGTGCAGATTTAGAGTATCTTAAAGTGTTACAGGAATCTCTTGGGAGGAAGCATGAATAATCTTAAAGATATACAACAAATTAAAAGCCTTATAGCCAAAGGTAAGGCCACAGGTTTTTTAACCTTTGACGAGGTTAATAAGGCTTTACCGGTGGAAATTAGCTCCTCCGAGCAACAATTTGAAGAAATAATAACTATTTTTGAGCAACTTGAAATTGCCATTGTTGATTCAGAAAAAGAAGGTAAAAAAATTACCATTCCAACTACAGAGGCTGACGATGATGTGGTTGGAGAGGCATCACTTGATCTTGCTGACGAAGAAGATGCTGTTGATTTTTCATCTCGTAGCACTGACCCTGTACGTATGTATTTACGCGAAATGGGTGCTGTGCCATTGCTGGATCGTGATGGTGAAGTTGTAATTGCGAAAAAAATTGAGCTTGGTGAGCAAGATGTGCTTTATGCCTTAGTTGAAGTACCTGTAGCTGTTGAAGAACTCATTAGCGTTGGTGAAGATTTACGTCAAAATCGCATTAAGCTTAAAGATGTAGTTAAAACTATCGAAGAAGATGATCCAAGTGAAGATGAAATGAACCAACGCTCTCGCGTTATTTTACTACTTGATGAGATAAAAGTAACTTTTAAGAAAAAGAAAAAGATTTATAGCAAGTTTGATGATTGTTGCACTCTTGAGCGTAGAGTTGCCGGTGTACAAAAAGAAATCTTAAATTATAAAGAAGAAGTAGTAACACGCCTTCGTGACATTAAGCTTGAAAAAACTCTTATTGACCGCATTATTGAAACCGTTGAAGACTATGTGCGCCAAATGCACAATTGCCAACGCGACCTTTCAGCTTACATTCTATCCACGGGTCGTACCCAAGCAGAAATTCAAGAGCTCTTTGATAGCATTGAAAACAGAAGCATACACCCAGTGGAAGCTGCAAAAGAATTGCGCTTAAGTGTTGATGAATTGTTTTCATTCAAGGAAATGATTATTGGCAAAATAGAAATTTTACGTCGTCTTCAAGAAAAATGTTGTCATAATGTGACAGACCTTGAAGAAGTGCTTTGGCGTATAAAACGTGGTAATATTGCTGCCATGAGAGCTAAGCAAGAGCTTATACGCTCAAACTTGCGTCTAGTTGTATCTATTGCAAAAAAATATACCAATCGTGGCTTACAATTTCTTGATCTTATCCAGGAAGGTAATATAGGACTTATGAAAGCTGTTGATAAATTTGAATATCAACGTGGCTATAAATTCTCAACCT
>CAYJKC010000043.1:0-16922 GCA_964370675.1 uncultured Desulfovibrionaceae bacterium
AATTGTATACAAGGATTAGATTATGATTGATATTGATGTACAAATGAATCAAATAAAACGCGGCATTGCAGAGTTAATTGATGAAAAAGAACTTAGAAAAAAACTTTCTAAAGGCAAACCGCTAACTATAAAGGTAGGCTTTGACCCCACTGCCCCAGATTTGCATCTTGGGCATACCGTGGTTATGCATAAAATGCGTCACTTTCAAGAGCTTGGACATAGAATTGTCTTCTTAATTGGTGACTTTACAGGTCTTATTGGTGATCCATCAGGTCGCACCGAAACAAGACCACCCCTAACTAAAGAGCAAGTGCTAGCCAATGCCGAAACATATAAAAAGCAAGTTTTTAAAATACTTGATGCAGAAAAAACTGTAGTAGATTTTAACTCCGCTTGGCTTGGTAGTATGGATGCAGCAGATTTCATTCGCCTAGCCTCACGCTATACAGTGGCGCGCATGCTTGAGCGTGACGACTTTGAAAAACGCTACCAAGAACAACGCCCCATTGCCATACATGAATTTTTATATCCTCTTTGTCAGGGCTATGATTCTGTTGCCCTTAAGTCTGATGTAGAAATGGGTGGCACTGACCAAAAGTTTAACTTGCTTGTAGGTAGGCATTTACAAGGTCAATATGGCATTGAGCCACAATGTATCATTACCTTGCCTTTATTAGAAGGCACGGATGGAGTGCGTAAGATGAGTAAATCTTATGGCAACTATATAGGTATTGATGAAAGCCCAAGCGACATTTTTGGTAAGGTCATGTCTATATCTGATGATTTAATGTGGCGTTATTATGAGCTACTGTCTACTTGCACCTTGGATGAAATAGCACAAAAAAAGGCTGCAGTTGCTGATGGTACATTACATCCAAAAATTGCCAAAGAAGACTTAGCTGAAGAAATGGTCACCACATATCACAGTGAAAAAGATGCCAAAGAAGCGCGCCAAGGTTTTACGGCTGTATTTGTGCGTGGTGGAGTGCCAGATGATGCCCCAACATATAGTTGTGATAGTGGCGAAGATAGTGTGCCACCTGCCTTTTTAGAAGCTGCTGGCTTAGTTAAGTCAAGAGGAGAAGCTAGAAGGCTTATTAAGGAAGGCGCTTTTTCCATTAATGATGTGCGCTGTGATGATGCACAAAGTGCCTTGACAGCTGGCGATTACATTATTCGTTTAGGCAAAAAAAGATTTTTACGCCTAACTGTGAGGTAGTTTTGCGTAAACTTTACGTAGCCATGGTGGGTTTACCTGCCCGCGGAAAAAGTACACTTGCTAAGCGTATTTGCGAAAACTTGCGTGATGAAGGTACTAAAGCAGCCATATTTAACAATGGTGATGTTAGACGTCAATTAGCAGGAGAAGAATCTAACGAGCCCGAATTTTATTCTTCAAGCAATGCCCACGGGCGTGAAATGCGCGAACACATTGCATTGCAAAATATGAAAAGAGCCCAAGCTTTCTTAGCCTCTGATGGTGATGTTGCTATTTTAGATGCTACCAATGCCAGCCGCGCCAGACGCCAAGTAATTTTGCAAACTCTTACAGATCACCCTGTGCTCTTCATAGATTGCGTTAATGAAGACCCACTTTTGCAAGATAATTTTGTGCGCGCTAAATGTCAGCTACCTGAGTTTCAAAATATGCCAGAAGATGAAGCTTTAAAAAGCTTTCATGCACGTATTGCTTACTATGAGCAAATTTATGAACCAGTAGGACCAGATGAAAAATATTGGCTATGTGTTGATGCGACAGCCAACCGTATTTTATCTGAAAATCCTTGCGAAGGTTCACCTCATTATCCTGCCATACGCGATGTAATGGTTTCCATGTGGGTGCGTAATCTCTACCTAGTGCGGCACGGACAAACACAATTTAATATGGAAGGTCGCATAGGCGGTAATCCGCCTTTGACCGAAAAGGGATTAAACCAAGCCAAAAGCCTTGCAAACTACTTGCAAGGACATGAAATACCATGGGTATTTACGTCTACTCGACTGCGCTCACATCAAACAGCAGCTCCATTATTGTCTGATAGAGCACAAAGCAGCTCTATGGCTTTAAAAGAATTTGATGAAATTTGGGCTGGTGATTGCGAAGGTTTGCGTTATGCAGATATTAGTAGCTCCATGCCTGAAGTGGCTAAAGAACGCAGAGCCAACAAATATACTTATGCTTACCCAGGTGGCGAAAGTTATGCCATTTTACGCGAGCGTGTGCGTAGAGGTTTGCGCCGAGCATTATTTCTTGCAGGTGATTTGCCACTATTAATAGTTGGACATCAAGCGGTAAATAGGGTTATTCTTTCACTTTTTCTTTTGCAACGAAGTGAAGATATACCATATATATATATTCCACAAAATCAATATTATCATATTTCCACAACGCCACGGCACAAATTATTTGAGTTAGTTCGTTTTTTTTAGTGGTTTTGTGATTAAGAAAAAGAGGTCTTATGATGGATGACATGATGAATTTTGCTTTTTTAAAAAAAGACCCAACACCACCTAATAATCGGCGTGTAGGTATTATTGGAGCCGGTCCTTCAGGTTTAGCAGCTTGTGGTTTTTTAGCCTCACATGGATATCAAGTTGATATGTATGACAAATTACCAAAGCCAGGTGGTCTTATGCTTTTTGGTATTCCAGGCCACCGCATTCCTTCAGATCGCATACATCGTGGCACTAACTTTCTTGCGCGTACTTATGGAGTGCATTTTCATAGCAATACTAAGGTTTGCTGTTCTAATCCTCTTTTTGAGGAAGAAGGTGATCACTTTTCTCAAGATATGCGTAGCCTAGATGAATTGGTTGAGAAACACCATGCCATTATGATTTGTACAGGCTCTTGGAAATCACGTCGTATGGGCATTGAAGGGGATAATTTAAAAAATGTTTTATCAGGCTTAGAATTTCTTTTTCCTATTCGAGCCGCAAGATATGCCAGCGACACTGTGCAAGTTCCCGAGGTAAAAGGCAAACGCATTGTGGTCATTGGGGCTGGATATTCTGCTGTAGATGTAGTGCATAGTGCATTAAATATGGGAGCAAAAAGCGTTCACCTGCTTTATCGGCGCTCCATGCAAGAAGCTCCAGCAGGAATTTTTGAAATTGAGCGACTCATTAAAGATGGTTGCATCTGGCAAGAACTATGTGTACCAGTACGTGTTATCGGAGATACAGAAGTAAAAGCCATTGAATATACAGACAAAAAAAGTAAAGAACTATGCACACTTGAAGCAGACATGATTGTTTCTGCCATTGGCGAAATACCCACGCCTCCCTTTCAAGATCAATTAGGTTTAAAAGATGTTCGCCGCGGAGAAGTGCGCTGGCTACATATGACCAAGATTGAAAATGTTTTTGTAGCTGGAGATGTATTAACTGGTCCAAGTAAAATTGGCAAAGCAGTGTATAGCGGACTTAGAGCTGCTCGCTCTTTGAGTCATTGGCTAGATTTAAAAGCTCAACACCGTGAATCAGAATACAACTATGCTGCTGACGTTATTGCACCAAATTCATTAAGGTAAAGATTATGAGTACTACACCCCTTAGCGGAAAAACATTATATATTGATTATGAAAAATGTATTGGATGTGAAACTTGTGAAGCAGTTTGTAAATTCATCCATGACCAACCTCGTATTGTTATGGCAAGAAGTGCCGAAGGGCAAATTGTTCCCGTTTATTGCGTACACTGTGAACAAGCTTTTTGTATGAGAGTTTGCCCTCATGATGCCATTAGTCGCGACGACAACAATGCTGTTATACTTAACCCCATGCTTTGTCGTGGTTGTGAAACTAGAGCTTGCATGATGGCATGCCCTTACGCTGGCTTCTTTGAATCTGATAAAGGTGTTGGTAGTCGTAAATGTGATTTATGCGCTTCAAGACGCACACAAGGTATGGAACCAGCTTGTGTTAGCATGTGCCCTTGTGGAGCAATTTATTATATAGATAGAGAAGAGCTTAAAAAAATGGATACAGAAAAATCTTATGCTGTACGATCTTCAGTCTTAAATACATTTATGGGTAAAAAAGTTGCTGATAAATAATCTGCACCAATAGTTTTTTAAGATTTTTTAAAATCTATTAACACAAAGCCGCATCTTGAAAAAATAATTTCAAGATGCGGCTTTGTAGTTTAGTCATTGAAAAAATGTTTTTTCAAATTGGGTCACAGCATGTAAGCACCTATTTCTTAGGTGCCAAAAATCGAATACTATGGGGCTCAAGACAACAAAGACAGTCTGGGCTTATCAAATCTGGCTTAGTAACAAATCCATTAATATCTAAGTGGTAGATGGCACTTTCTTCTAAACTGCAGTCAAAAAAGTTTAATTGCCCATCTTGCATGATATAGGCAGTGGTCCAATGGCGATTGGCTGGATCTGCACCAGGGATTAAATAGCGCAAAAAACGAAAAATTATGGCGCGCTCCGGCACATGTTGTAAAGTAGGCACATCTTTATGCGCATTGGGTGCAAGCCAATTTGTTATACTTTCCCACACTTTATCATTGGAAGGAGCAGTATCTTTTGTACTATGCTCAAAAGGGCTCTCAATAATTAGTGGAAATTTCCTGCTTTGAATCTGTAGCATGGCATCAACCAAGGCAATATAATCTGTGCGCTGATCCAAGATAACGCGTAAAGCCTTAGGGTTTTGCGCAATGCCCATAAGCGTATCATGAAAAATATCTCGTGCCTGCAATGTACGAATATGATGCGTGATTTTCAAGCCATTTAGCACTGCGTAAATGGCACAAAAAACATCGATCTTGCCTTGATAAAAAGCTTGCATAATCTCTCAATAGTTAAAGTGACACTTAAAGAAATGTTACGAAGTAAATAGATGCTTATTTACAACATTTTGAGCGTTACCATTAATCCAAGCTTGCACATTTTCTGCTGCAAGGCGCAAAATATTTGCACGCGCTTTGCGTGTTGCCCAGCTTATATGTGGGGTAATTAGACAATTAGGCGCAGTTAACAATGGATTATCCGCAGCCGGTGGCTCTGTAGAAAGCACATCAACCCCAAGACCACCCAATTGTCCACTATGCAATGCATCTGCCACATGAGCTTCATTTAACAATGGACCACGAGCTGTATTAATTATAATGCTACCAGGCTTCATACTAGCAAGTCGTTTAGCATCTACCAAGTGGCGTGATTCATCATTAAGGGGACAATGCAGTGAAATTACATCGCTAGTAGCAAAAATAGTATCAAGGTCCACAAAAGTGCAAGGATATTCAGAACATGTTTTTGCAGAACGATTATAAGCCTGCACTTGCATGCCCATAATATGCGCCATATGCCCTACTTTATGACCAATATTACCAAACCCCACAACACCCATGCGCATTTCGGATAAATCGCGCAGAGGCTTTAGCCAATAGCACCAGTCATCACATTTATTCCACTGACCAGCCTTTACTGTGTCACTGTGTGCACTAATGGCGCGAGTTAATTCAAGTAGTAATGCCATAACGTGCTGAGCTACGGTGTCTACACCATAGGCAACTACATTACATACCGGAATGTTACGCTTAGCAGCAGCCTCAATATCCACTACATCATAGCCTGTTGCCACAAGTCCAATATAACGTAAATTTGGTAATTGCTCGATGGTTTTTGCACTTAATGGGGTTTTATTAGTAATAATAATTTCTGCATCTTTAGCACGCTCTACTATTTCATCAGCATTGGTACGATCATATGTTATAACGTTTGCAAAAGAACTAAACCCGTCCCAACTTAAATCACCTGGATTTATGACCCCACCATCAAGAATAACCATTTTCATAAAAATTCCTCAAAAATAGTAAAAGTAAAAAAAGACTTTTCACAGCAAATTTTCATTAAAATCAGCCGTGAAAAGTCTTAAAAACATTACGCTATAAACGCGCCATTAAGTTTATTAATTGTTTATAACACGGAAATCGTCACGGCGGTTTTGAGCCCAAACAGCTTCACCTGTACCAGGAACAATTGGGTTTTCTTTGCCATAACTAAGCATTTCCATTTGAGCTGGGTTTACACCAAGCATGGTTAAATATTCAAAAGCCGCTCTTGCACGACGTTCACCAAGTGCTAAGTTATATTCTTGAGTGCCACGAGAGTCACAGTTACCCTCAATGCGTACACGAATTCGTGGATACATTTTCATAAGTTCAGCTTTTTGACGCAAAATTTCTTTACCTTCAATATTTATATCATATTTATTAAAGGCAAAATAGATACGTCCATCTGTGATTTGTTGGATGGCAACTTGTTCCTCAGCAGTCCAACCAGATTCCATATCAGGTGAAGAACCACTACTCTTACTGGAACAACCAAAACTAGCTCCAAGTGCCAACACTAGAATTAGAGCTATAGCAAATCTTTTCATAAATCCTCCTAAAAAATTGATTTATTATGTTCAAAACATTATAAATACTACTCAAGATACAAAAAGTTGCATACAATAAAGTAATTTTCATTCTATCCTTATGTTTTTTTTTGTCAAGAGTAATAAGAACTTAATATTTTTTTATTAAAAAAATTAATAAAATATATATAGCTATATTACTAATAAAACACTTGGTATTTTTTTTGGGGTGCACACGCTCGTGAAGCACGAAAAAATTACTTAACTAAACCATGAAGCCAAAACTGTTGTTAATTTTAGGTCATGCTGATTTTTAAGCTTCCTCTTGCTATAAATTTTACCAGAGACTTTAAACAAAAACTTAGCTAAGAAAACATTTTTTTAACTCAAATTTCATTTATTAAGTCCATAAAAAAAAATAGATTTTATACTTTTTAGTTGCAGTATGCATCACCTTATGCCATTATCCACCAGAAATTATTTTATGCTTATTACAAGCATATCGCTTGAGCAATACATAAGACACAACAATGTGAGATTATTTATTTTTATTATTGTTAACTGTTCAATTACCAATAGTCCTCATTGGAATTTTGCTTATGTTAAAGAGGAGTTTATGAAAAAATTTACTAGCTTTATGGTATTAAGTGGTTTGATGTGCAGTATTTTTCTTTTAAGTGCATGCAAGGATGAAGCACCGGTACAACAAGCTCCACCCCCACCACTCGTAACTGTTTTTGAAATCAAAGCTGCTGATCACCCCTATAACACCAACTATCAAGGCGTTACTCAAGGCTCAAAAGCCGTTGATGTTCGCGCAAGAGTCGACGCCATTATTACTGAAAGGCTCTACGTTGAAGGACAATATGTTGATGAAGGTCAAATTTTATTTCAATTAGAGCGCGATCAATATGAAGCACGCGTTGCTGAAGCCAATGCTCAATATGAAAATGCTAAACGCGAATGGAATCGTGTACGCCCGCTTTATGCCCAAAATGCATTAAGCCAAAAAGATCGCGATAATGCCCAAGCAGCCTATGAAACAGCCAAGGCTAATTTACGCACAGCTCAAATTAATCTTGATTACTGTCAAGTAACAGCACCTGTTGCTGGTTACACATCTAAAGAAGAAGTAACCCCAGGCAACCTTGTAAACAATGGAACCCTTTTAACATATGTTAATCAAACCAATCCTCTATATGTCAATTTTTCTGTAGCAAGCACAGAATATATGCGAGGTTTGCAATTGGCAGCTCAAGGGCGCATGGATATACCCAAGGATAATGCGTATAAGGCAAAAATTCGTCTAGTAGACGGAACCATGTTCATGCAAGAAGGCGAAGTTACCTTTGTAGGCACACAAGTTGATCAAACCATGGGTGTTATTCAAATGCGCGCCACTTTTGATAATAGCAAGGGTATAATTTTGCCTGGTCAATATGTGCGTATTTTCCTTGAAGGCGCTGTGCTTAAAAATGCCATATTAATTCCTCAAAAGGCTGTACTAATAACTCAAAAAGGTCCGCTGGTCATGGTTATCAACAAAGATAACATTGTCGAGATGAGACCCATTCAAATTAATATGCCTGTGGAACAAATGTATCTTTTAGACGGTGGTTTAAAAGATGGTGAGCGTATTGTACTTGAAGGTCTTGTTAAAGCACGGGCGGGGCAACCTGTAACTATTGCTGACCCCAATGCCCAAAAATCAACTCAAGGTGCAGGTGCTGCCCCCAAAACACAAGAAACTAAGGTAGCAAATGACAATAAAGAAAGCGTATCACAAGAAAGCAAGCAAGAAAGTGCTCCTGCTAAATAATGAGGCGATAATATGAGCACATCTAATGATAATATAAAACCAAGCCTTTTTGTTAGGCGACCCATTTTATCCACTGTAATTTCACTGCTGATAACTCTTGTGGGTGGTCTTGCTATTTTAGCCTTGCCTGTAGCCCAATATCCAGATCTTATTCCACCACAAGTTTCAGTTAGCGTATCCTACCCAGGTGCATCTGCTCAAACCATTGCTGAAACCGTTATAGCACCTCTTGAAGTACAAATTAATGGCGTTGAAGACATGCTTTATATGACTTCTTCTACCTCTTCTGGCTGGGGTAGTGGCACCATTAACGTATATTTTAATCTAGGTACAGATCCAGACATTGCCCTAGTTAACGTAAACAATAAAGTTAACTTGGCACAAACACTTCTGCCAGAAGATGTGCGTAGGCAAGGTGTTACTGTAACCAAAGACTCACCAGCCATGCTCTTAATTATTTCGCTCTTTTCTCCAGATGGGCGCTATGATATACCCTATGTTTCTAACTATCTACAAGCAAATATTGTGGATGAAATGAAGCGTGTCCCTGGTGTTGGTGATTGTAGTGTGTTTGGTGATGCTAATTATGCTATGCGCATTTGGCTAGACCCAGACAAACTAGTAAAATATAATTTAACCCCTACCGATGTAAACACTGCCATTCGAGACCAAAATGCTCAATTTGCTCCCGGGCGCCTAGGAGCTATGCCAGCTACCAAGGGTACTGAGCTAACTTGGCAAATTGATACGCAAGGTCGTTTAGTAGATAGTGAAGACTTTGCTAATATTGTAATTCGCTCTCAACCTGACGGTAGCTTTTTACGCGTAAAAGATGTGGCAAGAGTTGAACTTGGCGCACGTGATTATGAAGTTTTAAGTGAGCTTAATGGCACTGCGGCAAGAATGGCTGGAGTATACCTCTTACCAGGAGCCAATGCCATTGAAACTGGTCGCTTAGTAGAAGAAAAATTAGCTGAAATTTCAGAACGCTTTCCTGATGGTTTAGAGTACGATGTACCATATAATACAAATATTTTCGTGCAAGCATCCATTGACGAAGTTGTAAAGACTTTAATAGAAGCCATGGTCTTGGTTTTCCTTGTGGTTTATATCTTTCTGCAAAACTGGCGTGCAACACTTATTCCTTGTCTTGCCGTGCCTGTTTCCATTATCGGAACATTTGCAGGAATGTATGCCCTTGGCTATACTATTAACACCCTCACCCTTTTTGGTATGGTTTTAGCCATTGGTATTGTTGTTGACGATGCCATTGTTGTGCTTGAAAATGTAGAGCGCATTATGCGCACCGAACACAAAAATGCTATGGATGCTACAGCTAAAGCCATGCATGAAGTTACCGGTCCTGTAATTGCTATTGTGCTTGTGTTATGTGCAGTGTTTGTACCCGTATCATTTATGGGTGGACTTGCTGGGGAGATGTATAAACAATTTGCCATTACCATTTCAATTTCAGTTATCATTTCTGGTATTGTGGCTTTAACGCTCACACCTGCTCTTTGTACCATTTTATTAAAACCACACGACCCCAACCACAAGCCTTGGAAAATTTTTATTTGGTTTAACTGGTGGTTTGGCAAAGTCACACACCGCTATGTACGTATTGTACGAGTTATTAAAGAAGCTGGCATACGCAGTATGCTTGTTTTTGTGCTCATGCTTGTGGCCATGGGCTGGCTCTTTAAAACTGTACCCACGTCCTTGGTCCCCAGTGAGGATCAAGGTTATATTCTTGGTATGGCAATTTTACCTGATGGCTCTACCTTGCAGCGCACTGAAAGCGTTATGAATGGCATTGAAAAGCAAATGATGAACATACCTTTTGTAGATAATTTTATTGGCATAACAGGGATTGATTTAACATCATTTTCAGGTAAAAGTAATTATGCCACCTTCTTTGTTACTTTAAAAAATTGGAGTGAACGTAAAAGTGAAGCTCAATCAGCTAGTGCACTGGCTTTAATGACTTTTGGTATGACTGCCATGAATCCTGAGGCTGTTTCCATTGCTTTTGAACCACCACCCATATCTGGTATGAGTACCACTGGTGGTTTTGAAGCATTTATTCAAAGTCGTGGAACTGGCTCTTTGGACGATTTACAAGATTGGGCCAATAAAGTAGCTGATGCAGCTAATAAAAGACCTGAATTAGCAGGTGTTCGTAACCAATTTAGTACTGGCGCACCTCAAATGTATGCCAACCTTGATCGTGAGCGTTGTCTTGCCCAAGGTGTGGCTGTGTCCGATGTATTTACAGCTATGCAAGGTATTTTTGGTTCCACCTATGTTAATGACTTTAACCTTGGCGGACGGACGTATCAAGTATTGCTAAGCGCAGAAGCTCCTTATCGCATGTTGAGTGACTCTTTAAAAGATGTTTCAGTACGCAACAATAAGGGTGAGATGGTTCCTCTAAATAACCTTATTACTCTTGAGCGCCGCACGGCTGCGCAATCAGTTAGCCGTTATAATGTGTTTCCGGCAGCACAAGTATTAGGTGGTCCTGCTCCTGGATATTCTTCAGGACAAGCCATTGAAGCCATGCAAGAAGTTGCCAGTGAAATTTTACCCACAGACTATGCCCTTGGTTGGTCTGGTTCAGCTTTGCAAGAAATATTAGCATCAGCTGATACAACTACCATTTTTGCTCTAGCACTACTTATGGTATTTTTAATTCTTGCAGCTCAATATGAAAGTTGGACCTTGCCTGTGGCAGTTTTAACTGCTGTGCCTTTTGGGGTATTTGGCGCCATTACAGCCACATATTTCCGCGGTTTAGCTAATGACGTATACTTCCAAGTAGCATTAGTTACCCTTGTAGGGCTTGCGGCTAAAAACGCTATATTAATAGTGGAATTTGCAGTAGAAGCTTGGCGTTCTGGCAAAAGCTTAGATGTAGCTGCCATGCATGCTTCACGCCTTCGCTTTAGACCCATTATTATGACTTCACTTGCCTTTATTATGGGTTGTGTACCACTTGCCATTAGTGCTGGTGCTGGCGCCAATAGCCGCCATGCCATTGGTACGGCTGTTATTGGTGGTATGCTTGCAGCTACTTGTATTGCTACACTATTTGTACCATTTTTCTTTAAGAAAATCATGCAATTCTCCCTTTGGGTACAAGGCAAAAAAGACCCCCATGCCCACAATCAACACTTTGATGAACATGAGGAAAATGTATAATGAAAACTCATAAAATAATTGTAATATTAAACGCATTATTATGCGCAACCATATTATCGGCCTGTTCATTTGCTCCCACATATGAACGCCCTGAAGTAGCCATGCCCGAAGCTTGGCAAGGCGTTGAACTTGCATCTGCACCCTTAGAGCAAGATTGGTGGACGCGTTTTAACGATCCGGTCTTAAATTCATTGGTGGAAGAAGCTCTTAAAAACAATCAAGATTTGGACGAAGCACTGGCAAAAATTGATAGTGCCGCCGCCCAAGTTGGTATTGCACGCTCTGCCATATTTCCAAATATAACAGGGGCAGGTTCAGCCATTAGTGAAACTGTAAGCATTAATGGACCAAACAGCACGGATGAATCAAGATATCAATACGATAAAGATATATTAAAACGCAGTAATTCCACCTTCCAAGGTTCTCTAAGTGCGTCTTGGGAACTTGATTTGTGGGGTAAATATCGTAATGCCTACACCGGTCTTAGTGACGTCTTGCTTAATACAAAGGTTCGTTACGAAGCTTTACGCCTATCTATTGCTGGTCAAACGGCACAATCCTACTTCACCCTGCTTGCCCTTGACATGCAACTAGAAACTGCCAAGCGCACATTAAAATCGCGTGAAGATGGTTTAGTTATTTATAATAGGCGCTATAATCAAGGCGACATTACCGAACTTGACTGGCTACGTGCCAAAAGTGAAGTTGAAACTGCGCGTGCATCAACTCTAACAACCATGGTACAGCTTGATGCAGCAGAAGCATCTCTAGCTGTAATCCTTGGTCGTTCTCCTCGTGATATTATGGGTAAAAATGCAGAGCGTGGCGTATCTATTGAAAAACTTCCAGCACCTCCTGTACTACCTTCTGGGCTTCCCTCAGAATTGCTTTTACGCCGTCCAGATATTCGTGCAGCTGAATACATGGTTATGGCATATAATGCTAACATTGGCGTAGCAAGGGCAGACTTCTTCCCATCTATAAGCCTTACTGGCTCTGCAGGAAGCTTAAGTGCTGATGCCATTGAGCTTTTTTCTGGTCCTGCCGGTATGGGAAGCTTTGGAGCAAGCTTAGTATTACCTATTCTTGATTTTGGTCGCCGCTGGTATGCTGTGGACGATGCTGAAGCTGTAAAAAGACAGTCCATTGCACTTTATCGCAAAACCATACAAGTGGCATTTCAAGACATTCGCACTTCTCTCACAGCTCAACGTGAAGCTGATGCCATTGTAGCAAGTATTCAAGCTCAAGTGGATAATTTGCGCCGCGCTGCAGAGCTTGCTCGTTTGCAATATGATAATGGCTACACAGATTATTTAACTGTGCTTGACTCAGAAAGACAACTCTTTAGTGCAGAGCTACAATTAGCTACAGTCATGAATGATAGACTTAATGCCGTTGTAGCAGTGTGCATGGCACTTGGTGGAGGCTGGAGTGAAGTTCAGCCTAGTAAAGCCATCGGCACTGAGGCCAATGCAAAACCATAAACCTTGACCAATGGTCTATTGTGCTTATTAAATAAGAATATGAGTTTTAAAAAATTCTTTCTCAGCATTGTGGCTTTAGGGCTTTTATGTGGTGTACTAGGTGTCGCCGCTGTGGTAGGTTTTTTTTATTGGGCAGCGCAAGATTTACCAGATCTTGAGCGCTTAGCCAATTTCAAACCCCCTCAAGCTACAATAGTTCTTGCCCGTGATGGATCAGCCCTTGGTAGCCTTTATTACGAAAAACGCTTTACTGTTCCCTTACACCTGATGTCCCCGCACATACCCAAGGCTTTTCTTGCGGCTGAAGATGATAGCTTTTATCAGCACCAAGGCATTGACCCCATTGCCATTGTTCGTGCAGCCCTTGCAAACCTTCAAAGCGGTAAAACTAAGCAAGGTGGTAGCACTATTACTCAGCAAGTTATCAAACAGTTACTGCTAACACCTGAAAAAAGTTATACTCGTAAAGTAAAAGAAGCCATCTTAGCCTACAGGCTAGAGCAGCAACTTACTAAGGATGAAATCTTATCCATATACCTTAATCAAATCTTCCTAGGTCAACATGCTCACGGAGTTGAAGCCGCAGCACGCACTTTTTTTGGAAAGCATGCCACAGATATTACTTTAGCAGAAAGTGCTTTATTAGCTGGTATGCCCCAAGCTCCTAGTCGCTATAATCCATTTCGCCAACCTGAATCTGCCAAAGCAAGGCAAATGTATGTGCTTGGTAGGCTTCGTGAGCTTAAGTGGATTAGCGAAGACGAATACACCCAAGCCATTAGCGAGCCCTTAGTATATTGGACTATGCCAGAAACCCGCGGCGGCGCGTCCGCTTGGTATTTAGAAGAAGTACGTCGATTACTAATTGATTTTTTTAATAAAGATAATCTTGCTAAATTAAACCTACCCACAGATAAAGTTGGTGAAGATTTTGTATATCAATCAGGACTTACTGTAACAACCTCTATGGACCCAACACATCAGCAGGCTGCGGCAGAAGGTCTGCGCAAAGGTCTTGAAGAACTTACAAAACGCCAAGGATGGCGTGGACCTATTAAAAATCTTCCCGTAGATCAGCGCGAGGCCTTTTTAAAGAAAAGCAAGTTTAGCCCTTTTGATTTAACAGGTGGAGTATGGAAACAAGCTCTAGTTGTTAAAGTGGAAAAAAATAATGCTCAAGTAGTTCTTGGTAATGGTTACTCTGGACGTGTTGATGTAAAAACTATGTCTTGGGCCAGAAAGCCAAATCCTAGAGTAATTGCAGCCTATGCTCCTGCCATAAAGGATGTAAATAAAGTATTAAAAGAAGGTGATATTATTTGGGTATCTGCACCAGATAGCGTGGTGCGCACTGTCACAGAAAAAGGTAAAAAAGTTGAAAAAGATGCTACTTATGACCCTATTACCATTACAACCGAAACTCCCATTACCCTAGCTTTACAACAGATACCTGAAGCTCAAGGCGCACTTGCTTCCATTGAACCTGCCACAGGTGATGTAGTGGCTTTAGTTGGTGGGTATCAATTTGGCTCAAGCCATTTTAATCGTGCAGTACAAGCAGAGCGTCAACCTGGCTCAGCTTTTAAGCCATTTGTTTATTCTGCAGCTATTGATAGAGGATTCACAGCATCAAGCACTTTACTTGATGCACCATTTGTCTATGTTAATCCTTATACTAACAAAGTATGGGAACCAGCCAACTATGATAATGAATTTAAAGGTCCTATTGAACTTTCTGCAGCTTTAGCACAATCGCGTAACACTTGCACCGTGCGTGTAGCTCAACAAATTGGCATTCCAGCAGTGATTGAACGCTCCAAAGCCATGGGCTTTGAACCGCATTTCCCCAATGAGCTTGCTGTTAGCCTAGGTGCTGTGGCCGTTTCTCCTCTAAATCTTACCCAGGCTTATACTGCCTTTGCCTATCAAGGCTGGGCTGTGCGCCCACGTATTATTACATCTATTAAAGATGCTCAAGGACGAGAACTTTACAGCCAAGCACCAGAGCATTGGCAAGCTATTACTCCTCAAAATGCTTATATTATGTCAACATTACTTAAAAAAGTTGTGACATCAGGCACAGCAAGACGGGCTTTGGTGCTTAATA
Organism: uncultured Desulfovibrionaceae bacterium; assembly: GCA_964370675.1. GTDB lineage: Bacteria > Desulfobacterota > Desulfovibrionia > Desulfovibrionales > Desulfovibrionaceae > CAYJAD01. The sequence goes on from CAYJKC010000043.1 coordinate 14,992, forward strand.
AGCCCATGGCTGGCAAAACTGGTACAACTAATGAAGAGCGCGATGCTTGGTTTGTTGGCTTTACTCCTCACCTTGTAACAGGTGTATATATGGGATATGATCAATTACGTAGTTTAGGACGCCGTGAAACTGGCGGTTCTACTGCACTGCCTGCCTTTGTTTATTATCGAAAAAAAGTTGAAGACCTTTATCCTGCTGATGATTTTGTGATGCCAAGTGGTATTCTTATGCTTGATGATTTAGCATATAAAGCTGATGAACCTATTACCGGTACTGCCCTCATGGAAGAAGATGTTTATATGCAAGATCAGGGCGAAGATTTATTTAAACAACTATATTAAGGAATTTTTATGCCTGCCTACGGGTCATTAATTATCATTGTTACCCCCAAGGGAAAGCGACATTTAAAACGCGTTGAAGAAGGTCAAGACTGGCACAGTGGTGATGGAATTTTATCCATGCAGGACTTGGCTAATGCAAATTATGGCACAGAAGTTTGCACAAGCCTTGGCGTACCCTTGCGCATTCAAGAGCCAACTCTTAGAGATTTATTAAAAGGGGTTAAAAGGCAAACCCAAATAATTTATCCCAAAGATATAGCCTATATATGCATGCGCCTTGGTGCAGGAGAAGGACGAACCATTATAGAAGCAGGATCTGGTTCAGGCGCACTGACCCTTGGTTTATCCTGGTTTTCTGGCAAATCTGGGCATGTGCACACCTTTGAAGCTCGTGAAGAATTTCATAAATTAGCTAGGCGTAACCTGCAATGGGCCGGACTTGGTGAAAACGTAACTCTCCACCATAAAGACATTGCTGAAGGCTTTGGCGTAAGCAATGCCGACGCTCTTTTTTTAGATGTTAGAACACCTTGGGAATATTTAGATCATGTTCTTACAGCCATTCGTTCAGGCGCAAGCCTTGCTTTCTTACTACCTACCGTTGACCAAGTAAGTAAATTATTGCTTGGCTTAGAGCGCGGACCCTTTGACGATATTGAAGTATGCGAGCTATTAATGCGCCGCTGGAAACCTGTAGCAGATCGTTTGCGCCCCAATGATCGCATGATAGCCCATACCGGTTTTTTAGTGTTTTGCCGACACCAAGAGCGCAGTGCAGACTTTGAATCAAGAAAGCCATTAGGCACAAGAGAACGCAAACAAGAAGCAGCACGCAAGGCTCGAATGGAAGACGATAAATGAAAAAAGAGATCATCCTTCAAACTGCAACCAAATTGTTTTCACAAAACGGTTATAATCGCACTTCAACGGCACAACTAGCCGAAGCGGCAGGGGTTGCTGAAGGAACAATCTTTCGTCATTTTAAGAGCAAGGAGCATATTTTCATTGCTCTTGTAAAACGCCTCAGAGAAAAAATGTCTTATGAAGTGTATCAATACTTAGAAATACAAGGTGAGCAAAGTGGTATGGAGCGAATTGAATCTATGATTAAAGCTTGCTATGTCTTTGCCAATAAAAACACTTTAGATTTTACTTTATTGTTACGCGATGCTCCTGGTCACTATGGTGACCCCAATAGCGACGCTTTTAAACATTCACGCACAATTTACATCCTTTTGCATGAATACTTTCAAAAAGCTATTGAGCAAGGGCAAGCAGATAATAGTATGCGAAAAGACTTACATCCTAGTGATACTGCATGCTTATTAGCTGCATCGTTAGTGGGTCTTATGCGTGTAGTTCATTTAAGCTTTTTAAAACCATCTGAAGACATGCTAAAAAACTTTATTTTTTGCACAATATCTATGCTTGAACAGCGTTAAACTTTTTATGATATATAATAGAAACCGCCAGACTCGCTGGTGGTTTCAGAGTGCTGACAAAGTCAGCACTATCGATAAATCAGGAATAGGCAAAGCTTTGCTTCGCCGTTAAGTGACTGATTTTCGTGCCTTACTGCCAAGGCAGCTT
>CAYJKC010000044.1:0-16609 GCA_964370675.1 uncultured Desulfovibrionaceae bacterium
GCCCCCGGCGGATTTTGAGTCCGCTGCGTCTACCAATTCCACCATCCCGGCGTAATTAACTCTTTTGCCATATGTATCAGCGAAGGTCAATCTATTTTGTTGCAGTATTTTTAAAAATTTAATTTCATTTATCTACAAAAATAAATTTTAAAAAATATAAATATTATAAATAAATATTGTGTCGCTATACCCTTTTTCATGAGTTTAGCATAAAAAATGCCTCGCGTCCTCTTTTCAAATCGATGGAAATTTGATATATGCACCTTTGTATTTATTGTATTGCGCTTGTGGTTGAGCCTTATGATATAATGGATGGTGTAATGGTACACAGGCATAGCAATATATTAAACTGAGTATTACCTTTTGTTTTTTAATGGTAATACATAACTTTTCTTTAAGGACGGTGATTGTGCAAAAGCGTTACACCCCCATTTTCGTATTTACAGCATTATTAGCTGTTGTGGCCTGTGTGGGTTATTTTATGGATGAGCCCACGCCAAAAGTTCCTGAGCGCATTCTTTTAGATAATGCTGCAGGAAAAGTTGTCTTTAACCATGCAAAACATTTAAAAGATGACAATATTCCATGCGCAACCTGTCACCATGAAATGGTAACAGAAAAAGAAAATGTTCAAAGCTGTGGAACTTGTCATGGTGTGACTTTTAATGAGAGCTTTAAGGCTACTCATGCAAAGACCATTCAAGGTGCAGATTCGTGTGCTAGCTGTCACCATATGGAGTTTGAGCCTAAGGTTAAGTGGGATCATGCTGCCCATGTGGATGATTATGAGCTTGATTGTTATTCGTGTCACCATGATGATACCAATATTGAGCCTGAGCCTCAAAATTGTGCTAACTGTCATGAGAGCACCGGTGATGAAGCCATGCCTTCATTGCGTATTGCTGTGCACACAAAATGTCAAAGTTGTCATGGGGATATGTATGAAGAAAAGGTTGCCGGATGTGCTTCTTGTCATACACCCATAGAAAGTCGCAAGCTATTGCAAGAAAAGGGTCCTGCTGACTTTAAGGTTAACCCTCTTTATGCAAATTGTGCCACATGCCATGTGGATCAAAAAAATCAAGAGCTTGTACCTGATCGTATGTCTGCCTTCCATGGTCAATGCATTACTTGCCACGAGAAAATTGACAAAGGCCCATATACTAAAGATCAGTGTAATCAATGCCATACCAAGTGAGTGTAGCATGAAACAAAGTTTTCAAATGTTAAATGATCCTCGTTTTCACCTTGTGTACGGAGTTTCACAGCGTTTTAATGAAGGTCCAAGTCCTTCAAAGGTGCGTTTAAATCGTGAAGGTATGACTGTTGTTGGTGGGGTGAAGAAGAAGAGTGTTGTATATCCAGGCATGTTGCTTGCCGAACACCCAGCCCTTGAAAAGGGAGATTTGTTTTCTCCCATTCATGGCGAAGTGACCGAAGTTAGCGACCGTAGTATTTTTGTTACCGCAAAAGCTCCAGAGCCACCAGCAGAAGATGCTGAACCTGCTCCAGAAGTAGTAGCAGTGGATCTTTTGGGCAATGAATCTTTAAAAGGTGAAGAGTTAGTACTTGCAGTAAAAAAACTAGGTGTAAACACTGGTTCTTTAGGTAAAAAATGTAAGATATTAATAGTCAATGGCCTTAATCCAGAACCTGGTATTACGTGGGCAGAGTCCATATTAACCAGCCACTCTGAGACTTTTAAGGCCGGTATGGACTTATTACGTCGTTTTGGGCGAGCAGAAAAAATCATCTTGGCAGTGCCAAGTGGTATGCAGCTTGCCTATGATGCTGTGGATGTGGTTCATGTTTCTGCAGACTATCCAAATAGTGTTAATGCCCTTGTAATTAAATCTGTTACCGGCAAAGAAAATCCACCCGATGTGGCTTGTGTTGGCTTGCATAATGTGTGGAGTCTTGGGCGTGTTGGTAAAACAGGTCTACCACTCACAGAAACGGTTTTAAGCATTGGTTGCTATGAAAATTGGAAAAATATTATAGCAAAAGATGGTTCCACAGTGGGTGAGCTTTTAGCTGGCTCTCAAGTGGAAGTAAAAGATGGCGATACCGTGCTTCGAGGTGGCCCACTACGTGGAGAAAGTTTAGATACTCTTGAGCGTAGTGTAACTAAGGGGACCCATGGTGTTTTTGTGGTGGATGAAAGCAAAGTGCCACCCATGCAAGGACACAGCCCTTGTGTTAACTGTGGGGCCTGTGTACTTGTTTGCCCTGCACGCATAGCGCCAAGCACACTAAGCTGTTATGCAGAATTTGCATTGCATGATCGCTGTAAGGATGAAAATATTTTTTCATGCCTTGACTGTGGTTTATGTGGATACGTGTGTGTTGCGCGGCGTCCTGTACTACAATATATACGTCTTGCACAGCGTAAGCTTATTGAAGATGAACGCTTGGCATCACTTGAACAAATTGATCTTGGCACGTCTGCCTAAGGGAGGATAAAATGGCAAATACTTATACTGGTCTTTTGTCCGTAAGCGCGCCTCCATTTTGGCATTGTGGACGGACAATACAAAAAAACAATTACCATACGCTATTTGCTCTTGTACCAGCAGTAGCTATGGCAGTTTGGCATTGGGGTCTTCCTGCTGCACGTGTTATGGCATTAGCCATAGCAACCGGTGTGGTGGTTGAGGCTTTTTGTCAATATATAATGAAGCGTGAACTTAGCATTGATGATTTTTCTGCAGTGATTTCATGCTTGTTGTTAGCATTCTTACTTCCTGCTGCTGCACCTTGGTGGATTGTTGTGCTTGGGGCAGGTCTTTGCATTGGTCTTGGTAAGATGAGCTTTGGTGGTCTTGGAACAAATCCTGTAAACTCAGCCTTAGTGGGTTGGGCATTACTTTTTGTATCATGGCCAGTGCTCATGGATCCAAACGCCATGCAATTAAATACAAGCTTTGTGGACCCTCTTGTACAATTAAAATATTTTGGAGCAGAAATTGCGGGTGAAATTCCATTGATGGACTTATTCTTAGGTAAGCAAATTGGTGGTCTTGGCGCAGCTCAGGCTTTGGGATTATTTGTCGGTGGTTCATATCTTGCTGTACGCGGTATTATCCGCTGGGAAATTGCTTTAAGTTTCTTGGTAGGTGTTGCCGGACTTGCGGCTATTTTTCATACTATTGACCCTGTAGCATATGCTTCACCAGCTTTCCATTTGTTAACAGGATCAACTCTCTTAGCAGGGTTTTTCTTAGCAACCGAAGCTGCATCATCACCCAATAGACAAATCCCTATGGTGATTTATGGTTTACTTGGTGGAGCTTTAGTTATTATTATTCGCGTTTATGGTATTTACACTGATGGTGCTCCTTTTGCGGTGCTCCTTGTGAATTTGCTTACACCATTGCTGGATTCTATTCGGCCTAAGCCCTTTGGAGGCAAATAATGCGCGATATTATGAAAATGCTTGTGGTACTTTCGGCCATATGCGGTATTGCCGGATTTGCCCTATCATATTTGAAGATGATTACTGCAGAACCCATTGAAGTGCAGGTTTTGACCTATGTGCAAAAGCCTGTATTGGACCGTGTATTTGTGGGTGCAGAAAATGACTATGTAGCTGATCGCAAAACATTTACCCTTAAAGATGGACGCAATGTTATGGTTTTCCCTGCACTACAAGGTGGAAAACTTGTTAGTGTAGCATTGGAAGATTCAGGTAAGGGCTTTGGTGGCAGCATTGGCGTTATGGTAGGTTTTAACCCCTCCAATGATACCTTGGTTGGTATTGGTGTAACCACTATGAAGGAAACTCCAGGCATTGGTGATGTTATTCTGACACCTCGCTTTACTGATCAGTTTGCAGGCAAACCTAAGGATGTAGCCCTTAAGAGTCAAGGTGGTCAAATTGATGCCATATCTGGTGCAACAGTTTCTTCTGGTGGTTCTGTGACTGCAATTGCCAATGCGGCTAAGGTGTATGCCGAGTTAAAAGAACAAATCCTCAAAACATGGCCATAGGGGTAGTAATATGCAACAATTAATGAAAGAATTTACCAAGGGGCTTTGGAATGAACTGCCCCCATTTCGATTGGTATTAGGTCTTTGCCCGGTGCTTGCGGTTACAAAATCAGCAAGCAATGGTCTTGGCATGGGGGCAGCGGTTATTTTTGTGCTTACCCTTTCCAACTTACTAATTTCGTTAGTACGTGGTATTATACCTAAAAAAGTACGTATTGCTTGTTTTATTGCTATTTCTGCATCTCTTGTGGTGTCGGTTGAATTGTTAATGCAAGCTTATGCTTACCCATTATATCAACAGCTTGGAATATTTGTTCCACTTATCGTTGTAAACTGTATTATTCTTGGTCGTGCGGAAGCCTTTGCGGCGAAGAATACTGTGCCCTTAGCCATTGCTGATGGTTTAGGTATGGGCATTGGTTTTACTGCTTCTCTAACCTTTTTAGGTGGTTTACGTGAACTTTTAGGAGCAGGAACTCTTTTTGGACATTATGTAATGTGGGAAGGGTTTTCTCCATTTACTGTAATGATTGAAGCCCCTGGTGCATTTATTGGTCTTGGAGCAATTTTATGTGCTATGAATGCCCTAAACCGTTGGCAAGCAAAGCGTAAAGGCCTTGGTGATGTACCTAATGCAACACCTGGTTGTGCCGCTTGTCGCGCTTGTACTATAAGTAAGTAAGGAGTGAGACATGGATATTTTTCAGCTCTTTATCTCAGCTATATTTGTAAATAACATTGTACTTGCTCAATACTTGGGTAACTGCCCATATCTTGGTTGTTCTAAGGAGCGCGGCGTTGCCATTGGTATGGGTGGAGCAGTTGTCTTTGTAACTATCATGGCAACAGCTTGTACTTGGTTTATGCAAAAATATGTATTAACACCATTTGACTTGGGTTATTTGCAAACTATTGTATTTATTCTTGTTATTGCATCACTGGTGCAATTTGTAGAAATGTTTTTAAGAAAAATGATTCCACCACTATATGCAGCTCTTGGCATATTCTTGCCACTGATTACCACTAACTGTGCTGTTATGGGTGTGGCTATTTTAGTGCAGCGTGAAGAATTTGATTTTATGACATCAATTCTTTATGCCATAGCAGCCAGCGCAGGTTTTATGTTGGCACTTATTCTCATGGCTGGTATACGTGAGCGTCTTGATACTTGTCGTGTGCCTAAGGCAATGATGGGAACCCCCATTGCTCTTATTATGGCAGGACTTATGTCCTTAGCATTTATGGCCTTTAAGGGCATGACCAGTTAGGAGGTCTGTTATGGTTTTATCGTCCGTTCTTACTCTCCTTGGGCTTGGATTTGTGGCTGCGGCAGTTTTGGCAGTGGCTTCACGCGTATTTTATGTGGAAGAAGATCCAAGAGTTGAGGCTGTGCTTGATGTGTTACCTGGTGCTAACTGCGGTGGTTGTGGCTATGCTGGTTGTGAAGGTTATGCCATTGCTGTTGTAAATGAGACTAATGTGCCAGCTTCTCTTTGTGTGGCTGGTAGTGCTGAAACTAGCGTTGCTGTTGGTGAGCTTACAGGAAAGGCCGTTGGTGCGGCTGATCCTATGCTTTCTTTTAGGCGCTGTGATAAACTGGCCGGTAAGGTTAAGGCACGTTATTCATACCAAGGTATGCCATCTTGTGCTGCAGCAACATTGCTTATGGGTGGTTCTAATGAATGCTCATGGTCTTGCCTAGGTTTTGGTGATTGTGTTGAGGCTTGCCCCTTTGATGCCATGTTTTTAGAAGATGGGCTTGTGACAATTAATCCAAATAAATGCACTGGTTGTGGGATTTGTGTTAAGTCATGCCCAAGAAGCTCGCTTGAGCTTATTCCATCAAGAGCTCGTGTGGCAGTTTTTTGTGCTACTCAAGATAAAATGCGCGCTGTTATGGATGTTTGTGAAGCAGGTTGTATTAACTGCGGTAAATGCGTTAAAGCTTGCCCTGCAAAAGCCATTGCTAACGTGGATGGTCGTATTGAAGTTGATCAGCAAAAATGCCTAAGTTTTGGACCAGATTGTAGTGAAGCATGCGTTAGCGGATGCCCGCGTAATATTTTACGCATACTTTGCTCTGCTCTTAGTACAGAGGTACAAATTGCTAAGCTAAAAGAAGAAGAAAAAGCTAAGCAAGCTGAAAACCCTACTCCTGCAGTTGAAGAAAAGGCCGCTGAGAGCGGTGCACAGGCCTCATAAGGAGCTTTATATGTCAATTAATAAAATGAAACGCTTTGATCGCCGCTCCATGCTTAAAGGTGCTGGAGCAACCTTGGCGAGCTCTGCCATATTATTACATAACCCACTTAACTTACTTGCTTCTACGCCAAGTTTACATGCCTATACTCAAACTCAAGTATTGCTTGGTACTTTTGTGAGCATAACTGCTTGCCATGAAAGCCAAAGCCTTGCTGAAGAAGCCATGGGGCGTGCTTTTGATGAAGTAAGAAGACTTGAGGCTGAGTTAACCCGTCATAATAGTTCAGCACCACTTGCCACATTAAATGCAAGTGGTAGACTTTATGATGCACCCCAAAGTCTAATTAGCGTGCTTGGGCGTGCCAAACGTATACATCATCTAACTGATGGTGCTTTTGATATGACTGTTGCACCTTTGTTAGGTTTATATAAGCAAGCTCAAAACCCTAAGGGAAATATGAACTTGGATAAGCAAGATTTAGACGAAGTCGAAAGTCTTGTGCAGGCAAATCAAGTTTTTGTAGGGCTTGACCATGTGCGCCTTGGGCGTAGTGGTATGGCTCTAACTTTAGACGGTATTGCTAAAGGCTATGTTGCTGATATGGCTTCAGAGTTATTAACAAAATATGGTGTTACTAATCACCTTGTTAATGCTGGTGGAGATATTCGGGCTGCTGGGCAAAAGAATAATCAAAGCCCATGGCGTGTGGCTATTGAAAATCCGGCACGCAATGGTCAAGCTGTTGCTAACCTTAATCTTTATGGAGCTATAGCTACTTCTGGTAGTTATGAAATGTATTATGATGCTAAACGTGAGTATCATCATATTATAGATCCAAAACATAAGCAAAGCCCGCAGCATACCATTTCTGTGACTGTTACTGCTCCTACGGCGTTGGAAGCAGATGCCCTTGCTACTGCTTTATCTGTTTTGCCAGTGCGCAATGCTTTAAAGCTTGTGCATAGCTTACCTCAGCGTGAATGCTTAATTATAACAAGCCAAGGGCAAACCCTTAAGTCTAATGGCTTTGCTGTTGGTTAGTATTTGTTAAAATATTAGCGGTAAAAAATTAGGGGAATACTATGTGTATTCCCCTAATTTTTTTAGAAAATAAAATAAGATTTGATTATAGTTGCTATACTATTTCTCTGTGCGTAATTTGGCACTTAAAATACGTACATAAAAGTCATCTTTAGAGTTAAGCTCGCCTTCACCTTTAGTTTGCGCTTTTGCCACAAGGTTCAAAATATGCAAAGCATCTTCAATATTATCTACCCAAACATCTGTGGCACCGTGTAGCATAAGCCCTGGAGCTTCCAGCGGACCGCGTATGCCTAATATAGGCACATTAGCTCCGCAAGCGATACCTACTTCAACGCCGGCGTCTTGTCCGGATTCACCAAAATAAATAAGAATATGTGCATTTTTACAAGCATCATGGCAAAATGAAAAAACTTGACCACCTTCTAGGTCTGTGTCCATCCATGCGCGACGTTCAGAAGGATTAAGCCCTGGCGGCGGTGTTGCTTTCACAGTCCAATCTAAGATGTCAAAACCTAATTTGTTAAGTTCACGCCCCAGTAGGCGTACTGCATGTTTATGTTTAAACGATGCTGCAATGTAGATATTGGGCTTTTTCATTAATATTCTATCCCCTTACTAGCTTTAATTCCTTGTTTCCAAGGATGTTTTATTTCTTGCATATCGGTCACAAGATGAGCTTTTTCTATAAGCCATTGTGGTGCATTGCGACCAGATAATACCAAATGAGTTTTGCACTCATATGATTTTGTTATAATATGTTCTAATTCCAGTTGTTCTATTAGCCCCGCATGTAGTGCATAAAGACTTTCGTCAAGAATTATCATGTCCATATGGGATATGCGTTCATGCACCCATGCTAGACCTTTTTTTGCTGCATCACGATGTTTTTGACGATCATCCTCATTTCTAAAAAAGCCTAAACCAGCGGCAAAAAAATTTTCACCTAGTAGCTTTTCGAGCATTAATTGCTCACCAGCTTCTTGATTACGTTTCATAAATTGTATGAAAGCCAAGTTAAAACCTTGACCAAGAGCACGAATACTTTGCCCAACACAAGCTGAGGTTTTACCCTTACCGCAACCAGTATAAACAAGAACTAAGCTTTTTTCCATACGCCTTCAATAATCCGCCCACATTTGCGGCATGCCCCGTCTTTTAAATTATTGGAGCTAAAAAATCCTTCTCGAGAAATGCACACTGCCTTACACTCAGGACAAATGGTAGAGGCAGATTCAATACCACCAGTATTACCAATATATACATAGTGTAAACCTTCATCAAAGCCAATGCTGCGCGCAAGTTCAAGCCGCTCTATGGGGGTAGTAGGTCTATCACTCATGCGATAAGCGCCATGAAAGCGGCTAATATGCCATGGCACATGTGGACCTAATTCTTGACAAATAAAGCGTGCGGCATCGCGTAGCTCTGCCTCACTATCGTTAAGACCTGGAATTAACAAGGTAGTAATTTCAACCCACCAACCCATTTTTGCCATGACCTTAATATTTTCTAGCACATGAGACAAGTTTGCCGAGCAATAATTACGATAAAAATTATCACTCATAGATTTTAAATCAATATTGGCGGCCTTAATGCGATTATATAGAATAGATAAACATTCTAATGTTTGATAGCCATTAGTAATCATTACACAATCTAAGCTATTTAATGAAGCTTTGGTGCTAACGTCTAGCATGAGCTCATAAAAAACAGTGGGTTCATTATAGGTAAAAGCAATGCTTTGCGCTTTAAGTCGTATGGCTTCATTAACTAAAATATTTGCTGTAGTTTTTTTTCCTTCAACAACCCCGCGATCGGCTGGGGAGCGTGATATTTGATAATTTTGGCAAAATTGACAAGCAAAATTACACCCCGGAGTACCAATGGAATATATTTTTGTGCCGGGTAGATAGTGGTAGAGTGGTTTTTTCTCCATAGGATCAAGCCCCACTGAGGCCACAATATTAGATACTAGAGAAATAACTTTGCCACCCTTAGCAACGCGCACGCCACATCGTCCACGTTTGCCATCAGTCATTATACAATGATGCCTGCAAAGTAGACATTCTAACTTGTCATTGTTTAATTTACGATACATTTCAACTGTCACAAAATGTCCTCATCCTACTCAAACTATTTTAAGTTGTTGAATGTAGTAAGTCAGTTAGTTAATTTATTATTTAGTTATATCAAGTAATCTTCAAAAAATGAAAACACTATTGTCCAGATTGCCTTCTTGGTCGCCCGCCTGGTGTAATTTCAGGATAAACGTAGATGGGAAAGTTTTGTATATTATTTTGGCTGGAGTTTTGTTCATTAGTACTAGGAGGTATCACGGTAGTTACAATATCACCAGTTTGAGGATCAGTATAAGTGATGACTCCACCTCCGGTTAAAGAATTACCTGTGCCATAAATTCGTGTCTGTCTATCTTCATCTAAATTTTCTGCATAGCTTAAGCTTGGTAATATCAATATAATGAAGATAAATAATAATCGCACAAAAAACTCCTCGTTGTTAATAATATATTTATCATACATCACAACATATTGCAATTAGATATATGGGCATTTTTAAAAAAATGCGCCTTTAAGCCACTTGGAACTTTACAAAGAAGATGCTATATACTTTCAATTGCATATCTACACAAGGAGCTACAATATGTCATCAGGGCGCGCAAAAGCTTATACCGATGCTGGGGTTAATATTGAAGCGGGAAATGAATTAATTTCGCGTATCAAAGGGGCTGTTGCCAAAACTCAAACCTTGGGAGTTCTCTCAGATATTGGTGGTTTTGGTGGTCTTTTTAGGCCAGATTTAGCTGGTATGGAGGACCCAGTGCTTGTTTCTTCTACCGATGGAGTGGGCACCAAGCTAAAGCTTGCTTTTGCTTTTGATAAGCATGATACAGTAGGCATAGACTTAGTTGCCATGAGTATTAATGATATATTAGTTCAAGGTGCAAAGCCGCTGTTTTTCTTAGATTATTTTGCCACAGGACGTTTAGATGTGCATAAGGCGCAAGCTGTAATTGAAGGCATTGCCGATGGTTGTGCTGAGGCAAAATGCGCATTACTTGGCGGGGAAACAGCAGAAATGCCCTCCATGTATGCCGATGGTGAATATGATTTAGCTGGTTTTTGCGTTGGCATTGTAGATAATGCTAACATTGTAGATGGTTCATCCATTCGTATAGGGCATAAAATTATTGGTGTTGCTTCTTCTGGCATACATTCTAATGGTTATTCTTTAGTGCGCAAACTATTTGAACAAAGCGGATTAAAATCTGATGATACTTTCCCCGGTACTGAACAAAGTGTAGCAGATGTTCTTTTAACACCCACCAAGATATATGTTGATCTTGTGCAAAATGTTTTGCGCCATAGCCAAGTTAGCGGCATGATTCATATAACCGGTGGTGGGTTTTATGATAATATTTCTCGCATCTTACCAGCTCAGATTGAGGCATGTATTAATTTTGGCTCCTGGGATATTCCCCCTGTCTTTACATGGCTTAAAGAAGTAGGCAAGCTTTCTTGGCCTGAAATGCTGCAAATTTTTAATTGTGGCATTGGTTATATTTTTGTGGTTAGTGATAATGAAGCCGATGAAGTTATGGATCGTATTAAAGCCATGCGCTATGATGCATGGATTATAGGTAGCATTGAGCGACGCACAAACCAAGAAGCAGAACAAGTAAATATAGTTTTTTAGTGTGAGATAATGTTTATATCAGCAAGTTACCTAAGTCTGACTTGCTGATATAAATCCTTGCTCAAGTAGAATTTGCACAAGCTCACTCACTGGTAAGCCAACCACTGTGCTCCAAGACCCTATAATGCTTTTAACCAAGAATGCACCTTGACCTTGTATGGCATAAGCTCCTGCCTTGTCAAAACATTCTCCGCTATTGGCATAAGCTGTCAGTATCTCATCAGACCACGTGTGAAAAAGCACTTTTGTGCTATCAAAAAAACATATGGTTTTTAAGTCATAATTTAATGATTTAGCCATGATAGTTACTGCGCTGATGACTTCATGTTCTTTACCTGCAAGTAGTTTTAGCATGGTCACTGCATCTGCCAAATCCTTTGGCTTCCCAAGAATTTTACCCTGTACGCTAACCACAGTATCAGCTGCTATAAGTACATAAGGTTGCTCATGGTTTGGCAAAGCACTTTGGGCTTGCTTTGCCTTGCATAAGGATGCACGCTTAGCATAGTCGGTGGGTTCTTCTTCTGCATAGGGCTTTGGTTCAGCCTTATTTGCTAAAATAATTTCATATTCAAGACCAAGCTCTTGTAAAAACATTTGCCTGCGAAGAGAAGCTGACGCAAGAAATATTTTGCAGCAATTATTAAAAATTTTGCGCATATAACTTAAAATCTTACTGGTTCTTCTGGCTGTTCTGGGTTACTTTTTGTTGGCGAAGGTGCAGGCGGTGGTGCTGGTGCATCTTTATCTAAAGCTGGTTTGATGTTGCGCTTTTTACCTTGAGCAAAGTTTATGGCATCATCTTTTAATGGAGATTGACCAACCACCTTCCATGCATCTCCAATTTTTGTGAGAGCAAGCCATGAGCTAATGTTGGCGGGTGTGGTTATTTGTGCCACAGCTATACCTTCTGAAATGTCAACGATTTTAGCTTCACGTAAAGACTCTGGAACCCAAGGGCAATCTGGATTTTGGGATTTAGCACACATTTGCACCAATTTACCAGAGCTAATTTCATGAGTAAAACGCTCTTCTTCTCTGCCTTGCATATCTCCAACAGCGCCAATTAAATGCTCCATACCACCAAGTCCTAGCATGCGCCCAACTGAGTCTAAGGCTCTTAGAGGTTCGCTGGTTTTGGTCATGTTACTTATTTGAGCGGCAGCAAAGCGTGGCATATCTATTTGATTTAAGAATTGCTTTGGTTCTTTAGCTTCTAGTGCTTTTGCCATATTATCTAATGTTTTTTGTGGACCTTGTTCAGAGCAAGCGCCGCTAAATATCACTATAAATAGCATTAAAATAAATTTTTTCATATTATCCTTATATATTAATTAATAATTTTATTCTTGATAGCTAAATATAAACTAATATTTTGTAAAAAGGAAGGCTTGCCAATTGCTTGTTTTTATGCAAGAAAAGTATAGTTATGAATAATAACAAGCTGCGAAAAGCTTTTACTTGGCTTTGAGTGTTATTTAATGTACCTAAAATATAACAATTTGATATAAAATGGATCATAAAAAAATTCTTGAACTAGCTACAGTACCAGAACATTCTGTAAATTTTATGCAGGCTGTATCTGGTGGTAAAGCATGGGTTATAAATAACTATTTATGCTTTAGTGCTGACGACTGGTTAACTATGGTGGGTTATCCTCTAAAGGGCAGTTATAACCACGAAAACTTTTTGCTGGCTAAAGCAGAAGCCATACAAAAAACTAAGGCTAGTGCTTGTTTTTTGGTGGCACCAGATATACCACCTAGCCTTAATGCTATTATTGATGAGCGTGATGGCTTTTATACTTTGCCAAGTACAGCTAGTATTCCATCAAGGCTTAAAAATCCAATAGCTAAAGCAGAAAGCAAACTACGTGTGGAAATGAGCAATGTTTTTACTCCAGAGCATCGTAGACTTTGGACTGAATTTATGTCGCGCGTTGCCCTAAATAATAAAGTACGAAGCCTTTTTGCAAGCACAGCTCAGGTTATTTCAAAAAATATTGAAAATTTATATTTGCTCAATGCGTGGAATAATGAAAATCACTTGGTGGCATCACTCTTGCTTGATTTTGCTCCTAAAAGTTTTTGTTCATATATATTGGGTGCGCATTCCAAAACTCACTACGTGCCCCATGCTGCAGACTTACTGTTTGCGCATATGATTAAAATTTCAAAAGAAAGACATAAGGAATATATACATTTAGGTCTTGGTGTTAATGACGGTATAAGCCGCTTTAAGAGAAAGTGGGGTGGGGTTAAAACCTTGCCCTTTGTTATGGCTTCATGGCAGGAAAAATCCCAACATAGCTTGCAAGAACATGCAACAACAATTCTTAAGGCCGTTGTTGGCAAATCGCAAGACAATATGGCCTCATTGGTGGGTTTATCAAAGCGCGAAATATGGGCAACATTACCGGAGCAACGCCCTTATGCCATGCTCTGGGAAGTACAAAAAAATGGTCGCAAATCATGGATTGGCGGTTCAGCGCATTTTTTTTGTTATTCATTTGAAAGATCCTTTAGCGAACTTTTTAGCCATGCTCACACAGTTATTTTTGAAGGTCCGCTTGATAATGAAAGCCTAAAAATTGTAGAAGGCAAGGGGCGTGAGCTTAATGCAGAGCAGCAACCCTTATTTAATCGCCTAACGCATGAAGAAATACAAAAGCTAAGCCGCATGGTGCGTGGTGCGGAGGGTTTTTTGCCGCGCATATTAAATATGGAGGCCAAGCGCAAAATTGATGTGGAGTGGTATTTAAAAAATACCCGCCCTTGGACAGCTCTGTTTACTATGTGGACAGGTTTTTTAGAGCGTCAAGGTTGGGGGCAGTCGGTGGACCTTGAAGCTTGGAACCTTGCGCATCAAATGGGTAAAACTGTTGTGGCTATGGAAAGTTTAGAAGAACAACTAGCATCGTTAAATTCTGTTCCGCCAGAAAGGGTTGTGCGCTATTTTCAAAACTGTGAAAAATGGCCAAGTATGATAAAGAAAAATGTTAAAGCATATTTAGCAGGCGATCTCATGCGCCTTATGGGAACCAGCGCCGAATTTCCCACGCGCACAAAAACCATTATTAGCATGCGTGATGAGCGTTTTAGACAAAGAATGCGCCCATTTATGGAGCAAGGTGGCTGTGTGGTTTTTGTGGGTACAGCGCATATGCTTAATTTGCGCCATATGTTGGTTGAAGATGGATTTACATTAAATAAAGTATACCCAACCCTTAAGCATAAATTGCATGCTAAGTTCTTTGGAGATACAAGCGCATGAACATTAATCAAGCTTTGCAATATATTAATGCTCAAGCCATTACTCCAGACCAACTCTTACCCTATGTTTTAGCAGTATCTGGTGCACAAAGTGAGCTTATAGGTGATTATATTATTCATAAACAGGATAGTCATATTATTTTAGTTGGTTATTCATTGCAAAACCCCCACGACACCACTAATCTTGATGCCACCATTGAACAAATTTGTGCCAGAAATGATATTACAGATATAAGTGTTCTTGCTCCCATACGTCCCCTTATGGCACCAGATTATGCCTTAAGTAGTAATATTAGTAATGGTTTTGATGATGATTACGGAACAGATTCTTATTGGATTGTGCCTTTACCAGTTCCAAAATTAAGTGTTAAAACTAGAAATATGCTGGCACGCGCGCAGCAAGAGGTGTACATAACCACCTCTCAAGGTCAAGGTGCTTGGAGTGGGGCACATCAAGAAATGATGCTTACCTACATAAAAAGGCAAGATTTAACCCCAGCCACTTGTTCTATATTTCAACGCCTTAGCACATATGTTATGACAGTGCCAGAAGTGCAAATTTTTTCCGCCTATACCAAGGCTAATAATGAACTGCTGGCTTTTGCTTTAGGAGATTTTTCTTCTTTTAGTACAGCTTTTTATATGTTTGCATTTAGACATGCTCATGCAAGTCCTGGTGTTGCCGACGCAGTGCTTTTTGCCTTACTTAATGCTGCCAGCGAACATGGGTATAGTCAATGTAATCTCGGACTTGGCATTAATAGTGGCATTAGGTTTTTCAAACAGAAATGGGGAGCTAAACCAAGTTTAGATTTTGTGCAAACTAAATGGCAGATCAAAAAGCAAAAGAAATCATGGTTTTCGCGCTTTCTTGATTAAAGGGGTTTTATGGATAAGACAATTTTTCCCATATCTGCAAACTATGCTAAGCCCTTAGAACATCCAGCTCTGCGTGAAGCTAATGTTTTTGCACTTATTAAAGATTTGCTGCGCCCTAAAGTACGAGATTTTGACTGCTTGCAAATAGAAGTAACATCTTGCTGCACTGCAAAATGTAGCTATTGCCCGCACACAACTAAGGCTGAGCAATGGCATTCAAGACACATGCAAGCCCATACTTTTGCTAATACGTGGCCTTTGTTAAAAAATGCTAATCGTATACATTTGCAAGGTTGGGGAGAACCATTGTTGCATCCCCACTTTTTTGATTTTGTAGCCCTAGCCCGTAAGGCTGGATGCCTTGTGTCATCCACTTCTTGTGGCTTGCATCTAACTGAAGGTTTAGCTCACAAAATTTTTCAAAGCGGTATGGATGTATTGGCTTTTTCCTTGGCTGGTACTGATGAACAAAGTAATAGCCCGCGCGCAGGAGCAAGTTTTGATAAAGTATATCAAAATATTAAGATGCTACAAAGCATGCGTAAAGCGCAATATGCCGTGCACCTTGAAATTCATTTAGCCTATATATTGCTGGCAGATCGCCTAGAAGCTATTAAAAAACTACCACAATTGATGGATGAATTAGACATTCATGCAACCATTGTTAGCACTCTTGACTATTTAGCCGATGACAGTCAAGCTAATCTTGCTATAAATCCCAATGATTTTACGCTCATTGCCAAGGCACAAAATTTACTTGCAAAGGCTGCATTGCAAGCAAGCAAGCAGGGGCGAAAAATTTATTATGCACTACCAAGCCTAAACCCTAGCTTGCATTGCCGTGAAAATATACAAAAAAGCTTATATATTGATGCGGATGGCAATGTAGCGCCGTGTATTTATTTAAATGTTCCTGATAAAGAAGCATTTAAAATAAGCTTTGGTAATATAAATTTAGAGCATTCTATGCAGATTTGGCAAAAGGAAGATTTTGTAGCTTTTCGTAAATCTCATGCTAGTCAAAATCCTATTAGGCAATGTCAAAATTGTGTTAAAAAATTTGAAATATTGCAGTAGGCGTGCTTCTAATAACCAGTATTAAAAGCCCCAAGTGTTAATGAACACTTGGGGCTTTTAGAGTGCTGACAAAGTCAGTACGACCGATAAATCAAGAGTAGGCGGAGCTTTGCTTCGCCGTTAAGCGATTGATTTTCGTGCTTTACTGCCAAGGCAGCTTGTCTGCCTTAGGCGGCACAAACACCCGAAAGGGGGTTTGTCATCAGTCTGATAAATCAAGAGTAGGCGCAATTCACTTGCGCCGTTAAACGAATGATTTTCGTGCCTTACTGCCAAGGCAGCTTGTCTGCCTTAGGCGGCACAAACACCTGCAAGGGGGTTTGTCATCAGTCTGACCGCCCCAAGTGTTAATGAACACTTGGGGCTTTACTATTAATTAATTAATTAATAATTTTAGAATTCTAACCTAAACAATAAATTACCACCATGG
>CAYJKC010000045.1:0-16426 GCA_964370675.1 uncultured Desulfovibrionaceae bacterium
CCTAGAGTTTGTTATTAATCATGCCTCAAATATCACAGAGTGATATTTGAGGCATTAAAAGTTTTTACCAGTTGGTATTTTTAATTAATATCTATAATGCTCTGCTTTGTAGGGACCTTCTACCTTAACACCAATATAATCAGCTTGTTCCTTAGTAAGCGTAGTAAGTTTTGCGCCAACGCGTTCAAGGTGAAGTCTTGCTACTTCTTCGTCTAAGTCCTTGGGTAGGGTATAAACTTTCTTTTCTAAGGTGTCATCAGTAGCTAGGCGAATTTGTGCTAAAACTTGGTTGGTAAAGCTATTGGACATAACAAAACTTGGATGACCTGTAGCACAACCAAGGTTTACTAAACGACCTTCAGCTAAAACTACTATGGAGCGACCAGATTTAAGGGTCCACTTATCCACTTGTGGTTTAATGTTCAGGCAGCTAACTTGGTCATTATTTTCTAAGTAGCTCATTTCAATTTCATTATCAAAATGCCCTATGTTACAAATAATTGCTTCGTCCTTCATGGCTTCCATATGCGCACCAGTGATGACATGATAGTTACCAGTAGCGGTAACAAAAATATCGGCTTCTTTAACAGCTTCTTCCATGGTGGTAACTTCATAACCTTCCATGGCAGCTTGCAAAGCACATATGGGGTCAATTTCTGTAACTAATACACGCGCGCCAAATCCACGCATAGATTGAGCACAACCCTTACCCACATCACCATAGCCTGCCACAAGCACTACCTTGCCTGCTACCATAATATCTGTGGCACGTTTGATACCATCTGCTAGTGATTCACGGCAACCATAGAGGTTGTCAAATTTAGACTTGGTTACTGAGTCATTTACATTAATACCGGGGAAGAGAAGTTTATTTTCTTCTGCCAATTGATAGAGTCTATGTACGCCTGTAGTTGTTTCTTCAGAAACACCCTTAACATTAGCAGTCATGCGCTGCCAGTGAGTTTTATTCTTGCTATATGCAAGGGCAATGCGTTGCATAATAATTTGAAATTCTTTATTATCATATTCTTTATCTAATAGAGAAGGATCATTTTCAACTTCCACACCCTTATGTAACATAAGAGTTGCATCACCACCATCATCAACAATTAAATCTGGACCACTGCCATCTGGCCATGTGAGGGCCATTTCAGTGCACCACCAGTATTCTTCAAGGGTTTCACCCTTCCATGCAAATACCTTGGCATAACCAAGCTCAGCAATGGCTGCAGCGGCATGGTCTTGGGTAGAGAAAATATTACAAGAAGCCCAGCGAATATCAGCACCAAGCTCATAAAGAGTTTGTATGAGAAGGGCTGTTTGTATGGTCATATGCAAAGAACCGGTAACTTTAAGTCCTTTTAATGGTTTTTGCGCGCCATACTTGGCTATGCACTGCATAAGACCTGGCATTTCACGTTCAGAAAGTTGCATTTCTTTTTTGCCAAAGTCAGCTAAGCTTATGTCAGCTACTTTGTAATTAAGGGAAAGGTCGAGTTCTTGAGCTTGGCTCATATTGTTCTCCTTAGATTATTTTTCAGCCAGTACCAATAAAAGGCCCAGCTCGTTTTCTACACTTTTTCGCTCAATATTAAGCAAGGTAAAACCAGCATCGCGCAAGAGGCTGGTGAGCATTTCTGGAGTAAATCCAAGCCAGCGATCACCGTATTTATTGCGCATATTTTCATTATCATGCTTGTCAAAGTCTGTTATAAGTAGACGCCCTTTATCACAAAGCACTCGTGCTACTTCTGTTAATACATCTAAGGGGGTAGATAGATGATGTAAAACAAAGTTAATACAAGCAAAATCAGCTTCTGCATCACGTAAAGGTAGGTAGTCAAGCTCGCCAATACGTAAAGATACGCGCGAACTTTTACCATTAATAAGGTTTGGCTCAAAGCGCCGCTTAGCCATTTCTAACATGCTTGCGCTACCATCAACCCCAACTACCCCATTGGCCAAGGGTAAAATTTTTTCTAGCACTGTTCCTGTACCACAGCCAAGGTCTACTGCTAAGTTGCAAGGCTTTGGCATGGACTCACAAACGGCACTGGCTAAATCAAATTTTCCAAGTATTGCTAGATGTAGCTCATCCCAGTCTTCTGCAATATCATTAAAAAATTGCCGTGTTTTACGGTTGCGTTCTTCTATACAACGCAAAGCTTGAGCTAAATCATATTGCATGGAACCATCACCATTAATATGTGGCATAATGCTATTTAAAAAACGTTGCCCATGACCAGAATTAGCCACAGTATAAAATACCCACAATCCATCGCGCCGCCATTGTAATAGCCCAGCTTCGGATAATATTTTTAAATGCCTTGAAACACGAGACTGCCCCATGCCTAAAATATTCACGAGTTCATTGACTGAAAGTTCGTGATGATAGAGCACGTGTAGTAAACGCAAACGTGTTTCATCGGCTAAAGCTTTAAAATATGATAGTACCTGTGTCATTTTATTAATAAAAAAATGGTATATGGTTTTAATGTTTTTTATAAATCTGTCTTCATCAAGAAAGCTTGATATATATATTCGTATTTCAAGATATAGGCAAGTATTAAATTTTAGTGTGATTCTAAGGATGCACTGCATTATAATTTCACTAATTTATACCACGATGTTTAAGGTTCGGTAAAATTTTTTTCGCGGCTTGGCACTTCGCCTCATCGCCGGCTAATTGCTATAAAGAACCCCAACCGCAAGCATATTCGTGTAAAAATACGCATGACTGACAAAAAGTTTAAAATTAGAATGCCGCGTCTAAACATCATTGAGTATTTTATTTTTTTATAAATTATAATATATATTTTTAAGGCTATACTAGAAACACTTGCCAGATATGCTTTTGGTATGTACTATGCTGCAAAGAATATTATATACACGTATTCAATAAGTTATAACTAAAAGGTAGCGGTAAAATTTTTTATGCAGGAGCAATTTATTACCATTACTCCCTTGGGTGGAGTGGGTGAAATCGGGCTTAACTGTCAGCTTTGGGAAGGTCCACAAGGCGTTGTTATGGTGGATTGTGGGCTTATGTTTCCTGATGATTCGCACCTTGGAGTGGATGTTGTAATCCCAAGTTTTGATCATGTTTTTAATATGCGAGAAAGTTTGCTTGGGGTAGTACTAACCCATGGTCATGAAGATCATATAGGTGCACTACCCTGGCTTGTGTCGCTTATAAAAGGTCTAAATATTTATGGTTCGCGCTTAACTCTTGCTTTTGTAGAACATAAATTACGTGAAAGAGGCTTGCTAGATAGAGCCACATTAATTGCTGTTGAAGGCGAAGAATGGGGCAAAAATAAACCAAGTCCATTACAACTTGGAGATTTTTCTTTTAGATTTTTTCCTGTTTGCCACTCTATACCAGAAGGTTTTGCATTAGCGGTTGAAACCCCCATGGGCAAGGTTTTGCATTCTGGTGATTTTAAGATAGACCCCAATCCTCTTGAGGGTTCAGGTACAGATATACGCCTATTTAAAGAGTTTGCAGGTGAGCGTGGGGTGCGTCTTTTGCTTTCTGACTCAACCAATGTGGAGCATGATGGGCGTTCTCTTTCTGAGCGCGAGGTTATGAATTCTTTGCGTAAAGCCTTTGCAGCAGCTCAAGGGCGCATTGTGATAACACTTTTTTCAAGCCATATTCATCGTATCCAAGAAGTATTTGACCTTGCACGCGAAAGCGAGCGTAGTGTTATCATTAGCGGTAAATCATTGGCAAATAACATAGAAAAAGCTAAAGAGCTTGGCTTTTTGCGACTTCCTCCCCTGTTTTATAATGCATTTAATGGTGTTCCAGATATAGATCCTAGTAAAACTGTGCTTTTAGTAACTGGCGCGCAAGGAGAGCCTTTGTCTGCCCTTTCACGCATGGTTATGGGTGGGCACAAGCAGCTTTCGGTGCAAAAAGGTGATACGATTATCATGTCTTCTCGCATGATACCTGGTAACGCTCGGGCTATTTCTGGTCTAATTAACGAGATGTATCGCCTTGGGGCAGAGGTTTATTATGAAAATGTGCGCGCTATTCATGCTTCTGGTCATGCACATCGTGAAGAATTAAAAGAGTTGCTAGAAGCGGTGCACCCACAATTATTTGTGCCCATTCATGGAGAATATAGGCATTTAGTCAAGCATTGCCGTTTAGCCGAAGAATGTAATGTGCCAGAGCAATGTACATTTATTTTAGAAGCCGGAGAGCCGCTGACTTTACTACCGCAAGGCATACATCTTGAAGAACGCATAGCAGCAGATCGCACACTGGTGGATGGTAAGGGTGTTGGTGATGTGGGACATGCTGTTTTGCGTGAGCGTCATATTTTAGGTGAAGAAGGCATAGTTATTGTTAACTTGGTGCTAGATCATGATACGGGTAGTGTCTTGCACGGACCTGAAATTATGTCTAAGGGTTTTGTTTTTGAACAACAATTACGCCATGTTTTAGAAGATGCCATGTGCCTGGTTTTAGATAAGATTGAAGATGCAAACCCCAATGATATTGAAGTATTATCTGATGGCATTAGATCTTCCTTACGACGATTCTTTAGGCGTATTATGGATAGAGATCCTATTGTTATACCTATTATTACTAAAGTATAGCACATGAAACATGTACATATTTTTACAGATGGTTCTTGCCTTGGTAACCCCGGACCTGGTGGCTGGGCTGCCATTGTGCGCCTTGTGGGCACTAAGCATGAAAAAGAATTATATGGTGGATTTGCTAAAACTACCAATAATCGTATGGAGATGATGGCAGTGCTTGAAGGTTTGCGGACCCTTACTCAAGAGTGCAAGGTAGAAGTTTTTTCGGACTCACAATATGTTTGCAATGCCATACAAAAAAAATGGTTGCAAAGTTGGGTTAAAAATAATTGGAAAAAAGCCGATAAAAAACCAGTTAAAAATCAAGACTTGTGGGAAGAATTAAATGTTTTGTTAGCAAAACATCATGTTACTTTACGCTGGATTAGAGGTCATCAAGGTCATGTAGAAAATGAACGCTGCGATATTTTAGCAAAAAATGCCGCTGCAAAGCCAAATTTACCTGTTGATGCGGGGCTTGAATTGGGCTTATAAAATTGAGATTTGTTTAGTAGGTTTTTGTGGAATATGTTGCTTCGCTATGGGATGGATTGATTTGGCCAATGTTTCGTTTGCTTCTTGGTCTGAGTATTGGTCTTTTAATAGCTAATTTAATAGAAGGTTTGCGCTGGACTAGACATTTGGCGCGTCTTGCAGCACCATTATCTAATGCTGCTCATTTGCGTGATGTGGCAGGGGCTTCCTTTTCAACAGCTTTTTTTTCTCCTGCGGCAGCCAATGGTCTTTTGGCAGAAAACTATGAAAAAGGCGAGCTTAGTAAGCGTGAGCTTATTCTTTCCAATTTATTTAATAGCTTACCATCATATTTAACCCACACTCCTACCATCTTTTTTTTAACTTGGCCAGTGCTTGGTTTTCCGGCTGTAGTTTACGTTGGTTTAACTTTACTTGCAGCAGCAGCAAGAACTATGTTAACAATTATATTGGCGCGTTTTATACTGCCAAAACCTCCTGTGGGTTGTGTAAGTTGTTTGTTGGATGATAAACAGGCAAGCTTTAAGGATGTTTTAGCAAAGGCGCTGAAGCGTTTTAAAAAACGCGTGCCGCGCTTGCTTTATTTTACTGTGCCCATTTATATATTGATGTATATTTTGCATCAAAATGGATTTTTTGAGGCAGCAGAAATATGGCTTAGTGAGCATATGCAGTGGTTATCGTTTTTGAAGCCGCAAGCCATGGGTATTATAGTATTGCATTTGGCAGCAGAACTTGGCGCAGCTCTTTCTGCAGCAGGGTCTATTTTTAATGCCGGGGGGCTTTCGTCAAAAGAAATTGTATTAGCACTTTTAGTGGGAAATATTTTATCAACCCCCATGCGCGCCATAAGACATCAGCTACCATCATATGCAGGTTTTTTTCGCCCACGCCTAGCTTTACAATTGATTATAACCAATCAAGGCTTGCGTGCCATTAGCATGATTGGTGTCACGTGTATTTATTATTGGTGGTAGTTTTTTTGTAATGTAGGTATAGTTTAAAGCAGGAGCAATTATGGAAAATAAAGCATTAACATTGGTTGCCATTGTGGAGGCAAAGGAAGATAAGCGTGATTTTGTGCGTGCTGAAATTGTAAAGCTACTTGTTCCCACACGCGCTGAACGTGGTTGTGTAGAATATGTTTTGCATGATGATAATAAAAAACCCAATGTGTTTTTGTTGTATGAAACATGGGAAAACTATGAATTATGGCAACAACATATGAAATCAGCACATCTTGAGGCATTTGCCGCTGCTACAAAGGATGCTGTAAAAGAATGGAATATTTATGAACTTACAAAAAGTTCTGAGTAAGTAAACTACATATGGAGATATTATGGAAAAGGAAATTGCATTATTAAAAGAACGTAGAAGTATTCGTCATTATAAAGACGAGGTTGTGAGCCGTGAGGTTATGGATAAAATTTTTGATGCTACACGCTTTGCTCCTTCATGGGCTAATTACCAGATTGCACGCTATACGTGTATTACTGACCCTCAAAAAATTTCCCAGCTTATTAATGATGGCGTGAAGGGTTTTGCATATAATATTAATACATTGAAAAAGGCAAAAAATGTTTTAGTATTAAGTTTTGTTAAGGGGAAAAGTGGTAAACTTGACCTTACAAAGCCTGAATATGCAACAGCGCAAGAAAATTCTTGGGAAATTTTTGATGCCGGCATTGCTTGCCAAACTTTTTGTTTAGCAGCGCATGCTTATGGTGTTGGTACTTGTATTATGGGAGTGATTGATAATGATGGTATATCCAAGGTTGCAAATTTACCTGAGGATGAGACGGTTGCTGCACTGATAGTTTATGGCTATCCTGATGGTGATGTACCAGAAACTAAACGCATGGAAGTTAATGAAATTGTGCGTTATGTGGATTAAGTGATTTTACTTTCTAAGCCCAAGCATCTTATTGCTGGCTTAGAAGCACGTCATTCCAAATTAAAAAACATAGTCACTAAAATCATTTTTTGTTTGGGGAATGTGTGCGGTTGGGGAAGGTTTTTTAAGTAATTTGCTGCGACGAAGCATACACCCGACCCAAAGGGCGGCGAAGCCGTTAACGTTAGGTGAGCTTGCGAACCTTACGTTAATCGAGAGTGAAACGTAGGTGCTGCAACACTAAAAAAACTTTACCGAACCGCACACATCAAGGGCAAAAGTAGCCAAATCGGAATCACGTGGCTTAGAAGTTATTAATACAAGATTTATTTTTGTTCAGTACTTACGTCGATAATTTCTACATCCTCAATATCATTATCATCTGTTTTAGTATTTAAGGGCAAGGCCTCAATGGTTTTGCTTTCAATGGCTTGAATATTTTGCTCTGCAGGTGGTAGATGCATGGTACCTTTATCCACAATGATTTGACCGGTGCGCTCAAAAATTTCTCTCCTAAAGGCATATTCTTCTTCTAAGCGTCTGGTACGATAAGCAAACCACATACGTCCTGCATAGCTAAAACACCAAATCACAATAAGTCCACCAATAATCCAAGGTAAATATTGTGTAATCTCACTGCTAAGGGCAAAGAGTGCATTTAATGCCCCGTCTACATAAACTAAACCAGCACCAAGCAGTAAAACTCCTACAAGTAAGACCACAGTAGGTGCATTTTTAACAATAATATAAGCATTGCGCAGGCGCGTGGGCAGCTGTTCTTGCCAAGCTGCATCGTCTTTTTGTGTAAATTTAGCGGTGCGAAAAACATCAAAGCCAAAAAAGTGTAAAATGAGCAAGAGTGCTGCAGGCACTAAAACTGCCGCTAAAGCATAGGCTAGCCAAGGAAATTGGAAGCGCGGTGGTCCGCCATTGGGGTCTGGTGTGGCATGAATAATGCCATAGAAAAAGGCAACACCAGCTACCACTAACTCTAATATTAAAATAGCAGTAACTAAGTAAAAAACAATATCATTATATTGCTTGTCATGCCAGAAATCATGCTTTTGTTGCTGGTCTTGGCTAGAGCTTTGCTCTGCGCCATTTTGAGCATCATCTTGCATAGATTCATGGTCTTTGGATTTTTTTTCTTGCAACATATGGTGTCTTTATATATTTTTATTTATTGGCATTAAGTACGAGCTATGCTTGCCTATAGATATGCACTTGTAGGCGTATAGGCAAGGGGAATTGTAATGAAAATATAAAATTTTGCCAATGCATTGTTTTTATAATTGTTTTTTTGAGGGAAAAAGGGTTTTGTTATGCATGTTTTAGTTACCGGAGCAGCAGGCTTTATTGGGCATCAACTGTGTATGAGGCTTTTGCAACTTGGTCATAGCGTTGTTGGTCTTGATAATTTAAATGATTATTATGATGTAAAGTTGAAAAAAGATCGTTTGACTGAACTTGAACCCATGCCAAAGTTTAAATTTGTGCTTGGTGATATCGCTGACCATGCCTTTGTGATGGATTTATTTAAGGCAGAAAAGTTTACCCATGCCATGAATTTAGCAGCCCAAGCTGGGGTGCGCTACAGCTTAGAAAACCCTCTTGCCTATGTGCAATCTAACTTAGTAGGCTTTGCCAATTTATTAGAAGCATGCCGTCATAACGAGTTAGAACATTTTGTGTTTGCATCATCGAGTTCAGTTTATGGCTTAAATGCTAACCGCCCTTATTCTGTGCACCATAATGTAGACCACCCCGTAAGTCTTTATGCTGCCTCTAAAAAGTCTAATGAACTTATGGCACATACTTATAGCCATCTTTATGGCTTACCTTGCACTGGTTTGCGCTTTTTCACTGTATATGGTCCTTGGGGTAGACCTGATATGGCTTTGCATTTATTTACTACTGCCATTATGCAAAATAAACCTATTAAAGTTTTCAATAACGGTAATATGCATCGTGATTTTACCTATATTGATGATATTGTAGAAGGTGTAGTACAAACTTTGATTCGTCCTGCTTATGCTAATGATGCTTGGGATGCACTAAATCCTGATCCTTCTTCTAGTAGTGCTCCATGGCGCATTTATAATATTGGCAATAATAATACTGTAGCTTTAAAAGATTTTATTGCTTTACTTGAAAAGCATCTTGGTAAGGAAGCCATTAAAGAATATCTGCCTATGCAACCCGGCGATGTGGAGTCTACTCATGCAGATGTAGAGTCACTCATGCGTCATACTGGTTTTTCACCTAGCACAGATTTGGATGAGGGTTTAGCTAAGTTTGTGGCTTGGTATAAAAACTATTATAATTGTTAGTTTGGCCAGCACACACTAAAAGAAAAAATTTAAAAAATAAAAAGGACAGTGTTGTAAAATAGCACTGTCCTTCTTTATTGTTAATTTTTGAATTATTGAACTTTGCGTATTTGCTTTACTTCAAGTTCCACATGACCCCAATCTTTATCAACCTTAGTAAGCATCTCCACTAGATCATTAGGGCTAACATTTTGACCATGCCAAGCTTTGCGTTCAATTTCCACTTGACCAGTGCCGCTAGGATCTTTGAAAGTATACTTATCATCACCCACATGTTCAACTATATAACCCTTAAGGGTTACCCAAGTGTCATCTGGTTGTTTTGCGGCCTCTTTAATAACTATTACTTGAGGACCAGGACCAGAAAATCCACCATAACCCTTGGCTGATGGGCCAGAAAATCCACCTTGCTTAGCTTCAGCCATGAATGCACCACCGCTAACAATGAAGGCTACTAAAAGTGCCATACTGAGTATCTTTTTAAGTGATAAAGTCATAATTTTCTCCATAAGTTAAGGTTTGTAGTTTTAATTTATAAAAACCATTGATAATAATTTATAATAGATTTGTTTTGATGTCTATTGAATATGTTTTGCCATAAAAATATTTACTTTAATGCTCTTAAATCTGATTTCCAGCTCTGCACACTTTGGCGTAGCTGTTGGTCTTCTTTATGAGAAAGGTCTTTAAAACGCTCAGCAAATACATGAATTAAAGTGCCACCGCGTGGTACAAAAAGCCCTTTTACATAGCACCAACGTGGTTCTAAAAGTTCCCACATATGGTCAAGAATAGTGTTGGTAATGGTTTCCATAAATGATTGATGATTACGGTATGCAAACATGTAAAGTTTAAAACTTTTTGACTCTACACATTTTTCATGCGGAATGTATTCCACTACTATTGTACCAAAATCTGGTTGACCAGTAACAGGGCAAAGCGATGTAAACTCAGGGTAGCTAATACTAATTACATAGTTACGGTCTGCATAACAGTTGGGGAAGGCCTCTAAATGGGCAAGACCTGGTGCTCCTTGTACATCTGGCATTTTGCCAGTGCCTAGCGTTTGCAAATGGTTCACAGAGTCTTGGCTCTTGGTATAGGTCATATTTTTTCCTTTATTTTTAACTTTATATAATTAAATATATAATGAATGAGCTCTGCTTTATATGTAATGTTAATTATGCATGCTGGCAATGCTTTTTGTGAGGGTAAAATATATGCTCATTTCAATGTGTAAAAATGAAATAATACACCAAGATACACGTGATTCAGATTTGCAATTTTTTGCATAAGCATAAAAACAAAATTTTCTTGGTCATAGTTATTAATTAGAATCTCCTGCACCAATATATATAATGGCTGTTTGTCTTATTGTAAAAACATAAAAAAAGAAATAAACTTACCCATGAAAGAAATTTTAAAGTCTAGCATTAGGGCATAAGTCCATGGAGCAAATTATGCAAATACAAGTTCAAAAATGTGAAAAAGGGGATATACTTCCTCTTAGTAATACTGTGCTTATGGGCATGTCGGGGCATATAAGTTCTGTATTGCCTTTGCCTACATTAAATGTAGGTACAAGGCTTACTGTTCAAGGTCAGGATATTTTTAAAGTTGTAGGTCGTGCATTGCTTCCTAG
Organism: uncultured Desulfovibrionaceae bacterium; assembly: GCA_964370675.1. Lineage (GTDB taxonomy): Bacteria > Desulfobacterota > Desulfovibrionia > Desulfovibrionales > Desulfovibrionaceae > CAYJAD01. The sequence continues at coordinate 10,961 of CAYJKC010000045.1, forward strand.
CCAAGATAAAGTTCATGCGCAAAATTGCTTAATGTTAGAAGCATTGGTTACACTTGATGCAGTTAAGGTGGAGCTTGATATTGTGCGCCATGGTTATGCCCTTGCATGGATAACTTTATCAGATAAAGGCTTTGTGGGACAAAGGGAAGATACTAGTGGTCCTGCCATTGGAGAAATACTTGGGCAAACATTACCCTTATGTCATGAGCAAGGTTTTTTATTGCCTGATGAAGAGCCAGTTTTGCGTAATTTGCTTTTAGAATTAAGCCTTGGGCAAGGCTATGATATTATATGTACTACTGGTGGGACAGGACTTGGTCCGCGTGATGTAAGCGTTGAGGCAACATTAAAAGTGCTTGAAAAACGCCTGCAAGGATTTGAGCAATTAATGATGCAAACAAGCCTTAACAAAACACCTCACGCCAGTATTTCAAGGGCTGTGGCAGGTACCGTTGGGCAATGTTTATGTATAAATTTCCCAGGTAGCAAGAAAGCAGTACAAGAGAATTTGCAAGCATTACTGCCAGCTTTGCCACATGCACTTGCTAAGTTATTGGGTGATACTTCTGATTGTGCTATGGTGAAATAATTTGTAATTATATTTAAGTAACTAAATTTATAAAATAGAGTTAAATATGGCAAAAAAAAATCGCTACCAATATGCAAAAGAAGATGATCAATGGGAGCAGGAGCGTCCTAGCCGCTCACAAAAAAAGCGCGATAGTACGGCTTTACAAAAAATGGGTGAAGAATTAGTAGCATTGCCCCTAGCTAAAGTTAAGCAATTACCCATTGATGCAGAGTTGCTTGAAGCTTTGGAGCTTATGGCGCGCATAAGTGATAGAGAAGGGCGACGCAGACAAATGCAATATATTGGCAAGCTTATGCGAGAGTGCTCTGTAGATGAGTTGCGTGTGGCTTTAGATAATTTGCGCCAAGGACATAATGAAGCAACAGCACATTTTCATCATGCTGAAAGATTGCGTGAAGCCTTACTTAGTGCCAATAAGCCAGAGCAAGAAAATTTATTGCAGTCATGGTCAAAGGTCGAGCGCTTAGAAATATTAAAACTTGTTGAACAAGCTAAAAAAGAAAACTCCACCGCAGCCAAACGGACCTTATTTCGCAAGTTGCATGATTTATTGCAAAAAGAAGCGTAGCCAAGGTGGAGTTTTAGAAATGGCTAATACAAAGCAAGAAAAGTCAAATTTAACACTATATTTTAAACAGCCTACCAAGCTTTAAAGTGGCTTAAAATTTGACACAAAGCAAGAAGGTGCATATGGTGCTTGGCATGTTGCATATAATTATTTATATTTTACTTATTTTAGCTGTTAATGTTGGTTTTGCATATGTGCCGCCGGTGGAATTACCTAGCGGTGATGTATGGACTCCTATGTCATTGGTCGTGGGTTTTATTTTTGTGGTTCGCGACTACGCTCAAAAGCGCGTAGGGCATCATATTCTTTGGGCAATGCTTGTGGGGTGCTTGTTAAGCTGGTATTTTGCATCACCCACCTTGGCATTAGCCTCAGCCGTTGCTTTTGCTCTTGGCGAATTGGCAGATTGGGCAGTCTTTACTTTTACAGGCAAGCCTTTTGCTGAGCGTATTTTATATTCCAGCCTCATAGGAGTGCCTCTTGATACTCTGGTATTCTTAACTTTAATTAGCATGGCAACGCCTACAAGTTTTGTTGTTATGATGCTTAGCAAACTTATAGGTGTTTTTGTGGTGTATATGCTGATTAAAAAACGTAGTGTGTCAGTAAATATTTAGTTTTTTAAAGGCAATAATTGCCATAACAATATACAAGGATTTTTATGACAGATAAGCAAAGCCTAGCCCATAAATGCGGTTGGGTGGCCTTAATGGGTCCTCCTAATGCTGGTAAGTCTACTTTATTAAACTCTTTACTTGGTCAAAAAGTAAGTATTGTTACTCCTCGTCCACAAACTACCCGCAATCAAATTGTAGGTATTTTAACCGAAGATAGTGGTCAAATTATCTTTATGGACACACCCGGCATGGCCCAAGTGCGCGGTCGGCTAAGTAAGACCATGTTGCAATCGGCTTGGCAAAGTATGGCGCAGGCAGAAATGATTGTCTTAATTTTAGATGGCGATTTATATATTCGTAAACCAGACTTTTTAACTTCTGACCTTGCAACCTTAGGTGAGGCCTTGGCCGCAGAAGAAAGACCAGTTTGTATTTTGGTTAATAAAATAGATTTATTTAGTGATAAAAGTAAGATGTTACCCCTCTTAACTCGCTTGAGTGAAATTTTTCCTAAGGCAGAAATTTTTCCAGCCTCAGCTTTACGCCGAGATGGTTTAGATGCATTTAAAAAACTTCTCTATAGGCATTTACCAAATGCCCCCGCGGTGTATCCTGCAGATCAGCTCTCCACTGCTCCATTGCGCTTCATGGTATCTGAAATTGTGCGCGAAAAGCTTTTTTTGCATCTTAAGCAAGAAGTACCATATTCTGTAGCAGTAGATATTGAGCAATGGGAAGAAGATGAAGAACGCGGGCAAACTATTATTCATGCTGTTATATATGTGGCTAGATCTTCACATAAGGCTATAGTCATCGGACGAGCAGGTTCTGCCATAAAGGTTATTGGTAGTGAAGCAAGAAAAGATATTATTGAATTATTAGAAGGTAAGGTGCATCTTGAGCTTTGGGTTAAGGTGCGGGAAAATTGGACTGAAGATGTTAGTTTTTTACGCAACCTTGGGATGATGCAGGGGTAGCTATGGTTCAAGATGGTAAGCATCTTGGTCTTGCCATGGTGCAAGAGCGCATAAAAAATGCCATGCAAGATGCTGGCAGAACAGATGAAATAACCCTTGTAGCCATATCTAAATTGCAAAGCGTTGAAGACATGGCACAAGTAGCCGCAGCCGGTCAATGCGACTTTGGCGAAAACTATGTGCAAGAAGCCTTGATTAAGCAAGATGCATTGGCAAAGTCCTTAAAAACTAAACTTAATTGGCATTTTACAGGTCATATTCAAAGTCGTAAAGCCAAAGATGTGGTGGGGCGTTTTGGCTTAATTCATACGTTGGATTCAGAAAAGCTTGCCCTTCTATTAAATCAACATGCTGAGCGTCTTGGCTTGCGCCAAGCAGTGCTAATTCAAGTTAATGTGGGCGCTGAGGCACAAAATCTGGCGTAGCTATAAAAGATTTATCAAAACTTGCCGAAAAGGTTGTTAGCTGTGAGCATTTGCATTTGCAGGGGCTTATGTGTTTGCCGCCAGTGTTTGATGCAGGCATGGAGGCACGACCTCATTTTGAGCTTTTGCGTAGACTTAGAAATGATTTGAACCAAGAGCTAGGGTTAAATTTACCACATCTTTCCATGGGCATGTCAGGAGATTTAGAGGCGGCTGTCTGGGCAGGTTCAACCTTGATGCGCGTAGGAACAGATATATTTGGGCTTAGGGGAAAAAATTAATTTCTTGCTTTTTTTTGTTCAGATTATATGATTGTAAGAAGGTTATTTTAACATAAAATTCCATATTATTGTTTTGTTTGTTCAAAGAACATTTTTTTCTTGTATTATTGGTATGATTTGTGCATAATTATATAGCACGGCCATATGCAGTCAGGTTTTTGAAAGGAGAGTTGTATGGCAGATAAGGAAGCTTTACCTGAAGGTGCTGAAGCTCCAAAAAAATCAAAAGTAAAAAAGTTTTTGATTATATTTTTGATATTATTGATTATACTTGCTGCCGGCGGTGGTGGGGCTTATTGGTGGTTCTTTATGCGTGCTCCTGTAGAAGCTGCAGAAGATGGCACTGTTACAGAAGAAGGTGTTGAACCAGCACAAGCTCCGGCTAAAGATGGAGAAGCAGTTAAAGAAGGAGAAGATACTCCCCGTATTGAGCGTCAATCAGATTTGCCTCGCTCTACAGGTGTAGTGTTACCATTACCACCTTTTGTGGTAAATCTTTCTGACCCCACTGGCAAAAGGTATTTGCGCCTTGGTATGGAAGTAGAAGTTAACCGTGATGTGTCGGCTTTAATTAAATCGCAAAGCCCTAAAATTCGCGATGCGGTTATTATACTGTTAGCAGGTAAAACCTATGCTGATATTTCTTCTGCTGAGGGTAAGATTTTACTTAAAGCCGAAGTGGCAGCAAGGTTAAATCAAATACTTGGTGGGTCATATGTGGTGCGAGTTTATTTCACTGATTTTATAGTGGAAAATGGTGTAACGCCATAGGCTTTTTAAATTGTAAGCCGAGGATATATTATGAGCGATGATAAAGACCAAGATGCCCTGGCCGCTGAATGGGCAGCACAATTAGAGGCTGAGGAAGATGGGCAAAGTGCCGCTGATGACCTATTGGAGGCAGCTCTTGCCGCAGGGTCAGGTGATGCAGCACCCGCCGCTGATGAGGGTGGTGGCTCAAGTGATGAAGACTTAGCCGCACGTTGGGCTGAAGCATTAGCTGAAGATGAAGAAGAAGAGACCCAAAAAGGTTGGGATAAGTCTACCTTGCGCACCCAAGCTACCGAAGCACAATTTAAGGATATGACTGATATTGCAAGACGTCCTCCTGCTGACGGTGCTAAGCGTGAGCTTGATTTTATCTTGGATATTCCGCTAGATGTATCAGCAGAACTTGGGCGTACACGCTTGCTTATTAATGAATTATTGCAATTGGGCCAAGGTTCTGTTGTGGAGTTAAATAAGCTTGCCGGTGAACCTTTAGAAGTATTTGTAAATGGCAAGCTAGTGGCACGTGGAGAGGCAGTTGTTATTAACGAAAAATTTGGGGTACGCTTAACAGATATTATTAGCCCCATGGAAAGGGTAAAACAACTTGGCTAAATCCTTGGAACAAAAGTCAACTCAAGCCCAACCAGCAGGTACTATATCTGACGCTGGTGCTGATACTATGCATAAAACAGATACTTCTGCCACATCAATAGAGAGTGTTGATATGGCTAATAAAGTAACAGATATGCAAAATAAAACTATGCCAGAAAATGCTACTCAGCAAGCTATGGAAAAATCCACAGAGTATGCTACGAAGCAGACTTCCGATCAAGTTGCTGGCAATGTAACAGAAAAAGCAACAGAGCAGGTAACAGAAGCAGTAGCTGGTCAAGCTGCAGAGCAAGCCAATCAGGCAAGCCAAGGAGTAGCTGAAGCTATGGAGCAAGCTGCTGAGCAAGTGGCAAGTCAGGCTGCCACTGCGCCCCTACCTATGGAAAATGCATTTACTTGGGGTAGCTATTTTCAAGCCATTGGTACGCTTTTAATCTTACTTGCTATACTTTGGGGTGTGGTGTGGCTTGTGCGTCGTTATGGGCGATTCAATTTTTTGCCAAAGCCTGGTGCATTTCCACGTGATGGACTACGTCTTGAGAGTCAATTACCGCTTGGACCCCGCAAGGGTCTTATGGTGGTACGGTTTTTGAATAAAAGGTTATTACTTGGGGTCACAGACC
>CAYJKC010000046.1:0-16147 GCA_964370675.1 uncultured Desulfovibrionaceae bacterium
CAGATTGGTTCCACCACATGGCGGTAAGGGTCTTGTATGTTGCTTACTTGAAGGTGCTGCTCTTGAAGCTGAAAAGAGCAAAGCCGCTGGTTTGAAGCAAATTGAAATTTCCTCGCGCGCAAAAGGCGACCTTATTATGATGGGTATTGGCGGTTTCTCTCCGCTTAATGGATTCATGAACAAGGCTGACTGGAAAAGTGTTTGCGAAAAAATGACCCTTTCTGACGGTACTTTCTGGCCTGTGCCTGTAACCTTGGATATTTCTAAGGAAGACGCTGCTGGCTTAAAAGCTGGTGACGAAGTTGCTTTGGTTCGCAAGGGTGAAGTTATGGCTACTCTTAAAGTAGAAGAATGCTACGAAATGAGCGAAGCCGACAAAAAATGGGAAAGTGAGCTTGTATTTAAAGGCGAAGGTCCTGACTCTGAAAAGTTCTGGGAAGTAGCTCTTGAAGATCACCCCGGTGTACAAATGGTTATGAATCAACAAGCCTTTAACCTTGCTGGTTCTGTAAAAGTTCTTTCTCAAGGCGATTTCCCTGAAAAGTTCAAGGGTGTATATCTTACTCCTGCTGAACTTCGTGCCAGAATGGACGAGCGTAAATGGGGCAAGGTTGCTGCATTACAACTTCGTAACCCCATGCACCGTTCACACGAATATCTAGCCAAGATTGGTGTAGAAATTTGTGATGGTGTTGTTATTCACTCATTAGTTGGTGCTTTAAAGCCTGGTGATATTCCTGCTGAAGTACGCGTAAAATGCATTGATACCTTAGTTGAGCATTACTTTGTTAAAGACCACGTTATTCAAGCTGGTTATCCTCTTGATATGCGTTATGCTGGTCCACGTGAAGCCTTACTTCACGCTACTTTCCGCCAAAACTATGGCATTAACAACCTCTTGGTTGGTCGTGACCACGCTGGCGTTGGTGACTTCTATGGCATGTTCGAAGCCCAAGATATCTTCTTGAAAATGCCTAAGAATGCAGACGATGGCAAAAATCTTCTTTGCATGAACATGAATATTGACTGGACCTTCTATTGTAAGAAGTGCGACGGCATGGCTTCCATGCGTACTTGTCCTCATGGCAAGGATGACCGCGTTATTCTTTCCGGTACTAAGCTTCGCAAGATGCTTTCTGAAGGTGCTGATATTCCAGATCACTTTGGTCGTGACGAAGTATTGGTTATCCTACGCGAATACTATGAAGGTCTTACCGAAAAAGTTGAAGTTAAGCTGCAGCGCGCTGCTTCTGGCTCTACCATGTAGTTATAATTAATTTAAGGGGATTTTGTATCCCCTTTTTTAAGGGGGGTAATACCCCCTTTTTTTATTTAAATTAAGGATGTATATGTACGGTATATATGTTGATAGTACAGATCCAATGCAAAATCTTGCCTTAGAAAATTATCTTTTTGATAATTTAAAAAGTACTGATGCAGGATATTTTTTGCTATGGCACAATGCTGCATCAATAATTGTAGGTAGGCATCAAAATACATTACAAGAAATTAACACTGAACTAGTAAAACGCTATGATTTACCAGTTGTTAGACGTATGACAGGTGGAGGAGCGGTTTATCACGACCTTGGTAATTTAAATTTTTCTTTTGTACGTCCTCTTAAACATAATGAAGAAAATCGGATAGATTTTATAAAGTTCTTACAACCAATTCTTAGTACTTTAAACTCGCTTGGAGTAAGGGCAGAGTTTAGTAGTCGCAATGACTTAGTTTGTGGTGAGAAAAAGTTTTCCGGTAGTGCACAGCTTAGGCGATCTGATAAAGATGTTAGGCGTGTGTTACACCACGGTACTTTATTAGTTAGTTTAGATCTTTCAATGCTTGGCGCTGTACTCACTGGAGCACCTGACAAATATCTTTCAAAGGGTATTGAGTCTATTGTAAGTCGTGTAACAAACTTGCAAGATTTCTTACCGCAAGGTGTAGGAATGAATGAGTTAAAGCATGAGCTTATGCAAAACTGTGCTCAGGAAGTAATAACGCTTGATGCAGAAATTTTGCATGCTGCCAGTACTTTAGCCAGTAAAAAGTATGCCACAGAGGCGTGGAATTATGGTGCATCGCCTCCATTTACAGAAAAACGCAGAGAACGTTTTAGTTGGGGTCTTGTAGAATGCTATATCGATGTTAAGGGAGGTTGTGTTGAAGGCGTTAAGATTTATGGTGATTTTTTTGCCAAGTCTCCTATAGAAGAATTAGAGCAATTGTTTAATGCTGTACCTTATACTGCGCTTGGCATGAGTGAAGCTGCGAAAAATATACATTTCGAAACATATTTTTCTGGCTGTGATGAAAAAACTATGCGTGATTTTTTCTGTAAATTTTAATGTAATATTTTCTTGTTGTTATTTATTAAATTATTTTTTTTTGATCACTTGACTTGTACCCATGACTAAGAAATGTTAAATTGTTTGAGCTATGACTGTGTATAGCAATAGTAATAAAAAAATTAATAAAATTATACCTTAAGGAGATATTGTGACTGCATTGCTTAAAACCCCGCTTAGTCAGTGGCATCAAGCACATGGGGCCAAGATGGCCGAATTTGCCGGTTATGATATGCCCATACAATATGCTGGTATTTTAGCCGAGCATGAGCATACTCGTAGTGCTGCTTCGGTTTTTGACATATGTCATATGGGTGAATTTACTATCAGCGGCAAAGGTGCAGCAGAAGCGCTTTCTAAGGCTGTGACTCATAATTTAGAAACGTTAAAAGTTGGTAAATGTCGCTATGGCTTTTTGCTTAATGAGCAAGCAAATATTATTGATGACCTCATTGTTTATCGCATGGGTGATGATGAATTTATGCTTGTAGTTAATGGTGCTTGTGCAGAAAAAGATTTTGCTGCCTTAAAAGAGCGCATGCCAGCTGGAGTTGAGTTAAAAGATATTTCTGCAAATGTTGCGAAAATAGATTTGCAAGGACCAAGTTCATTACAAGTGCTGGAGGCTTTTTTTAGTAAAAGCTTTACACATTTAGGTTATTTTTCCTTTGAGGAGCATGCCTATGGTGCATATAAAATCTTGGTTAGCCGTACCGGTTATACTGGTGAGCTTGGCTATGAATTGTATTTACCTTGGGAAAATGCTTTAGATTTATGGGAAAAGCTATTGCAAGATGAGCGTGTTAAGCCAGCTGGACTTGGTGCGCGCGATACTTTGCGTCTTGAGGCAGGCTTACCATTATATGGGCATGATCTTGATGATGCACACAATCCCACTGAAGCGGGTATGGGGCGTATGCTTACAAGTACCGCAGCTTATGTTGGGCATGAACATGTGGGTGAAATACGTGAGCAATTAGTAGCTTTGCGTATTGAAGGTCGGCGCGCAGCAAGGCATGGTGATGTGCTTGCTTTGAGTGATGGTCATGAGGTTGGGCGTGTTACCAGTGGTTCTTATGCTCCATCCCTTGGTTATGTTGTGGCACTTGCTTGGGTTGATGCTAAGCATGCTAATGTTAAAGAATTTGTAGTTCAAGCAGCGCGCGCGTCACTGCAGGCAAGCGTTGTGGAACTGCCCTTTTATACTAAGGGTACAGCCCGTATTAAACTATCATAAAAAATTTATATAAAAAAAACGGAGGTTATCATGTCTAATCCAACTGATTTATTGTATGATAAAACCCATGAATGGGTGCGTATTGAAGGTGAAGAAGCTGTGATTGGTATTACGCACTTTGCCCAAGATTCTTTAGGTGATATTACCTATGTGGATTTGCCAGGTGATGGCACAGTCTTAAGTGCTGGAGATGAGTTTGGTTCCATTGAGTCTGTTAAAGCAGCTAGTGAGCTATACTCACCTGTAGCTGGTGAGGTTGTTGCTGCTAACCATGCTCTAAATAATACTCCCGAAGTGGTTAATAATAGTCCTTATACCGATGGCTGGATGTTGCGCATTAAGCTTTCCGCAAAACCAGAAGGTCTAATGGATGCAGCAGCGTATGAAGCTTTTTGTGCTGAACAAGGCTAATTAATTTAACAAGAACTTGGGCAAAAAATAAACATTGCCTAAGTTCTTGTTTATTTATTGCATTTTTTGCAAATAAATTAACGTGCCCATAGGGCCAAATAATAGAGGTGGCTACATATGCCCTTTATCCCCCATACTTCAGTAGAAGTACAAGAAATGCTTTCGCGTATTGGTGTAAAAAACATAGATGATCTCTTTGCAGATATTACACCTGATTTACGCCCTAAATCTTATGACATGCCAAAAGGGCTTAGTGAAATGGATGTTCATACCCATTTTGAAACCTTGGCTGCCAAAAATAACACTCAGCTTGTGAACTTTCTTGGGGCTGGTTTTTACAATCATGCCATACCTACAGCCGTTGATGCACTAAGTTCACGTAGTGAATTTTATACATCCTACACCCCATATCAACCTGAATCATCTCAAGGTACTTTGCAGGCCATTTTTGAATATCAAACTGCAGTAACTCGCTTATTTGATATGGATTGCGCCAATGCCTCCGTATACGATGGCGGATCAGCTCTTTTTGAATCCATGATGATGGCAGCAAGACTTACCAAGCGTAAAAAAATGGTTTATGATGCAGGTATAAACCCTATTTGGCGACGCATGATGGTGGATTATTGTGCATTTTTAGATGTAGAATTGGTAGAAGTTGCCCACAAAAATGGTCGTGCTGATATGGATGCATTAAAATCTGCCATTGATGGTGATTGCGCTGCTGTGTTGGTGCAAAATCCTAATTTCTTTGGTGCAATAGAAGATTTTAGTGAGCTGTTTGCCCATGCTAAAAGTCAAAAAGCTCTTAGTGTCATTTCTGTCTATCCTGTAATGCAGGCAGTAATGAAAACTGCTGGTGAAATGGGAGCTGATGTAGCTGTTGCCGATGGTCAAGCTCTTGGCTTACCACTTTCTTTTGGTGGACCATATCTTGGAATTATGACTTGCCGTAAAGAGTATATTCGTCAATTCCCAGGTCGCATAGCAGGTCGTACCGTGGATGTGGATGGCAAAACTGGATATGTGCTTACATTACAAGCCAGAGAGCAGCATATTCGCAGGGCAAAGGCTACTTCAAATATTTGTTCTAACCAATCCTTATGCGCTTTGCGAAGTCTTATGTATTTATCCTTGTTAGGTCCACAAGGGCTTGAGCGGGTGGCTTTGCTTGGTATGGAAAATGCTCGTTATGCCGTAGAAAAACTAACTGCCATATCAGGTGTGAGTTTGTTAAATGATGCGCCATTTGGCAATGAAGTTGCTTTGCGTTTACCTGTTCCTGCTAGACCATTAATTGAAAAAATGTTTGGTCAAAATGTAGCCATTGGTTTCCCAGTTGGGCGTTATTATGAAGGCATGGATGATGTTCTTTTAATGGCCTTTACCGAAAAATCAAACTATGCACAAATTGATGACGCCATTGGCAAATTAAAAGGATTACTCTAATGAATACACTATATGAAAAATCCGTTAGCGGGCGAGTAGGTTGGTTACCAAGACCTGCACAAAAAAAAGCAGAGGATATGCTCCCCAAGGCATTGTTGCGTCAAAGTGCTTTGCGTTTACCTGAACTTTCTGAGCTTGATGTGGTTCGCCATTTTACCTTGCTTTCTAAACTTAACTTTGGTGTAGATGGCAATTTCTATCCATTAGGCTCTTGCACTATGAAGTATAACCCTAAGTTTACTGAAGCTATAGCTGGCATGCCTGGCTTCTCATGTTTACATCCGGCTTTGGCTCAATTTGAAGCCGGTGAGCAATACACTCAAGGTGCATTGGAATGTATTTGGGATTTTGAAAGATTACTTTGCGAAATAACTGGTATGGATTCCTACACTTTACAGCCTATGGCTGGTGCTCATGGAGAGTTTACAGGTGCTATGCTTATAGCTGCCTATCATCGCGATAAAGGTAATAAAAAAACGAAGGTTATTTGCCCTGACTCAGCCCATGGTACCAACCCAGCATCAGCCGTATTAGCTGGTTATGAGGTGGTGAATATTGAATCTCGTGATGGCATGATCGACCCAGAAGCTTTAGAAGCTGCCTTAACTGACGATGTGGCAGCAGTGATGATGACTTGTCCAAATACTCTTGGTCTTTTTGAAAATCACTTGCCTACAATTGTTGAAAAATTACGTCGCGTTGACGCACTTTTATATTACGATGGTGCTAATATGAATGCCATACTTGGCAAGATGCGCGTTGGTGATGTGGGTTTTGATGTGGTGCATTGGAATGTGCATAAAACCTTAGGCACTCCCCATGGTGGTGGTGGACCAGGTGCGGGACCAGTAGGTGTTTCGGCAAGGCTTACTCCTTATATGCCTATTTCGCGTGTGCAAAAAAAGGATGATGGAACCTTTGGTCTTGACTACAATTATCCAAAATCTATTGGCTATATTGCACCATTTTATGGCAGCTTTGGCGTATTGCTAAAAGCTTATGCCTATGTTTTGCGCCTTGGTGGCGAAGGTTTAACCAGAGTTTCTGAATATGCAGTGCTTAATGCAAACTATTTGAAAAAATTGGTAGATGGATTTTTAGATGTTCCTTATAAGCGTATTTGCGCCCACGAGTTTGTGGCTTCAACTCCAAGTGGAGTGCGCGCCCTTGACGTGGCTAAGGGGCTTTTGGATAATGGCTATCATGCTCCAACTGTATATTTCCCACTTATTGTACCGGAATGCTTGATGGTTGAGCCTACAGAAACCGAAAACAAACAAACTCTTGATGAATTTGCTGCAGCCCTTGAAGAAGTAGTAAAACTAGGCTTAAATGACCCAGAAGCATTATTAAATGCACCTACTAAAACTTCTGTTAGAAGGCTAGATGAAACCGGTGCTGCTAGAAATATGATCCTTACTGAGGATATGGCTTAATTTTTTTGATATATTGGGGGAGAAAGTAAATCTTTCTTCCTCAATATATAGTGCTCTTAAAGTAAGAATGCTTCGAAAATCAAGAATGGGCAAAACTTCTAGTGCTGTTAAATGATTGGTTTTACCTTCCTAAATGATGTTACGAAGTAGCATATCTCAAAGAAGAATAAAATGAGTTTTACTGATACAGAGAGCTGAACGTGCCTTATTAGCTGTCTTATGTGGCACAAACATCCGAAAGGTGCCCTGTTCTCAGGTATATATCGCTTCAACCCTTAGTGACACTTCATGTCGATAAAATAACCTAATTATCCATAACAAAAACCGCAAGACCGCAAGAATAATTTTTGCTAATTTCAATTTTAATTTGCTTAATTTTTTAAGAAAATACAAATTCATTTAAAAATTAATTGCTTATATGTTTGGCGTGTGGTTTATGTTAAATTTTGCAAACTATTTTCTTACTTGTAAAATGTTGCATAGTATCGTACAATAAAGAAAATTTGGTTTTTCAGGATGCATACAAGCTAGTTACATTTTATCTAGGAGCTGATTGTGGTAAAAGTCTTAATTGTAGATGATTCTATATTCATGCGCAAGGCTTTGGCGTCTTTAATGGAAGGCGATGCCGAGATAAAGATTGTCGGCACTGCAAATAATGGAGAAGAAGCTCTTAAAAAAATTGATGAGCTTGACCCTGATGTTGTAACCCTTGATATTGAAATGCCTAAAATGGATGGTTTAACAGCGCTTTCGCATATTATGAAAACCAATCCAAGACCAGTTATTATGATAAGTTCTTTAACTGAAGATGGTGCTAAAGCCACTTTAAAAGCCATGGAACTAGGCGCTTTGGACTTTTTGCCAAAATCTTTGAGTTCTGATAGCGACACTTTTGGTAAAGAGCTAACTAAAAAAATTAAATTATTATCTCGCAAAAAGGCTCTTTTGCAATTACGCTTTGGCATGCGTAAACCTGATGCAAAGCTTGCCAAAACTGAACTAGCCGGAGCTAAGCAAGAAATTTTTGCTCCTTGCAAAGGTCCGCGTGATATAATTGGCATAGGTGTATCCACTGGTGGTCCGCCTGCGGTGCAAAAAGTTCTTGCGGCTCTACCTGCTAATTTTCCAGCTACAATTTTAATAGCTCAGCACATGCCAGCAGCTTTTACAGGTCCTTTTGCAAAACGTTTAGATGGTGTTTGCAATATCTCAGTATCTGAGGCTGTTGGCGGTATTAGACCACAGTCTGGTCATGCCTATGTATGTCCAGGTGGTAAGCATTTGCGCCTTGTTATGCGCGGTCCTTTAATGGAACTTGAAGTTTCAGAACAGCCCACATCTGCACTCTATAAGCCATCTGCTACTGAGCTTATGGAATCAATCTCAAAATGTAACCCACGAAAGTCATTAGGTATAATTTTAACCGGCATGGGAAGTGATGGGCTTGAGGGTATTCGTGCTTTGCGTGAAAAAGGTGGGTATATAATGGCTCAAAATGAAGCGTCCTGTGTGGTTTATGGCATGCCAAAGGCCATTGTGGATGCTAAACTAGCAGATCAAATTTTAGATATTGATAATGTTGCAGATGCAATGATTACAGCAGTAAAAGCATAAGTAGGGGATATTTATGACTGATTATGCGCAAGATGTTAATGTCGAAGAAGTGCTCGCGGCATTGGAAGCAGAGGATATTGATAGCATTAGACAAGCTATTTTTACCGTCGGAGAACTTCGCTTAGTAGAGAGTATTGATGTGCTTTGCAAGCATATTCAAAGCTCAAATATTGGAGTGCAAGAAGCGGCAGAGTATGCTCTGCGTAAAATTGGCGGTAAGCAAACTATACAAAAAATTCTTCCGCTTTTACGTAGTGAATCACCATCTTTACGTAATATTTCTATGGATATTTTGAGAGAAATTGGAAGTGAAGATATTACTGCCATTCAGCCTTTATTACGCGATGTTGACCCAGATATGCGCATTTTTATGTCGGATATATTAGGACACACTAAAAGTCTTAAAGCCGTGCCCTTACTTTGTGAAGCCTTGTTAAAAGATCCTGAGGTTAATGTGCGCTATCAAGCTGCCATGAGCCTTGGTACTCTTGGCTATGCTGAGGCAGTAGAAGCTTTAGAAAAAGCCATGCATGATGAAGAATGGGTGCAATTTTCTGTAGTTGACTCATTGTTGAAAATCCGTGCAGAAGAAACTGCAGGTATGCTCGTGCAGCATTTAGACCATTGCTCACCACTTGTTGCGTCAATTATTATTGATGCTCTTGGGGAATTAAAAAATATTAAAGCTGTACCTTTGCTCTTAAAATATCTTGAGAAAGCCAATCCTGTTTTGTGCCATAAAGCTGTAAAAGCCATTGTGCAAATTCTTGGTGAGGGAGCTTTATCTTTGCTTTCTGCCAAGGATCAGGAGCGTTTTAAAGGCTATTTAGGAACTGCATTAAGTGATGAAGATGAAAGTGTTCAAATGGCAGCTTTAGCAGGTCTTGCTGTTGTGGGTGATGCTGATTCTTCTAAATTTGTGTTAGATTTCATTTTGGAGCTAAAGGCTGACCTAGAAGATGATATATATCTTACTGCCATTAAAACATTATCATCCATTGGATATAATAAAACTTTTGCTTCATTCATTTGTTCTGGAGATACAAATATAGTAAACATAGCGCTACAGGCTTGTGATCTTATGTCTGATCAGGGTTGCATGCAATCTATACCTACTGTTTTCTGGAACTTAGACCGTGATGGACAACGTTTGGCAAGTCGCTCTATGATTAAGCATGCTACAGTTGAGCATGCTCCATTTATTTTAGATATTTTAGAGCGCAGTGATGATAGTGAAGTTATAAAAAATTCTATGACTTGCCTTGGAGAGAAATTAAAATATACGGCGGCTCAAGATAAGATTTTTGCTATGTTAAATCATGATTATGGTGATGTGCGCACCACCGCCATAGAAGCGTGTATTGAACTGCGCACTCCTGAACTTGAGAACAAATTTGTTGATTTATTTAATAGTAAAGAAGAAGAACAACGTGCTATGGCTTTGTATGTTCTTTGTAATTTTGGAGCTCAAAAACACTTTGGCATTATTACAAAGGCTCTAAATGATGAAAGTGCCATGGTACGCCAATTGGCAGTGGAGTCTTTTGCTAGTCCGGAAATTTCTTTGCGTGAACATGTGGGAATCTTGTTACAAAAATTGCAAGACACAGACAATGATGTTCGCATTGCCGTAGTTGATGTGTTTGGTAATAGTCAAGATAGTACAGTGACTCCTTATCTTGTAAATGCCATTGATGATGAAAATGAATGGGTATGTATTAGAGCAATTGAAGCCTTAGGGGCTTTGATGAGTGAAAATATAGCTGAGCAATTGGTGGACCGTTTGAAAAGTGCTACACCCATGGTGACGTTTAAGATTATAGAAGTGTTGGCAGGAATAGGTGGTGATGTTGCCTTTACTGCTCTTCGTAACCTTATGTCACACGAAGACTTAGAAATACAATATGCTGCAACAGCCGCTATTGAAAAAATACAGGCAGGGCAAAACTGATATGTCTACACCAACCACACGTCTACCCCTATCCTTTAATAAGGAACTTAAAATTACCGACGAAGAATTTGTTCAGTTGCGTGATTTTATTTATGAGCAAAGTGGTATTTTCATTAATGAAAATAGAAAATATTTAGTAGAAAATAGATTAAGCAATCGCATTAAAGACTTAAAACTTAAATCATATTCTGAGTATTATAAGTTTTTGCGCTTTGACCCTAGCAGACGCACTGAGCTTAATCGCCTGTTTGAAGTGGTAACTACTAATGAAACCAGTTACTATAGAAATCCGCCACAGTTACGTGTTTTTCAAGAAAAGATACTAACTCAAGCCATAGAGGAGTGTCGCAAACTAGGTAGAAAGCGTTTACGTATTTGGTCTGCTGGTTGCTCTACAGGTGAAGAACCATACACCATTGGTATTATTTTACATGAAGTGCTTAAACAAGAAATAAATTCTTGGGATATAAAAATATCTGCTACAGATCTTTCTGAAGCCGTGTTAGCTGCTGCCAAAAAAGGTATTTATTCAGAGTATACCTTGCGTACTACACCTAAGCCATTAGTAAGTAAATATTTTACTCAAAAAGATAAAACATATGTTATATCCCCTATAGTTAAAAAACTGGTGGCTTTTAGCCAAGTTAACTTAAATGACCGTATGCAACTATCTAGGGTTGAAAAATCACATATTGTATTTTGTCGCAATGTAATAATTTACTTTGATGATGATATGAAAAAACGCGTTATTAACGCATTTTATGATAATCTTATGCCTAAGGGTGCTTTGTTAATTGGGCATTCTGAGTCATTACATAACATTAGTCGAGCTTTTGTGCCGGAGCATTATACAGGTATTATTGTCTATCGTAAGCAAGGCTAGGGGCTGTTAAATGTCTGCTAAAACTATTGCCATAGCTAACCAAAAAGGAGGAGTTGGCAAAACAACCACTACTTTAACACTTGGTATGGCTTTAGCAAAGCAAGGCAAACAAATATTAATTTTAGATCTTGATCCGCATGCTTGTGCTTCATTGCATGTGAAGCTTTATCCAGAAGAACAAGACGTTACCTTACATGACTTGCTCTTGGCAGAGAAAGAACATTGGCAAGATATTTGGCAACGCTTAGCTCGTCCTGTGGGAGTTGATAATTTATACTTTGCTGCAGGTAGTATTAGGCTTTCAGAATTAGAGTTGGACTTTCAAGAACGCAAGGGCAAGGGTATGGTACTTGGTGAAACCCTTGCATGTATTAAGGATCAATATGATTTTATTTTAATTGATTGTCCTCCGCATGTGGGAATTTTACTTGTAAATGCACTTGTGGCATCGGATTTATTAATTATTCCAATTCAAACAGATTTTTTGGCCTTACATGGTTTAAAGTTACTTTTTGATACCATACGCACATTGAATAAAGTTTTACCAAGACCCATACGCTATAAAACTTTACCAACAATGTATGATAAAAGAGCAAGAGCTTGCACGCGCGTGCTTGAGCTTATGCGCCATAAGATGGGAACATCTATGTTTGAAACTGTTATTGGCATTGATACACGTTTTCGTGAAGCAAGTGCTCTTGGAGCGTCCATATATGATATTGCTCCAGATACGCGTGGGGCTGTTGCATATGAAGCTTTAAGCAAAGAAGTGTTAACATTATGGTAAAAACTCCAGAGCAATATTTTCAAGATCAAGACTTTGGCGTAAATAATGCAGATCAAGTTAATGATATAACAGCTGCTGAGCATGTTTTTTTACAAAAATATGTTGGAGTTGAAGGCGCTAATGAACTAGGTATTATGCTTGGGGAAGGCTTTGGGCAAATTCCTGATGTTCCACCCTTAGAGGAAGAATTAAAGGATAAACCCCAACTGCAGATGATTTTTGTATATTTGCAAGAGCAATTATATGTGGTTCCCATTGAGGCTGTGCAAGAGGTTATTAATTTTATGCAACCCATACGTTTGCCACTTTCACCAGATTATATGGCAGGCATAATAAATTTGCGGGGTAGGGTTACACCACTTTTGCACCTTGAACAAATGCTATGTGTGGAACATGGTGAAATTACAAAAGATAGTTTTATTGTAATTTGTCATCGTAAGGGCATTCAAGTGGGTCTGATTGTTGATAGAATTCAAACCATGAAAACAGTGGATGTGCATAATATTTCATGGAACGTTGAAGCACAAATTGGGGCTAATGCCGAATATCTTTGTGGTATTTTAGATTTTAATGACAAAATATTTGGCATATTGTCTATTGATAGAATAGTGGATTATATATTGCAAAATTAGCGTATTTTGAGTTTATTTTTTGTACATTTTAAGAAGTTGTAGTTAATGTAGAAAATACTATAGCATGAGGTTAGAATATGAGTAAGCATATCTTAGTAGTAGATGACTCAAAAACTATTCGTAATCTTTTAGCTTTTGTCATGAAAGCAGAAGGGTTTAAAGTAACGACAGCCGAGGATGGGCTAGATGGTCTTGAGAAGCTTTATAATGGAGCAGCCGTGGACCTAATTATTACTGATGTTAATATGCCACGTATGGATGGCTTTACATTTATTAAGACATTACGTGAGCAAGATGTATATCAAGATACTCCCATTATTGTACTTTCTACAGAAGGGCAAGAGAAGGATATTCAGGCTGGAATGAGTTTTGGCGCCAATTTATACATGGTTAAGCCTGCTCAGCCTGAAAAAATGGTTCGAAATATAAAGATGTTGCTCGGATAGCCGATTAGCTTACTTAACTGTGCTATGTTTTACTTAATTAAAACTTTTAGGCGTAAGGGTATGCTATGAGTCAAGATTTTATGGATGCCGAATTATTTGCGGATTTTATCATTGAAGCGCGTGAGCATCTTGAGACTATTGAACCAAATTTGTTGGAACTTGAAAAAGCACCTGATAACTTGGGATTGCTCAATGAAATTTTTCGTCCTATGCACTCGCTTAAAGGGGCTTCGGGTTTTCTTGGCTTAAACCGGATAAACCAACTAGCCCACCGCTGCGAAAACATACTTGATGAACTACGTAATGCCAATATGGTTGTAACTTCTGGTATTATGGACATTATTCTTTCATCTACCGACGCTTTGCGTCAGATGCTTGATAATCTTGAGCAAACTAATAGTGATGAAGGTGTTCCTATTGAAGAAATAATCGTAGAAATTGACACTCTTATGGAAAATAAGGGTGAGGCTCCTGTTGCTGGCGAGGCTCAAGAAGCTGCACCGGCAGAGTCAGTGGCAGATGAAGAAGCTGCTCCAGATGTACAAACTGCTGTTTCCAGTGACGACCAAGCTGAAGCTGTGGTGGAGGTTGCCGAAGTAAAAGAGCCAAGTAATGAGTCTGATGGTTTGCAAGTCGCAAATCTCGTAAAGATAAATAAAAGTCCTAAAGAGTGGCTAGGCGATTTTCCGCGTTTACCGGAATATAAGCTGACTGCTTTTGGTGAAGGACATTTAAAAGATTTTATTGATGAATCCACTGAGATAGTAGAAAACCTTAATGCTGGCTTACTGCAACTGGAAAATCAGCCAGACGGGCAAGATGAACTTATTAATGACTTATTTAGATTTTTCCATAACCTCAAAGGTAATAGTGGTATTATAGGCTATGGCGATTTAAATAGCCTTACTCACGAAGCAGAAACCTTACTTAACAATATCCGTAAAGGCGAGATGGCTATTGGGCATGAGCTAATAGACTTATTGCTTTTTGTGGTGGATATTATGGAAGTGCTTGTACTAGATATTGATGCGGCACAAGGTTGTGTTGAGCCTCCTGATACCACAGAAGTTTTGCATCAATTGCGCGAAGCTTTGGCTGGTGGTCCTGTTATGCTACCACGCAGTATGTATGAAGAAGCTGAAGCTAAAAGTGCAGATGTAGCAGCAGATGAGCCAAGTGCCAGTGCTGATACTGCACAAGTTTCCACAAGTTCAACTGAAATTGTGACCCCAACTATCATACCAGTTGGCACAGAAGATGACGATGTTACCATGTTTAAGCAAACAGTGGCGCAACAGATGGAAATTATTCGAGCAGCCATAGAAACCTTAAAGGGTGATAGTAGTCACAAGCCTTCAGTTGATGCTATTTATCGTTCTCTTGTAGCTATTAAAAATGCCAGTGGTTTTGTAAATCTTGCAGATATTAAAGTTTATACAGAGCGTACGGCTGGTATTGTTGAAGCGGCACGCAAATCTGATATGGATTTTTCCTTGGTTTTAGATATGTTATCTCAAGAGATAGATATTGTTAAGGAAATGATAGACGCGGCTCAATTTGATACTGGTGCTGATACAGCTCAAGCAGAATCTCCAAAAGTAGAAGCTACTGCCAAGCCAGCTGAGGCTGCACCTGTTGTAGCACCTGCTAC
Organism: uncultured Desulfovibrionaceae bacterium; assembly: GCA_964370675.1. Taxonomy (GTDB): domain Bacteria; phylum Desulfobacterota; class Desulfovibrionia; order Desulfovibrionales; family Desulfovibrionaceae; genus CAYJAD01. Next base: position 14,849 of record CAYJKC010000046.1, read on the forward strand.
CACACCAGCTGAGGCTGCCCCTGCTGTCGCATCGGCTGAGGCTGCACCGGCTACTAAGCCAACTGAGGCTGCACCTACTGCTAAGGCAGAGCCTGTTGCCGCACCTGTTGCAAAACCAGCAGCTGCACCGGCTGCAAAACCTGCTGCCGCTGTTGCAAAACCTGCTAATGCGCCTGCGCAAGATGCGCCTAAGGCTGCATCATCAACCATTCGTGTGGACCATGAAAAGCTTGATCATCTTATGAACTTAATTGGTGAGCTTATAATTAATAGAAACCGTTATACTCTAATCGCTCGCTCTTTAGAGGATGAAACAGCAGAGATTGATATTTCGCATGTTGCTCAGAGCTTATCTGAAACCACCTATGCTATGGCGCGTATTTCTGATGATTTACAAGATACCATTATGAAGGTGCGCATGGTTCCCGTGGCTTCTGTATTTTCGCGCTTCCCACGCTTGGTGCGTGACCTTTCGCGTAAAAGCGGCAAGGAAGTTGATTTGATTATGGAAGGTGAAGAAACTGAACTTGATAAGAGTGTTGTGGAAGTTATTGGCGACCCATTGGTGCACCTTATTAGAAACTCTGTGGATCACGGTATTGAGTCACAAGAAGATCGTGAAGCAGCTGGAAAGCCTGCTAAAGGGCGTGTGGTTTTGCGTGCTTATCATAAGGGGAATTCTGTTGCCATTGAGATTGAAGATGATGGTAAGGGTATTGACCCAGATAAAATGCGCGAAGTTGCCATTCGTAAAGGTATTATTAGTGCAGAAGACGCCAAGCAACTTGATGACCGTGAGGCAATGGAACTAATCTTTGCCCCTGGTTTTTCTTCGGCTGAAACTATTACTGATATATCTGGTCGTGGTGTGGGTATGGACGTTGTGCGTACCAATATTAAAAACCTAAAGGGTAGCGTAAATATTACCTCAGAAATAGGCAAAGGTACGCGCTTTACCTTACTCTTACCGCTAACTCTAGCTATTATTGATGCGCTTATGGTTAATGTGGCTGATGAGATGTTTGCCATACCTCTTGATGCTGTATCAGAAACAACTAAGATTGAGGCTGAACTATTAACCGATATTAAAGGGCGTAAGGCTGTTACTTTGCGCGGAGAAGTTCTTGGTATTGTGGAACTTGCAGAGATGCTTAACTTGCCTAAGCCAGATGTTGAGCCAGATGTTCTCTCTATAGTGGTCATTCATGATAACGATCGTAGGCTTGGTGTTGTGGTAGACAGATTGCTTGAGCGGCAAGAAGTGGTTATTAAGCCCCTTGGTTCATACCTTGGTGATTT
>CAYJKC010000047.1:0-15996 GCA_964370675.1 uncultured Desulfovibrionaceae bacterium
CCTTTTTACCAATGCGACGTCGCACTTGAGGACCAGTGCCTTTACAGTCAATATTCTTAAGCGTCTTGGCACTTATTACTCCGCCAAGACAACGTGCAGCTTCTTCACGGGTAAAGACTGGCGGCAAAAGCTCTTCTATTTTTAGTAGGATGGGGTCAGCTGTTTGTGAATGCATAAGTGCTCCTTGCTTGATGCTATATAGGTAATGGATTTGTCATAGGCTATATAATGACGCTTAAATGTGAGTTGGGATACATAGTACTATTCAACTTGTACAAACAAGTTATTTGTATGGGGCTATTATGATTATCCAAGGAGTAGCTAATGTTATCTTGCTTGAATGTTTTAGCTGATGGCATTGTGTGGTTGATGATTTGCTTCAATATAGAAGCTGTTGGTGTAAATCCATGAAGTGTCACATCAGTAGATGGATTAGATCCGACATTGGTACGAATAGTAGGGTGTCGAATCCAATTGTGCTTTTGATTGCGTAGACGTGCCCTCAAAATAATATGGGTCACTGAATGCCAACTAGGTATTTATTTGAAATAATTGAATAAAAAATTTTTTATCCTAAAAAATACTCCCAAAAGTAGCTTTTTGGGAGTATTTTTGGGAGCAATTGGGAAGGTATTGGCAGCGTTCTTGTAGTGTATTTTCATCAAAACGGAGCTTCTATTTTTTTGCAACGGTAATTGCACTGCTAGGTTGCTACTTGCTCAACTCAAAAAATTCATTATTCATATCACAATAGATTGATATGATATTATTTGAGAGTTGGTAGTTTATTTTGTTCCCATTCACTATTTTTATTAAAATGTTCATGTCTTTTAAAAATTTTATAGCAGCTCCAACACTACTCTCACCTAAGCCAATTTTTTCCTCAAGGTTCTTCCGACTTAATTGAGTTTTATCATCAAAGAAGCTTAAAATTTTTCTAGCGTTAGTAATAATACTATTACCTATCTTTTTTTCATCTAAACTTTTAATGGATTCATCAAAAAACTCATTTATAAAAGATGTTATTCCAGAGATCTCTTGATTTGTGATAAACCCATGGTGTTGTGACTCAGGTTTTAGATGAATATTATTAAAATATTCACTCCCATTAAGGTAAGTCCATCCTTCCGCTGGTGATAGCTGATACATCCCATGTTGACCTGTAAGTTCTTGAGGGTCTTTACATTTTTTACATGTTATGCGTAAAAGGGAAGGTTGTGCTAGGCCATTTTCAATGTTGTCATCTTGTTCTGCTTGATAATTAATTTGTTCATTGCCCTCAATATAAAATACAGTTTGACTCTTACTTTCCAAATCTGCAGAACCTTTGAACATATTTCCCTCTTTATTAGCATGATGAATAAAACATACAGCTACACCTAATTTCTCAAGTTCATAAAAAAAAGCAAATAAGAGGTCCACCTTACTACCAAAGCTTGCGGAATCGAACAGTGAAATGAGATTATCAAAAAAAACAACTTTAATTTTATTATCTTTAATGAATTGTAATAAATTTTTCTGAAAATTGGGGTCTGTAAAAGAAATCCCTTGCCCTCGACATCCCATATAAATCAGATTTTTATCCAATAGTTCTTGATTATAATTATTAGCTGTAACTCTATCGAGACGCTCTTTTGCTAGATGCTTTGTACTTTCACCATCAATGTAAAGGACCTTGATAGGAGTAGAGTTGGCAGTAAAGCAAAAAACTCCCTTTCCTGAAGCAAGCCCACATGCACAGGTTAATGCACAAGTGCTTTTTCCACTATGAGATGAACCCCATATGAGTGTAATCGAACCAGGAGAAAATATTATTAATAAAGCTAGGTTGGTCGCATCAATATTTATATCCGTCTGAATGTCAGCAAAGCTCCATAATGGAAAAATATTGTCTATTTTTTGGAGTTCTTGCTTTTCATATGATAGCAAGTTGATATCTAAAAGATATTTTCTGAAATCATCTTCTGTGACGCTGTCATTAATAATACGGTGCACAAAATTTGAAAGTATTTCAACCTGAAACAAGTTTGTTCCGCTCTGTGCCATTTGAGCTTTCCAAGGAGAAATAGTACAATTTTTTGCTTCTTCGTGTTTCATTGCGGAAAGAAAAATCGGACCTGTGAAAACCCTCACGGTACAGTTGTACTTTTTGAGTTTATCTGCAAACTCAATGCATTTTAGCAATCCATCATCTGAAAACTCTGGAATAAGAATAATTGTCTTACTGCGTAAATCTTCAAGGTGCAATGCCTCAAAACCTGATTTTCCTACGAAACACCCAGAAAGGATATATTGTTGTAAGGGGTTAGGTGTTTGACTTTCACATTTCTTTAGGCACATAGCAATCAAAGGGTCTAAAGGGAAAACAACTGGAATATCGGAAGAAGAGTCAGCTATTGCACATCGTTCAAAACAATATGCAATACCAGCACTTTCACCAATGCTAATGATTTTTCTTCCGTATTCATCTTGAGTAATTGTTGCCACTAAGAAAAAATTATCTTCATAGGATGCAGTATAGAAGCATATAGCTTGCTCTTTTTTTTGAGAAAAATTATTTTCCCAGTGAACATAATTAAGCTCATAGGTTTTCCGTGAAGTATTAACTGTTGCGGGGAGAGATTTCCTCTCAACAAGTTCTTTATCTTCCAAAAATGTAGAAGTATTTTGAGTAATAGGAAATACGTTAAACATATGCTCAATTTTAATTTCAAGGAGATTTGCAATAATTCGTACAGTGGCATTTTTGCTTCTATTAGTTGCTTTTTGCAATAGAGAAATAATATTATCACGGTTAACGAGATAGTTTATGCCAAAGTTGCGTAAGATATCTTGTTGCTCTTCGTTTGTTCTTGAAACAATATTTTCTATAATTATGTATTGAAATATTTCTATTTCCTCTTCGTTGTATGTATCATCGAAAGGATTCTCATCAATATGCTTAATTGAGTCAGATGCCTTACGCGATAATGTGAATGAATTTATCGGTCCATGAAGATGATTAAATCTGGCCATATGTTTTCCTTATTTGTTATAAGTTGTTATTGGATTGTAAGGTAACTTAGTTAGATAAATCGTCTTCGCCGTAAACGGCTTGGACTCCTTTTAAGCCACCTTCAAGATACACCTTAAACCACTGTAAAAACGAATCTTTTTCGTATATGCAGTTTCTACAATTGCGAACGCATGGGGGCCCGTAACCTCCGCACTCTGCATTTGCAAGTGTCCCAACGCTGATAGAGCCGCCTAAAAGGTTAGGCACCTCCTTCCTTGAAAAAATTGGAGGCAATGCTATTAACAATTTACTTAATATGTGGTCTACATTGAAATCTTTAGTTATGGGCATAATGCTACCTGCTCTTTAGTTTATCTTGCAGATTCTATATTTCACACTTTTTTGTCACGAGCATTTTATTTCTTCATTTTTTAATTCGTAGAGTATAAAAAAAGACACCTATTAACTAGGTGTCTTTTTAATGCTTTGTTATAATTTGTATTATTTCTGCCAAAGCGGATGTTTTAGGCAATTATCAACTTTCTTACTAAAAAAACTGTAGTAGCGATGAAGGGCTGTGCGACTCATATCACAACCTAAGCGCTTGAGTTCGAATTTGACTTTTTCTATGCTCTCAAGTGGATTATAGTTTTCTTCTTTAAGGTTGAAAGAGTTTAATTTTTGTTGAACGTCATTTATATTCTTTGAATCACTTGCTAAAAAAGCCTCAATTAGAGTGTGTGGGATTCCGTGCAAATATTTTAAATCCCAGATATACATCCCGCATGCTAATAATAAATCGTTGGCTCTGCCTTTATATCCGCCACATGCAATACGTTTTGTTTGGGCATTTAACCTTTCAAACTCCCTTTCTAGAGGAGACATGTTTTCGAGAAAATAATTATTTTCTATAGATTTTAAATGATTATTTGGTAAGATTTTTTTAAAACGCATACTTGAAACAATTTGATATTTTATATGCACCATTGCGGTTTCTTCTAAATAATTTTCATCATCTAAATCTATACAAATTTGAATATCATCTTCAGTATTTTTTGTAGGTCGCGATGATGTATAACTTCCATCTCTTTTTGAAAATAATGCTAAGGCATGATGTATATTTTTAACGGTTACATCAATCTTTTTGTCATAATCAATCCTAAAGTAATAGTAGAATTTATTTGGAAGTTCATCTTCAAAAAAACATTTATTATATGTACAATAGTTAAAAATAACTGGTGGTGTAACTTCAGGTTTACGTATGAAAAATATGCTTTCTGTTATAAATGTATCTTTGTTTTCTATATTAAGTATAACTTTATCTGAGTAGGAATAGTTGTATTGATGGGGATAAAGTCCATATTTTTGGCAATACTTTTTAAGAATCAATAATTGGTCTTGAATTTCATCTATGTAGAAATTGCTGCACTCTGTGTATGGAGTAATTTGATTTATAGGATTTTCTTCCGTTATATTCAGTATTGTATCCATTATTGAGCGTATTTTGTGTACAAAAATATAATTATTATTGCCTTTTTCAAAAATATCATGCACTATTTTAAAATATTCTGTTTTGTCTATTGTATTATTACGTTTTTTCATTATTTGTTCTAAATAAAGTTTAAATGGTTCATTTTTATTTGAAAAATTGCGATAAAGAATTGAAAAATAAAGCGTTTCTTGCGCAATATGAAATTCATCAAAATTTGCCACATTATCTTTATGAAATCTGCGCATTAAGAATTCTTTAGTCCAAAAGCGATATTTATTAGCGTCATCTAGCTGGCGTAAGGCATTTTTATCTTGTTGACTTTTTTTCCCAGAAAACGGTCGTGCCATATCTACTCCTCCAAAATCTTGATAGCATTTCTAAGTCCTTCGGGGCTTAGGTGGCTATAGCGTTGAGTCATAGACATATCAGCATGCCCCATAAGTTCTTTTACTTCATACAAGCTAACTCCACCAGACACTAGCCACGAAGCAAAGGTATGCCTAAGAGTGTGAAAGCAAACTCTTTGGCGTGAATCAGTTACGTTTGTATTAAAAAGCTCATTGGCAACCAGTCTAAAAGTTTTAGAAACTCGTACTAGTTTACTACCATTTGAGGCTATAAATATCAACCCGCCATGCGCTTTTGAGGCTTCACTTTTTTCACTCAGTAGACGCTTTACTCTCGTGGTCATAAAAGCATAGCGGTTTGAAAATGCTTTTGGATCCCTAATAAGAATAGTTGATTGCTCAAAATCACAATCTTCCCACGTAATAGAAGCAATCTCGCCGAATCGCAAACCGCAATCCAGTGATATAATGGCCAATTCATATGTTTGTTCTGATCTTAAGTGCAGTGCAGTGAGTAGCTTGGTGGCTTCATCCTTTGTTAAAAAACGTTGACGTTTATTGTCTTTTTTAGGGAGTTGCACAGATTTTGTTGGTGAAACACCTGTGACTAAACCTTCTTTTGAAGCCATAGTCCATACTTGTGAAATCACAGCCATAGCATACTTTATGCTTGCGGGTGACATTTCAGATTTAATCATCAAATTTTTAACTGCCATTAAATCTTGAGAAGACAACAACGGAAGTGTAATATTTTGCAAAACTGGAGCCAACCATTTTTGCCACAATGCACTTTCTGCATCAAGACTACCTTTAGACTTGTGAGATTGATTTTGCCAATAAGTATTTGTCCAATACTCTCCTACAGTTATGGACTTTGCACGCTGAATGGAGTCTTGCTCTTCTTGCTTTTTGCGAGCTAACTGCCTTTCGAGTTTTTGACTGGCAAGAGTTTGAGCCCCCTCACCCGTACGATGCGCTTCACGCAGTTCTGCTAATTTTAGCCTAGCCTTCTCAAGGGTAATACCCTCTGATGCCCAACCAAGAGCTTCTTGCTTTTTTACTCCATTAACCGTGTAACGTAGAACATAGTATCGATCAAATTTCTTACCATGTTTGCGCTCAGGATGTTCCCTATATCTAATGCCTTTTTCATGTGTAATCCATTTTTGTGGCACAGCCATACTTGACCTCTTGATTAAAAACTACTAAAAAAGTTGTGCCACTTTTGTGCCACTTTTTTTGCTTAAATGTCAATAGAGGCTGTGAGGCGTAGTGAATATTAACCACACTAACCGCATAAAATTATAATAAAAAAATATTGATAACACTTCACAACGTTTCACTAGAAATTTGAATGGCATTCAAGAGGCCGTGGGTTCAATTCCCTCCATCTCCACCAAGAATTTCAAGGACTTAAGGCAAAACGTCTTAAGTCCTTTTTTATGGCCTGTGAACAAGCCTATTTTCTGAGTTGCCCCCTTCTTTGAGGAAGAGCCAGGAAGATCCGATAAATGCCAGCAACAAAGGCAGAATCTAGATATGTTTGTCGTGATCTGTATGAACGATCTTTTAGGGAGTATGTGGAGAATATTATGATATATTTATTAAAAATTTATAGGGTAATAGAGCAACATGTATTAGCTATCAAGAAAGGTATTTATTGGAAAAGTCAGCTATGGGCATGGGTTTATCAAAGAAATAGCCTTGTCCCTTTATGCAATTGATATATTTAAGCATATCACAAATTTCTTTGGTTTCAATGCCTTTGGCAACAGTTTCCACGATATTCAGTTCATTACACATATCAATGGTATAGCGCACTAAGGCGAGGGAGCGTTGGGAAGTATCTAAACCTAGGATAAACTCCTTGTCTATTTTTATTTCACTAAATTCTGATTGTGCAAGGGTAAGTAAGCTAGAATAGCCTGAACCAAAATCATCCAATGAAAGCAAGAAGCCTTGTGCGGCAATGCTCAAAAGCACCTTACTTAAGTATTCTGAAGATTGGGATTGAATGGTTTCTGTTACTTCCACAACAATTTGGTGATGTTCTACACCGTGGTCTGCACATAGGGAGACGATCCTTTCTACTATGCCTGGCTGTTGCAAGGTAACCCTAGACATATTCACAGAAATGCTAACATAGTCATAGCCAAGCTTGTTCCACCTTTCTAAAGTCATACATACAGTTTTAAATACAAATAAATCTAAATAGTGTACAATTTCTAAGCGTTCATAGAGAGGAATAAAGCAATCAGGATAGTCAATGCTCCTAGCTGGTGTAATCTTACGTAATAATGCTTCTGCACCAGATAGGGAATTATCTTTCAAACTAAATTGAGGTTGCAAAAACACCACAAACTTGCCAGCTTTTATATCGGCAGCCAATGAATTACGTAAGACAGTTCTATATCTTACATTTTTACTGTTGTTTTGATAGTGGGATATTTTTTCTGAATACATAAGACTATCGGCTTTTTCTATTTGTTTGGATACATTAATAGTGATGTCATTCCAAATATGCCCAATAGAAACACTTAACCCTTGAACTTTATTTACGGATTGTATGAGGTCACGCACTTGGGATTCAAAGTCGTCTTGTTTAATATTATCCCTTAATACTATAAATTCATCACCACCAACTCTAAACGCATCATTACCAAATATTTCTTGAAGAATTTGACCTAACTGCGCAATCATTGCATCACCTCTAGTATGGCCATATGCGTCATTAAGTTCTTTTAATCCATTAATGTCTAAATATATGACACCAAGTGAATCAAGTGGGGATTCTTCAAAAAGTTCAAGCCTTGCCGCATAGCTATATCTATTTTTCAAATTTGATAATGCATCGGTATAGCTTAAACGACTAAGCTTTCCAATCAGTTGGGTTTTTTCCAAGTAATCAGCAATAAACTTACAAATAGATCCAAGTAGACCCTCTGATTTGTAAAATTTTTGAGGGTCATTAATGCCTATAATGCCTATAAGTTCTGAATATTTATCATATAAAGGAACTAGTACTGTTCCAGCATGAACATTTTCAAGACTTAAAGGCTTTTTTATACAATAAGGGCAGGGTGATGTACGATTTTCAATCACTTCGTAACATTTTTTATGGGTAACGTCTTCATCATCGGTAAAGCCAAATAATTTTCGCCCTATTTTATTAAGAAAATAAAGGTCATATGTCGTAATATCAGAAACATATACAAGGTTAGGCGATTCTTTTATGGCTTGGGAAAAAATTTTGGTATTATCCATACGTTAACCTATTTATCACCTACCTTGCCTACAGCGTCGGCAAGGTCAATAAGGCAAGGCTCTGCGCCCTTTGTAACTTCTTTTTGTTCACGTAAATCTTTCACATAAGCAAGAAGCAAATCCTCGCCCTTAACCTTTGTGCGCACCATGGTTACCTCTACGGGTACAGGTTTACCATATATATCCACATGAAGCCATTCAAAAGCGTAAGACCCTTCAGCCAAGACCTTGTTATTACAAGCAAAAGCCTTGTCATAAGAAGACGTGCCACAAGGCTGCAAATCTGGGGAGAAGGCAAAAAAGTCCCCTGCTTCGTGAAAGTCAGCTTTACATTTTAAACCTAGCATAGCGTAAATTTTATAATTAAAATACAAGGCAGTATCAGGTGTATTCCATAGTGAAACACCCAAGGGGCAAGCATCCAAAACAAGTTGCATATAGCCGAGATTTTTTTCAACTTCCTTACGTAGTTCTACTTCTTCTTTCAAGCTACGTACAAAGCAATAGTTAACAGTTTTTCCACCAAGCATGGTGCTATAAATAGTTATTTCTACGGGAATAGGTTCCCCTGTATAAGATTGAATTGTGAAGGGGAATTTGCAATAACCTTCCTCAATTGCTTTATACATATAAAACAACATGCTTTGGCGAGATTCCTGACCATTTTCTTGCGTAGGCGGCATAAAATTTAAGTAAGTTTTTAAGTATTCAGCCTTATCCCCAATATCTAAGATATCAAGCAGATGTGCGTTACAGTCAATTAATTTCTCAGGCTCCCACAGGAATAAACCCAAGGGAATATTTTCATAGAGAATTTCTTGTTTTTCTTTGCTTTTTTCTAGCTGCAAATGGGTCTCAATGTCTTCTCTCTTATCATATGTAAAGACAATGGCGCAATCATCTGATATTTTAACAATGGTTACGTTAAGGGGAACTGGAGTTCCATCTCTTGTTTGCTGCGTCCAGTCAAAGGAACTTATACCTTCGTCAAAAGCCATTTTGAACTTTGCTTTGACTTTTTCACTGGAAATTTGCCCATCTTGTTGAAGCTCTGGGGAGTAGTCGTAAAAATTTTTAATATAATCTTCTTTAATATCAGTAAATTTTTTATAAGACAGAGAGTTTGCATCTACTAGGTTCACATTTTTATCCCATAGCTCAATGGCTACGGGAAAATGTTCAAGTACAGACTGTATAACATCAATCAGTACAGTTGGTTTTGCTACATCTTCACTTGCAATGCGTTCTACCAGTGCTTTAATTACGGTATTGCTTTTATCCTTACTGATACGCATACGGCTAGAAAAGCGTATTATCCCCTCACTAGGGTGTTTCCAAGTATATTTTACAATTTTGGGGAGATTTAAGCCACCTTGTGGAGCCTTATCTTGTGCGATAACTTTATCTGACCAAGAAGTATAATATTCTTGGGGTGATAAATTATCGTTTAGATCAAACATGGATGACAAGACATCATCCACATACATGCACGGTCTGGCATCTGAGCTTGATTTTAAGGGAAGAATTATTTTCATAAAACCCACTTGGCAACTTTGCAAAATGTCTTCTTTGCAAGCTGTGGCAAGCTTTGTCAATGATTGCCTTACCACAATTCTACCCCCGCCATTATTTTGTGCCAAAATTCACTTAGTTCTATTAGTCACTAACTTTAAATCAAACCAAGGCCAATACAAATACCAAGCTATTTTAATGGAAGAGCTGATACAATTAGCTTTTCCTTATGAAAATTTACTCTTCATATATTCATAAGTATTTTCATAAATTAGCATGAGTTTTTCAAAGCGTACATCTTCGCCTTGTTTAAGTCTTTCTTCCAAGCGGTCAGCCTCAGCCCAAAGCATGGGCAAGGAAACTGTGCTTGCTGAATTTTTTATGGAGCGTAGTAAACGCAGTTTATGCTCATGACTGCCTTCCTTAATATTCATTTGGCATCTCTCCATTTGTTTTGGGTAAAAACGTAACCACATGGAACAAATGGAGTGAAGTAATTTTTTATCATTTTTAGTATTTGCTAAGGCTTTTTTTACGTCAAATAGCTTTGTGCTGTCTGCATCTACAATGGTTTGACTTAATATTTTGCCGTCTTGGAACAATTTATTATTTCGTGTAACCAGGGCTAAGTTGATAATTTTTAATACTATTTCAGGGTCTTTGGGTATATTGTCCGCAGTGGAAACATTGAAAAAGCGCATGACCTCCAAATCTGTTTGAACCATATCTTCAGAGATTATGACAATAGATACGGGTATTGAATTTTCATGTTCTACATAGCGTATACGTGTAGCACAAAAGCTTGTTTCCATATCAGAAAGTTTACGCAATATTACTACAGAATAACCATGATCTGGTTTATCTAAGGCGTGAAAGATTTCTGTACCAGTTTTCACATGCAAAATGTTGGCCTTTGCATCATTAAACATTTTCACATGATTTTCAGGAATGGTCTCTACCTCAGAGCTAGCTAGAATAACAGAAACAGGAGTGTCCAGCATGACAATATTTCCAGACTCACCCATCTGTTCTGTTGAAATATTATTAGGTTCTGGAGTACGTATTGTAGTCACGCTTGCTTCATTTTGCCGTTTATAAGGCTTAGTTGAGCTTTGTAATGAAGCTATGGATTTATTATCAACCAGCTTCATTTGCACCACAAGCTTAAAACATGCTCCTTTCCTACTATTGGAAGACATACTTACTTGACCATACATAAATGATGCAATTTCATTCACTGGAGTCAAGCTAATAATAGGTCTTGTGTGTGACATTTTGTTTTGACCCATCTTGTCTGCAAAATTTTGTAAAAGGCTTTGTTTATCTGTTACCACATAGCCCATACTTGTATCTTCTATTTCTATTATAAGGTGCATGGGAATGTAGTTTAAGTCTTTAGCATAAAACCTTGATGGCATATTCATAGTAGAACGAATGCGCACAGCTATGTTACCTTTCTTGGTATAAAGGGCAGAAAAACCAAGTAGACGCCCCACAGCTTGGCGTAAATGGTAAGCATTGCCCAGCAAGTGTGTGGGAACGGATGTAGCAATATCCATTGTTAGTTTGACGTTTTTTTCATTACACTGGGGTAGAATCATTTGTGCGCATTCCTCAAAGAGTTCATCCACATCAAAAATTTCATCTTGGTGTTGAATTCCACTTTTACCAGTACGAATCTTGAAAGAAGTATCCAACAAATTTTTATTTATATTTTGTAAACTCTGCACAAGCGCGTTCATTTGTGGGCGATCACCACCTTGTTGTAGCTCTTTGAGCAGACTATTCATATTACTAAGAACTAACTCAATTTCTTGACTCATATTTGTTACTGCACTTTGAGAACTCTTTAAGTCATAAGATTTGCTTCTTTGTTTGCGCCATATGTCAATCAGCAACAAATAAAGTAACACTAAAGCCAAGAAGCTACCTATAACACTTATCAAGCGGATATTTTGTCTACTATAGCGATCAGAAGATGTAAAAATGCTAGGGTCAATGTCTATAACTAAAGCTCCAATAAGCCCATTTTCCACTAGCGTAGTATGACAGTTAAGGCAAGATTTTGTGGCAAGCATAGGGCGAACATATTTATAACTATTGTCATCGTCATTTTTGCCAAAAAAGTCTACACTACCTGCATCTATCGCATTCATAAGGGCACGGTTGTCATCAGAAGTTGCTGTATTCTTACTATTTAAGGGGGTATTGCTTACAAAGCGTAAGTTTGTACCTTTTTGTATCTTGCTTTCAAGTCTACCTGCAAGCACAATAGGCAAAGGCATGGCAAAGCTCTGCCCACCTGTGCTTGTGATACTAGTTTGTATATTAGGATTTTCGTTACCGCTTAAGTCTGTGGGTACGAAAACTTTTTGACTTTCTTCAAACCAAGTAAAAACCTCATCTACTTGCTGTCCAGTATGTCTGGAGTAGGTGAGCATTTCATCAATAATAATTTCATCCACCTTAATAAAATTAGTATAGGTATAGCCCAAAAATGCACACCATACTATTACAATAACCGTAGCTATGGCCATGTACGCTTTGATATAATTTTTCATAGTTTAATAATCCGCCATTTATATTACTAAAAAAATACCATTTTTATACGGTTTCTATTTTTACCTATGTTTTTGATTCTTCAAGTAAGTCAGTAAAATCCTGCATGGTCAATGGTTTATAAAAATAATTACCCTGTGCCATGTCGCAAAGTAGTTTTTTAAGAATATCTGCATGTAGCTTTGTTTCAACGCCCTCAGCAACAACCTGTATACCAAGACGACGCAACATAGTTATGATACTAGCCACCACCAATAACCCATTTTTAGTGCTAAATTTTTCATCAAGAAATGCTTTATCAAGCTTTATGGTATGCACACATAATGTACTTAGCCTATGCAAAGAAGATATGCCCGTACCAAAATCATCAATAGCAATAGTCAGTCCAGCTTTACATAGCGTATCTATACGCTTCACAAATGTGTCATTGTCAATCATCATGGAATTTTCAGTTATTTCAAATTCAATTTCACTGGGGGATATGTCATAATGCTGCATGATATTTGTTATGTGCATATATGAATCAACGTGCAAAATTGTAATACCTGAAAGATTTAATGAAAGAGGTGGCATGCGAAATTTATTTCTATTGCCTTGGATAAATTGACATGTTTTTTCAATCATATATAGGTCAAGCCTAGTAATAAAGGCATTGGATTCAAGCGTAGAAATAAAATCATCAGCTAGCAGCACAGGTCCGCTTGCAGTTTGCCAACGCACAAGAACTTCTGCGCCACAAATTTGTTCCTTGGTAAGGTCAATTTTAGGTTGAAAAAACAAAACAAATTCATCTTTATTAAGGCTATTTTCTATTTTATATATTATATCTTTGCGCCGCTCTATTGTTTGTTTCATATCTTCATCAAAAAATGCAGTGGATAGTCCTTGCTCATGCTTGCAAGACCGTCTTGCCATCTGGCAGTAGTCCACAATGGTTTCAATAGGTAGTGTTACATCATCAATAATATAACACCCTTTGGACATACCAACATTATAACTGCTCTGCAAAATTTCCTCTAATTCATGTACTATGGGTAGAACTTCCCCAGACACTTCTAAAGCTTCTAATAATAATTTAGTTTTGCCAAACACAAGAAAGAGGTCATCCCCTAATCTAGCAACACACTCTGCTTTATAGTTTTCGGCGTATTTTTTCTTAAAATAGTTTGCAAGATAAATAAGAATTGCATCACCCTTGTCTCGCCCATAAACTTGGTTAAGTAGGGTAAATTTATCTATATCCGTACAAAAAACAATATATTCATCTGGCAAGGCATTAGATAAAGCCTGCTGCATAGTAGCATAAGCACTTTCTTTTGTGCTAAGTCCAGTTAAAGAGTCGGTAAGGCTTAGCTTGTAAAATTTTTGCTTTTGTAAGTATAGTCTTAAGAAATGTAGGCATAGTAGCACAAACAAAATAGCAGCCACAGAGCCAATAATTGTTCCCTTATAGTTTCTGTATATGCCCTCCAATGTACTTGGCGCATGCACTTCACTCTCTGCTTTAAGAATAACTTCTTGCACAGCTATAGGATTAAGTTTAGCTATAAAAGCATTCAGCACAGTTAGGGCTTGGTTTGTAAGACTTTTAGAAGTATAAAACTTTAGCGGCAGCACAAGAGACGTTGGTACAATTGTATTCTTACTTTTACCAAGCTGTGAAAATGCATATTCAGCCTCAGGGTACGAGAGCAGCATGACATCAATCTTACCAAGCTCATAATCCGTAAAAAGTTTATCAAGGCTACCAAACACTTGTATATTACAATGCGGAAAATGCCCCCGCACATCTTTAAGATCAAGCACAGTATAATCCAATACACCAACGAACTCATTGACAGCGCTAACCTTTTTTTTAGGTTTAAAAAGCACCATGGGCAGGTTGGCATAAGTATTAGAAGCATTAAAATATTTTTCCCTAATGTCTTTTTGCCCAACTATGGAAAAAAGCATATCAAATTTTGACAAGTCTACACTACTATCCATATCATAGGGCACAAGCCGATTAGGAGTATCATGCATTTGCTTAAAAAGCAGATGCACCCCTTGAGCAATGCCAGAAGCCTTGCCTTGTTCATCTTTGTATTGAATGGGGTAGTGGTCTGCGGCATATGCTAATTGGAAAATTTTACTTGGAGTTTGCACTGCCGTCATTTCTTCTATGCTAAGGTTACGATGCAAACCCTTAATACTTTTAGTGATATATTTATTTTTAATATCGCGCAGTGCCACAACATCAAATTTATCTGCCTTTGCCATTGCATCATCAAGAATATCCAATAGGTGTGCATATTTGGGTAATGTGGCAAAATAAAAATCTTGTTGCCCCACCCGCATGACAATTTGTTTGCCCTTAATAAAGTAAAGAGCATTGCTTAAATGAAAGTCCGCATCACTGCGCATATATTCTTCATGACTGTCATACATGACGTAGTTCATGCTAATATTGTTTTCAATAAGGTAGTCTTCAAGTGTGGCTTTTTCCAGACTATTACCTGCAAAAATGGCAATATCCTTACCACTTAGGGCCTTTGTATCGCCATAGAATATTTCCTTATCTTCATCACAAACTATATATAAACTGGTCTTAAAAGCAGGACGCTTAGTAAATTTCATCCTAAATGCTCGTTCAGGAGTTTTAAAAAGAAAGCCAATGATATTGGCTTCACCTGAATCGAGCATTTTCACGGCTGCACTAGGCTCAAAAGATCTGGACACAAGAGTGAACTTATTATCAAAATACTTTGACAATATTTGTAAACGGGCATTCAAATGCGCTTCTGGTTCATAAGCATCATCCAGTATGTCATGCTTAGGTAAATAGACTATACGTAATTCGGGGAGAGGCTGGTTTGTAGCGGCAAAGGAAACTTTGGTAGAGTTAAGCATGGATACAAAAAAGAATAAGATCAATAAATGTATCAAAGGTTTTGAAAGTATATTAGAAAATGCTTTCATCCTAACTCCACAGAACATATACTTTTATTGTAATTTTTAACAATATTAAACTGTTATAGTATAATTTCTTTTCATCATAATTTTATAAAGAATGGAGCTTAAGAAAAAACATTTCTAATCTCGGCTTACTGGAGAGAATTTGAGCTAAAACAGGAGGAAGTTGAGTAGTTTCGATAAAAAATAGAGCAAAATACAAGTTGAAACAAATGATCTAACGAGACAAAAGCAATATAAGCAACCTTCTTGTTATGATGGCATAAAAATAACTCCATTAAAGCAAATTTTACTATCACTTTACTTAGCGCATTTCTAAAGGACTACCAACAGTACAATTTTGCAACAACCCGATCATGCGCATCTGGTCAAATGAAGATAAAAGCCATAAACCTCTTAAATAAAATGATAATTATTATCAATAAAATATCATTTAAAGCATATTTTTGGTCAGATAGCATTGAAAAAAGCCACTGTCAATGTTTTAAAGTATACTTTTTTCATAATAATTAAATTTATTCATCAAAAATTCATAACATTCCATAATTTAAATATAACCTCAAGTAATGTGCTTTTTTTAGATTTGAACAAACAAGAAAGCTCTCATGATTATTTTCAAATAATTTTATATACATATCACTCATCTGAATGAACAAAAGCTTTACTCAAAATAATAAAAGACCCTCTATTTCTTGCTATAGTAGTCGAACATTAAAAACACATTTTTAAGAGTTAAACACTCTTCTTTCTTTAGCTAGGGCAAAGCTACTCAAAACAGTAAAGACCCAGCCAAGCGCAAAAATATAACCTTGCCTCGAGGCTTCATCCATTTCTTTAAATTGAAGGCTACGGCGGCAAGAAGTAAGTTCAAGCTA
>CAYJKC010000048.1:0-14528 GCA_964370675.1 uncultured Desulfovibrionaceae bacterium
CGCATAGCGGGTGGTTAACTGTTTCGCCTTCGGCTCAACCGGCTAAAGCCGTAATGCAAAAAACCTCCGCACAAGCGGAGGTTTTTTTATATTACTAACAAAGCCAGCACCTCTTTATAAATCAAAGAGCATTACAGGTTGGTCAATAAGCTATAAAATGAGCACTTATTCTGGTATAAGCGGGCTTAGCTCCACTTTTTGAAATGCCCTTGAGATATGATCAGTAAGCAACTGTAATGCTTCATTAAGATTATGTTCACAAATACAAATATAAATGGCAAGATGACCTTGAGTTGAGCGATCTAAAAAACTTTGATCGTAACTCAGCCTATATCTTAATGCACTAACCTTTGTTGCAATATTTTTATACGCAGTTAAAAAGTATGGATTATCTGCACATTCCAAGATAGTTCTATGAAAATCAATATCAAGTTTAAGATACTCAGATAAATTAATCTGTCGCTCAGCAGCTTTTGTCATCTGCTTAGTTACTTTACCAAGGCTACGCACCAAGTTAATATAATTTTTTTTGTAAGCAAGCCTTAATGCACCTTCTTCTATCAACCAACGTGCTTCAACAATACAGTTTAAATCATTAGTATCTGGAGAAAAAACAAATGTTCCACGCCTAGCATATATTTCAACCAATCCTTCTTTTTTCAGTTGCACCAATGCTTCGCGAATAGGAGTTTTACTAACGCCAAACTGTGTTGATAAGGTGTTTTCGGCAATACGTTGACCAAATTTAAGCTCATTGGTGACAATCATATGCCTCAATTTTGATTTTGCTATTTCTGTTAATGAATTTGGTATATTAATCATAAAAAACTCCGCAAACAATAAATAGTGTATACCAAAATGCTATTTAATTGATAAAATAACTGCCATATTCAACAAAGAAACAGCCAAGTTACACACCCTACTTCTCTCTACTATAAAAACATATTTTAAAGTTCCTGTCCATAATCTTATATCAATTGCAAAATTGTACAGCCTTTTCATCCATTTTTAAATTTTTTTTCTGATATATTAGATATCAGAAAATACAAAAACTTTTGTCTTAAAAGCGGCAAATAATAAAATTTTTTATTTTAAAACCTAGATGAACTGCCATAAAAAATCTGAATATATTAGATGTTAAAAAAATAAAATTTGACTGAAATTACAAATACTTCTAAGTATAGGCTAACAGTCAACTTAAGGGAGTTAATCTTGGAAACTACCAAAACAACTTTGCTCAACAATTTTTATGTCTATCGCTGGGTAGTATGGTCTCTTTTAGTGATGGCTTATATGGTGAGTTTTTTTCATCGTATGTCAGTATCCGTAGTTCGTGATACCCTAACAACAAGTTTTGGTATGTCTGCAACAGAATTTGGAACTATGGCCTCCATGTATTTTTATGCTTACTGCATAGCCCAAATTCCTGCAGGTGTGTTGGCAGATATGCTCGGCGTTCGTATCACTGCTGCAATCTCTATGCTAATAGCTGCCATTTCCACTATTGCTTTTGGCTTTGCGTCATCAGTTGAGATGTTATTTATAAGTAGATTTTTTGTGGGCATAGGTGTGGCAGCTTGCTTTGTATGTGTTTTAAAAGCTCAGTCACAATGGTTTAGACCTCGTGAATTTAGCACATTATCAGGCATTTGCTTGTTTGGTGGAAACCTTGGAAGCCTTTTAGCACAAGGACCACTAGTATTATTTGTAGCTTTATTGTCCTTTCAATATGCTTTTCTTGCCATAGGTAGTTTTACACTATTAATAGGTTTATTATGCTTCACCTTTGTGCGTAATAAGCCGCAAGATATGGGCTTTAAGCCTATAGTTGAGTCTAGTGGAGCTACTGAAAAAGTTTCACTTTTTAATATTCTTAAAAGCGTTTTAATTGATAGAAAAATTATCCCATTATTTTGTTTTTATTTCTTAGTTACCCCACAATTTTTTGCTTTTGCTGGCACTTGGAGCACTACATATATCATTGATAATTACGGATTTAGCCTAGAAAAAGCTTCTAGCCTTGCATCCTTGCAAACCGTAGGCTTTATGCTTGGTAGTTTTTTTATTGGCTATTTGTCTGATAGAAAAGGCTTGCGTAAGCCATTCTTGGTAATACCAACATTTTTAAGTGTTGCTATATGGTGTTGTTTAGCTTTTTTAGGCGGAAGTGAGTTTGACTATCGATTACTGGTTGGCTCATTATTTGTGGTGGGGTTTTTAACAGGTAGTTTGTCAGTTATGATGGCCATGTGTAAAGAAAGTGTTGCTGTTGAGCATACCGGAACTGCCATC
This sequence comes from uncultured Desulfovibrionaceae bacterium, assembly GCA_964370675.1. Lineage (GTDB taxonomy): Bacteria > Desulfobacterota > Desulfovibrionia > Desulfovibrionales > Desulfovibrionaceae > CAYJAD01. The sequence continues at coordinate 2,293 of CAYJKC010000048.1, forward strand.
GCAACCCTTAATACCTTTGGTTTTTTAGGAATTGCTGTTGCAACTCCTATTTACGGATATTTTTTGGATGTATTTGTAAATGATGGTGTTTTAGTTGGGCATGAAAATGCGATATTTTTTCTTGCTACCTTAACCTTTGTAGGTTTTTTAGCAACATTGTTTACTAAAGAAACTTGCGTGAATTCAGTTACGTAAGGGGAAACATTTTAACTTTTTAGGAGATATGTATGTTGTTTCACAAAAAAGTGACAAAAGTTATTGTAGCGTTGATTTGCGCTTTGAGCTTTAGCTTTGCCTTGGTACCAAGCTCATTTGCACAAGACCCAATTCAAATTACATTTAGCCTATCGTATAACCCCAAATCTCGTCCAGATTCTCCATCTGTCGTTGTACCATTATTTTTTAAGTCAGAGCTAGAAAAACGCCTTGGTGACAAAGTAAAAGTTCGCATTTTCTGGGATAATCAACTTGCAAAGACCTATGAAGCCGCTGTAAATGCAGTTCAAAATGGTCTTATTCACTTTACACAAATATCTATGTCATCACTTACAGAATATTCTCAAGCTTGTGTTCCTTTTACAAATTTATTCTTAATTCCATATCCACATAGTCAAATTGCATATAATTTAATTGATGGAGAGCTTGGAACAATGTTCCGTGAGCGTGTTTCAAAAGAAACTGGTTTACGACTTTCCGCATTTTGGGAAGTAGGCTTTCGCCATTTAACCAGCGTTGAAAAGCCTATAAATAACCTACAAGATTTGCAGGGCATGAAAATTCGTGTGCAACCAAACCCTGTACACCTTGAAGCATTTAAAGATCTTGGTGCAAACCCAACACCTATTGCTTGGTCTGAGCTTTTTACAGCTTTACAACAAAATGTAGTTGATGGAGCTGAAAACCCTTTCCGTAATATCATGGACGCTCGTTTGTATGAAGTGCAAAAACATCTAACACTTAGCGGGCATGCTTTTGAATTTGTATGCTATTTTACCAGTGAATCTTTTTATCAAGGACTACCAGAAGATGTTCGCAAAGTTTGGGATGAATCTTTAACCGCAGCAACTGCAAAGTTTCGTGAACTTACAGCTATTGCCACTCAAGAAGAATATAATTTCTTAAAAGAGAAAATGACTATCAAGGAACTTAGTGCGGAGGAGTTGGATAAGTTTAAGGCTGCAGCTGAGAAATCTTATAAAGTATCTGCTGAAATTGCAGGTGAAGAATACACGAACAAAGTGCTTTCACTTATTAAAAAAGAAGTTGATAGCTATCTTGCTCAACAACAAAAATAGTAAAATGGGCGGTAATTTTAAACAGATTGCCGCCCTTAAGGAAATCATATGCGTTGGTTTTTTGACAATTTTGAAAAAGTATTAGTAAGCATTGTTACTGCATCTATGACAGTTGCATTGTTTCTTCAAATCTTATCGCGTTATGCATTTAACTTTTCCATCACCTGGACAGAAGAACTTTCAATCTTCGGACTTATGTGGATAACGTATTTTGGTGCTGCCATTGCTGTTACACAGCGTAGACACATTCGCATTACAATACTAAGCGATATGCTACCGCCTAAAGGTCAAAAAATAGTAGCAATTTTATGTAATATTGCATTTATTATTTTTGCAGCCTTCGTTTCTACAGGCATTTGGGCTATGACGCGCATTGCTTATACAACCAATCAAACTGCGGCAGCTTCAGGCTTGCCACGATTTATTGTAATTGGCGGTATTTTAATCGCGTTTATAACCATCTGTATTCGGCTCATTCAAGACACATTACTCCATATAAAAGAGTATAAAGCCCTTGCTCAAACCTTAGAAGATAAGTCACAGGAGAGTTAAGATGGATATTTTACTACTGGTTTCGCTCTTTCTTATTTGTGTTTTTTCTTCTTTGCCTGTTGCCGTTGCCATTGGTACGGCTGTAATTGGATTTACCTTTGCTTATCCTATGGGTAATTTGAGTTTTATATCACAAAATATGTATTCTGCTTTGAATTCATTTCCACTAATGGCCGTACCATTTTTTATGTTAACCGGCACTATTATGGAAGTGGGTGGATTATCACAACGTTTAGTTAATGTTGCAAATAAACTTGTGGGCAATGCTTCTTCAGGTCTTGCCATTGTAACAATTGTTGCATGTATGTTTTTTGGTGCAATTTCCGGTTCAGCTCCGGCAACGGTTGCAGCCATTGGTAGCATCATGGTTCCTCAAATGGTTAAATACAACTATTCGCGTGAATTTGGTGCAGGCCTAATTGCTACAGCAGGCGGGCTTGGTATTATTATTCCTCCAAGTATTCCTCTAGTAATCTTTGGTATTGCTACAACAACATCCATTGGTGATCTTTTCTTAGCCGGCATTGGTCCAGGTTTACTTATCGGGCTGGCATTAATGATTCCTGCCCGTATTATTGGTAAAAAACGTGGCTACAAAGGTACCGGTGAACCATTTAATTTGCAAGAATTCTTAAAAGCAGCATGGGATGCAAAGTACGCCCTTTTTGTTCCAGTTATTATTTTAGGTGGGATTTATGGTGGGATTTTTACCCCTACCGAGGCATCCATAGTAGGTGTTGTTTATGCATTTATTATTAGTATGTTTGTATATAAAGAGCTAAAAGTTGATAAATTATTCGGCATGTTTAGTACAAACGCAGCCTTAGTTGGAACAATTTTCTTACTCTTTGGTACTGCTAACTCTTTATCATTCTTGGTTTCTGCCACTGACTTACCAGGTAGAATGAGTGAAATTCTTTTAGGGATAACTGAAAATAAATATTTAATTTTACTTATGATTAACATATTCCTTCTTCTTTGCGGCATGATTATGGACACCATGTCTGCAAACTTGATTTTTTCACCCCTTCTTTTAGCAATTGTACAACCCTTAGGCGTAGACCCAGTGCACTTTGGTGTAATGGTAACCATTAACCTTGCCCTAGGTTTTGTAACGCCACCCATGGCTACAAACTTATTTTTGACTTCTACTTTAACTGGAGTACCTATAGCAAAAATTGTGCAGGAATCTTTACCCTTTGTGCTCTCTATGCTTTTGGCTCTAGCCTTAGTAACAATTTTTCCACAAATCAGCCTTTTCCCATTGGCTTTAATTCGTGGGTAACATTTTAACTTTGGGCATATAGATTTATGCCGGTAACGTTGGAGAATCAAATGAAAATTACCAGTGTTGAAATTTTTGATTGTGAAGTGAACCGTAAAGACCCAACCATGGCTGCCTTTAATCCTGTATTTGTTCGTCTTAATACTGATGAAGGTGTTTCAGGTATCGGTGAAGTCGGTCTAGCATATGGTAATGGTGCAAAGGCTGCAGTTGGCATATTGCGTGACTTTGGTAAAAGAATGATTGGTTTAAACCCCATGAATGTTGAAGCTATTTGGGAAATGTTTTATCGTACCACTTTTTGGGGTATGGGAGGCGGCCCAGTAATATATGGTGGAGTTAGTGCCATTGATATAGCTTGTTGGGACATTCGCGGAAAAGTAATGAATGCCCCAATTTATCAATTACTTGGTGGAAAAACCAATGAAAAACTACGTACCTATGCCAGCCAATTACAATTTGACTGGTCTTTACAGCATAAAAACCTAGCAACACCTGAAGAATATGCAGAAGCTACACTTAAAGCAAAAGCTGAAGGCTATAATTGCATCAAAGTTGATCCATTAATGATTGATAAAACCGCTCAACGTAATCCAAAGCGCGAATTTTATGGACTTATGCAATATGAAGACATTAAAATGGGTATTGACCGCTTAGAAGCAATGCGTGATGCACTTGGACCAGAAGGCGATATTATACTAGAAATTCACTCCTTCTTAGGTGGTAATGCAGCTATCCAATTTGGTAAGGCAGTTGATGATTTGAACTTAAATATCTTCTACTACGAAGAACCAGTATCCCCAATGAACCAAGACCTTATGGCAAATATAGCACGTAAAGTGCGTATGCCAGTTGCTTCTGGGGAGCGTATTTATACTCGTTGGGGTTATAGACCATTTTTTGAAAAACAAGCCCTTGCTGTTATTCAACCAGATGCGTGCTTAGTTGGCGGTATCACTGAAACCAAAAAAATCTGCGATTATGCAAATACTTATGATGCAACAGTGCAAGTGCATGTTTGCGGTGCACCTGTTTCTACTGCTGCTTCATTACATATTGAAACAACTATTCCAAACTTCATCATACATGAACATCACACATATGCGCTTAAAGAATGCATCCGTGAACTTTGTGTGCATGATTATCAACCTGAAGATGGATTCTATAAGGCTCCTGAATTACCAGGTTTGGGTCAAGAGTTAAATGACTCTGTGTGCAAGGACTACCTAGCCTACACTATCAAGTAATTTTTTATCACCACCTATTATGAAAAACCTCCGCACAAGCGGAGGTTTTTCAGTCTAATAACAAAGTCTTTTGCGGGCTGTTGTGCCCCACCATACGCTCTATTTTTTCATTAGCTTCCAAGTTGTTTTAATAACCGTAGCTGCTTCATTTAATCCTGGAAAGCTTGAAAACATTTGAGATTCAACTTCAGCTTCGTTCATCAGGGGTAAAACCCCTTCGCGTTCTTGTCTTTTGACATAATCATCATTCATAAGCGATGGTCTGCCTGGAATGTCATCCAAAATGCTTTCATCAGCAGCATATTCATCAGCAATTTTTTTATCATTAAAATCATAGTCACCCAGTTCTACTCCCACAGGTTCAATAACTGTAGGAATTCTGGCTTCAGCTTTAAGCTGCTCTTTAGCCCTTTGTTCAAGCTTAGCCTTGGCAGCGCGCGCTTTATTTACACTATCTTGGTGGTTTACAAATGCTTGCTGCAGGTGCACATCCAGGCTTTTAACTATATCTTTTAAGGCAGGGTCAGTAAAAAATTGCTTTACTTTTTGCAAGGTATATGGAGGATTTTCAGTATAAAGACAAGCTTTTGCAATATGAGAAGCTATATTTTCATGCTTACTTAAATCAAGACCAGAGATGAGAGTTGTGGCTGCATCTGTATAATTTCCCGCACGAATATGGGCTTGCATTGTGCGCACAAATGGACTTGGAGCTTTAGGCATATTTCTTAGCACATGCTTATAAGCCGAGCGTGCTTTAGTCCACTTAGCTGCACGGGTAAAAGTCAAACTAGCCTCATAAAGATAGTAGTTAAACTTTTCCATATCTTTATTACCACGCGAGGCTGCTGCAAGCCCAAGTTCCGCATCACCCTTATAATCTGGATGCAACATGGCTTTAGTAAAGGCCTGCACAGCATTGCCCCATTGTTTTTCAGTAATAAAGCGTAGCCCATCTTCCATATGAAAACTGGCCTTACCATCTTCTGTTTTACGACTATCAAAGCGCGCTAAAGTTGCATCAAAAGCCTGACTTGGCAAATCTTGCCTACGATCGTCTGCATGTAAGTAGCTAATTTGCAAAAGTTTATCTTGTAAGTTTTTGGGAGAATATGGTCTTGTTAATAAATCATCAAATCCACCCATAACAGCTCTTAAAAGTCGCTCTTCTGCAGGGCTACCCACTAAACTTACAACAGGTAATTGTTTTAGTGCAGGATGAGAGCGAATAAGCTCAATCCATTGCACAGCAGACATATCTTCAAAGCGTGGATGACAAAAAACAATATCTATGGGAGCATCATTTGGAATTTTATTACTTAAAATTTTTGCAGCCTGCACTCCAGATGTCAAAACTTGCAATTGCGAAATGCCCGCATCACGCAAGGCAGCGCGGTCCAAGCTCGCATTACTTTCTAATTCTACTAATAGTAATGCATTCTTAAATGGTAGGGCAATTTTTTTCATAATATGAGGCATGGTTGAGCGAACAATAGTTTTTTCGCTTACCTTCTTAGGCTTTACAACTGGTATATCTTGTTCAATCTTTTCTGCCAATAATTTAGCATAACTTGCTCCAGGATATTGTGCAAGTGGCGCAAAAATCCCACCAAAGTGCTGATTCTTGCTTAATTGATCTTGTTTAAGTGCTCTTTGCATATTGCTTCTTGTTTTATTTGGCATTTAAATTATTATATTATACATAGTTGCGTACTATTTCAATGCAGATGCAAAAAGAAATCTTTTAGCTGGTACAGTTTTATGAATAGATGCGTACTCACCAACTGCACGTGCATTTGACATATATTCTACACCACAATAGCTGCAACAATAAATTTCATTATGTGTATGTAGACGAAATAGTGTACCATCACGTTCATAGCAGGTAGGGCAAAAAGGACCTTGGGTAAGTGAGTCCATTTTTATCCAGTAAAATTGATTGTCAAAATATAAAGACTTGGAAAGAAAAATTATATCCTCAAGTTCTTGAACTCGCTCTTTTAAATTAACAGATTCATCTTGCAAAGCTATATAGCGAGCCTGTAGTTCCATAAGCACTTTTAGACCTTCGCTATTTTTACCTTGACGAAAAAAATGTTGTATTTTTTGAAAACAATAATAATCCAACATACTACTACCCCGTTTTGCTATATACACTTAAAATCATGTATAATCTTGCATATAAAATAAATAAACACTAAAAACTCTTACTTTTCACATCGTCATATATAGTGTTTTCTTTAGGTGTAAAATGAAATTTTATTTTGGACTATTTTGTCATTTTCCTGAAATAATTAACTTATTTCTTTAGAAAAACTCTTAAAATTTGTAGTAAAAGGAACTTAATTTTATGCTTATCTATAAGGTGGGTTTAGCTCTATTTCTTTTTTGGTGTTTTCCAAGTTTTTTTGGGGCAAAAATCTTGCAATTCACATAGCTCACATAATGGTTTTTTAGCATCGCAAACATGTCGCCCAAACCATACCAAGCGATGATTTAAAAGCCCCCATTCTTCTTTGGGAAAAAGTTTCATTAAATCTTGTTCTACAACGAGCACATCCTTACTCTTTGTTAAGCCAAGGCGATATACAATGCGCCCCACATGCGTATCTATGGCAATGCCTTCATTAATGCCAAAACAGCTCCACAATACCACATTGGCAGTTTTTCGTGCAACACCTGGTAAGGTAATGAGCTCTTGTAGTGTTTTTGGCACTTCTCCCTTAAATTTTTCGGTAATTATTTTAGCAGAAGCTATTATATTTTTGGCCTTATTACGAAAAAAACCTGTAGAACGAATGGTGTTTTCAACACTTTCTAGATTTGCCTTAGCCAAACTTTTGGCATCTGGCCAAGTAGCGAATAGTTTTGGAGTTACAATATTTACTCGTGCATCAGTACATTGGGCTGAAAGTATAACTGCCACTAAGAGTTGCCAAGGAGTCGAGGCTATGAGATGAGTATCAGGCACAGGATATTTTTTAGCTAAAGCTGTTTGGACAAGTGCCGCCCTTTTTTGTATTATGCTCATATGAACTACATGCCATATACCTTAAAATCTAGCAAGTGCGGTTTTACAGTACGGGATTCAGATTTATAACTATAATCAAGAAATTTGTTTTTTATAAGTATGCAAAACAATGGGGAGGGTTTTTTAAGCAATTTGCTGCGACGAAGCGTATGCGTAGGTGCTGCAACGCTAAAAAAACTTTACCTATTGCTTTGCATACTCAAAAAATTGCAAATCGGAATCACCTGCGGTTTACAACACATTAAACTTATAATTAATTGGGGAAATGCCATGCTTTTAATTTATGTAACCATGCCTAGCATGGAAGAAGCTAAAACCATAGCCAGTAATATAGTAGAAAAACGCCTTGCCGCATGTGCTAATATCATACCCGGAATGCATTCCATTTATCATTGGCAAGGCAAAATAGAACAAAGCACTGAGTATGTTTGTTTATTTAAAACGCGCAAAGAAAATTTTAATGCCTTGCAAGAAGCCATTACCCAATTACATAGCTATATTACACCATGTATTATAGCCCTACCCATTGTGGATGCAGCAGCGCCCTTTGCAAAGTGGATTCAAGAAGAAAGCATGCAAAAATAATCTAACAGTTATTAATGCTGTCCTAAACCTAACAAAGCTGCTTCAAACACACCTTCTGCCAAGGTTGGGTGAGCATGAATAGTATTGACTATATGGTGCAAACTTGCGCCCATTTGTATGGCTAAGGTGATTTCTGCTATAAGATCAGTAGCATGCGCACCAGCAATATGTGCTCCAAGAATTTTGTTATCATCCTTACTGATGACAAGTTTAACAAATCCAGGTAATTCCCCCATAGCATGAGCCTTACCTAACTCGCGCATTTGTAGTGTGGGGCAAAAAATTTCTTTACCAAGTTCCTTAGCTTGTTCTTCACTAAGACCAACACACCCCACTTCCGGAGTAGTAAAGATAGCTGAGGGCACCGCAGTATAATCCATATTAGTATCAGCCATATCCTTACTAAGGATATGCTTAACCGCACAAAGACCTTCAGCTGCTGCCACGTGAGCTAGCATAATTTTAGCTGGTCCAAGTATATCTCCAATGGCATATATATTTGGAATAGAGGTTTGCATATTGTCATTAACTTCAATCCAGCCGCGCGCATCGGTTTTTACACCTAGTTTATCAAGATTAAGCTTGGTTGCTTGTGGCACGCGCCCCGCAGTAACCAATATCATATCAGTTTGAATGCTTACTTCTTTACTTTGCGCAGCAGTAGGATTTTCAATGAAGGGTGATGCTGCAAGAGTTGCATGAACTTGACCTTCTTTAACAGAAACATCCTTTAAGGTGCGCCCAAGTTCGCAACCTATGCCGTGTTTTTTCATTTCACGTTGTAAAAGCTTACTTATATCTGCATCTACTGATGGTATTGGCAAAACTCGCTCAAGCCCTTCTATCACAGTAACCTTGGTGCCAAGGCTATTAAAAATAAATGCCATTTCACATCCAATAACACCACCGCCCACAATGCATAAGTTTTTAGGAATATGCTGTAATTCTAGTGCGTCATCACTGCCTATAATGTATTTATGATCAAAAGTTAAACCGGGAAGCTCTAAAATTTCTGTACCTGTGGCAATAATAACAATATCGCTTGCCACATCTTGGCTCTTTCCATCATCAGTATGCACACGCACAAGCGTTGGAGAAATAATTTCACCAGTACCCGTAAGAACAGTGACTTTTAACTTAACACAGGTTTTCTCAAGCCCTCCACGTAGAATACGTATAACATTATTTTTGCGCTCAATAATCTTACCCATATTAGGAATTGGTATTCCATTTATGTCTATGCCAAGAGTGCCAAGGTTCCTAGCTAATTCCAAAGCATCAGAGGATGTTTTTATGGTTTTGGTTGGAATACAGCCATAATTTAAGCAGGTTCCACCAATGTGGTTTTTTTCAACAATAGTTACTTCAATGCCAGCCCGTGCGGCAGCAAAGGCAGCGGTATAGCCACCTGGTCCGCCTCCGATAACAGTTAAACGTAAAGACATATATTCTCCCAATTAAATTTCAATTTTTTCTGCTTCTTCAACTTCTTGCTCAGCGTGCATAATCCAATGCATTAAAGGAGGAACACTATTGGCATTGGTTGCAGGAAACCATTCAATTTTATCACTACTTTGATAAATTTGTTGCCAATGCGTAAAAGAAAAAATAGCATCTAAGTATTCCATGTCAACACATGGAGCAAAACCAACACAAACGGCTTTTACCCAAAGCAGTATTTTACCAGAACTTTCTTGCGGTGTATTGATGGCTAACAACATACATATTTGATGACCTTTTTTTAAGGAGTGATCCATGGCATCTAAGGTATCACGCAAAAACCGCAAGCGCATACGACATGCAGCAATGCTTACTACAAGAAAATGACTATTGCCTGAAGGTCTAAACACAGCTTGAGGACGTCCGAGTGAAGAAACATTTTGCGGTAAAACCATGTTGCTTGTGTGATAAAACCAAATATATGACAAAGCTATCATTTCTGGCTGTGGCTCTATGCGCACTGTATCCTTAGCCATTGAATCACTAAGTATACTTGGTCTGATGATTTCCATGACCGTGCTGCCTCTTTTTTTCTGTATAGAGCAAACAAAGGAAGCAAAATGATATACTGTACATGCATCATTGTGAGTTAATTGAAAATAAACATCAATTGGGGCAGCATCCCACCCAGTTGCAACACTACCAGCATGTAAATCAAAAACAATATTGGGCGCATTGTCATTTCGGCAACTTTCATCACTGCCATTTTTATCTTCAATATCAATGCTACAATAGCCTTGCAAATGTCTATGTTCAAGACCAGTACGAGTACAAATTAAATCAAAGCGCACCTCTTGTTCTGCTGCGCGTTGTAAAATAGAGTCAATAAAAGCCGCGTCATCAAGAGACATGAAAAGTGGCTCTGACTTCATTTTTCTAATTTTTGATACAATAAAAACTAAAGCAAGGGCAACAGCCACTATAATTGCAAGAGTCTGAGCTATCTCCATGGTAGGCTTTGAAGTTGGAGCCCAAAAAGTTAAGGCCGGTGCAGCATAATATTGCGACGTAAAGATATGCTTATATTTTGAGACTAGTGAACTAAGGTAACAACGTTTATTCATTCTTGATCCACCATAGATATTAAATACATGTTTTAATTACTATATACACAGTGACACAGTGTTTTTTATCACCCGCATAATAGTATATGGTTACACATACTCATAATTATACAAAAAAAAAAATTATTTAGCAAGAAAATTTCAAGTAAAATAAGGCTATGCTTTACGTCTAGTCTAGTAGACTAAGCCTCAACGTAAGGTTGCGCTATATTTTTTAACTCGATCATCAAGTATCAAATATTTTTTTCTTTAGCTTTAGCTAGTTAGCATGATATTATTCATAAAGCCTTGACAGTTGAGCTTTAGATATTTAATAATATAAAGATAAAGGAGTGCCACATGTCACACAAAAAACCGCATGACAAATATAAGCAAGCTGCCAATCAAGAAAATTTTGACGATGACGATTTGGCAGATATTTCTTTTGATATAGAAGACATGGGTCTTGGAGGCATAGTTCCGCCAGCCTTGCCAGAAAATCTTAATGAGCTTTGCCTTGAACATATTTGCCCCACCTGTTCACAAAAAACAGATGCTGAGCAATTACGTTTACGTTCACTGGCTGAAATGGAAAATTTCAAAAAACGTCTTATGCGTGAACATGAAGAGCAACTTAGCTATGCAGCAGAAAGAGTGCTAGCTGATTTATTACCAAGCTTGGATAACCTTGATCTCGCCTTGCAATATGGCAGTAAGGACGAAGTCTGTAAGGATATGCTAATGGGTGTTGAAATGACACATAAACTGCTATTAGATGCCATTAAAAATCATGGTCTTGAGCCCATTGGACAAGTGGGAGAGGAATTTACACCAGAGTTACACGAAGCACTTTCTTTTGAAATACGTAATGATATGGATGCTGGTCTGGTAAGTTCACTTATGCAGCGCGGATATAAACTTAAAGGCAGGCTTTTGCGCCCAGCTAAGGTCTGTATTAGCAAAAAGCCTGAATAAAACTTGCTTTGCTTGTCAAAAGGCTGACAATCCTCCTGTAGCATTTAGAAAAGACACAATACCACTCTGAAATTATAAACAAAAAACACGTTGGCAACCTTCTTGCAATGCAATAAGCAATACAAAGGAGGTTGCCATGCTTTTTTTGCTCGGCGAGAATGGAAAAAAGAAACGTAAGACAGAGAAAAGTCAAACCCCTAATGCTGTAAATGCTAAAATTAAAGAGTATTTCCTTTCAGGACGCTTTCCAGTGGTTACAACTGATCAAATTGAAGGGCGAAGCATTATGAAAGTTTTAGGCTTAGTGTGTTGTAGAGGGTATGACTCAGAGGAGGCGTTTTTTGGCATGGCAGCTCGTGCCATCAACAAAGGTGCGCAGGCCATTGTTGGCTATACAGAAAATGTGGCTTTTCACCCTGATGGAAGTAAATACTTTTCTTGTTTTGGTACGGCAGTAATGTTTGAATATAATCCGCACGACAAGTCAAACATTCCTCTCATGTTGCAAAATAATAACCGCATTGGGCAACATGATGTTATTTAGTCACTAAACTATTCCTAAGTTAAGTTGCAGTTTTACTGGGAAAAGCCTTATATGTGAAGGTTTTTCCCAGTACACTTTTTAAACATAAAAATATGCCATGTATCCTTACTACTAATATTTCCTTAGTAAGACTCCTGCACAATTCATTGTGTGGAGTCTTTTGGAGCGTTGACGATAGT
>CAYJKC010000049.1:0-14443 GCA_964370675.1 uncultured Desulfovibrionaceae bacterium
TGGCTTAAACCAAGTGGTTCCACGCTGGCAGCTTGGTCAGAGCCATACATGGCGCGGTCAAGGGTGATATGTCGCTCTAAGGATGTAATGCCAAGCATAACCGCCCCTACAGACACAGCAAGACCAGTTTCATGTCCGCTATAACCTACATCGCACTTAAAGGTATCGCGCAGGGTTTTGATGCAGTTTAAGTTTGCATTTTCCGGTTTCATGGGGTAGGTGGCGACGCAGTGCATAAGCTCAAAAGGGCAGTTGGCGTCGCGGAATATCTGCACCGCAGAGGCTACGTCATCCATAGTGCTCATGCCCGTAGCAATAAAGGTATGTTTGCCACGTGCAGCTACTTCTTTCAAAAAGTCGCGGCTGACATTCATAGCCGAGGCCACCTTGGCATATTTGCAATTGTATTGGTCAAGAAAAGCAAGGCTGTTGGTATCCCAAGCCGAGGCAAACCATTCTATGCCTACTTCCTTGCAGTAGCGGTCAATTTCGTCAAATTCGGCCTTGCCAAATTCAAGACCATGTTTTTGCTCACGCTGGGTTGTGCCCCAAGGGCTTTCGCGGAGAGAGTCGAGCAATTCCTTACTGTAAACCAAGTCAATATCACGCTTTTGGAATTTCACCGCATCACAACCACAGGTTTTTGCCACGTCAATTAACTGCTTTGCAATGGCTATATCACCATTATGGTTAATGCCAACCTCGGCAATAATGAAAATAGACATATAATCTCCTTAAAAGACCTAATATTTTTAGCTGATATTTTTACTGTCAGCTAAAAACGCATTTCAGAATACAAAATACTTGAAAATAAGTCAAGATTTCGACTTAAGAATAGATTATTGATTCTAATTCTGTGAATCATTAATATTAGTAAAATTTTCTATATTTAAGCATATGATAAGAAATCAACAAATTGTAATTGCTTATAAGTTCTATATTATAGTGGGGTATTATTTAAAACACCACGGGGACTAAGTATTGCTCAAGAGCGTTACAAGCTTGAAGCAAAAATGTGAGTGGCTGTTTTTTGTGTAATTTTATCTATTGATCTATAAAATTATAAAAAAGCATAAATTTTAGTATAATTTTTTTTACTAATAAAAAAATAATGTATATTAATATACATTTGTTTTATTATAGTTTTTATTTATATTGTAAAAAATAAAGCAAAAAAAGTTTAAAAAATTTTACTAAAATGCTTGCCATGCGCCATAGGTTTGTATATAAAATAGTTGCAGTCCTACAAATCAGGTATGTAATTTATAAGCGCATTGGCGCAAAGGAAGGATTTATGAAAAAACTTACTACATTAATACTGGCAGCAGGTCTTATGCTTAGTATGACCCAACCAGTTTTTGCAATTGATTTTAAGGCAAAAGGACAATGGATTATGAGCTTTGATTATGGTTCTGGTATGTCAGGCTATAGTGATTCTCGTAGTGGTGGTAGAGTTTACGGTTCTGGATACGGCAAACCCAGTGAAGATGATTTTGAAGCAAGGCAGCGTGTGCGCTTGCAGCTTGATGCCATCGCTTCAGAAAGCCTATCTGGTACAGTGTATTTTGAAATAGGTAATAGTGTTTGGGGTAATGTTGATGATGGAGCAGGCCTTGGTGCTGATGGAACCATAGTTGAGTTAAAGCGTGCCTATATTGATTGGGTTGTGCCAGATACTTCTGTGCAAGTTCGTATGGGTATACAGGGTCTAGCTCTACCATCATTTCCTGCAGGAACAGGTGGCAGCCAAGTTTTTAATGCCGATGTTGCAGGTATAGTAATATCTAATAAATTTAATGATTTTATAACAGCAACAATGTTTTGGGGTAGACCATATAATGATAACTATATTAATGAAACGGCTGATACATATGGAGGGCACTCCTCTAATATGCTTGATAATGTAGATTTATTTGGCTTAGTTGTGCCCATGACCTTTGATGGTGTGAAGGTTGTGCCATGGGTAACATATGCTGCGGTTGGACAAAACTTTGCTCGCTATGGCACCAATGATGACTATGATATGGGCGGAGATTTTACCAATATGGCTACGGGTTTATTACCCATTGGTATGGCTTCTGCCATGATTAATAATAATGTTGATAATGATCTTTTCCCCTATGGTAATGTTATTAATGCTGGCATCACCGGAGAGATTACTACATGGTCGCCATTTCGCATGGCTTGGGACTTTAATTATGGTGACGCAGACTTTGGAGCAGATTATTTAAAACGGCAGGGTTTTTTTGCAAGTATGCTGTTTGAATATAAGTTAGATTGGGCTATCCCCGGTCTATATGGTTGGTATAGCAGTGGCGATGATGACGATTTAGATAATGGTTCTGAGCGCATGCCCACCATGGATACCAATAATGGCGACATTGACTTCTCGCATTTAGCCTTTTCAGGTAATCCATATATAGCCCGCGAAAATATTATTGGTAATACCTTAATTGGTACTTGGGGTGTGGGTTTACGCTTAAAAGACTTTAGTTTTATAGAAGATTTAAAACATACCTTGCGAGTTAATTATATCCAAGGTACCAATAGCACTGAAATGGCTCAATACCTACGTGGGACCAAAAACTTTAGTGATAATGGTACAAACTTCTCACCTTCAGACAATAGATCCGCTGCCTTTAAGACTGATGCCGGTATCTATATGACTACAGCTGACAGTGCCGTAGAGGTGGGGTTTAGTAATACATATAAAATGTATGAAAACTTTGAAATTATGGTTGATGCGGCATACCTTGCCCTGTGGATGAGTCAAGACGGAGACGTATGGGGTAATGGTTTCGAAGCAACCGATGCATGGAACGTAAACGCAAGCTTCGTTTATAGTTTCTAAAAATATCTTAGTATTATTACTAAGGTAAGCCCAACACCATAACCATGGGGGAGTGATGCTTAGCGGCATGCTCCTCCAACTTGCCTAAAGCACAAAGCCTTGTATACTGCCTCATGCAAGGCTTTTTTATTGTAATGTATCTATGAGCTAGATTGCTTATTTATCCAAGCATTAAGCTCTAAAAGATCATGAGCCCAAGGCCATATGCCACCCTGAAACTCCGCTCCACGCCCATAAAATTGGGTGCCAACTGCTTCAGCAGCCAGCATATCGGTGGGGGAGTCACCAATCATAAGTATACTATCTTGTGGACATTTTGAATGTATAGCTATGCGGCGTAAGAGCTCCTCTTTACCCGGAGGTGAGCCATGTATTCCCACAAAATAATGATTTAATTTGCGCAAATTTAATAATATTTCCAGTTCTTCTTGCGGTGCACCTGAACAAACATACATGGGTAGTTTATGATGCCATTTGGCAAGAGTTTGTTCAATGCCAGGAACTAGAGGGCATTTTTTTACTTCTTCTATGCAAAGCATAACAAAGTTTTTGTTCCACTCATCTAACTCTGCTTGGGTAATGGGTCGACCTACAATCTCATCAAAAAACCAGCGAAATTTGACCACACGATTAATGCCGCCATGCATTTTATTATACATTAACATACGGTCTTGTGCTTCTTGGCCATAGGGAGCGGCAAGCGCGGCAAAAGCTTTAGATTTAATATCAACGCTTTCAATAATGATTCCATCGCAATCAAAAACTAAACAAGTTATCGACATGTTAATCCTAATGCATTTAGCAGATTATGTGTTGCTTCCATTTCCATGGCTATACGTGCCTCTTTAGCAAACGAAGCACTATGCGGACTTAAAATCACATTATCAAGCTCTCGCAAAACACCCAAATATGGCTCAACTTCAAAAACATCCAATGCAGCACCCAAAATGCGCCCATTTTGGATATTTTCGTACAGAGCTTGTTCATCAACAAGGCCGCCTCTTGCAGTATTTATAACCCATGCTTCTTGCATAAGGCTTAACTCATCACGACCGAGTAATGGAGCATTTTGAGAATCGAGCGGACAATGCAAGCTAACTATCTGAGCCCAGCTTAGTATCTCATCTAATGGCATGTATGTAAATTTACACTTTTTGCGTTGCACATCATAGTAGGCAATATTTGCGCCAAAGGCTTCAAATAAATTTGCAACTTTAAGCCCTATGCAGCCTAATCCAATAATGCCAACCTTTTTTCCTTGGAGCAAAAAACCACCATGTTTTTGCCATTGCCCTGATTGTATTATGTTGTGATGTTTAACTATGTTTCGCAATAATGTGAGGCTAAGCCCAAGGGTGAGCTCAGCTACAGCTTGACTTGGTGCATGAGGAGTTGTGAAAACAGCAATGTTACGCTCTTTCGCTGCTTCCAAATCAACACCATCTAAACCAACCCCTAAGCGTGAAATGACTTGCAATGAGCCTATATTATCCATAACTTTAGCTGAAAGCGGTTCTGTTCCGGCAATAATTCCAGTACAACCTTGCAATAGCTCCATAACTTCAGCTTCAGTTAAAACACGCCCTGTGTTGTTTAATACAATGTCAATGGAGTTTTCCTTTAATAAGTCTAAAGGAGTTCGATCAAAAACAGCAAAACTTGAAGTACTAATGGCAATTTTCATCTCTATGCCTTTGTCATATGCGCATTGTAGAGCTGCATAAGTGGATCATTTTGCATAAGTTTACTTACTTCCTCTAAATCTTCTGCTGTATCAACGCATTTACTTTGAGTGTCAGTATAAACCATGCGTACTTTATAACCGTGTTCTATTAAGCGCAACATGTCAATGGATTCGGCTTGCTCTAAAACAGTGGGGGGTAGAGCTTCAAATTGTAGCAAAGTGTCACGTCTAAAGGGCATAATGCAAACTTGCTTAAATGTATTTTGTGGTGCAATTCCATGCATATGACTTGGTATAGCTAAGCGTGAAAAATATATAGCATCTGAATTGTTATCGCATACAACTTTAATGGTATTGGGACTATGTAATTCTGCTTCACTTTCGATATAAGACATAAGGTTAATAACATTTAATTTATTGTCTTTAAGCATAGGAGCTAAAGCAATGTCTATCATTGCAGGTCTTACCATGGGCTCATCACCTTGAACGATGACCACAATATCTATATGCTTTTTTGTGGTTTTTTCTATATGTTCCAGTGCTTCTGCTACTCTTGATGTGCAACGCTCATGGCTATCCTTAGTCATAACAACATTGATGCCAGTTTCATCACAATAATTTTTGATCTCATTATCACAAGTAGCCACATAGCAGCTTGAAAGGCTCTTAGCCATACTCGTTCGCATAGCAACATGCCCAATCATGGGCATTCCATGCAATATTTTCAGTGGTTTTCCAAAAAATCTACTCGAACTCATGCGGGCAGGAATTATAGCGACAATATTCATGATAAATTTCATATTCCTAGTAGCAGTTAACAAATTGAAGGGCGTTTAGCATTTTGCCATAAAAATACACTGTCTACACCGTAGGCAATAAAATTATATCCATCTTTGATGTGTTTAGCTAAACTTTGGGTATCTGGTTGCACAATGTGTACACCCATAGTCATGCTATGTTCTTTGCATATATTAATAATACTTTGCATAGCTGATATAAAATCTTTATGCTCAAATTGTCCCACAATGTTCATGGATCCAGAAAGATCATATGGTCCAACCATAATAGCATCTAAACGTGGGTGACTAACAATACTTTTAAGGTTGTTTACGGCATTAATATGCTCTATTTGAGCAACAAAGAGTAAATCTTTAGCAGAATCTTTTCGATATGTATCAAAGTTTTTACCAAAATCATTAGCTCGGCAATAGCCATAACCGCGCTCTCCACCAAGGTTTGGATATAAAGCATGATGAATTGCAGTATTTAACTGGTCATAACTTTCAATACGTGGAAAAATTAACCCTTGTGCACCAGCATCAAGAGCTGCTTTAATAAAGACATTTTGCACTTCCCCAATGCGCACCATGGGGACAGCACCACCACATTCAATAGCCCTAAATAATGAAGGTAAATCCGAGTTGCTAAATGAACCATGCTCCATATCAACCACAACCCAATCATAACCAGACTTTGCTAATATTTCTGCTATATCGGCTGAGTTTAACTGTAGCCATGTACCAATTGTAGGTTTACCATGAGCAAGTAATGTACGAATATTTTTTAAGCTTTGCATAATAAAACCATATCTAAAATTGTGAATACTGTTTATGCTAATAAAATAAAAAAAAGCCCTGAACTTCAGGGCAATCAGTCTAATGACAAACCCCCTATGGGGTGTTTGCGCCGCCAACGCAAGCAAGGCTTGCGGGCAGTAAACACGAAAATCAATGTTTTAACGGTAAAGCCAAGCTTTCCCTCCCATTGATTTTCGGCAGTGCTGATTACATCAGCACTATCAAATGCCCTGAATTTCAGGGCAGTCAGTCTAATGACAAACCCCCTATGGGGTGTTTGCGCCGCCAACGCAAGCAAGGCTTGCGGGCAGTAAACACGAAAATCAATGTTTTAACGGTAAAGCCAAGCTTTCCCTTCCATTGATTTTCGGCAGTGCTGACTACATCAGCACTATCAAATGCCCTGAATTTCAGGGCATTTGATAAAGATTTTTGTTGCGGTTTACATGAAAGGATTGGCAAAAAGTAAGATGAAACTTACAACCAAGGTATAAATGGCCAAGGATTCAATAAATGCAAAGGCCAAAATCATAGCACCAGTAATTTTACCACTGGCGTCAGGATTACGAGCAATACCTTCACAGGCGCCTTTAAGACCAAGACCCATACCGATACCACAACCAAAGGCTGCAATAGCAATACCAAAGGCTGAAGCAAAGGCTGTGGTGGCAAGACCAGCAGGTTCAAGAGTTGCAGCAAAAGCTAGAGATGCCATGCCCACTAGGGCAACTGTGTTTAAGGCGACCATTAGGAATTTACGCATGTTATACTCCTTAAATTGTTATATGTTTTTGGTCCAAAGACCATTCCCCACAAGATTAATGTGCGTGTTCTAAAGAGCCCTTAATATAAATCATGGTGAGCATAAAGAACACAAAAGCCTGCATACACTTACCAAGTAAGAAAAGTGCATAAATAGGCAGACTACTTAAAACCGGAGCCATAACGAAGGAAAGTATGATAACAATTTCCTCTCCGCGAATATTTCCAAAAAGACGTAATGATAATGAAAGTGGACGCGAAATGTGCGACACAATTTCAAGTGGAAGCATAAGCGGAATTAAAGCTTTAGATGGTCCAGTAAAGTGATTGATGTAGTGAGCGCCCCAGCGTTGTATACCAACAATATTATAATACACAAATACAACCAGAGCCATACTTACAGTGGTGTTAAGGTTTGCCGTTGGAGCATCAAAGCCTGGCACAAGCCCTAATAAGTTCATGGTGATAAGATAAATGAAAATGCCAACCAACAATGGTACATATTTTTTGCCTTCATCGCCTAAGTTGGCATGAATAAAAGTTTCCATGGTATCAATGATGGTTTCAAAGAAATTTTGGAGCTTACCCGGGACCATTGTAAGGTTTCGGCGCACCAACCAGCTTACGCTAAAAAGAAGTATCATAGCTGTCCAGCTAAAGAATACATGTCTAAATTCAACAACTTGACCACCAATAGTGACTTCATTTAAGTCAAAGAAAGTGGAAAGTAAAACCGGATGCGGCAAACTACCTGCCATAATAATCGCTCCTTACTGCTTACGCCCAATAAAATATTGACGGGCAAAGGTTCCAAGGGCTACAGCCATGCTGACGGTCACTCCACAAGCAAGGGCTACAGCCGAAGCACCATAAACTATAAGCACCACATACAAGAGTATTGCGGTTATTCCAAGCCTTAAGGTAGTTCGTAAAAGTACCCCCACCAATAGACCAGCGGAATATGTATTCAAGCTAATGGAGAGCAAATGCTTTGCTATACCTCCAAAAACACTAACAAAAACTAAGACCCCTAAGGAAAAACTCACCCCAAGTGCTGTCCATGGTAGCAGCATAAAACCAAGCGCAAAACAAATTACTAAAAAAAACACTTGGTCACGCATCATAATGCGTATGGGGGCAATGTGAAAACCATTTCGCCAAAACCAGGCTTCAATATTATGTAAAAAACTTTTAAGCAAAATATATTAACTATTCAGAGTTATTTTCAATGTTATGTTCTGTCTTCTCAGAAGATTTGACTCTATCTTCTTTTTGCATTTTACGCAAAAGTTTTTTGCTATCTTCATAAACATTGAGAAAGCCAGCCCCAATGCCAATGATAAAGAAAGCCAATTTAAACCAAGGGGAAGTTTCAAGCCACTTATCTAAGCCATAACCTATGGCAAATCCTACCAGCGGACCACTTACTAAGTGCATGCCCATGGTTCCAGCAGTTGCAAAAAGCTCGATACTGGCACTCTTTGCTTTTAACCTTTTGCCAAAGTCCATGTGCACTCCTCATAAACTTCGTGCCTCATTTCACAAAGCACATTAAAACTAGCACAAGCCTGTGTTGTGGTCAAGCTTTTTGGGGAGATTTTACTTTAAAAATACTCAAAAATCTAAAAGTAATCGTGCAGTAAATTTCGCTTAAAAATTCAGGATATTATTTGAAGTTTGTATAAATGTTAATATTACAAAAAATATGTAATCAGCTTATCTTTAACCGTAAGATTTATAAGAATTGCCTAGTTCATGTTGTAACTTTTTGACTGCAGTTAGGCTTATCAATTTATGCGCTATATTATACTAAGTGCGTGTGAACCTTGCGGTAACACACGACCCACTATGCTAACATGCTCGCCAAGTTCTTTAAGCCTTATCATAGCTAAATCAGCTTTATTTTCAGGCACAGCTAGTAAAAGCCCTCCTGAGGTCTGTGTATCAAAAATTATGCTTTCAATGGCTTGGTCAAGTTCTGGTGCAGCTTGAGTAAAGTTGTGCCAATATTTCCTATTATCATGGCTTCCTGCTGGAATAAGACCATTTTGCGCATAGTCTATGGCAGGTGCGAGTATGGGAATGCTTGCACTGTTAATTTCTATTTGCACTTTTGAAGCAAGTGCCATCTCAATACTATGCCCAGCTAGACCAAAGCCTGTAATATCAGTGGCAGCTTTTAATTCAAATTCATCTATAATAATTGCAGCATTTTTATTAAGCTTAGCACACCAAGTTTCAATAAGATTTTGGCTCTCTTCCCAATTGTCCCATCTGGCTTTTATGCCAGTGGATAAAATACCAGTACCAAGGGGCTTAGTAAGTATTAAGATATCACCCACTTGTAATCCATCATTAGTGGTGGCTTTTTTGGGGTCAATATATCCTGTAACAGACAAGCCATATTTAACTTCTGCATCTTCCACACTATGTCCGCCCACTAAAACACATTGGGCTTCATTTAGAGTATCTTGTCCACCCCGTAATATTTCGGTCATGGTAGTAATGCCTTCTTCTCCATGACATGCGGTAGGGAAAAATAACATATTTAATGCACACCAAGGTTTTGCACCCATGGCATATATGTCTGACAGGGCATTGGCTGCAGCAATACGACCAAAAATATAAGCATCATTGACAATAGGTGCTAAAATATCCACTGATTGTACTAGGGCCTTACCCACAGGAAAATCAACAACGGCAGCATCTTCATTGCGCGCGCGCCCAGCAAGAACACGAGACTCAAGACTTGCACTAGCCGATGCAGGTAATGTAGTAAGGATCTGCTCCAGAACCTCTGGAGCAATTTTAGCAGCTCAGCCTGCGGCTTTTGCCATATCTAAAAGATTCATCATATGCTCGTTTGGGTGAAATAACTTCAAGTTATGCACTGACTTTATTAACTTATTTATAATTCTAGCAAAAATAAGCCATCGAGTCAAATGTGGTTTATGTTAAAGATAGCATTTCATTTAAGTAATTTTAATGATAGGTGAATTTTTCCTATTCTTAAAAAAATATTTCACGCTAACATGTTAAGATACAAGAATAATATTGCTGTGTCACGGGTATGTTTTTTGCATGAATTACAGCAATATGATAGTGAATAGGAATACATTACCCAGTGAAGAACTTAACATTAGGGGTCAGTAATGAATATTTTTGGTATCGAACAAAATGCTAATGTTGATCATATTACTGCCATTCAAAGACGTAAAAACTTTGCGTCAGAAACTCCTAATTCTGTTGCTAAAGGCGATACAATAAGTATTTCTCCAGAGGCTATGGAAATGTATCGAGCTTCACAAGACACGTCTGGTCAAACATCTTATGGACAAGCTTATGAACAAGTAGCAGCCACCTTAAATACATCAGTATCGTTTTTAGATGATAAACAGTCACAAGGCAATGATGCTAGTATTGCAACTAAAATAACAGCTTGGTATGATAATTTTAGAGAAAAAATGGGGAATGTGCCTGAGCCAGATTTTTCCACTTGGGCACCTGAAAACCTTGCAAGACGTGAAGAGCTTATAAAAGAGCGTGATGCTTTAGCTCCACATACGTCTAATAAAGAATTTACCGATGCCAATAGAAAAATGAATGGAATTCTTGATGAAATAATGCTTCTTGATGCAGTGGGGCATGAACAAGTTCTTTCTGATGCAGATATAAAAGCAGGACTTGATGCCTTACATGCTTCTATGGACAGATGGTCAGGAGATGAGCCAGGTACAGCGGCTTATGATGCTGGTGAGGGTAAATGGATTGACCAATCTCTACAAAGAGAAATAGCAGAAATGAAGTCGGAAGAAGCGTTGGATGAAACATTTTTTAAAATTATGAATAGACGTTCTGAGGTCGCCAGCGATGCTATATCTTATATAAAAAGCATTGCCATAGAAAGACAGGGTGATAATGATAATGAAGAATTCACAAACAAGGCTGTCTTAAAAGACATAGGAAATCCTAGTGTAGATGTTAATTCAGCCATAAAAAATAATATAAACCTTGATGGAGAACAATCAAATTATGAAAATAGTGGCTTAAGTAACAGTGGTGAATTTTCTGAAGAAAAACTTGCTGCTGCCATTGTAAAGGCAAAACAAGAATTAGAAGAAATAACTACTACCTATGAAGAAATAATGTCAGGTAGCGAAGATATTGAAGAAAAATTTCGATTAGGACAGCATGTTTATGATGAGCTAAAAGAAAAGGCTGATGAAGTGGCAAGCTTAGAAGCACAAGCTAAAATGCAAAGTGTTAAAGCTAAGGGTGATATAGAAGATATGTTAGCAGTTTAGTAGAATTTAGTAATAGTTAGATGAAGTAGTCGCGACTTAATCGTACACTATGTTTGGATGCACTAGCTCAAATTTGCAACTTTTTCGTATTGCTTAATACCAGCTTCACGCTCACGTAATTCTTTTTCACTAAGCTTGTGCGAGTTGTTTGTTATATTATTTTGAGATGTTGTCTTTGATTCTGCAGTAATCTCAGCAATAAATTGATTTTTTAGAGCTAATTCTTCATCATCAATTCTTTCTGACTTGTTCAAGATCGGGTTTTTTTCAATGTCTGTCTTGCTTTCAAGCTCTTCTAAATATGTACCAAGTTCATCGGCTATTCTTTGTAGTTCCTGCGAGCCAGTATCATGGACAGCTTGAGTGTATTCTGCAGCTAAATCTTTTACAATCCCATAGATTTCTTCATCGGTGAGTTGCGTTTCTGCACTTAATTGAGCTTCAGCGCGTTTTAAAGCACCCTTTACATCACCACCATTATTTGCAAGTGCTTCTTCAAAGTAAAACTCAAATCTTGCAGCCTTGGCTACAGATATGGCATCTTGAAAGCTCATGCCTGATTTTATTTTTTCTAAAACTGAAACATTAAATTCTGGAAGCTCGTTTGTATTGCTGGCTTCAATTTCTTTGGCATCTTGACTAGCATTAGTGCTTGCATCATTGGGATCTGTTGCGGCTAGGTTTGACCTTAAAAATGTAAAATCGTACTCGTCAATGCTACGATTTTGGTCAATAAGACTATGCGGCTTAACCTGATTGTTGCTTGCAGAATTATTATCTTCGTCTTGCAGCGAAGAAAAGGCACTTTGTGTAGTTTGGCTAGCTTGAGTTAATGCTTTTTGACGAGTAAGAGTTTCAAAACTAAACAAGCTATTATTTGAATCAACGCCATAAATGCTCATTTCCTACCTCCGCTTTTGCCCAAGAGTACCCCCACACTAACAAGAAATAGTGGAATTATTTGCTCAACATTATTGATTAATGCAATAAATATTCCGTAAGTAAATTTTGCCTACTGCGAAATAAATTATAATTATTATAATGCATTAAGTGTGTGGCATGACTTATGCTTTTTATGAATGAGCTTTATATAATGTGGTAATATTTTCCGTCATATTGTTATTTTAAACCGTCTTTGCTAAAAAAAGGAGAGATTATGTCTATTTCAGCAGTATCTTCCAGTCAGTCAGTCTATACTAATCCATTTTATGAAGCAGCCAAAAGGCTTGAAAGCCAAAAAACAGGTACGCAACCTGAAAAAACTCAAATACAACGCGTTGGAAATAATTCTGAAATTACAAATAATTATACCAAAACCACAAACCAAGATGTATATCAATATACCCCCAATAAATATGCTTATGTTAATCCTGTAGACAATTTAGCAAAAGGGCAAACGGGCGCCACTGAGTTTAAAAATGTTGAACCCATAGACGTTAATATTGATGGAAAAACTATGTATATGTTGCCCCTAACATCTACATATGATTTCACCACAGCTTCCGGTTCTAATATAAATATTTTTAAGACTAATGCCACTGATGCAGAAGGAAATCCAACACACACTTATAGCCTAAGTCGTTTAGATAGCAATGGAAATGAGGTTCGCATTGATCTTGCAGAAGACGCACGTATTGCTGAAAATTCTGACGGCACATTCTCTGTATTTTCAAGCACGTCCAATATGACTAAGCATTACGCCTTAGACGGCAGCATAACAGAAACTGAGGGCAATACTTTAAATAGCAATGTTAGCAATATTATTTTTAATAAAGATAGTAGTAATATTACCACTGGTGACGGCGATGATATCATTATAAACTTTGCTGACAATGTAACCATTAATAGTGGCTCTGGTGATGATACCATTTACTCTTACGGCAATAGCCCCAGTGTAAATCTTGGAGATGGTAATAATAAGCTTTATACCAACACGTTAAATGATGCTAGCATAAGCTCAGGCAATGGGGATAATATTATTATTGCAACATCTAGTATTAATAAGTCAAACATAGATTTAGGTGATGGTAACAATATCATTCAAGGTCGTAACGCCATCGAAAGTAATATTACTCTTGGTAATGGTGATAATATAGTTGATACTGGAGTTTTACAGCAAGCCAATATAGTTGCTGGCGATGGTAATAATACTATTAATGCCTTGGATATAAGTGACACAAATATAACAGCCAGTGACGGTAATAATACAATTAAGAGTAACAATATGAGCGATACAAATATTAGTTTTGCTCATGGTAATAATACCATTGATACCAATATGAATATTAATGGAGGCACGATTGACCTTGGGCATGGCAATAATCGCATTGCCACAGGTGAAATTTTTGGCATGGGTGATGTAGAAATTAGTATGGGTCACGGAAATAATACCATAGATACCGCTGGCTTTAGTAATTCTGATATTAGCATAGGCAATGGTAATAATACTATCAATGCAAAGCACGATATAAGCAATTCTACTGTTAATATTGGGCACGGCAATAATAATGTAAAAATTAGTAGTATTACTACTGAAACCAGCATCACCATGGGCGATGGCAATAACTTTATTTCTGCTTTGCAAATGTCTGAGTCCTCAAGCGTTAGCCTTGGTGATGGCAACAATACCTCTAAAATTTTAGGCCTTATGGATAATGCACATCTAACAGTGGGCAATGGTAGAAATGACATATATACTCTGCATTTAGCTGAGTCTTCTACTATAAATACAGGCGATGGCGACAATAAAGTACATGTGGGCAAGACAGAAACAGAGTCTAGTGTTAATGTGGGCAATGGTAATAACACATTAGAATTAGTAAATATGGGCGATGCAAGCACGTTTAATGCCGGCAATGGCAACAATATGCTCACAATTACCGATCTGCATGAAAACGCTTTACTTAGCCTTGGTGATGGCAACAATACTTTTGAAATTCAAAAAGCCAAAAATGTTGACAATATCAAGCTAGGTTCTGGCGAAAATAAAGGCATAATCCATCAAGATGCTGAGGGTAATTCCATTTATTTTATGGGAGATAGCTCATATACTCAAGAGGAATTGGAAGCTATGGCAGCAGAAGAACGCAGAGAAATGGAAACCTTGCTTGATGACATTGCTAAAGCTCGCATCGAGCGTGAACAAGCAGACCAAGAATTTTTTGCAGCCAATGCCAATAACCGTGCCGCTGCAAGCAAGGTAAAGTCCGTATATTCTGATAGTTATACTGTTATTGGCAATGCCAATGCTGGCGAAGGTTTTGCT
>CAYJKC010000050.1:0-14351 GCA_964370675.1 uncultured Desulfovibrionaceae bacterium
TTGTTCGCAGGGAGCTTTTTTATGCGGCTGGCTATGCAGCCCTACACATTCGGCTGTTCCTCACCTAACGGTCACAAGCACTTCGGGTCGGAGTTTTATGGTACTCGACCGAAAAAGCCTGCGAAATCTGACGTAAATCTACACAAAAATTCATCTTGTGTAGACACTATCTAGGCAATTTCTGCCGTAAAAATCTGCCTACCAAATAATAGCACACCTTGAAATAATTCACTTTTCATTTTGGAACACTCTTTGAATAGTAAATGGCACAAGGAGTGTTATCATGCAAATTATGCCTACTTTTTATTCTGAGTCTTTGGACAATCCATATATGAACTCAACTTCATACGAAGGCGACTCTAGTTTTGCTGACGAAATGGCTCGTCAACAACTAGCTCGTGATGCAGTTGATTCTGGTGAAGCCCATTCTGTAGAAGTAGCTCTTGAACCACAATCAGAACCTTTAACTCAAGCTCCTTACAATCCTATTACTAATGATGGTACTACATATACAGCCGACGAAGTGTTCTTCACTCAGCAAGAATTAGACGAGCTTAGAGGTGAACTAACCAAGAAGGGTGTATCTGATGATATGCTTAAAGAATTTGACAAATTAGCTAGTCAGCCTGATGGTGCTACTTTACATCAAGTATTATCATCATTTTATAATTTTCGAGAATATGCCTCATTATCTGATGGCGAAACAGCCACCTTAAAGGGTCTTATAGGGAAGATAGACCCAAGCGGTGACCTTGCAAATTCATTATTTGGGCATATTCATGGCACAAGTGGTAAGGATGGTAATAAGTTCTTAAATGACTTAGTAGCCGGTATGGACAAGCTTCCTAATGGTTCACGCGTAGAAATTAGCAAGGACGAAATGGCAATAATTGCCAAGGCCGCAGGACTTTCTGAAGATGCAACTTCAAAGTTATTGGGCAGCTTTGGTCCTTTTGATTCATTGCAACTTAATAAGCAAGAATTGAGTAACTTCCTATCTCCAGCATTTAATGACTTTAAGGGTGAAAGTGAAAAGAGAGCGACCCTTGATAAGGCTCTTGATGAAACCCTAGGAACCATTTTAAGTGCTGCCAGAGCACGTATGCAAAAAGAAGAAGCAGCTTATGCTCTTTCTCTGCGCACCACCGAACAAAGCAAACTTTTAATTGAAAAGACTGTGCTTGAAAATGTGAATAAAAATTTAGAACAAGCCCGCGCAGGTCAAATGGCTGCCAAGGATAGTGAAGCCAGCATGCAAGCCAGAATTGTTGCTGAAGCACAAGCCGCAGCCAAGGCTTCAGACAGCAAGCAAATGCGTGCTAGTCTTGATGAAAATTCTAAGTCTACTATGAATATGCATACAGACAAGCAAAATGACCTTCCTGTGAAGGGGCAAAATGATGTTGCCACCAAGAGTCAAGATAATGCTGCCCTAAAGGGTCAAAGTGATATGGCAGACGCAAAGTTTTCTGCCAATACTAAGGACAAAGGCTTTGGCGAATTTTTTGATAAAAACTCCCAAAACCATACCAAGAGTGACAGCAATTTGAACAGTCTATTAAATAAGGCAGATGTTCAAACCATGGCTAATATTCCAAATAATAATATAACAACTCCAGTGGTTGGTATTGGTGGTCTTAATCAGGGTGTATTTGATGCTTCTCACGCTCAAGCCCCTACTGATTTACTGTCTCGTCAAGCAGCAAGTCAGGTAGAACATGCCATGTTGCAAGCTGCTAAAGACGGTACTAAGCGTCTTGATTTACAATTACACCCTATGGAGCTTGGAGCAGTAACCATTACCCTAACCTCACGCAATGGTGAATTAAACGCTCTTATTCGTTCTGAACGACCAGAAACTACAGAGCTTATGCACAGGCAGCTTGATCAAATTCGTGGTGCGCTTGAGCAACAAGGCATTAAGGTAGACAAGCTTGAAGTGCAAACTCAAACTCCAGAAAATAATGCCCAGTATGACCAGTGGGACAGCATGCAAGAACACAATGCAAGGCAGGAAGAAAATTCCCGCCGCGAGGTTCTTGAGCGTTTACGCAATCTTGGAAAAGTGCGAAATGATGGAATAAATTTAGATGAAACAACTTTGGAACACAGTGTGCAATTAGATAAGCATACGGCAATAACTGCCGGACAACCTTTGCACATTGTAGCATAGATTTAGGTTGTAAAGTCTTAAGGAGTAATTGTTATGTCATCAGTAGTAAACGCACTAACTGCCACCAATAACGAATTTAGCCAAGCCATTGCAGATAATGCCAGTGGGTCTGAGCTTGATAAGGAAGCATTCATGCTTTTGTTGGTTACGCAGTTTCAATATCAAGATCCCTTAAATCCCATGGAAGATAAGGAATTTATCGCTCAGCTTGCCCAATTCTCAAGCCTTGAACAACTCATGAACTTAAATGATAGTATGAATAATTTATCTGCTGTAACCCAAGGTCAGGAGATGATTAATGCAACTTCATACATTGGTAAAACTGTGGATGTTAGCGGTAATACTATTGGTAAAACCACGGATGTGGATACCGGTGAAATGACCATTTCCAAGATGTACTATGCTCTTGGTGAAACACCAGAACAAGCAGTTATGAACGTATATGGTCCTGACGGTATTGTGAATAGCTATATTCTTCCACCTCAATCTGCCGGAACAACACATGAATTTGTGTGGGATGGCAAAACCTATAATGGCGACTACGCACCTGATGGCGTATATGAGGTCATACCTGGCTTTACCGATTCTGACGGCATACCCATTACTGATTATGACATGGTGGTGGACGGTCTTGTTTCTGGTGTAGTAACTGATAATGGTATTACATATTTAAGACTAGCAGATGGACGTAATACGCTACTTTCAGAAGTACGCCGTGTATCTGAACCAGAAGTAATTAAGACAGATACTGATACCGCAAGCAGTGCTAATGCATTAAATGAAATCATAAATGCGGTTGAAACTACCACTGGTGAAACCATTGGCGAAACTGTCAGCAACGCTACTAACAATACAACTGGTAATACAACGGGCACCACTCCATAGGTGTTAACAAAATATAACAAAGAATGAACAAGTCTTTAGGAGGTAATTATGGGACTTTCATCAAGTATGTGGACAAGTGTTTCGGGATTGCTTGCACACGGCGAAAAAATGAATGTAGTAGGTAACAACATTGCTAACGTAAGCACAGTGGGCTTTAAAGCTCAACGTATGGACTTTGAAGACTTTATTTATCAAACAGACTTTAGTGCCAGTGGTCCTACTCAAATTGGTCTTGGTGTAGGTATTAATGCCGTAATGGGCGATTTTTCTCAAGGTGCTTTTGAATCTACCAACTCTGCCACAGACCTTGCCATTGGTGGTAATGGTTGGTTCCAAGTACGCGATCAATATTCAGATGAAATGTACTATACTCGTGCTGGTAACTTTAACTTTGATAAAGAAGGTTTTTTCCGCCTGCCTAGTGGTGAAATTTTACAAGGCTGGGTTATAGATAATTCCGTTAGTCCAACCCTAGCCACAGGTGCTGCACCAAGCACCACAACTCAATCCACAGTACAAGGCACTGGTGTACCTACAGATATAAAACTTGACTCCTTTAACATTTCTCCACGTCAAACCACTAAGGTTGAGTTTTCAATTAACTTAACTTCTGACTCAGGTTATGACAAAACTCCAAGTACAACTAACCCCCTCTTTGCCATGTCCACAGCATGGGATGGAACTCAGCCTCCGGCCACAGCCGATGCTCCTCCTATCTCTGCTGATGCTTATGCCTATCAAACTTCTTTAGAAGTGTATGATGAGGCAGGTAATACTCACGTTTTAACAACTTACTTTGACCAAGTAGATACTTCTACTATTCAAGATTTACCTCAAGGTTACCAAGCCTATGAATACATGGTCACTATGGATCCAGCAGAAGATATGCGTACCTTTGGTGGAACGTTTGACCCTGTAACCGGCGTACTTACAGGTGGCACAAGCTTCCAAGATACCGAAAATGCCGGTATACTCATGAAGGGAACACTTATATTTAACTCATCCGGTCAACTTGTAAACCAAACTGCTTATACCTATATGGGTAATACAGTTTATACTGACCCCACCCAACCAGCTGGTTCTGAAGCAACTGCTGCTGGTGGTGGTTTAGGTCACCCTGACAACGAAGGTTCTTGGCAGCCAACAGCTGTATCCAACAACGGTTTACCAGTATTCACAGCCAACTTTTCTGGTCATGCTCTTGCAAACTCAGTGCGTCAAGACGCAGGTAACACTGACGTTCCAGATGCAAGTAATTATTTAATTGAAATTGACCTTGGTCTTAAAGTAGTTGGTAACCTTGACGACCCATGGGGTATTCCCACTGTAGCTCCAGGTACAGGCACAAGCAATATTGGTGAGTTAAATACAACTAACCCAGCTTCAGGTGGTGTTATTGATTATAATAACTTAGCTACATTTACACCAAACTCCACAGAAAAAGCATCTGATGCAACCATCATGGTTGGTGGGTCATCCATTACCAATGAAAGATTACAAGATGGTTATGGTTATGGTTCTTTAAGTAATGTAAATATTGACCAAGATGGCATACTATATGGTATTTATACCAACGGCATAACCATGCCGCTCTATCAAATAACCATGTATGACTTTGTTAATGAACAAGGCTTAGATCGCGAAGGCGGAAACCTCTACTCTGCAACTCGTGATTCAGGTAATCCGCAAGTTTCTGTAGCAAACCAAGGCGGTATGGGTGAAATTGTTTCATATAACCTTGAAATGTCAAACGTAGATATGGCAAGGGAGTTTGTGCAAATGATTTCTACTCAGCGTGGTTTCCAGGCAAACTCTAAGGGCATAACCACCGTTGACGAAATGCTTAATACCGTAATTGGTATGAAGAGATAATAAAGCTTTATAAAAAGCACTCCTAAGACTTATGGCGACTGTCCCCGAAAACAGTCGCCATAACTTAATGCAAAAACTACTTCTTCTTAAACTTTTCAAACATTGCTTTTGCATGAGCATTATGCGCCATATCACTAACCTCTGCTGGCACAACAGTCATACCAATAGGAGTTAGGGTTAAAACCGCAAGTTTTAAATGCTGCCAAGCAAAGGGAATACCAATAATGGTTATAGCACAAGCCACAGCGGAGAGAATATGCCCTATGGCTATCCAAAAACCAGCCAATATAAACCAAATTACATTACCTGCAAGACCAAGGCAGCCTGTACCAATATCTTCTTTACCCGTTAAGACATCGCGCCTTATGGCAACCTTGCCAAAAGGAAAAAAAGCAAATTGCCCTATAACAAAACAGGCCCTACCCCAAGGAATGCCGATGATGGAAATAAATGCCAGTGCTCCAAAAAACCACCACAAAAGTCCGGTAAAAATACCTCCAAGCACAAACCATAAAATATTACCAAGTAAACTCATAATTACCCCTGCTTTTCATCATAAGACCAAGTGTTATAAGGGAATTTTGCCAAAGATGCATGGCGATAGCGTGCATCAAATGTAACTTCCTTGCCAAGCCATGATGGTTTTTCAAAAGTTTCTGTTTCAACCTCAAGCTCTATTTCAGCCAAAAAAAGACCAGCATTATCATCACAAAATTCATCAATTTCCCAAAGATGCGACCCAATATATAAAGTATGCCTAATTTTATGAATAAGTGGCTTAAAAGCCAAAGTATTTAAGAGTTCCATGCCATCACTACTAGGAATAGCATATTCAAACTCTGCACGTGCAATACCTTGCTTTGGTCCTTTTAAGGTTAAAAAAGCTTGTTTTCCCTCCATGCGCACTCGCACAAGACACTGCAAATCCGAATAAATATAACCCTGCCAAAATTCTGTAGCTTTAGCAAGACTGCGCCAAGAATCATTAACCACTAGAAATTTACGCTCAATTTCTGTATGCATATAAGCTCCGGATTGTATGAATAATCTAAATTATAACATATACTATGATACATGCAAGCCTTAACAAATTGTCTAAAAAATAGCGCGGCTAAATTAAAACCAAACTTTTTTTAAATTGTAAGTATGTACTTAAAAAAATAAATACATAATATAGTGTATTTATATACAATTTAAATATTTAAATCTCTTGAAAATTAATTTGAAACTTAATATATTGCCGCCAAACAATTTAGAGAAATAATGTGAAAATTTTACCTAAAATATTACTGCCAGTTCTTTTGGCAACAAGCATAGGATTATTTGTATCAATTATATATACTTATGAAATGAGTATTGATGCACTTACAGAAAGTAGCTCTTCCCTGCAAAAGATGGCTATTACTGACGCCTTAGTTGAACTAAAAACCAACCTTGATTCAAATCTATTAAATACAAGATCTCTTGCCCAAACTGGTATTTTACAACCTTATCTTTCTAAAGATTTGCAGTTAAGATTAGTTTACGCCGCTGATATAAAAGAGCGTATTACAAATTTATGTAAAACTTATCATTATGTAACAACTGGAATTCTTGATAATGATGGCATTGTTATAAACAGTACAGATCAAAAACTTATTGGGCAAAGCTTAAAAAATGAACCATTTTTCCACCAAGCCATGGCGGGAGATGTAGCTATTAGTGCCCCCTATAAATACAATGACAAGATAGTTTATACAATTGCCTCACCCATCTATAAGAAAAATACTCAAGAAACTATTGGTGTAGTGTTTAATGTAGCCTTACTTACCGACACCATGAGCGAGCGTATGTTACTTGGTGAACATGGTTACTTATTTGTAGCAGATAAATGGGGTACTGTATTTATTCATAAAGATCATTCTAAAGTTTTAGAAGCATCGCTACATGATAACGATTGGGGTGCAGAAATTCTTTCTAAAAAAGAAGGTAGCATCACGTTTTCTGATAATGGCAGAGAAAAGATTGCCTACTATGACTCCTTACCGGAATCTGGCTGGGTTATTGTGGCAGTAAAAGACCTAGACGAACTTGCCGCCCCTGGTAGAGCCATAGGACAAAATGCTGCAGCCATTGGGGTAATAATCATCATTGTGCTAACAATGATTATTTCACTTTATGTTAAGCACATTGTGGATGCTTTGCTAAAGGCTGTGCGCTATGCCGAACAAGTCTCTCAAGGGGTTTTAGATAAAGATCTAGACCTTGGATATATTCAAGAAACAAAACCAAAATTAACAACAAAGGTATGGCAAATGATTTTTGGTAGTAATATCAAAGACAATAAACCAGAACAAATACATAGAATACAAAATTTAAACGAAATTAAGCGCAATGATGAAATTGGAACCTTATATGAATCTTTACA
Organism: uncultured Desulfovibrionaceae bacterium; assembly: GCA_964370675.1. Taxonomy (GTDB): domain Bacteria; phylum Desulfobacterota; class Desulfovibrionia; order Desulfovibrionales; family Desulfovibrionaceae; genus CAYJAD01. Next base: position 7,338 of record CAYJKC010000050.1, read on the forward strand.
AACCATGGTTAAATCCATGCGTTTAATGGTTAAAAAAGCAGATGACTCTAACCGCATGAAAAGTGAATTTTTGGCCAACATGAGTCATGAAATTCGCACCCCCTTAAATGCTATTATCGGACTTGCTCATTTATGGTTAAATAACAATGATAATGAACAAAAAAAACATGACTACATAGTAAAAATTGAAACAGCCGGCAAAAGCCTACTTGGCATCATTAATAATGTGCTTGATACATCAAAAATTGAAGCCAATATGTTTGAACTTGAAGAATTGCACTTTAGCCTGCGCGATGTAGGCGAGCAAGTTTTAACTATTTACCAAGACATTGCCAAAGAGAAAAACCTTGAACTAAGCTTTAACATGCACCCTGATATGCATAACTATTATTGGGGCGACCCTGTACGTATTGGACAAATCTTAAATAATTTTGTGGGTAATGCCATAAAATTTACTGAAAAAGGGTTTGTGCGCATAGATTGCTCTATTTGCAAAGACTTAGAAGAATATATACACATTTTATCCGATACAGTACCCATACGCATCACAGTTAGTGACTCCGGTATTGGTTTTTCTAAAGAGCAAGAAGAAAGCTTATTTAAACCATTTGCCCAAGCAGATGCATCCATCACCCGTCGATTCGGTGGTACAGGTCTTGGGCTTGCCATAAGCAAACATATTATTGAACTTATGCATGGGCAACTTTTTGTAAAAAGTATTGTAAATAAAGGCACTACATTTACCATGTTTATATGCCTACCCCCTAGCGAAGAAAGTAATGCCATTAATATAAATCAAGAAAACTTTGATGAATTAAACCTAAAAGACAAACGTATTTTAGTAGTAGAAGATAACGAAATAAATCAGCTAATTATGGAAGAACTACTCCAAAAAACCAATGCCCAAATAACCATTGCAGAAAATGGGCAAGTGGCTGTTGATTTAGTGTCTAGGCATACATATGATATAATATTTATGGATATGCAAATGCCCATTATGGATGGAATACAAGCCACAAAAATCATTAGAGAAAAACACAGCAAAGACAGCTTACCCATTATTGCCATCACTGCCAACGCCATGAAGGAAGATAAAGAAAAAGGCTTTGAAGTTGGATTAAACGACTATTTAACAAAACCAGTAGACCCTCCCAATTTAATGATGACATTACGCAGCTGGCTCTTGCCCCACCCAAAAAAATAAAGTATTAATATCAGCACACACAAAGTCTAGCATTAGACGGCTTCACTTTTTTCTTTGAACCCTAAAGAGGAAAATGTAATGTTTTTTCCAGTAAGTGGCGTTGAAGTTAATCCATTTATACCCCCTGCGGTGGCTTTTGTAATTTCTTTTCTAGCCTCTATGGGTGGCATTTCTGGTGCTTTTTTGCTCTTACCCTTCCAAATGTCTTTTCTAGGCTATACTCATCCTTCAGTTAGTGCCACGAATCAAGTATATAATATTGTTGCAATTCCAAGTGGAGTATATCGTTATGCACGCGAAGGTCGCCTTGTTTGGCCATTAGTATGGGTAGTGGTACTTGGCACATTACCTGGTATATTCTTGGGTGCCATAATACGTGTTGCATATTTACCAAATCCGGCGCATTTTAAGCTCTTTGCCGCAAGCTTGCTCTTATATTTAAGCATTAAAATGCTTATGAACACACGCAAGAATAATGCACAAGACAAAGGTCTTGAAGAAAAAATTAAACAAAACTCGAAAGATAGCGCTAAACAAACGACGTATGAAGGCAGGGTTTCTGCCATGATAAAGTTCAATATAAATAGACTTTGCTTTCGTTTTTATGACCAAGAATATGATGTACCAACTATTGGTATTGCAGGTTTAAGCTTTGTGGTAGGTATTGTGGGCGGTATTTATGGTATTGGCGGCGGGGCCATTATTGCCCCATTCTTTATCACTTTTTTTAAATTACCCATATATATTGTGGCTGGTGCAACTCTTATGGGTACATTTGTTACCTCCATTGCCGGTGTACTATTTTATCAAATCATAGCTCCATTTTATCCTAGCTTATCCATAGCACCAGACCTAAGCCTTGGCTTGCTCTTTGGCATAGGTGGAGTTATGGGCATGTACCTTGGTGCGCGCTGCCAAAAATTTATGCCGTCACATATTATTAAATATATACTGGCATTTTCTATGTTCTTTACTGCAACAAAATATATTTTAGATTTTTTTAAGTATTAATATATCATATTGAATGATATATTAATTCAAAATTATCTTTTCATGCAATTAACCATTATAAAAAGATTAAGCCACGAAAAAAATTTTATCATTTGATATTTAACTAAAAAAACAACAATGCACTTAGTATAATGTTTATGCTAAGTTTAGCTATCAACCTAAACCAGATCTAGTAAAGGAGAATTTATGCTTTGGACTCGACTATCATACTGCCTGATATTCTTTACATTAATATCCTGCTCCATGTTGCATAGTGCATGGGCAAGCGAAACGCCTCAAAGTGAAGTCCACCTTCCTCCCATAGCGGGTCCAGGTGCGTGTACTACTGCCCTTGTAACTCCGGGTGCCAGTGCTAATGGATGCATGATTGTTGCTCACTCTGATGATAACCATTTATTTGATCAAAGTATTGTATTTGTACCTGCAAGAGATTGGCCTGCAAACAGCAAACGACCAGTATATGCAACAGGTGCAGCCGTTGGTGCCTTACCTAAATTCAATACCCTGCTAGTGCCACGCCTTGTAGGTAGTGACCGCAGTCCGGCTTATGCGCATGAAAATGAAGCTCAAAAAAGTATACCCATTGGATTCATACCACAAGTGCCACATACATATGCTTATATTGATGCCAATTATGGCATTATTAATGAACATGGACTTATGTTTGGTGAATGCACCAATGGTTCTTTTATATCCAATGAACCAGAAGTTGGTAAGCGCATGTTTTATTCTGCTGAGCTTTCACGTGTTGCTCTTGAGCGCTGCAAAACAGCACGAGAGGCTGTTGAGCTGATGGGTAAGCTAGTAGAAGAATATGGCTATTATGGTACTGGTGAAACCCTACCTCTGGCCGATGCTAAGGAAGCCTGGGTTTTTGAAGTTACACCCTCACCTTCTGGAACTGGTGGTCTTTGGGTAGCACAGCGCGTTCCCGATGGTGATTTTTGGGTAGCAGCCAATAAGTTTAGCATACGAGATCTCATCCCTGGAAACCCTAATCAAATGTGGGGCAAAACACTTGCCATCGAACTTGAGAAAGCAGGCTGGCGCTCCCCAAAAGATAAATCCAAACCCATTGACTGGCTCTCATCGGTTAGTGTAGGAGAATACAGCCATCCATATTATGCCTTACGTCGAGTGTGGCGTGCCTATGACCTTGTTGCACCATCATTAAAGCTATCTCCTTGGGTAGAAAATGGACTCACAAGAGCATACCCTTTTTCCATAAAACCAGATAAAAAAATTACCCTAGAGCAACTCAAAGATATTTATCGTGATCATTATGAAGGAACAGAGTTTGATCTCACTAAGGGTGTTGGCGCAGGACCTTTTAATTCACCAGAACGTTATTTGGGCCCATATGATCCACACGGTGACGTAGGTAACCCCAATGCAAAGCTAATAGGCGCATGGGAACGACCCATTGGCATGAGCTATACAGGATATGCATATATTGCTGAGCTTAACCCTAACCTCCCCCCTGCTCTTGGCGCAACATTATGGATGTCCTTAGACCGCCCCGCCGATTCAGTATTTGTGCCTCTAGCAGTAGGTCCTCTGCCAAAGAGTTATGAATATAGTGACACTAGGGCATTTTCTTGGGATGAGGCATGGTGGATTTATAACCTTGTTGGAAACTATGCGCAGCTAAAATATTCCTATATGATTAGAGACATACAAAAAAGAGCAGCCATGCATGAAAATAATGGACGTGCACTATTAACAAGCATTGAGCAAGAGCTTATGGACATTGCCCTTAATGATCCGGAAAAAGTTGCCCAAATTCGTTCAGAAAGACTCAATGCCAATGCTTTAGCCATTATGGCTGACTGGAAAAAACTTTTTGAAGAACTAGTAGCCAAATACGCCCAAGGACGCATAAGTACGCCAGATAACATGGCACAAGCTGTGGGTTACTCTAAAGAATGGCTAGATGTGACCGACTATGCTAAGGGTCCGGCAAAAAGTTATGCTAAACCAGAATAAATGTTGGCAGTGGTCTTAAATACCACGATTTTTTATAAGATATATGTAAAATTTAACAATTTATTTACAAATTTACTTTATAATGCTAGAGTTTAAAAACAATACAGCAATTTGGAGGAAAAAATGAAAAAGATTTCACGTTTAATGGTTTCAATCCTTAGCATGTTACTTGTTTTTGGATTTGTTTTTATTAATGCAGATGTGGCAAAAGCCGAAAAAGTTTATCGCATTGTTGCGGACAACTCCTTTGCACCATTTGACTTCTTAGATGCCAAAACCAATAAATATGTAGGTGTTGATATGGACCTACTAGCTGCCATTGCTGCAGACCAAGGCTTTAAATATAAAGTTGATAACGTAGGTTGGAATGCATCCCTTGGTAACCTTAATGCAGGTCAAGCCGATGGCATGATTGCTGGCATGACCATTACACCAGAGCGTCAAAAATCTTATGATTTTTCTGACCCTTACTTTGAAGACGGTCAAACACTTTTTGTAGCAAAAAACAGCAAACTAAAATCATTAGAAGACCTTAAAGGCAAGGTTGTGGCCATTAAAACTGGTACGCAAGGTGCTAAATATGTAGATAGCATTAAAGATAAATATGGATTTACCACTCAAAGCTTTGAAGGTTCAGACGCAGTATATGCAGCTGTGCAAACTGGCAACGTAGACGCAGGTGCAGAAGATTATAGTGTTATAAGCTATAGAATTTCCACAGCTAACCTTCCTCTTATGCTTTTTGGTGAAAAGGTGAATGTTGGTCCATATGGTTTTGCAGTGCTTAAAGGCAAAAACCCTGAACTCATTAAAATGTTTAATGCAGGATTAAAAAATATTAAAGCCAATGGCACTTATAAGAAAATTCTTGCCAAATATGGTATGTAATAATTATTAGTTGTTTAAGCTTATTATGTGCCTGTCTTCAGCAATGGAGGCAGGCACAAACATTTAAGCATTGCACAATCTAAGCATTTGTTCTATTTTTGGTAATGAGTAATTATTCTTTTGAGAAAAAATATGTTTGATACTTTATTTTCTACCTTTGTTGATATTTATCCTTTTTTAGTAAAAGGCATGAGTATTACCATTCAAGTATCTGTAATTTCAATTATTGCAGGTATGGGTTTAGGGCTTATATCTTGCCTACTCACTCTTGCAAGAATTCCAGTTTTAAGTTTTTTAGCCCATGCCTATGTTTGGGTTATACGCGGCACTCCTATGATTGTGCAGGCTTTATTTATTTATTTTGGTACACCGCAAATTATAAGACTTTTTATTGATGATTTTAGAATTACACCCATTATGGCAGGCATTATTACATTAAGCCTTAATGCCGGTGCATATTTATCAGAAATCTATCGCAGTGGCATTCAAGCTGTAAGTAAAGGGCAAGTAGAGGCAGCACGCAGCCTTGGGCTTTCTGCAAGCAAAACCATGGCAAAGGTAGTGTTACCACAAGCCTTAAAAATTGTTTCACCAGCCTTGGTTAATCAATTTATCATTACTGTTAAAGATAGCTCTATTCTTACAGTTATAGGCTTAAGCGAAACAGTAAACCAAGCAAATCAATATGTTTCAGCAAACTGGAATTATTTTGCCACATATTTTTGGGTAGGTGCAGTATATTTAGCGGTTATATCTGCTCTGATGTTACTTTCAAAATATGTAGAAAAGAAAATTAGCTATGATAAATAAATTAAAAGTTACAAACTTGCACAAGTCATTTAAAGATGTAGAAGTGCTTTGCGGTGTTGATCTTGAGGTAAAAGAAGGTGAGGTTGTGTGCATCATTGGTGCATCAGGCTCAGGAAAGTCAACTCTTTTGCGCTGCTTAAATCGCCTTGAAGAACCAACTAAGGGAGAAATCATTATAGATGATATGCCTGTGGTTGGTAAGCATGTAAACATTAATAAAGTGCGCGAAAATGTGGGCATGGTCTTTCAGCAATTTAACCTTTTTGCGCATATGACTGTGAAAAAAAATATAATGTTTGCACCAGTTGAGCTTAAAAAACTTAATAAAGATGAAGCCGAAGCAAAGGCCATGCAGTTGCTTGAGCGAGTTGGCTTAACTGATAAGGCAGATAACTACCCACACCAACTTTCAGGTGGACAAAAACAACGCGTAGCCATTGCGCGCTCCCTTGCCATGAATCCTGATATTATGCTTTTTGACGAGCCAACTTCTGCCCTTGACCCAGAAATGGTAGGTGAAGTACTGCAAGTTATGAAGGAACTTGCACGTGATGGTATGACCATGGTGGTGGTAACCCACGAGATGGGCTTTGCAGGAGAAGTGGCAGATAGAGTCATTTTCATAGCCGATGGACTTATAGTAGAACAAGGTTCACCGGAACAAATTTTTAAAAATGCCCAACATGAGCGCACCCAAGCATTCTTAAGTTGTATATTATAATCCAGTCATTCTAGTAAGCCCTTACCTTTGCACTATCACTTTGATGAAAAAGTACATCATGCGATAGTGCCAACTAAACATAAAAGCATATTTTATCAAATATGTGTCATAATTTTGCATAATATATTATTTGCTATGCAGTAATTTCAACTAATACTCATAGTTAGCTATAGCTTTGCCTGCTATTTGGCACTTAGCTAACGCATGTCAAAAAAACTCGGAAAAATTTTCCAGCTCAATGCCAAAAAATTGTCCTCAAACCCTAAAGTTTTTTCCTACTCATAAAATCAAAGACATATAGCATTGTTTTTACAATGTTTTTTTGTTTTGGCACGCCACTTGCTTAAGTCAGGTACAGTTAAAAACCACCCAGGAGGTGACTTATGTCTTTGGT
>CAYJKC010000051.1:0-14121 GCA_964370675.1 uncultured Desulfovibrionaceae bacterium
TCAATCCTAGTGATAGGATCGATGGCTATGGTTGTTTTAGCCATATATGCCTCCTTAATGCTGGCACACACAAATGTGGGCCGTAACAACCTTAGTTAGAATAAAATGGCGACATTTCGTCAGGGAAACCTGGCTCAGTACAGCCAATACAAACAGCATTGGCAACACACCAGTTAACTCCATTCCACTTGCGTTTAAAGGAGTCACAGTAAGCCGATGGGCCTTTACAGCCTAAATCATAACGGCAACCGCTCTTGTCTGTGAAAGTAGCACTCATCTTACCTTCGTCATAAGCACCAACGAAAGGACAATTTTCGTGGAGATTTTCACCGAAGAAAGGAGTAGGACGACCGTCAGAATCAAGAACCTTTACAACTTCGCCAAGACCACCCGCAAGCCCATGCTTGCCAATCATATCAAGGGCAAGGCTTACAGTGCCAACAATCCAATCAGGCTGAGGTGGACAGCCAGGAATGTTTACTACAGGGGTAGCAATATTATTTTTCTTTAAAAATGCACCAACGCTATGGGCTTCGGTTTGTGAACCCTTAGCAGCTGGAATACCACCATATGCGGCGCATGTACCCACAGCCAAAATTGCAGCAGCATCAGGAGCTAGTTCTTTTACCATGTCAACCATGGTAATTTCTTCGTGTTTTTTGCCCTTCATGGTTTCACCAACGATACAGTATTTACCGTCTTTGGCAACCGGAATAGCACCTTCAACAACAACGAAGAACTGACCTTTCTTGGCTTTTGCAACACTACGCATAAAGTCAATGGCTTGTTCACCTTCGGCTGCCATCACGGTGGGATGGTAGTCAAGGCTGATAACTTTTAATAGCACATCGGCAATGGTAGGATTTGCAGCATCAAGCAAGGATACGGAACAACCCGTACAGCCCTGGCCCTGCAACCAAAGTACAGGAGGACGCTCACCGCTCAAAGACGCAGCCAACGCTTCATTTACAGCAGGGTGAAACATTTGGGAAACCCCAAAACCTGCAACCGTACCTGTACATAGTTTAACAAAGTCACGCCTATTGAGACTCATTCTTTGCCTCCTCAAATTGTATGGCGTTATTTTACGGCATAAAAATGCCCAAGATCACAACGATCTTGCCTTGCGCCCAACATAAAAGAAATGAAATATTATGTCAAGCTACGTACATAAAATACTCTCATAAAAAACTTTGTCCATATGGGGAGTTGAAATTTTTTTATGATCCTTGGGAACTCTATGCTGTAAATTATGCACTGATTATTTGATTAGTGAGATTAGAATGCCGTGCTCAACAGGTCTAGGCCCTTCCGATTTGGTTACTTTTGTATTTGATGTGTGAGGTTCGGTTAAGTTTTTGTAGCGTTGCAGCACCTACGCTTCACTCTCGATTAACGTAAGGTTCGCAAGCTCACCTAACGTTAACGGCTTCGCCGCCCGTTGGGTCGGGCGTTGCTCCGTCGCAGCAAATTGCTTAAAAAACCTTCCCCAACCGCACACATTCCCCAAACAAAAAACGATTTCAGTGACCATGTTTTTGAAATTAGAATGACCTGCTCACCAGGTTTATGGGCGCATATTTTATATAGACAGCATGGGGTAAAGTATATTAAGTCATGCCACTTAATATGTGTTTTGCATTAAATTTCTTTGAGTTTTTTTAATTTTGACGGATTGTGCATGATTTTTGATTTATTGGCAGGTTTATTACCATATATAGCCCTATTTTTAACCATCATATACTTTTTGCAAAAACATAATTTGCAAGACAGCGTTGTGCGTGGTTCGCTTTGTTGGGGCGCATTTTTATTTGCATTGGTTCTTGGCTTGAGCTTGTTTGACTCTCTTAATTATATAAGTATATTTTATGCCTTTGTTTTTTATGGTTTAGTGATGTGTAAGGCTTTGCTTTTTAATCGTAAAAAGCCTCAATTTAGTTTTGAGTCAAATCCCTACATAAAATTTATACTATTCATAGTAGTTACAGCAATCATTACTGGTTTAATCTATCCACCAAATACGTGGGATGCACTAACCTATCATATGCCACGAATTCAGCACTGGATTCAAAACCAAAGCCAAGAATTTTTTTATACCAATATCATTCGACAAAATGGTATGGCCCCCTTTGCCTCAACCATGATATTGCCTAGTGTTATTTTAGCAAAATCAGATATATATGCTAATTTAATGCAAGGCATTGCCTTTGCTGGGTCTATATTTCTTATAAAAAGTATTGCGAGTTTGCTTGGTGCAACTAAACTTCAAAGCTTGCTTGGCGCATTATTTTTTGCAACCTTACCTATGGCTATTTTACAAGCCTCGAGTGTGCAAACAGATATTGCCATAACTTATTGGTTTTTATGCTTTGTATATATGTTTTTACAATGGATAAAGCATAGAGAAATTGTTTTAGCAAGCTATGGTGGCATAGCTCTTGGTTTAGCCATTTTAACCAAAGGAACTGCCTATGTGGTAGGTTTGCCATTTGTTTTATATTTTGCTTATTTACTATTAAAAAATATACGAAAATACTTTTGGCATGCAGTTATAATATCATTACTGGTGGTTGCCATAAACACACCGCATCTTGTGCGAAATCATAATTTCTATGGTAGCATTATTGCTGCAGGTGAAAATACCATTGTACAAAAGCCCTCGGTTGGAACATTTATAGCTAACTTTATTGGTAATTTACGCGTGCATGAACCTGGTGTTGTGTTTAAAAAAGAGCTTGATAATGCTTATTTAAAAATGTGTGCCTTACTTGGTGTAGATGTGGAGGATAAGGGCATTTTTCCTTGGGGTTATGAGCGCTATTCATATAAAATGGAAGATAGCAAAGCTCAAAACACCTTGCATGCACTAGCTTTGTGTGTAGTTTTTCTAATGTTTTTTATGCGTAAACTGCGTTTGCCTCAGGCTTATACTTTTTTAGTATTAGCTGTAATTGCAGCCTTTTGCTTGCTTATAGCATGGCAACCTTGGATAACACGCTTGCAAACCCCCATATTTGCTCTTGCTGCTCCTTTATTTGGTTTTGCTCTTGGTGATGTGAATTTTAAAAAATATAAATCATTTAAAGTGTTTGTGTTTATAATGTGCCTATGTGCACTGCTACCTCTATTGATGAATGTGCTAAGACCTATAATTCCTTATTATGCTGGTTATCCATCATTTTGGAATAGCACTAGAGAAGAACTATATTTTGTAAAACTCCCTAAATTAAAAGATAGTTATATAAAAGCTGCCTCAACCTTAGCTAAGGAAGATCCTAAAAACGTAGCTTTGCTTTTTGGTGAAGACTCAGTGGAATATCCCATTTGGCCTTTATTGCAAAATCGCATGCAAGAATTACCGCAAATGAATCATAGTTTTGATAAAAATTTGCAGTATAACCCTGCACCATATGTTTTTGCCTTGTCTTTGCAAGCCATAGGCACAGAGCAAAAAGAAGTGAACAGCATAACTCAAGCCTTACGCCAAAAACTTTTTGGGCAAAACCTTGAAAAACCACGTATAAAGGCAGAAAACTTGCCAGCTACAAAGGATTTGATGCCGCAAGGATTTAAATTGATTGATGATAAATATATCCCTTTACAATAGAGCTTGCTCATTGCTAAAGTAATTTGGATAATGTTTTTACAAAAATTACGATTTATTAACATTATCTGTTTAAAATTATTTATAAAGAGTGATTTATGGCTAAACTTTCCCTAATAATACCTTGTTTTAATGAAGAAAGAACATTGGAGAGCTGTGTTCAACGGTGTTTTGCTCTAAAGGAAGCTGGCGTTGATTTGGAGTTAATTATTGTGGATGACTGCTCCACAGACAAAAGTTATGCTGTTGCTAATACATTATGTGAAAAATATCCTGATATTATTTCTCTTTATAAGCACGAAGTTAACCGAGGTAAGGGTGCGGCTCTGCGTACTGGTCTTCTGAAAGCCACTGGTGATATGGTTGGTATTCAAGATGCCGACGCCGAATATGCACCCATAGATTACCTTGTTCTTATGAAGCCCATATTAGAAAATAAAGCTGATGTGGTGTATGGATCAAGATATTTACGCCAAGACACGCGGCGTGTATTGCATTTTTGGCATACGTGGATGAATAGATCTTTGACATTTGTTTCTAATATGTTCACAAATTTAGACATCACAGATATGGAAACTTGTTATAAACTTTTTAGGCGTGAAGTAATTTTAGATATTGCGCCAAAGCTTAAGGAAGAACGCTTTGGCTTTGAGCCAGAAGTTACAGCTCTGGTTGCTCAAGCAAAAGTGCGCGTTTATGAGTGTGCCATAACTTATGAACCACGCACCTATGAAGAAGGTAAGAAAATTGGCTGGCGCGACGGTGTGCGAGCTTTATATTGTATTTTACACTATAGTGCGCATTGTGCGCCACTGCCCATGCAAATTTTGCTCTATACCTTCATAGGTGCCAGTGCAGCTGTTGCTAACTTAATAATGTTTTCCATCTTATTAGCTGCTGGGCTTTCATCTGCTTCTGCCATAGTTTTAGCCTTTTTGTTTGCTGCCATAGTTAATTATTTACTTTGTATCACTATTTTGTTTAGGCATAATGCAAGGTGGTCTACTAAGGGTGAAATTACTGCCTATATTATAACACTGCTTATTATGGGTGGGCTTGATTATGGTGTTACCACTGGGCTTATGGCGCTTGGGCTTGGGGCCATGTGGAGTAAGGCTTGGGCCTCTATTGTGGGTTTTATTGGGAATTTCTTGTTTAGAAAATATTTTGTTTTTTAAGACTACTGGTGTTGATTGTTAGGTGGCAAAATTGTATAAAGTGTAATTTGCTTAATTTTTTGGTTTTATTTTGATAACTGCTTTAAGAAATGAACTTTGGTTTCCACCAATACACAGGGCCGATGGTCTTGTGGCTATGGGTGGAGATTTAGAAACTAAGCGTCTTTTACATGCTTATGCCCATGGTATTTTCCCATGGTATGATGAGCATAGCCCTATACTCTGGTGGTCGCCCAATCCTCGTTGTGTATTACCATTAAATAAGTTCAAAATCTCAAAACGTTTACAGCGAAAAATTAAAAATGGTCCATTTCATTGTACTATGAATCAATGTTTTGATTTGGTAATGCAAGCTTGTGCTAAAACTCCACGCCCCGGTCAAGATGGTACTTGGCTTTTGCCTGAAATGCAGGAAGCTTATATGAACTTACACCAGCTTGGATTTGGTCATTCGGTGGAATGTTGGCGTGGAGCAGAGCTAGTTGGTGGTATCTATGGTTTGGCACTTGGCAAAGCATTTTTTGGTGAGTCCATGTTTTATCATGTGTCAGATGCATCAAAAATTGCACTATCATTCCTTGTAGCGCATCTTAGAAACCTAAATTTTCGTTTGTTTGATTGCCAACAAGAAACCGAACATATGCTTAAAATGGGTGCTTGTTTAATTACGCGCGCAAGTTTTAATGAATTATTAAAGGAAGCTTTGCTTGCTGGAAATTTTGACGTAAAGCGTGATATTTATAGAAAAATGTAGGCGATAAAGCCTATGTTTATAGCTTTAGCGTGGTGCATAGTTCTACAGTTGTACTGTAAAATGAGCTAGTTATGTTTTGCAATATTGCTATTGCAATTATATTGATTTACATGTAGCCTGTATCGGTAAATTTATTTTTCGGTCTATTTTTAAGAGTGCCTTTTAAAGTGCTTATGAATCATAATGTGGGGTTAAATCATTATGAAACCCTAAAAGGCACTCTTAAAAATAGACCGTTTATTATACTACTTCACGATATTTGGAAAAAGCTTCTCTACCTTAACATTTAAGTTTTGCACGGCGTCATCAAACTCTTTTTGCAATGAATCCATGAGTTCTCGCACAGAAATAATGCTATCAATCTTGGCCACGTTAGAGCCACAAAATGCAAAACCGCGCTCTAAGTTGCCTTTCATGGCATTGATGAGTGCCATAGCTATGCAATAAGGTGTTCTTTCTTGTTCGCAAGTGCTTATACACTTGAAAACGCACTTAAATGGTTTTTTGTTGCCATCACGCATGGCATCTACAAAGCCATTACGCAAAGCACGACCTGGCATGCCCACAGGACTTTTGATAATAGTTATATCTTCTTGAGATGCATTCACATAGCTTTGCTTAAAACGTTCATCCGCGTCGCATTCATGAGTTGCTACAAAGCGAGTACCCATTTGTACTCCAGAAGCTCCAAGGTCCATGAAATGCTTAATATCTGCTCCGGTGTATACACCTCCAGCCGCAATAACTGGTACAGCACGACCAGCTTTATCTTCAAGACTTTTGGCAACCTCAACCACTTGTGGTACAAGTTCCTCTAGGGCAAAGCTTTGATTTTGTATGTCTTCAGCCTTAAAACCTAAATGTCCACCTGCCTTTGGTCCTTCTACTACAAAGGCATCAGGAATGTAGTCAGATTTGTTAGACCATTTTTTAGCAATAATAGATGCAGCCCTTGCAGAAGAAACTATGGGTACAAGTTTAGTTTGAAAATCTTCCTTTTTTTGCTCACAAACTTCTCGAAGTAATTTGGGTAGCTCAAAAGGAAGACCAGCACCAGAAAAAATAATATCTGCACGGTGTTCAATGGATGTTTTTACCATTTCAGAAAAAGTGGTTAGTGCTACCATGATGTTCACACCAATAATACCCTTGGTGCATTCACGTGCTTTTTGAAGTTCTTGTCTAAGAGCGCGTAAGTTTGCCTCAACTGGGTTTTTGGCAACATCTGGTTCTTTCATGCCAATCATGGCACCAGCAATAACGCCAATACCACCTTGATTTGCCACAGCTGATGCTAGGCGTGAAAGTGAAATGCCAACCCCCATGCCACCTTGAATAATAGGCATTGTGGCAGTAAGTTCACCAATACGAAGTGCTGGAAAGCTCATGTAATTTCTCCAAAAGTCAATCTGACGTAATCACTAACCTAAAAGCAAGAATTGAGCAATACTTCTTTTTGTGATAGTGTTACTGTAAAAACACATGCTGCGTTGATTTAAAGGTAAAAAACGCTTTTTTGTGCTTTTTTTTGGTTATAAAATGACAAAATCTTAATTTTTATCATTTTGAAAAAAATTATCACCTAGGTACAATTGTAGATTATATAACAAAATAATTTACTTAACAATAATTAATTGTTATATTATGCCGTGTATTTTTAGTTATTTAGAGCATAAAGCTCCATATGGACAATAATTGCAGTGTTCGCCTTCATGTGGAGAAAAGGTTTTTGCCGTAGCCATGTGTTGCAAAATAAAGTTCAATAGGACTGGAATTTGGTTTTGAATTATATTTTCGCGCGTGTCTTGTTCCATATCATCGCATAATAAAAAGATTTCCTTGCCATCATCAGCTAAATTGACCCAAGCTGCGTCAAATACGCTATATTTAAAATTGTGCCGACATAAATGCACATAACACGGTAGCTGGATAGATGCAAAAGACTGAGAAAGTTGTTTTAGCAACTCATTGCTATTTTGATTTTGCTCTGTCCAGCATTGAAGATCTTGCCAGAGGCTGTGCTCTGACCATATATCTTTGTTAAGTGTTGGTAGTTTGCCAGTCTTATAGTCCAGAACCACGGTATATGGCTTTTTTTGAATATGCCGCAGGTCTATGCGATCTAATATGCCCATAATTTTAAATGCAGACTCTTTTTGCACGGGGGCAAAACATGGTTGCTCTAGTGCTAAAATGTGAGTGCGTTCGGGCTGATTTTGTAAAAATCGCCTTAAACGCATGGGTGCAGCCAACTTGAGCATTATTAAACTATCAGGTGGTAGGTTTAATTGTGCATGCTCTAGACATTCATTAAAATATTTGTCCATCAGCTTTGAATCAAGATTGGCAGCATAAACATCTGTCCCTTTAAGTGGAGTGTAAAAATTTTGCAAGACTTCATGCAAAAGATTTCCTACTTCCAAGGGGTTATAATGCTCATTTACCTCATCTAAAGGAGCTAAGCCATAGATGTTTTCGTAAATAAATTGCTGTGGGCAATGCAAATAACTATTTAAGCTGGTGGGGGATATGCCATGTTGTAATTTATGCAAAATTACCTTTTGCATATTGCTTGTTAAATGAATTTTTTGCGCTTGACGCTTAATGGGTGAAAGTACGCATGGAACAGTTTTTAAAGGTTCATCATTATTTTTTATTATATATCCTCGTTTGAGTTCTTCTTGCCATATGGCGGAATCAATAAAACGGCTACGGCTTTTTTTGCCATCAAAGAGGCTGGTACTGCTAATACCTTCTTGCCAGAAAAAGTGCACATCATTAGCAGTAGCCATGAGGCGATGTAGATTGTGCGATATAGCTTGTTCACGTTTGGCAGAATCTTGTAAGCCTAGCATATGGCGTAGAGCGTCTGGCAATAGTGGGTCTTGGGCAGCAAATCCCGGCAATACATCATCAGTGGCATCTACAATGATGACTTGCTCAAAATGCAAAAGCCTTGTTTCCATTAAGCCCAAGATTTGCAAACCTGTAATGGGGTCAGCTGCAAATGGAACACGCTCACTTTGCATAAGGTTTTGCAAAAATTCAAACAATGTGGATATGGGTAAGATTTCATGCGCAAGAGCACTGCCTTGTAAGCTTGGGATAATTTTTTTCAAAAGGCGAAATAAAGCTTCGGCATCAATGGGTGAGTTTGTCCAAATGTCAAAGCCATAATTAAGAAGTATTTGACATAGATGCATGAGAGCTTGAGCTAGGCTATGTGTTGAATTTATCTTTGAAAAATTATCAAAGAGTGCTGTTAAAATTTCATGCATTAAGTCAACTTGAGCTTGGCTTACGTGTTCAATGTTTTTTAGGGCTTGTTCTAGCAGCTCATTAGGCACTACAAAACGACTGGAATTACGCAAGGTTTGTTCCATTTTGTGTAAAATATGGCGTATAGTCTCTGGATTAAAACTTATTTGTTCTGTTAAATCTTGAGTACTATTAATGCTTTGTTGTGGTAATGTTTTTAAGCTTTTAATGTATGGGTGGTTTATGCAATGCAAAATGTGACGCCAATAATACGACCCCTTGCCTGCGCTATTTTTTAATGTGTGCAGCTTTGTAATGGCATTGATTAGAGCAAATAATGGTGACTTATTTAAGGGATAACCTATAGATACGTTAAAGTCCTGATCGGGCAGATGATGCACGATAGGCGTAAGCAAGCTTGGATTTGTAAGAACAATGGCAGTAGAAAGATCTTGATTAACGGTTTTTTTAGGCTTTGCTAAAAGTTGCTTTACTGCCAGCAATTGTGAATGTAAGTCATAACCAGAAACAAAATGCATTCTTGGAGTATGTGCTTCTTTTTCTTCATGTATGTGGCATTTAGCACGCCACTTCCTCAACCATTTAACTTGGCTTACACAAGACCAATGGACATTTTCTTGCAACAGAGGGCGTGCTGTGCTTGCATATACAATTTGTGGGTCAGTGTGCAGGCATATGTGGGCGCCATTATTCCAAAGCTTTTTTAATATAATGTCTTCAGTTTTATTGGGATTTAAAAAACCAGCTATGAAAATATGCTTATTTTCTACGTTAGTGGTATCAAAGATATGTGGAATATGCGTAGCCCTACTTGCAAACAGTGCATTTAGGCCGTCGCTAGTCCATTTTTCTTGATGTAATAGGTTCAAGTAATGAATATGAATTTGCCCAAGAAAGCTTAATAAAGCAGCAGCTTTGTCTGAAACTTCTCCCTCAGTATGCGCAATGCCTTTAACTTCTATATTTTCAAGCATATATTCTTCAAATAATGCCGCAAGGCGCATGCCCCAAGGTATGAATTGAGCTAACTCCATAGTAGCAAAATGCTTGCCAATGTTATGCCCTTCGGTATTGGCCACATGCTTAACAGATTTATAAATTAGATATATCTGATCAAGCAAGGATGCATTTTGCAAAAGCGCTGTACTTTGTGCGCAAAATTGACCAATAACCTCACTCATGGTTAGCATTTGCGGTAAAAGCATGGGCTTTTTGATTTTTTGATTTTTGCATATTACATCAGTGAGATAGCGTCGTGGTCGATCGTGAGGTAGTATAATTACGCTTAGACCGGGTGAATTATGGCTTTGCTCGCAAATATAATCCACAAAAGCAGGTAAGAATGGGCTATGCCAATTAAATATGGTAAATGGTTTCGTCATAATTTACTTAGTTTTAGTATGGCTTTGCTGTTCCCACACGGGTTTATTAAAGGGGCCGCTACTACCTTGCGCATTGACCATATAGCATTGTTGCAAGTCTAAATATATGAGTAGACCTTCGCTTGGCAGTGCGTTTTTTGGCTCTAGCTTGTCTAATAATTTGATATAATTTTGCATCTGCTTGAGGTTGTCTTTATGTTCATAGCCAGTTTTAAAGTCAATGACTCGCCAACCATGAGTTTGCTCTGGTCTTATGAGTAAGTCTACACGCCATATATCACCTTGATTATCCATAAGACTTTGCTCTGAAAGTCCATGCCTTGACCAGTGTTGTATCTGGGGTAGAGTAGCATACCAAGTAATGGCCTCTACCAGCTCATTATATAGACTTTCTGTTCTGGTTATGGGTATAGCAAAGGTGCGTAGCCCAAGGCTTACAGCAGCTTCTGCATCATTAATGGCATTACCTGTACTTCTAAATTGTTCTAGGCAATGGTGAGCTAACAGACCTCGTACGTTTGGGCTTAAACGCAGACTTTCCAGTGGATTACGAAATGTTTTTAGGCGTTGTAACCACTGCATAGGACGCAAAATATAGTTGGGACTTAAGCTATACTTTGCTTCATTTGCCATGTCTGCACTCTCTGTATTAATAGATATATCAAGAGGTGCAGGCAATGCTTGATTAAGAGTGGTTATTTCTTCATCTTCAATGGCTAAGCCTTGTTGTAGGGGTAGTTCAAAGCCAGCACTTGGTAATAAAATTTCTAATCCACACGCTAAATTACGCATCT
Source organism: uncultured Desulfovibrionaceae bacterium (assembly GCA_964370675.1). Taxonomy (GTDB): domain Bacteria; phylum Desulfobacterota; class Desulfovibrionia; order Desulfovibrionales; family Desulfovibrionaceae; genus CAYJAD01. The sequence continues at coordinate 10,992 of CAYJKC010000051.1, forward strand.
TTAATAGGTGTGGTGTATGTGTGTTAAATATATGTAATTCTTCTTCAGCACGGGTGCAGGCTACATAGAATACATTAATGGCTTCTAAGGCTTGTTCTGCTTGGTTTATATAATATATATCACCCATTTGCTTGCAACGTGGTGCAAGAACATTTAGCCTATTAAAGCTGTGATGCACCGGTGGTGGATTTGTTTCTTGTTGGTTAAAGCTTGTCCACGGGATTATAACTACTTTAAATTGTAAGCCTTTAGATTTGTGAATGGTCATAATTTGCACCGCATTAATTTTAGTGGGCATGGGGGCTTTTTCATCATTTCCATTCTTGGTCCAATACTCTAAAAATGAGCCAATGCTCATATGACCGCGCTCTGAAGCCATATGCATAACCTCTAAAAAGCGGCGCAAGAAAATTTCAGCTTCAGGAAAATTAATATTAACATTTAAAGACTTATACCATTCTTGCATGGTGTCATAAGGGCTGAATAGCAAGGCTGTGTTATAAAAAGGTGCAAAAATATTTTCCCAAAATTCTGGCCAAAATTGCTGGAAAATATTTACAAAAGTTTCATTGTCCTTGCTTGTGCGTTGCAATGCAAGCTCGTGTAATTGCGCTAAACTTGGGCTGTAGTTTTCTTGCCCCAAATATGGGGCGATCATCTTTCCACTAAGCACCGTCCATAAGCTAAGATTATGATGTGGATTATTTAAAAAATTTAGTAAAGCAATACTTTCTTGAACAAGGGGGTGCGTATTTAAGAGCAGGCTATTTTCGGTAATAACTGGAATATCCCACTCCATAAGCCAAGATGCCACGCGTGCAGCACCGCTATTGGAGCGCGTTAATATGGTAATATCACCAAAGGCGCGACGCTGTCTAAGGTCTTGCATTCGCTCAAAAAGCTTGTCATGCACAGCTTGTGTAAGGTCTTCTGATTTATCACCTTGCACGTCTTCTATGGTCACATAACCACCGGCAAAGTTTTCTGGTTTAACTTTTTGTTCCACATCAGCAAAGGCATGACAAAGTTTTTCAGCGGCTACGTCTAATATATGGTTAGGAAATTCCTTTGAAAGCATGGCTTTTAACACTGGTTTTGCTGTGTCCATTAAGCCAAGTGGTGCAAAAAGTTTATTATTAGTAAGCACTACTTGTTCACGGCTGCGCCAATTGGTGGGTAGACCTTCTCTTTCAACATGTGGAACTATGCAGCGTAATTCTTGCTCTGAGCATAGAGCATCAAAAAGATTGGAGTCGCCACCACGCCAACCATAGATGGCTTGCTTTATATCTCCAACCCAAGTGAGCGAACCTCCACTGGCAAGGGCTTCTACCCCTAGTGGTAGTATTGCTTCCCATTGTTCTTGGCTTGTATCTTGAAATTCGTCTAATAATATGTGATGCATGCCACTGCCTAAGCGGCAAAGTGCTGCAGAAACTCCACCATACTCAAGGCTTAAAATTTGTTTTGCAAGTAAGGGAATACTAACTGCAGCAATTTTGTGCTCTTGCTGTTGAAAGATGCTCACTTCTTTTGCCATGAGCTTGGTAAAATTTACAAACGGCAACCATTCAAGGGCTTTTTGTATGATATGTCCATATGTTGTGAAGTTATGTGCAGCATCTGCCAGTCTTAAATAACAATCTTGAGCGGCTTGTGAGGCTTTATCCTTATGTTTGGCATAAATCAGCTCTGTTATGTCTGATTTTTTTAAAAAACTTGAATTTGGGGCTTTTTTGTCGCCACGGGTGCAAGCCACTATGGTTTCAAACACATTTTTTTTAAGCTGTAAATCTTCATTCGTCATGTATTCAAGCATTTGAGAACATAAAATTAAAAAGTCTTGCTCAAGAGTTTGATAGTGAGATTGTAACTCATTTTGAGAGCTTATGTTTGGCAATGTGCCATTAAGAATTTTTTCTAACAGTGGGCGTATGGTATTGATGATGCGATTGCCTGTGGCAAAACCATAGCTTTTCTCACGTTGTAATATAACATGACAAATGGCTTCAAGCATGGTCTTAATTTGAACATCTTGTTGCCAAGCCCGTTCTAGCAAAGCATCAAAAATTGGTTCCAGTGTTTCGTCAGTGGTAAAGCTGGTCTCAAAGTCTGGCGGCAAACCAAGGTCCAAAGCTGCTGTACGCACAATGCGATGCAATAGGCTGTCAATGGTGCGTATATTTAATGCCCCATATTGGCGCAAAATTGTGCTAAGCCATGCCTTTGCCATGTCAGGTGATATATTTTCATCGTATTCCTTGCCCAAGGCAATTTTTTTAAGCCTTTCAAGCACGCGTTCCTTCATTTCTGTTGCGGCAGCATTGGTGAAGGTTATGGCTAAAATATCAGCCCAGCTGGCATCTTTTGCACTACTTTTTAATGCGCAGCTGGGATTATGCTCACATATATCAAGTCCGGCAAGGTATTTTAAAAAACGCCCTGTTATTTCATGGGTTTTTCCAGATCCAGCCGAGGCCTTAACTTGGCGCATGTGTGGTGCTTGGGTCATAGTCACCAATAGTTTTATTTTTCTGCTTTCATGCTGGCTATTAAGCGACCTTGCCCTGTGGATTCCATAACTGCACGCCATAAATCAGAATATATATTAAGCCTACGCCTTTGCTTAGTCACAAGGTCCAGAGGTAAGTGCACAAAACGGTTTTGTAATTTGGCAACAACCATATTTGTGCGCCCTGCCATGGCAGCATGCACAGCGCATTGACCAAGCAGCCCGCAATATACGCGGTCAGTGGCATTGGCTGGCACAGAGCGTATCATGTAGCTTGGATCAATTAACTTTATGCTTGAGCTCACATTTTCTTGTTTAAGATAAGAGCTTATTTCATCTTTTAGATATGTTAAAATATCTCCCAATATGGTGTTACCAGATGCGTCGGTTACGGCAGACTTTGGTAAGAGATGTTGACCAGCCCCTTCTGCTACTACTATGACGGCATGTTTTCTGCTAAGTAAACGCTCTTTTAAAGCAGGTAACAGGCCTCCTTGACCGTGCAATGAAAATGGAGCTTCAGGAATAAGCACAAAATTTACTTCTTTTAATGCCAATGTGGCAAGGGCAGCAATAAAGCCAGATTCACGCCCCATGAGTTTTACTAAACCAATGCCA
>CAYJKC010000052.1:0-13628 GCA_964370675.1 uncultured Desulfovibrionaceae bacterium
TTATAACAAAAAGTTTGATTTTTGTCTTGTACTATTTTTCCAGAAGATTATGACATCATTAAAGAAATAAGCAAAAATCTAATGCATATTGAATAATTACGCTTCAAGAACTTTGAAAATTATCGTTTGCGTGTTCGAGTACTTTGTTGCTAGAAAGTGGAATCGGCTAAGGTGGGAGCTGTGACATTTACGCTCCATAAATGAAAAACAATTAACTGTAGAAATAACGTATCAAATCTGGGTTGCCCCTCTTTTTGGTGAAGAACCCAGATGTGGCACAAAATCATTTAAAAAGAAATAGGCACTTAAAACTTTTGTCTTAAGTGCCTGAAATCTCTGGTGGGCAGTGAGAGGATCGAACTCCCGACATCCGCCTTGTAAGGGCGGCGCTCTACCAGCTGAGCTAACTGCCCGCGCTCAGATTGTTTATACGCAATGGCATGTTTCTGTCAACAAAAAAAATGATTATTTTTCATTTTTTTATATTTTCTTTGTACTAAATTATTGTATTGCGCAATATGCCAATGTTTTCAATTTCTAACTCCATAATATCATTTGATTTTAAATATTTTGGTGGTTTAAAGCTCATGCCTACACCAGATGGTGTTCCTGTTGCAATAATGTCGCCTGGTAAAAGTGTTGTACCTTGAGAGATAATATGAATAAGGGTAGCAACATCAAAGAGCATGTTGTTTGTATTAGAGTTTTGGCGAGTTTCATTATTAATGCGAGTAGTAATTTGTAAATTTTGAGGGTTTTTAATATAATCTTTATAAACAATACAAGGACCAAAGGGGGCAGATCCATCTAATGCTTTGCCACAGTACCACTGGCTAGTGCGGCGTTGAATATCTCTGGCGGATAAATCATTAATAATGGAATATCCAAAGACATAATTAAGTGCATCTTTCTTGTCTATGTTTATGCCTTTTTTTCCTATTATAACAGCTAGCTCAACTTCATAGTCATAGCTGTCTGTGATATTGCTATGAGATTCAAGTGCAGCTTCTGGGTGGGCTATGGCAGTGCAAGGTTTTGTGAAAATAAATGGAAACTCAGGTAGTTTTTGCTCAACAGAAAGAGGGCGCACTAATTCATCTAAGTGTTCTGCATAGTTAATGCCTGTACATAAAATATTACGTGGAGGGTCCATATATGGAGCTTGCAAGCTAACTTGATCTAAAGCAATCTGGGCATGGTTTAAAGTTGTATGTGTAGCAAAAATTTCTTGTAGCTGAGGGATAGTGCTCTCTGACTGTTCAATAGCAAGGCGTAAGCTTGTTGGAAGTTGTGCATTTGCAAGTTGTGCATCAACTACGTAGCCTTCAACTTCTTGCCACAAGCCCCAGTGTAATTGTTCTGGTTTTTCCTTATGAATAAAACTTATTAAGCGCATTTTGTTCTCCTTTGTTGTTTGGGGCTATTTGTGTTGGTGTATTAACTCGTATCACTCATAAATAATCAACCATAGATATAAACTTCTAGTGTATTATTGGTCAAGATGTGATAACGGGCTGTGATGTCATGCCTTGATGTTAGGTTGCTAATTAGTAAATATGCTGATAATAGTTATTTGCTTACCTTGGGTGAGTTAAAAAAATATTGGAGAAAATTATGCCCATTAAAGATGGTGATACTGTTCAAGTGCATTATACAGGCACTCTTGCTGACGGCAGTGTATTTGATTCATCAAGGGAGCGTGAACCCTTGGAATTTGTTTTGGGGTCAGGCATGCTTATTGCCGGTTTTGAGGCTGCTGTTACGGGGCGTGAAGTTGGTGAAAGTGTAAAAGTTACTATTGAACCAGCCGACGCGTATGGCGAAACTGATTTAGACCTTATATTTACTGTAGATCGTGCTGAAGTGCCCGAGCACATTAAACCAGAAGAAGGTGTTGAACTACAGCTTTCCAATGAGGAAGGCAGCATGAATGTAACCATTACTGAAGTGACGGATACTGAGATTACACTTGATGCAAACCATCCTCTTGCTGGAAAAACCCTTACTTTTGAGATAGAAATTATTTCTGTAAAATAATTTTTGATACTATTTGAAAAGTTTGTTTTTGCATTATTAAAATAAAAATAAACTAGCAAGACCAAGAAAAATAAAAAATCCGGCACCATCGGTTATGGTGGTTAGGAATATGCTGGAGGCTTGAGCCGGATCACGTCCCAGCGCACGAAAAATAAGGGGTATAGAACCACCAGCAATGGCACCAAGTGTCATATCGCAAAGTAAAGCCCCACCCATAACTAAGCTAAGTATTGTATTTTGTGTAAATATCCATACTGCACAAAAGGCACAAACTGCCATTATAGATCCTGTAATAAATCCGATTTTTCCTTCTCTAAGCACAGCCATCCAAGATTTTTTTGAATCAAATCTGTCAGTTGCCAATTGGCGTATAATAACAGCAAGAGCTTGTTGACCTGTATTGCCTGCTTGATTAGCGACCATGGGCATGAGCACAGCAAGCACAGCCATGGTGGCGATAGATTCTTCAAACATATAAACTACTGAGGCAGATATGGCTGAGTTAAATAGGTTAATCATTAACCATGGCAGTCGTTTACGCACAGACTCAAGCCAGGGTGTGTCAATGGTTTCTTCTGGATCTGCTCCTACCATACCAAGCATATCAGCACTGGCTTCATCATGAATAATATCTAAAATATCGTCATAGGTTACAACTCCCATGATGTGCCCTTCGTGGTCAATTACTGGCATAGCCATAAAATTATAATGCGATAATAAATTTGCAACTTCGCCTTTTTCCATATCATATGGAACGCTTATAACACTATGATTTGACAATGCATCTTGAATGAGCGTTCCAGGGCGAGACAGCATAAGATCGCGTAAAGAGATTACACCCACTAAAATATCATGATTATCCACCACATAGGCATAGTATGGGCTTTCTTTATCTTCCATCTCATTACGAATTTGTAAGATGGCGTCATCAACAGAAATATGCTCATCAATTAAGATGATTTCAGTATTCATGACTCCTGCTGCTGAGTCTGGGTCAAAGCTTAGTAAATTTCTAAGCTCCTCTGAGTCTTCCTTTTCAAGCTTGTCTAAGAGAACATCGCGGTGATCTTCATCTAATTCATCCAAAACATCCGCAGCATCGTCTGGCGACATTTCGGCAATAATTTGAGCCGCTGTATCAGGGTCGAGATTTTCTAAAACGTCAACGGCAACATTTTCATCTAGTTCGGCTAAAGCTTCGGCAGCATCTTCCTTGGGCAGATGGCGCAAAACACAAACCTGCTTTTCAAGGCTAAGATTTTCAATGTGGTCAGCCATGTCAGCTGGATGGGCAAAGGATGCTTTAGCATGAGCATCCTCGCGGCAAATGGCAGGCACTTGCATCCAATCTCCAACCTTGTAACTTGTGTCACTTTCAGGTGTTTTTGCTTTTTGTTGTGGGGAATTTTCCATAACAAACCTATGCTTAAAAAATTATGAATTTATAAAAATTAACATGGAATTTAAGCCAAAAAATCAAATCAGAATTAACAAAAATTATTTTATACTAATTAATCTTGACGAAAATGCACCTTAAATTCTAAATTTAATCTTTGTGTCCAAAGCTTTGTAACATTAAGACCATGTGGGGACAAGCCATGCCATATACTCTTTTTCAAGAAAGTTTTACTACTGAAGGTATGGACTATCTTAAAGCTGCAATTTGCTTAGCTTTAGATGAAGATGGTCCAGATCTGACCGCCAAGGGTATTTTTACTGCTAGTCAAAATATTCAAGCTACCATATGGTCAAAACAAGACAGTTTGGTTGCAGCATTGCCACTTATTCCCATCATTTTTCAGATGCATCAAGAACTTGGTGGCAATCTATGCACATGGCAAGCTTTAGTGGATGAGGGTAGTTTTGTGCATAATGAAACTGCCCTTGTAAACCTTGGAGGTCCTGCCGTTGATATATTAAAACTTGAGCGTGTTATCTTAAATTTTATGTCACATCTTTCAGGTATTGCTAATTTAACTAATAGTTATGTACAAGCTCTTGAGGGGACGGGGGTTAAATTGCTTGATACCAGAAAAACTCTGCCTGCTCTTAGATGGCCAGAAAAATATGCTGTGCGCGTGGGTGGTGGTTTTAACCATAGGCGCAATCTTAAAGAAATGCTTATGTTAAAAGATAATCATATTGATGCAGCAGGCTCTATTGTTAATGCAGTCAAGGCTTTACGAAAAAGCTATAATCCTTGCCCACCCATTGAGGTTGAATGTCGCAATCTTAAAGATGTGCTAGAAGCAGTGCAGTCAAAAGCTGAGCGTATTATGCTTGATAATATGGATATTTCCACCTTAAAAGTCTGCTTAGAACATATACCGCTTAATCAGGAAGCAGAGATTAGTGGTAATGTGTGCCTTGAAAATATCCGCGATCTAGCCTTGGCAGATGGAGTTAGCCGCCGTGCAGATTTTATTTCTGTGGGAAGGCTCACACATTCAGCTAAGGCCTCTGATTTTAGTATGCGCTTAAGTATTGCATAAACAGTTATAAAAATAAACTATAGTATTAGTCGTCACCGGCAATATCTACTTCACGCGCTGCTTGCAGGGCAAAAGCTGCAAGCACAGGACCTGCCACAATACCCACAGGGCCAAGTGCCACTAATCCACATAATATGGCTATGAGTACCACTGCAAATGATGTATTAAGTCCACCGCGTAAAAATAATGGTCTTAGGAGGTTATCAGCACCAACAACTATTAGCGAACACCATATCATCAAGCCAATAGATGCCCCCTTAGAAACTGCAAACCAAATATATATACAAGCTGGAATCCAAATAATACCAGTACCTAATAGAGGGATAGGTGCTACAAAAGCTGCCACAAGCCCCCAAAATGCTGCCCCTGGTAATGTAGCCACCGCAAAGCCAACTCCACATAGTACACCTTGAATGCAAGCTACTAATAAAACACCCCATAATACGGCTTTAATAGATTGGCGAATAGCCACAGTAAAACGTTCGAGTACCTCTTCAGGAAAATGTGTAACTTTACGTATAAATATGAATAAATATGGAGCGTAAAGTATGCCTATCATGCTAAGAGAAATTAAAATACATACTCGTACCATAAAGCTCATGGTGCTGCCAGCAATGCCAAGGCTACCACTAACTATTGTTTGAATGGATGATGCCAAAAAAGTTGTTAACTCTGTTGTTATTTGCTCAATGCCACCTTCCATGCCTGGTACTTGACGTATCCATGTGTCAATGCCATCAAAAAAAGATTGCATCTCAGGACCATAAATCCACCCAGATTTCTGTAAATTATTTAAGATTGTTAAGCCTTGTACGGCTTGAGGTGTAACCATAAGCACCACAATAGCAATGGGTAAAATTACACCTATGCTAAGCCCAAATCCCATGAGGATAGTGGCAGTACTTGTTTTCCAGCGTAAAAGCATTTTCACATATAAAGGGCGTAAAAGACAAGCAAGGCAGGCTGCTAAAAATGTTTCACCAGGAAAGGGCCATAATAATAAACCCCAACTAATAATTACCAAGAAGGCATAGGTTCGGTGCAAAATAACTCCTTAAAAAGTACCAAGTTCATTGTTCAAGTGGTGTGTTAAGCACCTCAATGACCGTGGTGGCTTTTATTGTTATGCTAAATATTTTAATAAGGCTTTTTACTAAATTAAATATGATCTTTTTAAGTTGTATAATGTAAAGCGGCAAATAAGTACCAATTATTATGTGTGTTTTTTGACAAATACAGTAATTTCTTGCCATATAAAAAACTCAACAAACTTTAGTATACACAAATATGCTCGCGTATGCAAAAAAAATCACAAAGCTAAGTCTTAAGTTTTTCTAGAAAAAATCATAAATAAGTCCAAAAAGTGTATTTTTAAAAATCATTCTGGCACTCATTTTGCTTAATAGAAATCAGAATGATGCATATAGGGAAAAAAAATCCACCTGGGAGGACACCTTGAAAGATTCCACCAACGCCATAAATACCATGCTATGCTTACAAAAAGCTGATCATATTACATCTGATCCTTTTACAAAGCCACTACACTTAACTTTGGATTTTGCTAAGAGTGGTGCACAAGTGCATGTTGATGATGAAGAACAAGCCCTCTCTACTATCAGCCGTTGTGTTAGGTTTTTTGGTGATACTGCGACCAGAGAGCTTGAAGAACACATGGAATTGTTACAAGAAGCATTTATTGCCCACCTAGAAAATATATTGCAAAAAAATGAAATTAAAATTCAAGAAAAGTTAACCCTTAGTTTATCGACAGAAAATACTCTTATCTTGCAATGCCAAGAGCAGGAAGATGAATTACTTAATGCTTTAGGTGGAGATGAAATTATCATTAATCATTTAAAAGAATTGCGTAAAATTGCATTAGTAGGTCGTGGGCTTAATTATATTTTAGCCGTACAAGCCAGTGGTAATGATGATTATTTGCCTCAATATAAAGTATGTACAAAGGGTGCATTATCGCATTTTTATTTAACTAGATAATGCTAAAGCTATTTAGCAAAAAAATTTGTTAAAAAAATCCATGCTGTTTATATAGCATGGATTTTTATGTTTTACTGTCTCCAAGTCTTGCTCGCGTTGGTAGCTCAAAGGTCGCAAAATATTGATTTTATAAACATTAAATTATAATCTTATTCAGGACAAATAAACTCGCCATTTTTCATCTCACAATTACCCTTAGGCATCCTGAAAATTAAATCTTTATGCCGTCCAGCACTATGTAAAACAGTTCCATCCTTTTCAACTACTTTAAATTCTATAAGATCATTACCTTTATTATAACATAAAAAGATTATATCAGAGTAGATTAAGGCATTATTTTGTCTTGCATACATTTTAGGTGTTTTGCCTTTGTATTTGGGCAAGTCTGCAACGTTAATGCTAAAATTAGGGATACATTGCATAGCGGGTTCAATAGATGTCATGGAGTCTTGTGAGTTAGCGCTTGAACTAGAAGAACTATCATCAGAACTTCCATCTATACGCACAGAGCCGCTTACACCACCTCCCGAACCACTAGCTCTAACGGAGCCGTCTGAGCTTGCCCCAACACCAAAACCTCTGCCACTGATGCTACCACCAATGCTAATGGCATGTGCTGTATAAGCATAAAAAACCAATGCCAAAAATAAAGTAAAAGCTGTAAATTTTTTCATGATATAATCCTTTTTTAAAATAATGTGTGTTGGTTTAGATTTAATATAGTTGTGAATAAATCCTCTTTTTGAAAGATTGCGAAATATTTTTAGCACCTCTTTTTATGAAGATTTTTGTATCATTTTATTTTTTGCCAAGCAAGTAAAACCCTCAAATCGGCTTGACTAGTTCCACAGAATCAATATAATCCCTCAAATTCAAATTGGTGTTTTGATTAATTTTGTATTGCTAATTATTTTTATAAAGAGGAAAAAACTACCATGCGCAGAAAAGATAAAGCCAGATATGATCAAAAATTTATGAATGAGGTGTTAAATGCAGCAGAAGAAATATATATTGGCTTTACAAATGCTGATGCTCCTTATGTTATTCCATTAAATTTTGTATACTTACAAGATAAAATATATTTTCATTGTGCGCATGAGGGACGTAAAATAGAGTGCATTAAAGCTGATGCTAGAGTTGGCTTTTGTGCTGCCACAGGCATAAGTATATTAAGAGAAGAGGCATCAACAAAGTATTGCTGCATAAATGGTGCTGGTAAAGCTTATATAGTAGTTGATGTGGAAGAAAAAAGAGCAGCTTTAAACGCCATTGCTAAACGCTATATGGCTCAGTGTGAAATACCTGCAACGGATAAAATGGTTGAACGTACAGCTATTGTGCGTATTGATATTGAGCAAATGTGTGGTAAGCAAAGCCCGCCTGTTACCAGATCAAGCTAAACTCATAGGTATTTTTTTAAGTTTTAGTTTTATACATTAATCGCTTTCAATCTGATATTGCTCAAGTTTATCAGTTACCGCGCTTAAAAGCATGGCCATGGTGGCTGATACTAGAGCTACAGCTCTTGGGGGAAGTTTTGTAAGGTCTTCAATGCCAAATATGGCATTAAAAAATTGACTAGGGCATTTTTGTTGTTCTTCTTTACCAAGCATTTCCATATATGGTGCAAAATGTGTATCCACAAAATGCTTAGCTTCATTTTTGGCAATGTTATGTTCTTTAAGTAAATTAGTAGTCGAACGCAAGTAATCCACAAGCACACTATTGGGTGCATGCACCATTAAGCCAGCCACAATGGCTGCGTGCACAAAGCCATACCACTCTTTGTAAAAAAAATCTTCATCGGGGACTTTGAGGCCATTTTCTTCTATGTTAGTGAGTAACTGTTTTACTTGCTCGAGCTTAGTATTTAAGGAAAACAATATACATGCTGCCTCAACTCCTTGAGCACGACTTAAAGTTTTGGTCATGTTCTTTCTCCTAAAACTGTAGTGAAAGTATGTAAAATATAGCAAAAAACTTATAATTAAAATCAAATCAAATACATATGTCTTATTTTTCGCAAAATATTTTTTGTATTTTGCCCTGTATTCATACATACGTCAAGGATAACACTGTGCATAAATTAACTTTTTTATATATTTTTATATAAAAACAATAAATAGACATAAAGTTCTAAAGCATATATACGATATGTAAAGCAAATATTAAAGTTGCGCTGGTGCACCATAAAAAAAAGGATACTAGAATGAAGCTGCTCTTAAAGATTCAATTGCCAATTTTTGCCTTACTGATTGTTTTACTCGGGGTAAACAGCTACCTCTCTTATCGAGAGTCTGCTGAAGGCTTGGAAACTGCTATTTTGGAAACAATTTCAGGAGAAACCCATGCTCTAGCTAAATTTATTGCTGAAGTTGGTATGCAAAATAAGCAAGATATTGCTCGAATTTCAAAAGACGGTGATATTATCAACTTTTTTGCTAATGGTCTTCAAGATGAAATGACAGTTTCTGCCATCAACGCAGAACTGCTTAACATACAATCAACTTATCCAAGCTTTGTTAATATTGCTCTTTTTGACCTAAAAGGTAATACCATTGCTTCTTCTGACACAAAATATGCTCCATTAGGGGATAATTTTGCCGATAGGGATTATTTTCAAAAAGCTTTAGCTGGTGAAACATTTGCTACGTCATTTTATTTCAGTCGCTTACAGAATGCTCCAGCTATTTCTGTTTCTGCCCCTATTTTAGTTGGTGGACAAATTGTTGGTGTGGTGCGTGGTTCACTAACTGTTGATAAACTAGCGGACATTGTATCTACTATATCCATTGGTGAAAATGGTTTTGCTTACGCCTTAAATGATCAAGGTCTTATTGGCGTTGCTCGTATTAAAGAATGGATTTTTAATGAAAGTTTAAGTCTTACTTCTACATATAAAAAATGGGCTCAAGAAGGTGGAGAAGGAATGTCTGAAGTGATTGGCAATAATGGTGAAAAGATTTTTACCTATCATCAAAATATTCCTGAAATGAAAATTACTGTTGTAGTGCGCGTACCAGAAGAAGAAGCTCTTGATTCGCTAAATGATCTACGCAATAATAGTGTAATGGTTGCCATTGGCGCATTACTCTTGGGTGCTTTAGTGGTTTACCTTGTGGTTAAACCCATTGTAAGCGCACTGAATCGTGGTGTAATCTTTGCCAATGAAATTGCTGAGGGAAATCTTAAAGGCAGTCTTGATGTTAGCCGTAGTGATGAAATTGGCGACCTTGCTAATGCTTTACGCTCCATACCTAAAACTTTAAACGAAGTTGTAGATGAGTATGGTCAATTAGGTGAGAAAATTCATTTAGGATTTCTTGATTCTACCGGTGATGTGTCTAAATTCAAGGGTGATTTTGCAAGTCTTGTCCAAGGTACTAATAGTATTTTAGATAATTTTAGAGCACTTTTGGAAAGCATTAACTCACCTGTATTTGTTTTAGATAAAGACTTAAATGCTACCTATGCTAATGCTGTAACACGCTCTCTTGTGGGTGAAGATTATATGGGTAAGAACTGCAAAACTTTATTCAATAACGAAGATGACGGTACTGATCAAGATGCTGTACTTATTGCGTATAGAACAAAAAAACCTGCTAACAATGATACAGTAACTCGCCCTCAAGGTCGTCACATTGATGTTGCTTATAGCGCTATACCAATGCTAAGTAATAGTGGCGAGTTTAATTGTATGCTTATTTTAGTAACCGATGTAACTAATATTAAGAAAACTCAACGCACTATGCTTGAAGTTGCTAGCAGTGCTAATGATATTGCCAATAGAACTGCTGCTGCCGCAGAACAACTTTCTGCTCAGGTTGAAGAAGTTAACAGAGGTGCTGATGAGCAGCGCGGTAGAACAGCCTCAGCTGCTGCCGCCATTGAAGAAATGAATGCTACTGTTTTAGAAGTAGCGCGTAATGCAGAAGAAGCACGCATTCAAGCTGGTGAAACTCAAGACAAAGCAAATCATGGTGCGCAACTTGTTGAGCGCGTTGTAAAAGCCATGGGTGATGTGAACACTGTTTCGCTTAGCCTTTCTGAAAATATTAAAGCCCTTGGTTCTCAAGCAGAGGCTATTGGTAGTGTAATGAGTGTTATTTCTGATATTGCAGACCAAACAAACTTGCTTGCTCTAAACGCAGCCATTGAGGCAGCAAGAGCTGGTGAAGCAGGGCGCGGCTTTGCTGTTGTTGCGGACGAAGTACGTAAACTTGCTGAAAAAACCATGAGTGCCACCACTGAAGTCGGTACAAGTATTAGTGGTATTCAAACTTCAACCAATGCTAATATTGAACAGTTTGATAAAGCTGTGAAAATTATTACTGAGGCCACCGAACTTGCCAATACGTCTGGTCAAGCTTTAACAGAAATTCATTCTTTAGCAGAAGGTAATGCCCAGCTTATTACTGGCATTGCTACTGCCGCTGAAGAACAATCTGCCACATCTGAAGAAATTCATATGGCAGCGGAAGGTGTAAGTACCATTGCTGATGAAATATCTTCCGGTATGGGTGAAGCTTCATCGGCGGTACGTGAACTTGCCATGCTTGCTTCAGAACTTAAAACAACTCTTGATAGATTGCAGCAATCATAAACAAAAAATATTTGCTACCTCTAAACCCCTGCCATTTGGTGGGGGTTTTTTTGTTTAATATTTTTTAAGGTTTATAATGTTTACAACTTAAAATGACTTATTGTTTGTTCTCTCAAACAATGTTTTTGCCCTTGACTCAGCATTTTACCTATGTAATGTTGAAATAATAGGGGTCTTTTCATGCTATGTAAAAGCGTCTAATTATATTTTTTGGCGTAGGTGTAGAAATTATATTCTTACCCTATACGAATTTTAAGGAGGGTTTTAGTCCATGACACAGGAGCGCATTACCACATTATTAAACGAGCAAAGAAGTTATACACCACCCATGCATGGCAAAGCCACTGCTTGGGTACGTAGTCAAGAAGAATATGACGCCATTTGTAAAAGAGCCCTTGATGATCCAGATGCCTTTTGGGCAGAGCGCGCTGAACACCTCCTACATTGGTTTAAACCTTGGGATCAAGTCTTGAAGGCAGACTATACTAATCATAAATATGAATGGTTTAGTGGCGGTAAGCTCAATGCAGCATTTAATTGTATTGACAGGCATTTAATTAGTGGACGTCGTAATAAGGCTGCTCTTATTTGGCAAGGAGAGCGAGAAAGTGAAGTGCGCTGTTATACTTACCAAATGCTCTATACAGAGGTTTGTCGCATAGCTCATGCTCTAAGTTCTTTACGTGTGCGTAAAGGCGATAGAGTTGCTCTTTATATGCCTATGATTCCAGAGTTAATAATTGCAATGCTTGCTTGTGCACGTATTGGGGCTATTCATACTACAATTTTTTCTGGCTATGCCGAAGGCGGTGTTCTTGGGCGTATTCAAGACTCCAAAGCTAAGGTAGTTATTACGGCTGATGCTGTTATGCGTGGTGGAAAGCCAAAGCCATTAAAAGCAAATCTTGACCCCATTTTGCAAAAATGTCCTTCAGTTGCGCATGTTGTTGTGGTTAATCGTGCCAATCAAGAAGTTAATATGGATCGTAGACGCGACATTTGGTGGAACGATCTCCTTGATGACTTTACCCTAGATGCAGATTTTCCATGCGAATCTATGGACGCTAACGATACTCTTTTCTTGCTTCATACTAGTGGTAGCACAGGTAAACCTACTGGTGTTATGCATGCTACTGGTGGTTATTTAACCTATGCTGCACATACAACTCAATGGGTTTTTGACCTTCGTGATGACGATGTTTATTGGTGTACAGCAGACGTTGGTTGGATTACAGGTCATACTTATATGGTTTATGGTCCATTATCACTTGGTGCTACAACTGTAATGTTTGAGGGGGTGCCCAATTGGCCAACACCAGATCGCTATTGGAGCATTGTTGAAAAATTCCGCATTAATATATTCTATACAGCACCAACAGTTATTCGCTCGCTTATGCGCGTGGGTGAGGCTTGGACAGAGCGTTATGATCTTTCATCTTTACGCATACTTGGCTCAGTGGGCGAACCTATTAACCCTGAGGCGTGGATGTGGTATCGAAGCGTTATTGGACATGATGAATTACCAGTTATTGATACATGGTGGCAAACAGAAACCGGTGGGGCTATGATTGCGGCCTTGCCGTATGTAACAAAGTTAAAACCTGGATCAGCTGCCTTTCCCCTGCCTGGTATTGATGCAGCAGTGATGGATGGAGATGGTAGCGACCCGGATAGTGATGGGCGCGGAGGACATTTAGTCATACGCAAGCCTTGGCCTGGCATGATGCAAGGAGTTTTTGGTAATCATGAAAAATATCTATCGTACTTTGAGCGCTTTAATGGTTATCAATCTGGTGATGGTGCGCGCATTGATGATGAAGGGTATTTTTGGATTTTAGGGCGTATCGATGATTCCATAAATGTTTCTGGGCACAGGCTTTCTACTTCTGAAATTGAGTCTGCTCTTGTGGCGCATAAAAATGTTGCAGAAGCCGCAGTGGTTGGCATGCCACACTCATTAAAGGGTGAAGCTATTTATGCTTATGTAATGTTGCGTGAAGATGTTGCATGGACAGAAGAACTACGCAAAGATTTACGTGATACAGTGCGTAGAGATATTGGTCCTCTTGCTACTCCTGAAATTATACAATTTGTAACAAGTCTACCTAAAACATGCTCTGGTAAGATTATTCGTCGTATGCTACGCAAAATTGCAGCCGGAATTTATGACGATATAGGCGATACAACTACCTTGGCTCAACCTGAAGTTGTGCCGGAGGTTATTTTGGGTAGTCAAAATATTATAAATGGAAAACCAGAACTTACTCCTGCAGAGGAAACACCTAAGAATGAAGAATAAAATTCTTTAATAAATTCTCATGAAATATCTGTGGGGAAACTTTTTTCAATAAAGGTTTCCCCACATTTTTTACTATGGCTGACGATGCCTAGTATAAAACTATACTAAAAGGGTCCTGCACAATTATTTTTTAGTTCTATTTTTTTGCTTTTGAAGTAAATTTGTATTTATTTCAAAATCTACTTGTGCAGGACAAAAG
>CAYJKC010000053.1:0-12658 GCA_964370675.1 uncultured Desulfovibrionaceae bacterium
CAGAATAAGTTTAAACGCATATGGCTTGACATATGACCATAGTCCTTCTATATGGCATGCACACTGTCATAACTTATTATTCAGTATGAGGATATATATGTTAAAAGGTTTTTTTTATGCCATATTAGCCGCTTGCACTTTTGGGCTTATTCCTCTTTTTAGTGTACCCATGATGCAAAGCGGGCTTGATGTTTCATCTATTATTTTTTTCCGTTTTGGATTTTCTGCACTTATTATTATGTGCATGGCAAAGGCTAGTGGTCACAGTTTGCGAGTTTGCCCTATGGATTTCGCGCGTTTTATTATCATTGGTTTTAGTTACGGGCTTAGTGCGGTAACATTTTTTTGGGCTTTTAAGTATATGGATACAGGTATTGTTGCTACGGTACAATATTGCTACCCCATCTTTGTAGTATTAATTATGGTAGCCTTCTTTGCTGAGCGTTTTCGCACCTCGACCCTTGTGGCATCACTATTAATTTGTCTTGGTGTTGCAGTGTTTTCTATGCAAGATACTTCTCAAGTTGAAGTAAATTTCATCGGCATGACTTTAACAATTTTTTCTGCAGTAATGATGGCTTTTTATGTTATTGGCATACAAGTTTTTAAATTTGAAATCAAAAATCCTATGATCATCAGCTTATACATTATGATTACTGGAGCAATACTTGCCGGAATTTCTGCTATGTTTGAGGGTGGCATTACCATGCCAACTTCTTATTTACAGTGGAAAAATTTACTTTTGTTAACTTGTATTACTGGTGTTATTTCCACTTCTGCCTTAGTGCGCGCGGTGCAACATATTGGACCATCGCTTGCTTCTATTCTAGGTGGCATAGAGCCAGTTACTGCCATGCTGGTTGGAATTTGGGTCTTTAATGAAAGTTGCACTTTGTGGAACGTAGTTGGCGCATTTTGCATTGTTGGTGGAGTAACTCTGGTAGCCGTAAGAGCACATATTAGGGGAAGATCTTAGTATAATAACGATTTAAAACTAAACTGCTCATGATAATATAGAAAATCATCATGAGCAGTTTTTTTAAGATAAAAAATTATTATTTGTGATTTTCAATTAAATCGCGCATTTTATTACTAAGGCTTTGCAAATCTGGTTTAGCAAATTGAGCATCAGCACCCACGGTATTGCATTTTTTTATCAAGCTATCATTAATGAGTGATGAAAACATGGCTACAGGTAAAACACTTAACACTGGATGATCCTTAATTTGCTTACATAGAGTAAGCCCATCAAGAGCTGGCATTTCAATATCTGAAATAACACCTTCAATATAATCGGTAATGGGCTTATCATGCACGGCAGCTTCGTCTACCAATCTAGTAAGTAGGTTCCAAGCATCTTGACCATCCACAGCCTGCTGCACAATAAAACGCCCTTCTTTTTGTAATAAGTCTAACACAAGGCGACGAATACTTGTGGAGTCGTCCACATGTAAAATGCGATATTGACGGTCTTCAGGTTGAACGCTTGATTCTGCGTCCATATGCATGGCCATATCTGGGTGCATTTCTGCCACAATGGCTTCAAGGTCCAGTAAGAAAATAACTCTATCATCCATTCGGATAACACCAGTAACAGCACTACGACTCATTTTTTGTAATAAAGTACCGGGGGCTTCAACGTCTGTCCAGCTAAGTCGATAAATACGATTTACCCCAGAAACTTGGAAGGCGGTTATTACAGTATTAAATTCTGTAACAATAATTTTAGAGTCATCACCCTGAATTGACGGACTATTAAGATATTTTGCCACATCGATAAGCGGCACAATACGACCATTACGGTGAGCAAAAGCACCAAGTACAGCTGGGTGGCGCATTTCTGGCATGGTGGTAATTTTTTGTGGTCGGATAATCTCCACTACTTTAGCAACATTAATGCCGTAGTGACCTCTATACCCTTCTTCTTCGACATAGAACTCCATAATTTCGAGTTCGTTAGTACCGGATTCTAATAAAATATTAGTTTGCGCCATAAGTTTCTCCCATGGTGCTGTAAGCGTGTGTGGTTATTGCAAATTTTGTTTACAGCACATAACCGTAAAAATCAATTACAACAATTTGCTTAAATACTATACGGATAAAATGCACACATCTTTAGGGTAATGCCAACTCTCTTGTAACTTTTTTCATGCTACTAAGATTATTTACGACGCACAAGTTAATTTTTAATCATTTATTTAGAAAATAATGGAAATTCACGTGCAAACTTTTCTACTTCCTTACCCAGATTGGCAAGGGCAGAGGTATTTTCTATTTGACTTAAAGCTTGCACAATCCATTCAGCTATTTTTTGCATATGCTCTTCTTTCATGCCGCGTGTGGTGAGTGCTGCTGTGCCTAAGCGCACACCACTGGTGACAAATGGAGAGCGAGTTTCAAATGGCACAGTGTTTTTATTAACAGTAATACCTGCTAAATCAAGTGCATACTCAGCATCCTTGCCAGTTATATCTTTCTTAGTTAAGTCCATTAGCAGTAAGTGGTTATCTGTTCCACCAGAAACCAAATCAAAACCTGCATCCATGAGGCTTTTGGCTAATACCTTAGCATTTTTCAAAACTTGCTCTTGATATGCCACAAATGAAGGCTGCATGGCCTCACCAAATGATACAGCCTTAGCTGCAATAACATGCATGAGTGGACCACCTTGAATACCAGGAAAAATTTGGCTATTAAGCTTTTTTGCCATATCTTCAACAGATAATATCATGCCTCCACGTGGACCACGGAGGGTTTTGTGAGTAGTGGTAGTTACAATATGTGCGTGAGGAATGGGTGAATCATGCACCTTGGCAGCCACAAGACCAGCAATGTGTGCCATATCAACAATTAACTTTGCCCCAACTTCATCTGCAATGGCTCTAAAGCGCGCAAAATCAATACTACGTGCATATGCAGAACCACCTGCAATAATAATGGCAGGTTTATGGTCTTTAGCTTGCTTTTCTACATAATCGTAGTCAATACAGCCTGTGTCACGATCAACACCATAAGAAACAATATTAAATAAACGCCCAGAAAAGTTTGCTAAACTACCATGGGTTAAGTGTCCACCATGCGATAAATCCATGCCAAGAATGGTTGCGCCATGATCTACACATGCAAAATACGCTGCCATATTGGCTTGAGAACCAGAATGTGGCTGAACATTAACATATTCACAGCCAAAAATGTTTTTAGCTCGATCTATGGCTAAGGTTTCTGCCATATCTACATATTCACAGCCACCATAATATCTTTTACCTGGATAACCTTCGGCATATTTATGTGTAAGAACAGACCCTTGAGCCTCGCGCACAGCAGGTGAAACAAAATTTTCTGAAGCAATTAACTCAAGCTTGCTAAGTTCACGCTCATGCTCAAGGTTTATAATTTTAGCTATTTCCGGATCATATTTTAAAATTTCTTGCATGAGTTTTCTCGTTTTAATTTTGCTAGTCTATAACTAATTTTCGGCTCATATCAGCATCATGCCCAAGGCAAAATAAACCAAAATTAACCTTCCCAACGTTTAAATATTAAACTGGCATTAGTTCCACCAAAACCAAATGAATTACACATAGCATAAGAGCATTGTACTTGTTCTGAGCCATTGGTCATGTAATTTAAGTCGCAATTGGGGTCTTTGTTTTCAAGGTTAATGGTACCGGGTATCATGCCATCATGTAAAGCCAATACAGTGAATACACTCTCAATACCCCCAGCAGCACCTAGTAAATGTCCTGTCATGGATTTGGTAGCTGAAATACGGATATTTTTGGCATGCTCACCAAACACAAGTTTGATAGCCTTTGTTTCACATGCATCATTTAAATTAGTTGAGGTAGCATGAGCATTAATATGTTCTATGGCAGACGGTTCAAGGCCTGCATCATTTAATGCATTTTTCATGGCTTTTGCCATACCTTCACCACTTTCATGTGGGGCAGTCATGTGGTAGGCATCACAAGAAGTGCCATAACCCACTATTTCTGCATAAATTTTAGCCTTGCGTGCCAGTGCTTGATCTAAAGTTTCAAGTAAAAGCTGACCACTACCCTCACCGGCTACAAAACCATCTCTTTCAGCATCAAAAGGACGCGAAGCTTTTTCAGGCTCATCATTGCGAGTGGAAAGTGCCTTTAAAGCGGTAAAGCCCGATATGCCAAGTGGTGTGATTGTTGCCTCTACTCCACCAGTAATCATGGTATTGCCACGACCGAGCAGCATCTCACTCCAAGCACTTCCAATGGCATGTAAGGCAGATGCACAAGCCGAAGTTGCCACAAAGTTATTACCTTTAGCTCCTGTAAATATAGCAATTTGACCAGGGGCCATATTTGCTATGAGCATGGGTATCATAAATGGCGAAATTTTATTGGGACCTGCTGTGATAAGCTTATTATGAAATTCTTCAAGGGTATGTA
This sequence comes from uncultured Desulfovibrionaceae bacterium, assembly GCA_964370675.1. Classification (GTDB taxonomy): domain Bacteria; phylum Desulfobacterota; class Desulfovibrionia; order Desulfovibrionales; family Desulfovibrionaceae; genus CAYJAD01. The sequence goes on from CAYJKC010000053.1 coordinate 4,428, forward strand.
GCCCACCAAGACCCACTCCAAGCACAACACCAGTATCATCGGCATTATTTTCATCAATGGTAAAATCAGCATGATCAAGAAGCATCTTAGCACCAGCTACAGCAAACTGAGTAAAGCGATCCATACGCTTTGCTTGCTTGTATGGTATATAGTCTTCTGGAACAAAATTTTTAATTTCTCCAGCTATACGTGCAGCATACTCTGATGCATCAAAAAGTGTAATTGGTGCAATACCAGACTTACCGGCAAGTAAATTTTTCCAAGTGCTTTGTAGGTCATTGCCTATAGATGTTATGGCAGATAGACCAGTAACAACAACACGCCTGCGGCTCATGCAAGCCTCCTTGAAGCATAAAATTTAAAATTTTTAAAATCTTGTGAACTTTATAAGTTTTGCCGGGGCTAACCCCGGCAAAAAATTACATTTTTGATTCAATATAGCTGATGGCATCTTGTACTTTAAGTAAGCCTTGAGCATCATCATCTGCAATTTCAATATCAAATTCTTCTTCCATAGCCATGATAAGCTCAGTTAGATCAAGAGAATCTGCACCGAGATCTTCAACAAATGAAGCACCAGGTTTTACTTCTTCAGCAGAAACACCAAGCTGTTCTACAATGATATTAGTTACTTTTTGAGATACGTCAGACATAAAAGCCTCCAAATTTTTAGTTTTTTATATAATTAGCCCTTGCAACTTTTTGCAATGACATAATGTTATTAACAATACATACCACCGTTAACGGCAATAATTTGTCCTGTAATGTATGTGGCTTTAGGTGATGTTAAAAATACTACCGCGTTGGCCACATCTTCTACACTACCCATACGCTTTAACGGAATATTATCCTCATAGTTTTTACGCACTTCTTCGGGTAATGAGGCAGTCATATCTGTTTCAATAAAGCCTGGTGCAACTGTATTAACCGTAATATTGCGTCCAGCAAGCTCCTTTGCTGCAGACATGGTCATGCCATGCATACCTGCTTTGGAGGCAGCGTAATTTACTTGTCCCGTATTACCAAATTGACCTACAACAGAAGAGATATTTACTATACTTCCAGAGCGTTGTTTACTCATAATTTTTGCAGCTTCGCGCAAACACACAAAAGAACCACGCAAGTTAATATTAATTACATTATCAAAGTCTGAATCTTTCATGCGCATAATAAAGCCATCTTTTGTGACACCTGCATTATTAACTAGAGTACAAAGCTCCACTTGATCCTTAACATGTGTTGCAAAAAATTCTGCTACTGCATCACTGTCACCCACATTAAGACAAAAAGCTTTAGCCTTGCCACCGCTTGCGCAAATTTCTTCCGCTACAGCATTGGCTTCATCTGGCTTTGAAACATAGGTTAAAAAAACTTGCAAACCCTCTAAGGCTAAGGCTTTTGCAATAGCTTTACCTATACCTCTGGAGCCTCCGGTGACAAGGGCAGTTTTTACTAAATCTTGCATACATCATCCTCATCTAACTTAAAATAGATTTTTATCTTAATGTCACTGAAATTTCAATGCTAAAAAAACACAAAAAAAGGTGTTATACAAACTCTAAAAGCCCAGCTCCCCACGTAAATCCAGCCCCTACCGCACTTACCAAAACTAGATTATGCGGCATAATTTTTTGTGATTGCAGGGCTTCACCAATGGCAATGGGTACAGAAGCAGAAGATGTATTGCCATATTTTTGCACATTGGTAAAAACCTTGTTGTCACTTATATTTAAGCGGCTACCTACAGATTCGATAATGCGCAAATTGGCCTGATGCGGTATAAATAAATCAATATCTTCTATGTTTTTAGCCGAGCTGCTTAATACTTCATTGCACACAGCAGTCATATTGCGTACAGCGTGTTTAAACACTTCTCTGCCTTGCATATGTAAAAAAATTTCATCACCTATGGGTTCATTAAGGGTGTAGGCCTTATGAGTACCACCGCCAATGGTAATTAAATCTTGTAAACTACCGTCACTATGGCATATTACATTTAAAATTTTAGCTATAGCAGTACTTTCTGCACCACTAATAACCATGGCTCCAGCTCCATCACCAAAAAGCACGCAAGAACTTCTATCTTGCCAATTTACTCTACGCGTTAGAGCTTCTGCACAAATGAGTAAAATATTTGCCGAGGGTGTGCTTGCTAAAAATCCTTGCACCATGGAAAGACCATATAAAAAACCAGTACAGGCTGCATTAAAATCAAAAGCCATGGCCTTATTACAGCCAAGTTTATGCGCTATTATCCCAGCAGTTGCAGGGCAAACATATTCAGAAGTGGTAGTAGCAACAATTACATGACTTATATCTTCAGCCCTAAGCTTTGCTTGAGCTAAAGCCTCGTTGGCGGCAAAAAATCCCATATCAGAAAGTTGCTCATCGTCACTTAAGATATGCCTTTGTTTAATTCCAGTGCGAGTGCTTATCCACTCGTCAGTGGTATCCACTATGCGACTAAGCTCTTCATTGGTTAAAATGCGTTTGGGCGCATAAATACCGATACCATTTATATAGCAATTACTTTTCATGACTTCGTGTTCACAGGACTTAAAATGCCTTGCTAAAACAAGTTAGCTCTTCATTGGCCATTACGCTTTCTGCAAGGCGAATATTGGTTCCCTTACGTACAAACACACCACTCATTTTAATGGCATTACAAATTGCTTTTACGTTGGATTTTCCATGGCATACTATAGCAAGATTTTTTAAACCAAGCACCGGAGCCCCGCCATATTCTGCATAATCGATGGTTTGAGCAAATTTTTTAAATGCTCCGCTGGCTAATTTTGCCCCAAGGGCAGGTAATACGCCTGAATATAAATTTTTCTTTAAAATACGTAAAAGTGAATGCGAAAATCCTTCACTCATCTTCAAAACAATATTACCAATAAAGCCATCGCAAACCACCACATCAACCTCACCGGTAAATAAATCTCTACCTTCACAATTACCTGTAAAGTTGATATTTTTAACCATTTTTATTAATTCATAGGCTTCTTTTACAAGCATATTGCCCTTGCCCTCTTCTTCGCCAATGCTAAGTAGGCTAATACGAGGTGAGGCATATTCTAACAAATCGCGTGCAAAAGCATCACCCATAAGCCCAAATTGGAAAAGATGATAAGGCCTACAATCAACTGTAGCCCCACAATCTAAAAGCACTAAGGGATTTTTTTCGGTGGGCAATATGGCAGTCAAAGCAGGGCGCTCCACTCCAGCAACACGCCCAAGAATGAACATGCCACAAGCGACAGTCGCACCTGAGTGCCCAGCGCTGACTAAAGCATCTGCTGCACCCTCGTGCACAAGGCGACAAGCCACCTGAATGGACGCATTTTTTTTGCGCCGTAAAATATCAGAAGGCTTTTCATTCATATGCACCACATCATCAGCGTGGACAATTTCGTATTGCGCGTTTTCTAAATTTAAAACTTCAAGCTCTGCTTCAACACGTGCAGTATCACCAACCAGCAATACTTTAAGCTCATGAAGTTTTGCGGCCTCAATGGCAGCGCGCACCACTACAGAAGGGCCAAAATCGCCCCCCATAGCATCAACGGCAATGATGGGGTTCTTACTCATTAACCTTGGTCTTGAGCGGTGCTAATCACCTTACGCCCCTTATAGGAGCCGCAACTACCACACACACTATGTGGAACTGTTGGTTCACCGCATGCGCAGTATATTACAGCAGGAATAGCCACGCGATCGTGAGAACGACGCATACCTTTTCTAGAACGAGATTTTTTGTTTTGTTGAACGGCCATTTTATTCTCCTAAATTATGCATAAAATGCACTTTAATTATGTAAAACCTTGCGTAAGCTTAAGCAAAGTTGTTTTATATATCACGACAATAATACAAAAAAATTATTAGTTTTCTGACTTTATCTTCATTGTACGCAATACTGCAAGACGAGCATCGCCACCTTCTTGCTCACAAAGACAAGCATTTTCATTTAAATTTGTACCACATATGGCACACAAACCCTTGCAACTCGTTGCACAAATTGGGCGCAAAGGCAATGCCAACATAAATTCTTCCCAGCACAAATCTGCTACATCAAGCACTGGCACGGCATTTTCAATCTTTATATGGCTTGCAACCTCAGCATCAATATCAAGGTCATCATCCACATCGCTATAGCCAAGAGCTGCATCTGGTGAAGCTTCAAAACGCTCAATGGGGGCTTCTAGCTTAACTTGCATGGGCTCTGCACAGCGATTACAGGGCACTTCTATATGCCCTTCTAGCTGTCCGCGCACCATAATGCCACCGGGCACTGGCATGAGATGAAGTGTAGTAGAAACCGGCTCAACTATACGACATTGCATATGAAATTCATCAAGTGGTGTATCCCAAATTTCTTGATTATCCACCACAATATGTTGCCCTTGCTTAGGAATGTCATTAATTGAAATATAATACTTGCCCATGTTACCCTCGCGAACTGAGCTATTTACATGGGCTTACCCCACTATGTCAAGAAATTATGCCCGCTTTTTTATTAATTTGAATTACTCTTTTAGTAAAGCAATATTAAGTGAAAATAAGTGCCAAGGCCAAAGCAATAAAAACAAGTGCTGCCAACCTGTTGATAAGTATTTGATACTTTGGCGACCTATTAAACCAATGTGCTAATTGTCCTCCTAATATGGCAACCAGACCAAAAACTATAAATGTAGCTAAAATAAAAATGCCACCAAGCATGCTCATTTGTATAGATAATGCTCCACGCGCAGGGTCTACAAATTGGGGCAAAAGAGCAAGAAAAAACAAAGCTACTTTGGGATTGGTGATATTCATAAAAATACCACGGCGATATAGAGCAAAATTACCAATAAACTCTTGTCCCTTAAGTGAGGCTTCGCTACTACCCGATTTTAAAGTAAGCCAAGCTAGATATAATAAATAAGCAGCACCTACTAATTTAAGGATAAAAAATGCCGTAGGTGAATTTTGAAAGATAACAGAAACCCCTAAAGCTACTCCAAAAGTATGAACCAAAATACCAGTCATTAAACCAAAAACCGTACATAGACCTGCCCTTGCTCCATAAAGGGCGGACTGGGTTAGTACAAAAATATTATCAGGACCTGGGGCAATAGCTAAAACTAGCGAGGTCATAAAAAAGGCTAAACCAACTTCTAAGGGCATCATAACATATTCTCAGCTATCAAAGCTTAAGCTGCGTTTTTTGCAGCTTCGCCAATTCTTTGCAAGATATAATCACGCATATGGCTATCATCTTCTTCAAGATTAAGGCAAAGAGCATCTTCACCCAAAAGTCCTTGAGGAACAAAGTCACCCAATTCCTCTGGATCTTGCACCATAGAAGCATAAAAACAAACCGAAAGCCAACGTGCATCTGGTTCATCATCTACCACATCTATCATGACAAAAAGCGGTTTTTTATCTTGATTTATATGCTTTGCACGTAAGGAATAACTTACCCCACTGCGTTGTTTAAAATCCAAAACCCATTGAGAGTTACTCTGTAAATATTCATAGTAGCTTACAAATGCTTGCTTAGCCTCTAGTGGGTCTATTTGCCAAGTGGCAAGCCATGCGTCTATGTCATTAGTGATTGATAAATTTGTCATGGTTATTCTTCTGTATAATATTGTAAAGTTATAATTTTTTTTGCTCGAGGAGTAGACTTAACCTTTGCCTCTAACCTAGCAGCATTTTGACGATTTTTACATATGGCATAAGCACAAAGCTCTATGGGGCGCCTGTGCTTTGTATATTTTGCTCCCCCGCTTAAAAGACCATTATGCTCCCTAAAGCGGCGTTCTAAGTCTGTTGTTATACCACAATACAAGGTATTATCATTGCACAGGGCAAGGTACACATACCAATTTTTCATATAGATTAAGCAAAGTCAGGGTCCATGGCAGCTTTTCCATTAGCAAGCATAATGCGTACATAATGCAAGCTTCGCTCATCTACAGGAATAATAGGAAAGCTGCCTGCACAACTATCACACTTTACCATGGTAGGTTGCGTGGGTGACACTAAAGGCACATGCTTACTACAATGCGGGCAAGCATAAAAAAATAATAATTCCATGCCGTCAGGTGCAACTGGTTGTAAGGGCTTTGACATTAGCACTTCTCCGCAAGGTTTTGCCCCTGCATGCTGGCAGGCTTTTCTTTTTGCCACAATCCAATAAGGGTGGGGGCAACATCAGCTAAAGCCCCGTCTTTTAACGTGGTGCACTTATTATCTTGCACCAAGATGCAAGGTACAGGATTAGTAGTATGCGCTGTCTGAGCTTGACCATTTTCATCAAGCATGCTTTCACAATTTCCATGGTCAGCAATAATGAGCATGCGTCCATTAACAGCAAGCACAGCTTCCAACATGCGCGCAACGCATAAATCCACCGCTTCACATGCAGCTACAGCAGCAGATAATACTCCAGTATGACCCACCATGTCACCATTAGCAAGGTTGCACACTATCAAACTATAGTCTTTATCTTTTAACGCCTTAACACATTCATCTGTAACAGCGTGGCAACTCATAGCAGGGGCAAGGTCATATGTTTCCACATCACGCGGTGATGGGACTAAAATTCTATCTTCGCCTTCAAAGGGAGCTTCGCGCCCGCCATTGAAAAAATAAGTAACGTGAGCATATTTTTCCGTTTCAGCAAGGCGTAATTGCTTACATCCCCACGATGCAACCACCTCACCAAGACCCATAGTTAAACTTTCTTTAGGAAAAGCCACCGGCAAATTAAAGGATGCATCATAGGCTGTCATAGTGGATAATGCTGCAAACTTAGGCATATGACCGCGCTCAAAACCGTCAAAGTTTTGTATTGTTAAAGCTTGCACTAATTCGCGCATGCGATCAGCTCTAAAATTAAACAAAAACAATGCATCACCATCTTGCCATAAACCATCTTGATTTATAATGGTTGGCTTAACAAATTCATCTGTAATGTCATTTTTATATGATAACTCTATGGCATGAATTGCACTTTGTTGAATTTCACCCTTGCCATGCACCAACATATCCCAAGCTTCTTTTACTCTTTCCCATCTTGTATCACGGTCCATGGCATAAAATCGCCCGCAAATGGTAGCAATAGAGGCTTTGCCAGCCCCATTAAATAAGGCTAAATTTTCTTCAAGTTTCTTTATATATTCAACCCCTTTGTGAGGTGCGGTATCTCTGCCATCCATAAAACAATGGATGAAAACTTCAAGTTCTGCTTTAACTGCAATTTTTGTAAGCTCTATTAAATGATTAATATGGCTATGCACTCCGCCGTCAGATAATAGCCCTGCCAAGTGCAAACGTCCATTGGCAGCTTTAGCCTTGTTTATAATATCATTATATACTGTATTATTAAGCAGTTCTTGTTTTTCAATAGCCATGTCAATGCGGGTCATGTCTTGAAAGAATACAGAACCTGCGCCGATGGTTAAGTGACCAACTTCAGAATTGCCAATATAACCATCAGGCAAGCCTACGGCATGACCTGAGGCTGATAATTTGCTATGGGTATAATTGGTAAACAATTTATCCATGGTGGGTGTTTTAGCAATGCTTGTGGCATTTCCGGGTCCTGCTGGGGCAAGACCCCATCCATCAAGAATAAGGAGTAAGGTTGGCGTAAGGCTTTGCATATAATCTCCTAACTATTATTTTCAATAGGCTTTTGCGGCATTTCAGCCCAAAGAGCTTCAAGATTATATAAATCACGCACAGACTCTTGAAATATATTTATTACAATATCATTAAGATCTAAAAGAATCCATTGTCCAAGCTGTTTACCTTCCATATGCAAAAATTCTAAGTTTTCATGCTTACAAAAGGTAGAAATATTTTCTGCCAAACTTTGAGCATGTCTAACTGACGATGCTGAAATAACCAGCATAGATTCAGCAAAAGTATTTTGATGAGTTAAGTTTAAGACGACAGGGTTCTTGGCTTTATGTTCGTCAACAAAATCAAGCAACTTGGCCATTTTGTCTGCTGTGGGCAGGGTCGAGTATTTTTTTTTCATAATGCTCCAAAAATTATACGCAAAAATAATTGTTCATGTAAAATATCATCATATCCCAAAGTTCACATAAGTGCAAATACACCCAACCAAGCATTATTGGGCGCAAATTTTGCGCCGCATAGAAAAACTCCGAGCAAGGAGCTTTTAAATAAATGCTGTTACTGCTGGAACGACCTTTTGTTAGCCTACTTGATTTTTT
>CAYJKC010000054.1:0-11857 GCA_964370675.1 uncultured Desulfovibrionaceae bacterium
GGCCTGTCACGCCGGAGGCCGAGGGTTCGAGTCCCTTCCGCTCCGCCATTAAAATCCAAGGACTTAGAATAAAATCTAAGTCCTTTTTTTATGGTCATTGACCAATTCCATTTTTTCTCTTTCCCTTCTTTGAGGAAGATCCATTAAAATATAGTAGAGAAGTAGCTAAGTCTTAAATGTAAAAAATGGGATTTAATTGCCCTGTTATTATGCGTTGCAAAGAAAATTCTTATGGTCATCCACAACTTGCTCGCGTTTATCTGTGCAAAGAATTAAAATACGATTAGCAGAACCTTCAGGAACTTCACGCTCAATAATTTCAACCTTGGTAAAATAACGCTCAAGCTGTTCAATAAAAAGTTCAAGAGTATAGCTTGCAGGTAGATTAGCCTGTTTTGTATGTACTGACAATCCATTGGGCATAAATTCTGTAATCAAATGCTTATTGGTGTGGTCAGCAAGGCAGCGCACAATAAGCTTCCAAGGGTGCTGATTGGTTAAGAAAAGGTGATGTGTTAAAGCTAGGGCTAAGGCTACATCACCAGGCTGTTTAAGCGGACTATCAACACCGGCTACCATAAATTTAATACTGCCTTGTCCACTACGCTGTTCCCAATTTTCCCGCAAATACATATGACCGCTGGCAACAGCAGCTTCATCTGGTTCAATAGCTAATACATCTGCACCCAAACGTGCTGCTAAACGTGAAAACACACCTGCATTGGCTGCAATATCAACTACAGTTTTAGGTTTTAAAATCTTTAAGAGTCTAGTTATTATGGCATCACGGTTAGGAGAATGTGGCGTAAGCTTAGTATCAATATTATCATCTTCTATCTTATCATCATGATAATTGCTCCACAGCGTTATTCCCCATGGAAATTCAATGGATTGAACAAGTTCTTCTAGCTCATTAAGTGCATCACCTCTTTTAGGTGAAAACTGCTTATATCCAATAAGGCGCAAAGCATCCGCACCTTCATTGCTAATACCTTCAGTGGTGCAGTGACGCATTATACCTCCTAGGGCAGAGCTTTTACTGCGTAATAGCAAGGGGTATATCATATATTTTATGCATTCAGCTACATCATTAAAATAATTATCGCCACGACTTGGCATAATAGAACCCACATCACACCACATGGGTTTATTAACACCTTGTGCAATAATATTATAACAATGACCATCAACAAGGCATAAATTTTTATTATGTAAATTTTTGCATAAAGCTAAAAATAACAAGGCTGCTTCTTTTAGGTATAGTGGATTAACATAAGCCATTGGCACATTAAAATATTCCGTATGCTGCTTATATATCTTACCAAAGCCCTCAATTTCTAAATCCACCACCTTGGTTTCAGGAATAAAGCCTTCTTTAGCTAAGGATGTCAAAAGAAATTGAAATGTATTTTCTTTAATAAAACTATGTGCGGTTGGCAAAGTAGCTCTATAATACGACCCCTCATAAAAAAATGTTCTAAAATTAACATCTAAAAAGGCATAGCCACGCCATCTCACATCTGATACTTTTAATTTCAATGTACTAGACATAATTTTCTCATCTTATATAAAAGATTAACTCATGCAACAAGCTGCACTACATAGACACCAAATATCCCATATCAGCCATGATAAATGGAGAATTACGAATAAGAATATCTAATTCCATAGCTTTTTCAAATTCACCTTTCACAGCCAATGCACAAGCTATATTAAACAAATTTTCTTCAAGCTCCCAAGCATCCTTATTAGTGCTATCATCAGAATATTTATGTAATATATTAAGCATTTTTTGTAAAACCATATCTGGCGGAATAACTACATCTTGCTTTTGTTGAGATAAAGTTTTCTTTTCTGCTAAGCCTTGTTGAAATATTTTCAATAATTTATTTAACGACTGAGTTTGATTAAAGTTTTTAGCTACACGCTTTCTACCATTTTGGGCAATACTCATGGCCTCATCTTTATGTGTTAAATAATAATTTAACTTCTTTGCAAAATCATCTTCAGAGTGATAAACCACCACTTCTTCATCAAGCTTAAATAATTCACTTAACCGCCCACGATATTCAGTAAAGGCAAGAACTCCATAAGCAGTATGTTCAAAAAGGCGCATATTTGATACATCTCCACCATTCAAACATAAAATAGGAACACCAGATTTTACTGCATTAACCACCCCGATTTTATCTATACCAATGCGTGAATTTGCAAGCTCCTTATACATGCTCTTACCATATAGTGGAGAGTGCATGTGCTTTACTATATGTGGAGGCAAAGAATCAGGAGTATCATTTAAGAATAAATCGATATTAGCGTCTCGTTTATGGCTTATATGACAAGCGGCATCTAATATTGCACGCCGCTCTGCATGACAATGTGGCACAAAGGGGCTTTGGTATGTACCACAATAGATTATATCTCTAGCATGCATATTTTTTTGAGTATCATTTTCAAAAAAAGGTGATAGACCAAATAAATATGGCAAAGCCTTTCCAACACCTAAGTGTAATGCTAAATTTCTAATGCGCCTTAGGGGAGATAATAAAATATCAAAACCATGCCAGTCCACACTCAAGTCAATGGGAGCATTGCGCCAAACTACAACCAGTTCAGGCTTAAACCTCAGGCTTTGTAAAAACTTTCCATTAAAATGGTGATTATCTGTAAAAAATAAAACATCAGGCTTAATGGTTTCAATTTGCGCACCAAGGACTTTTTGCTCCCAATAAGGGGAGCCAAAAACATCGGTAGGAAAGCCATTTTCTTTACACCATGCTCGTTGCGCCGGCATGGTATTACTATATACAAGGTGTGCATCACAGCCTAATTTTGCTAATAATGGCGCAACCATATACATATCCTGCATGCCATGTTCATAAAGCTTTTGTATTTGCTTAGCAAAACTTTGCCTGGCAACATGAGGATATAATCCATAAAAATACGGCACATAGGTAGGATAATGCGTATGCACCTGCAAAATGCGTAATGCTCGCCCCTCGCTATTACCCTGATATTTATTAAGATGAAGTGAGCTTGCCATAAATACCTTTTACAATAAGTTAATAAAAATTTGACACATTTTAATCAAACAAAGAACTTATTGCAAAAGATATTCCAGCAATTTTCATAATAAATTTTAACTGCGCATGGCGCGACTGGCATTAAGCACAGCAAGCAAAGCTACACCAACATCTGCAAATACTGCCTCCCATAATCCAGAAACACCAATTAGTCCAAGGCATACAAAAATAAATTTTATACCCAATGCCATGACAATATTTTGCCAAACAATACTACGAGTGGTTCTTGCAATGCGTAGAAGCTCCGGTACTCGTGCAGGATTATCATCAAGCACCACCACATCAGCCGTCTCTACAGCAGCTTCAGAGCCAAGACCACCCATGGCAATACCTACTCCAGCTGTGGCAAGCACTGGTGCATCATTAATACCATCTCCCATAAAAAGTGTCTCTTTTGCCGGTGCAAGACTTTCTAAAATATGAGCCTTATCTTGTGGTAAAAGTCTACTTTTAACCACATCTAGTGGAAGGTTTTTTGCAATTACTTGTGCTCCAAGCTCATGGTCACCAGTAAGCATGGCAAGAGTAGAAATGCCCTCTTTACGCAAATTATGTAATGCTTGTGCAGCCTCTGGTCGCAATGTATCAGAACAAACAAGACAACCTAAATACTGATTGTCTTTGGCAACAAAAGCCAAGCTCCCACCTTCTTGTCCCAATGACTCCACCAATGAGGCTTCAGGTAAACTATTAATATTGGGTATGGATTGTAAAAATTCATATGTTCCAACCACTATGACACTGCCATCAGCATTAGCTGTTACTCCTTTACCTGGTAGCTCTTGCACTTGTAAATTTTTCACAATACGCATTTTGCCATGACGTAATAAGCAATCTTTTACAATAGCTTTGGCCAGCGGATGATTAGAACGACTTTCAGCAAGACCTGCCCATGCCAAAAGCTCATCTTCACTGACATTTAATGCACAATGCTTTTGAGTTACGCTAAATGTACCATGGGTTAAAGTTCCTGTTTTATCAAATGCTGCAACTTTTACATACTGCAAAGCATCAATAACATATCCACCCTTTACTAAAATACCCCTGCTCGATGCTGCACCTATGCCGCCAAAATATCCTAGAGGTATAGAAATTATTAGCGCACAAGGGCATGATACCACTAGTAATACTAATGCCTTATAAATCCACTCAGAAAAGTCACCTGCACCAAAGAGTGGGGGAATAATGGCGACCAAGCTAGCAATTAGCACAACACCTGGAGTATAGTACCTAGCAAAGCGAGTAATAAAGCGCTCCGTAGGTGCTTTACGTGCATTAGCACTTTCTACCATTTCTAAAATGCGGGCTACTGATGTATTTTTAAATTCTTCAGTTACTTGCACAACTATAGCACTATCTTTATTAATGCAACCAGCAAAAACATGTACGTCTGGTTTAGCCGTTATGGGTACAGATTCTCCAGTTAGAGGTGCTGTATCTACTTCAGAAATGCCATCAACTACCACACCATCCAAAGGAATTTTTTCACCAGGGCGCACCAAAACATAAGAGCCAACTATTACATCTTCTGGATCCATATCCTTAGCATTATGTCCCTTACTATCGCATACATGTGCAATGGAAGGTTTTGCCGCTAACAATGCCCTTATAGAATGGCGTGATTTTCCGGCTGCTTTTTCTTGTACATACTCCCCAATACAATAAAACAGCATAACTCCCACAGCTTCTTCTAAATGACCTATTATTATAGCAGCAATGGTAGCGCCACCCATTAATGTAAATTCATTAAAGAAATCTTTTTTTTGTAATGAGTGCCACCCTTCAGTCAAAACCATGTGACCACAAATGGCATAGGGTATAGCAAAACAAAATAAAGTGACTATACGCTGCAGTGTATCATATGTTGCAACAGCTGGTACAAAGGCTTCTGCCAGTAAGCCTGTAAACATTAAAGCTGCACAAATTATCATAGTCCTTACTGATGGTCCATGCACATGCTCATCTTCATGGTGTTCGATATCAGCATCTTTTTTTGCATTGATAGATTTATTTGCCACATCTTCATATAGTTCTAAATATGTGCCTTTTTCAATATTATCAATTAAAGTATTCATAGCTTCAAGATTTGGTGGACTGATACTTTCTAAGCGTAATTTTCTTGTTTCCATATCAATACTTGCACCTTCCACTCCTTCCACACCCATAAGAGCGTTCTCAATTTTTGTGGCACAGCCACTACAATGAAGCTTTTGCACTTTGTAAAAATATACCATTAGTCATCTTCCTTTATTTAATTTTCTTGCTCATCTTCCAATGAATGTATATATGCCGAGTGTTCTAATTCCTTTAATTGCAAATGCATATTAGCATTTTTTTCCACTTGCAAAACTTTTTGCAAACGCTGTTCATCATCTTTAACACTTTGACTATTTAAAAGACTTTCATAAGTCCATTGCAAGGCATTGGCTATAGAGGTATTTGCCGGATTTGCCGGTAATTGATAATATGTCCAGCGCCCATTTTTTACGCATTCAATAAGTTGCGATTGGCGCAAGATAGATAAGTGTTTAGAGGTAGTTGATGGTGCTAAGTCTAAAAGGGCTGTGAGCTGACATACACAAAGTGGCGAGTGCCTAAGCACCATAAGAATGCGTACTCGGTTTTCATCACCCAAAGCTTTAGCTAGATTACAAAAATGAAACATGTAATACTCCTACATTTCGTCATACAACGAAATATAGGAGTATTACAAGAAAAGTCAACTTCTTTGTTGACTAATCGCTTTTTTTGCTTTTTGTTAAATCATCATAGGCAGTTTTGGTATGGCGCAAGAAAATATCTTGAATGCCTTTTATATCTCCAAGACCAATTAAGTTGATAGAGCTTTTAATGTTTGCAGCTTGTAATTGTGAAACCCAAGAGTCTGGTTCAGAGCCAGCCATATCATTTCGTGCATGGTCTCCTGCTACCACCATAAAGGGCTGAAGCCAAGCATGTTTGATATTGTTCTGCTTTAACTGACTTAACACATTATCAAAAGTCATGTTACCTTCAACAGCAGCTACATAGACAAAGGGATCTTTTTCTTGCAAAGCCTTTTCTAAAGCATAAAGCATAATATCACCTGGACCATGGTGATTACCATGCCCCATAAAAATTACGGCTTGATTTTTTTCGCGTTCTTTAGGTAAAGAATTTAATAAAATATCACGCACCGCCATTAAATCTTGTCCTGAAGCCATAAGCGGATAGCCAAGCAAAACACTGTCAAATCGCATAGGGTTTTTAATCAAATTTTTCACAATCATGCGTTGTAAATTATAAAACTCTTCCGCTGCTCCCACATGAAAAGATTGTATGCGAACTTTCTTATATCCCATGTTATGTGCTTGATTTAGAGCCTCATTAACCGAAAAAATTTCCTGTCCGTTTTTTTTAAGTTTTTTTCTTATAATATCTGACGTATAAGCAACAATAATTTCATCACCTGTTCTGACATATGCTTTTTCAAGAGCATCTAAAGATTGTTTTGCTTCTGGCATGCTCGTGCCAAAAAAAGCTAAAATATTAACCCATTTTTCTGTAGCATACGCCACATTCAATGGAACAAAGCAAAATACCAATAAGTAAATGGCTAGTAAAAAAAATCTTTTTTTCATTTCAGTCTCCACAAATCGTAAAATATTATCATACACATGCGGTTATTTAGCGCTTTAAAATAAAAAACTCCACTGGTCAAAGTGGAGAATATATCTCAAAACATTTCAGCAAATACCCGTTGCAAAATGTCTACTGTCAATATAGACAGTCCATGACGTGTAAAAGCAGGTCTTCCGGCTTACCTCACTTTTTCTACCTTCCCAGATAATTCCAGTGGTATTCATTGAAAAAGCTGTTTTGAGGTTTACGGCGGCGGGTCCGCTCTCGATTTTAACGAGATTCCCTATTAAGCCCTCTATGGCACTTTTACTTGTGTTACACTACACACTTAGCCAATCACTTGTCAACAAAACACACTTAATATTAAAAATTATATATCATATCAATCAATTAAAAAAATATATTATTAACTTGTATTATTTTTAAAATAACACCATTTTATAAAAATGCTAACCGTTCATGATGTAACTATTCACAACTATATAAAACAAAGGCGTAAGACTTTATGTCTTAGTATTGCACCAAATGGCGAAGTCACTCTAAAGGTACCTATAGATATAAATGATAATCAAGTGCAAGATTTCATACTTCGCAAAAAGAAGTGGCTTCAAAAAAAGCTCCTACAATTTGCCGCCATCAATAACACACCTAAAAATCCGCTTGGCACAGGTACAACCATTTTATATTTAGGCGCACCACATAAACTCATTATAGTTAACAGCACAAAGCAAAAAGAAGTTAGAATTGAAAATACTAATTTAATTCTGTTTACAACTCGTGAACATGATGAACGATATCACTTAAGGATATTAGAAAAATTTTTTCTAGATCAAGCCCAGCGCATTTTTCATGAACGCCTAAGCCTTGCATTAAATCATTTTCCGCAAATGGCGCGTCCTGTGCTTAAGGTTCGTAAATATAAAAGTCGCTGGGGCAGTTATGCATCAAACCATGTGATGAGTTTAAATTCACTACTTATTCATACTAGCATACAAACCATAGATTATATTATCATTCACGAGCTTTGCCATTATTATCATAAAGGGCATAATACTAACTTTTACGCTCTACTTAGCCAAATTATACCAGACTGGAAAAAGATTAAAAAAAACCTAGATAGCATGTATCTAGGTTTTTAATTGCATTCTGCAGCAGAAAATTTAATCTATATTTTCAAGTGGCTTATAGCCTTTGTCTTGCATAAGAGCATCCATGGGCATAAGACAGTAAAGTAATATGGCTATAGGGATGTCTTCTGCTAAATCTCGAATATCTGGTACTAGCATATAATGTTTACAAACTTCGCAGCCTTCAGCACGTTGTTGCACATTACCACCTTCAAGATCAAATACTAGACGACCTTCAGGTTTATTATCACCACAAGCTGGGCATACTGTACGAGGAAAACGCCAAGTAGAGCTACACATAGAACAATGTAAAAATCGGTGACCTTCAGTTGTTTGCAAATAACCAGCATTAGGTAAACTACCACAAGTCGGGCAATAGTTTATGCTCCATTCTTCTGGTTTTTTTGCATGTTTTGCTACCCTCAATGCAGCACAGCGTGCTAGATAATTAGAAGCAAAAGAAGCAGCATATTTTTGCATGCCGTGTTTTTTGGCCCAAGCAGAAATACGATGCTTTTTTTGCAATAAGGTTAAGCTTGCAAGATGTTTACAGGCAGCAGGGTCTTTTTCTAAAAACTTAGCAAGTTCTTTTAATTCCTTGCTGTATTCTTTAACTTGCTTGGCCGCCACAAGACAGATTTCTTTACACGTGCCAAGTAAGGCATCATCTAAATATATGTCCAAATGTTCTTTATCGGCGCGACAAAAAGGGTCGCCAAAAATAATTTCATCATCTTCTGGAAAAATTGGTGGTGGCAATTCTTCTGCAAGTTTGTGACAACATTCTTCTAATGGTATAAAACATGATAAAAATGGTTCTGCGTAAGGGTATTGTGTTTTTAGCTGTTTCACAGTGGCAGAAGAAATATGCATAGTTCATCACCTCGTACAATTTGAAATTTTAAGCTTAAACCTTATTAAAAGGTTGAGTTATAAAAATAAGGCCTCGGACTAAGCCGAGGCCTTAAGTATTAGTAAGCAGTATTATGCTTCAGCATATTCACTATATTTTTTAGGGTCATCGACCACAATATAAATAACGCGAACAGAATCAGCATCTAGGGCTTTGGCTTTAGGATGTGTCTTTTTAAGTTCAGCAACCCTCTTTTCAGCAAGAGCAAGAATTTCTTCGCGCTCACCAAAAACCATAGCATCTGTTGGGCAAGAAAGAACACATGCTGGCTTACGTCCACCTTGAACGCGATCCAAACACATGGTGCACTTTGTTACCATTTTGTTAGCAGGGTTTTGACGTGGCACATTGTATGGGCACACACTAAGAGCTGTGTCAAAATCCATCTTTGCAGAGTCTTTTGTGTATATAACAGCACCAGTAGCGGCATCTACAGCGATTTCATCGCCAGTGGCTGCAGCTTGGCAAGGTGGAGTTACACAATGACGGCACATATCTGAGAAGAAGTACCAATAGGGTTTACCATTGGCTTCGCCTTCAGAAAAGCGCACTACTTTATAAGTTTCCGGAGTAAAGTCTGGTGGGTTTTGATAGGTCCCACGTTGCTCTGTCTTTACTGCGGCGAGTTGGTTCCATTGCTTGCAGGCTACCTGACAACCACGGCAAGCAGTACAACGCGACGTATCAACTAATATAGATTTACCTTGAGACATGCGTCACCTCCTATACCTTGCTTACATTGACCATGAAGGCCTTGTATTCTGGTGTGCCGGTGTTACCATCACCCACATATGGTGTGAGTAAGTTTGCGGTATCGCCACAATTTTTGGGATATAACCAACCATAGTTATACGTCATGCCCACTTGGTGTACGGTTTTACCGTCAATAGTTAATGGGATCATGCGTGTAGTAACCATAGCAACAGCTTCTAATTCGCCACGAGCAGACATAACTTTGATCTTATCGCCGTTTTGAATGCCTTTTTCCTTAGCTAGTTGATGACTCATTTCCACATAAGATTGAGGCATTGCTTCAGTTAGCCAGCTCTGCCAGCGAGTGAATGCACCTGTGCACCAATGTTCAGTGGATGAGTAAGTAGTCATAACTACTGGGAAGTTTGGATCTGCACTAGCAACTTTATCCTTATCTGTATTAAAGATTGGGATAATTGGGCTGTTGTGTTGTTTAGACATTAGGTTTTGCTTTAATGGGCTTTCTAATGGCTCATAGTGCTCTGGGAATGGACCTTCACCAAGACCAGGACCAAATAGAGATGCAACACCGTCTGGCTTCATGATGAATGGTAGTTTACCACCCTTCATGCCCATTGGTGGCCATGGACCGTCTGGCACGTCACCAACCCACTTGCCATCTTTCCATGCAAGTAGAGCGCGTTTTGGATTGTATGGATTACCTTGTTGGTCAACTGACGCGCGGTTATAAACTACGCGACGGTTAAGAGGCCATGCATATGTCCAGTTAGGATATAGTCCAAGTTTGGTTGGGTCTTCCTTACCGCGACGAGCCATTAAGTTGGTGCCATCAGCAGTGAAGCTACCAGTAGCTAACCAGTTACCACCAGAGGTAGAACCATCAGCTAGCAATAGACCAAAGCTTGGTACAGTTTGACCTTTCTTGAAGTTCTTGCCACCAACGGTGGTATCTTTTTCAAATTCACCATTGATACGACGAGCAACTTTAAGAGCGTCAAAGCTTCCCTTGGTGCCAGCGTCATAGTCAAAGCGTAAAGAAGTTACTGCTTCAGCTAAGGTGCCACCTTCAGCTTTATACAATTCTTGGATTTTGTGCATAATGAGAGTCATCATGCCGCCAACGCTGTAGCAATTTTCTGGTGCAGGTGCAGCTTGGTTTAACCACTGCATCCAACGACCGGAGTTAGTTTGGCTACCAGATTTTTCTACGTTGGCACTGGCTGGAAGCAAGAAACATTCTGTTTTAATGTTTTTTGGATCCATGCCTGGTCCCTTCCAGAAAGAAGCTGTTTCATTATCAAAGATGTTAGCATGCACAAACCAATCAAGCTTGGTCATAGCAGAACGAATTTTATTTGAGTTTGGCAAACTACCACATGGGTTTTGACCAAGACAAACAAATCCCTTAATGCCACCTTTATACATGCGATCAAAAGTGTGCAATACGTCACAGTTTTGACCATCATCTACCTTTGGTAACCAGTGGTAACCAAAGTCATTTTTCTTAACAGCAGCATCACCGTACCAAGATTTAAGCAAGCTTACCATATATTTTGGAGTATTGCCCCACCAGTTAGCAGACATTTCGTCAGCAGTTGATGGAGTTGCACCCTTTAAGTATGCATCAAGAGATGTGCGGCTTGCGCGTGGTACTGGCAAGTAACCTGGTAGGATGTGATAAAGTAAAGCGTGGTCAGTTGAACCTTGTACGTTAGGCTCACCGCGAAGTGCGTTAACACCACCACCACAAATACCAATATTACCAAGCAATAATTGCATGATACAGAGGTTACGAATTCTTTGCACACCAATGGTACTTTGAGTTTGACCAAGAGCATACATAATGGTTCCAGCACGGTCTTTAACACCAGTAGAAGCCATCATTTCGTAAACTTTTTGTAGTTCTTCTTTTGGAGTACCAGTGATAGCAGATACTTTTTCTAAAGTATAACGGCTATAGTGTTTCTCCATCATTTTAAGTACACAACGAGGATTTTGCAATGTCAAATCACGCACAGGCATGCTCTTGTTATCTTTATCAAGAGTCCAAGTTTTTTTGTCATACTTACGTGTTTTTGGATCATAACCAGTAAAGAGACCATCATTAAAACCAAAGTCTTTATTTACAATAAAGCTTGCATTGGTGTAGTTCTTTACATAGTCAGCAAAATATTTTTTATTTTCAATGATATACTTAATCATACCACCAATAAAGGCAGCATCAGTACCTGGGCGCAAGCAAACATAAAGATCAGCTTGTGATGAGGTACGGGTAAAGCGTGGGTCAACGTGAATTAACTTTGCACCCGCAGCTTTAGCTTTTAATACCCATTTAAAAGAAATGGGATGGTTTTCGGCAGCATTACTACCTTGGATAAGAATTACATCACTGTGTTGAA
>CAYJKC010000055.1:0-11678 GCA_964370675.1 uncultured Desulfovibrionaceae bacterium
GACCAAAGACGGGAGGCTCGGAGGGAGCACCATCCCTCCGGGCCGGTCTGGCAAATATCAGCCTAAGTATAGCAGCATAAAGTTTGAAAAGCCTTAATCCCCGCTAGTAATGATAGATTATGACGGATAGTTTATCTAACTAAGGGTTTAAGCAGTCCAATGCCACGCGTGCAGCTTCTTGCTCAGCACGTTTAAGACTTGGACCACTGGCAAAAAATTCCTGGCCGTTTGGCAATGTTAAACGCACTTCAAAGCATTTAGCATGCTCCGGACCATGACTACTTTGTAGCACATAGATTGGACGATCTTTGTGCAAACGTTGCGTTGTTTCTTGCAACTTGGTTTTATAGTCCTTTTCTTGACTATGTTCTAAGCTTAAAGGCCAGCGCGAATTAAAAATATGCACTATAACCTTGTGCGCAGAATGATAACCGCCATCTTCAAAAATGGCTCCAAGTATAGCCTCTAAGGCGTCACTAAGCACACCATCACGCATACGCCCGCCTTGGCTTTCTTCTCCACGTCCAAGGTTTAAACATTGATTGATACCAAGCTCACGCGCAAGCTCAGCCAAAGTTTTAGTACTTACCAATGTAGAGCGAAGTTTAGTTAAATGACCTTCTCTAGCCTCAGGAAAACGACTAAAAAGCTCCCACGATACACAGACCTCAAGCACAGCATCACCTAAAAATTCCTGACGCTCATTATGTGGCAAAAGAGATTTATGCTCATTAGCCCAAGAGCTATGAGTTAGAGCTCGTTGCAACAATGCTATATCTTTAAATTCATACCCTAAGGCCAATTGCAATGACGCATAGGCTTCCATGTAGTGACCTCCAAAATTCGCTTGCTAAGCCTTTATAAAAATTATTTTGCACTAATCGGTTGTGATTATAATCTAAAAGCTTAAAAACGGCAAATCATTCGTTTTTAATTTTATACCTCGCATTGCAGTAAAGATATGTTACTGTGGCAGGTCATGCCTTTCATCATTTATAAGCTGCATTAATTATCAACATTTAGCTAAATTAAAATATAATGACTTAACTGCCACGATAATCTAACTGCACAATTTATATGTCTATGCGTAAGGTTGGGTAAAATTTTTTTCGCGTTACAGCACCTACGCGTTGATTCGTCGCTGCAGATTGCTTAAAAAACATTCCCAAGCCTTATACATTCCCCAAACAGAAAACGATTTCAGTGACCACGCTTCTTAAATCAGAGTCACGTGCCTCAATTATTGTCATTTCAAGCTTTTCCCTTGACAATATAGTAACGAACGTCTACCAACAGTGCATAACATTTAAGGAGATTACCATGGCATACGATGTTCGTTTATTTAAGTTAGTAACTGGTGAAATTGTTATTGGAAAATATGATGAAAAAAATGACACTGTTACTGACGTAGCAACCCTACAATCTGTCCCTATGCAACAAGGTGGGGTGCAAATGCTTATTTTGCCTTATGGCTATCCTTTTGAAAACACCTTTTGTGGCACTATAGAAAGCAAAAACTTCATATATCGCTATAAGGATACTCCAGTAGAATTACAAGATAAGTATTTAGAAACAGCTACTAATTTAACTGTTAGTGGTGGTATGGGCAAATTGCAATTTGGTGCAAACCCAAGTGCAGACCCAAGCAAATTAATTAAGTAATACTGAGCATTACGATATCACATCGTAATATTTTATTTATGCGTGAATTTCTATCTATACTTCCAAGACCAAGTCGATATATTGGTATTGAGGAAGGAGCAGTACATAAGAACCCACAAAATTGTGAGTTTCGTATGGCACTGGCCTTTCCTGATACCTATGAAGTGGGTATGTCTTACCTTGGGCAAAAAATTCTCTATGCCATAATTAACGACCAGGCTAAGTGGTGGGCTGAAAGGGTTATGGCACCCTGTAGAGAAACTGCAGAAATATTGCGCAAGCATGAAAAACCACTTTGCACTTTAGAATCTGATACCCCGCTGCAAGAAATGCATGCCATAGGTTTTTCCCTAACGCATGAGCTGGCATATACTAATATTTTATATATGTTAGATTTAGCAAATATTCCCTTGCGCGCAGAAAACCGTGGGGATGATTTGCAAAACTACCCTATTATTATTGTGGGTGGTGGCGCCACTTTAAGTGCAGAACCCCTAGCACCCTTTGTGGATATTATGGTGCTTGGTGAGGGTGAGGAGTGTTTGGTTGATATAGCCAATGCCCTTATTAAAGCACGCAAAACCCATGGCAAACGTAGTCAATTTTTAGAAGATATACGCCACATTAATGGTGTTTATGTACCCTCACTTTTTCACTTTAATGGGCAAAATCTTAGCCCGCGCTTTGAGGATTATAAAAAACCCACAAGGCGTATAGTTACAGATCTTGATAAAGCTGCCTATCCCATTAAGCAAGCTGTACCCATTGGTGCTGTACATAATCGTCTTGCTTTGGAAATTGCACGCGGTTGCACAAGAGGCTGTCGTTTTTGTCATGCCGGTATGGTTTATAGGCCAGTGCGCGAGCGTTCCTTAAATAATCTGCAGGATGTACTTCAAAGATGCTTAAATGATACAGGATTTGATGAAGTTTCTTACTTATCATTAAGTACAGGTGATTTTTCTGCCCTAAAAAGCTTTTTTATGAGCACCATGGATCGCTGTGCAAAAGAGCAAATTTCTGTATCATTACCATCATTAAGGGTTGGTTCTATTGATGACAGCATTATGCAAAGGGTTGCTGGCATAAGGCGCACAGGTGCAACACTTGCTCCTGAGGCCGGTAGTCAAAGACTTCGCGATGTAATTAATAAGGGTGTGACTGAAGAAGAACTCATCCTCCATGTCCAAAAGCTCATCGAGCACGGCTGGCAGCAAGTAAAGCTTTATTTTATGATTGGACTACCCACAGAAAGTTATGCCGATCTTGATGCCATTGTGGATATATGCTGCAAAGTACGCGATGCAGCTGGTCGAGGAGCACCACGCTTACAGGTAACTGCAGCCATATCACCTTTTGTTCCAAAGCCTTTTACTCCTTTCCAATGGGAAGCACAAATTAGCTTAGAAGAAATGCAAGAGCGTATTAACTATTTACGTAGTGCATTTAAAAGTCAAAAATGCTTAAAAATGCGTTGGCATGAACCCCAAATGAGTCATTTAGAAGGTATTTTATCACGAGGAGATAGACGCCTTGCTCCAGTTATAGAAAAAGCCTATGCCAAAGGTGGAATTTTTGCTTCATGGGTGGAAGGTTTTTCTCTTGAGCCTTGGTTAGAGGCCATGCAAGAATGTGGGCTAAGCACTGATGAATACATAGCAAAACGCGACCCAAATCAAAACTTGCCTTGGGATCATTTAGAAGCTGGAGTTAGTAAAAAATATTTACTAAGAGAGCTTAAACGAGCTTTAACGGAAAAAATTACCCCAGATTGCCGCTATAATGATTGTCAAGCTTGTGGAGTTTGTGACAATAAATTTCATGAATCAGCCCTTAAACAAAATAAAGAAACCATAAATCATAACGCCATTGGCAATAAATTAAATCTTGCCAAGCGCGACCAAGAAGCTCATAGCCCCAAACGAGATGAGCTAGGCAATCTTTGCCGCCCAGCACCGCAGCAAGGCAAAGCAAAACCACCAAGTATTGATAAAGCTCTAACAATTAAAGCGGTGGAATATCGCATTTGGCATACTCGCCAAGAAAAATCAATATTCCTTAGCCAGCTAGAATTACAAGCAATACTTGAGCGTTGTTTGCGCCGTGCTAAAATTCCCATGACTTTTTCTCAAGGCTTTCATCCCCTACCCCTAATTTCTTTTGGACGCGCATTACCTGTAGGTGTGGGGAGCATGGCAGAGTGGTTTGCCATTACCTTACGTACATATTTAGCACCCCAAAAAGTCATGGAAGCATTAAATAACCATATGCCACAAGGCATGAAAATCACTGAAGTACAACACGTTGCTAAAGGACAACGCACAGAGCAAGCCATAGGCGAAGAATTTTGCTTAAACTATGTGGGTCCACCAGAGCAACGAGCTAATTTTATCAACCTTTGGCAAAACTTTGCCAAGCAAAAAGAATTTTTATGGACAAGAGAAACTAAAAAAGGTCCTAGAACTCAAGACTTACGTTCATTTATACACAATTTAGAAATTTTTGAACAAAGCATCTTCTTTACAAGTGACTGGGAAAAAGGCTATATATCCCCACTGACTTTATCGCGAGCTGTTCTTAATAACATGTGTTTAAGTCATTTATATTTAGAGAAAAAAGCTCAAATATTTGCAGATAAAACAATTAAACGGTGAAACCATGGCCTCAAAAACAGTTTTTATTGAAGATATGCCCTTTTCTTCACGCCTTAAATCATTAGCTGACGAAGAACTACTAGACATTTGGGAAGAAACACAAGAGCTTGAGCGCATTTTACGCGAAGAATGGAATGCAGAACTTGAACTTGCCCCCGAATATGAAAAAATGATTATCCAAGAACTACAATTACGCATTAGCAAGCGTATCTAAGTTAACACCCTGTTTTATAAATAATCCTTGCATTAAAATATTCTCTGTTATTATAAACAATGCCGAAAAAGAATACTATGCATCCATTTTCGGCATTGTTATTATTCGACCATTAAATCCAGTGCAATGCACTGTAATAAAACAATCATTTATTCTCTTGTAAAATTATTCCCAAAAAAAGCAATTTGTGAAACAGTTCTTGCAAATTGATTTTCCACAATACTAAGCCTGTGTGATGCTATATTTAACACATTTTCATGACTTTTCACCCATATATCTGCCGGTTGTAATGTACTAAGGACAGTATTTGCACCCTTCACATAGTAATGCATGGGAATTGTTAAAGCAGGAGAATAGTCTTGCATAATTTTATCAGCTTCAGCATATTTTAAGATATGTTCACTTTCATCAACAGGAATAAAGAGCACATCAATCTGATTATTTATTAAATAATTATGCACAAATTCATCTGGTTGAACTCTATTATCCCCCCAATGTACAAGCCTAAGACCAGCGCACTCCACCACAATAATGCTATTATCCATGTGTAAATTATTATTGGGTGGAGAAAAATCTTCTCCAATATCATATTGAATATCAGTCCAGCGAGTTTTTCCCTCAGATTGACTAAGATGCTTATCGCCAAGTCCAATAATTTTTACATCTGCAAGATTATATTCGCCAATTAATCTTTCAATGGTAATAAGTGCCTTTGGCAAGTGCAAAGCATCATGATCAAAATGGGCATGGGTTGATAGGGCAATATCAACCTCAACATCAGGAAATGTTGTAGGAAACCACCAACCCCATGCATCATCATTACGCCATGGGTCAATTAATATACTAAGCCCACTGGGGCTAGTTATTCTAAAGCAAGAGTGACCAAAATAATCAATATGTACTGCCCCACTGCTTTTAAAAGTTCCTTTGGCCTGCAATTTTCTTAAAGCTTCATTATTAATATTGAAGCTTTGCGCTCTTGAACCTTCCATATAAACTAACCTCTTACAATGTTAATACATTGGAATACAGAATAAAATACAAGCAAAAATACTATTTGATCCATTTAATTACTTGCTCTTGAGTTCGGCGTGTTTTAGGTCTTGGTTCATCCACGCGCTTACCAAAAGCTGCCATGCAAGCAACACCAAACACTTCGCGATCAAGTAAATCTTTACTGGCTAACAGTTGCTCCATTTCTTCCTTTTTAAATCCTTCTATGGGGCAAGAATCAATGCCAAGCAAGGCCGCAGTGGTTAACATATTGCCAAGAGCTATATAGCATTGGCGTGCTGCCCATTCAAATCTAGCACGCTCATTACCAGCATAGCCAAAATCATTATGTATAAAATTATCAAAGAAGTTAACTCGCATTTCTATAGCATCTTCTGGCAAGTGCTGAGTATCACGCATAATTGTTTGAACAATATATTCACCCTTGGGATCCATAGTCTTAGCTTTACGCGCAAGAAAAACTACAAAATGACTGCATGTTGGCAATTGTCCTTGTGCACCCCAAGCAAGCTCTTTTAATTCTTCGCGCAAAGCAGGATTTTGTATAACTAAAAATTGCCATGGTTCAAAACCAAAAGAAGAAGGCGAAAGTCTACCAGCTTCTAAAATAGTATTAAAGTCATCATCAGAAATTTTAAACGAAGCATCAAAGCTTTTGCAAGCATGACGAAAATTCCAAGCATTAAATAAGTTTTCAGTAATATTTGACATAAAAGTATCCTACTATCTTGTAAGCTTACGGAATTTAACTCTAGTTGGTGTATCAGCATCCTTGCCCAAGAGCTTTTTGCGATGCGCTTCATATTCAGAGTAATTACCATCAAAAAATGTTATGTCAGAATCACCCTCAAAAGCAAGGATATGCGTAGCAATGCGATCTAAAAACCAACGATCGTGGCTAATCACAAGAACGCAACCAGCAAAGTTATCCAGCGCATCTTCCAAGGCACGCATGGTATTAACATCTATATCGTTGGTAGGTTCGTCAAGTAATATAACATTAGCACCAGATTTTAGCATGCGGGCAAGGTGCAAACGATTACGCTCCCCACCAGAAAGCACATCTACCTTCTTTTGTTGATCTTGACCTTGAAAGTTAAAACGCGAACAATAAGCTCTAGCGTTAATTTCGCGACTACCAAGCTTAATGGTTTCCATACCATCGCTTATAAGCTCATAAACACTCTTGCCGGCAGTCAAAGACTCTCGCCCTTGGTCCACATAGGCAAATTGTACCGTATCACCAATATTAAGCTCACCGGAATCTGGTTTTTCATTACCAACCAACATATTAAAAAATGTTGTTTTACCAGCTCCATTTGGTCCAATAATACCAACAATTGCCCCAGCAGGAATAATGCAATTTAGGTCTTCAACCAAGAGTTTATCACCAAGAGTCTTTTTTAAACCTTTAGCTTCTATAACACTTTTACCAAGGCGTGGTCCTGGTGGAATATATATTTCAAGATCTGGTGCCAACTTTTCACTTTCGTGTGAAAGCATGGCTTCATAAGCATTAATACGCGCCTTACCCTTGGCATGCCTACCCTTGGGCGACATATTAATCCACTCCAATTCGCGCTCTAAAGTTTTTTGACGTTGGGCTTCGGATTTTTCTTCATGAGCAAGTCTTTTTTGCTTTTGCTCTAACCATGATGAGTAATTACCCTTCCACGGGATACCGCGCCCGCGATCTAACTCTAAAATCCAACCAGCCACATTATCAAGAAAATATCTATCGTGAGTTACGGCAATTACAGTACCGGGGAAAGTAGAAAGAAAACGCTCAAGCCATGCAACAGACTCAGCATCTAAGTGGTTAGTGGGTTCATCAAGTAGTAAAATATCGGGGTTTTGCAACAATAAGCGACAAAGAGCCACACGGCGACGCTCACCACCAGAAATAACCGATACAAGCGTATCACCGGGGGGGCAGCGCAAAGCATCCATGGCCATTTCAAGACGTGAATCCAAATCCCATATACCTTTATCGTCCATAAGTTCTTGTAATTTACCTTGTTTTTCAATTAAGGCATCCATTTCTTCTGGCTCCATGGGCTCAGCAAACTTTGCATTAACAGCCTCATATTCCTTAGAAATATCCACAAGGTCTTGAACACCTTCTTCCACCACTTCACGCACAGTGCGCTGTTCATTAACTAGTGGTTCTTGCTCTAAGTATCCAATGCTATGGCCTGGTGCAAGAACAGTTTTACCATCAAAGGCTTGGTCTACGCCTGCTAAAATACGTAAAAGTGACGATTTACCGGCACCATTTAAGCCAAGCACACCAATTTTTGCACCATAAAAATAAGATAGAGAAATATCTTTTAATACTTCCTTTTGTCCATGACGCTTAGACACTCTAATCATAGAGTAAATAATTTTATCAGGTTCGTTGCTCATAATACTCCCATATGTTTTGGTATTATTTATGATGGTTATTCTAATTCTTCCAAATGTTTTTTAGCAAATTCAAGACTTGGGTCAAGCTCTAAAGCTTGCGTTAAATAATGCTTGGCTTCTTCACTATGCCCCAAAAATTTATGACATAGTCCAAGGTTAGCAATATCCATGCTCGACCCCTTATCAAGGTGCAAAACACTTTCAAAATCGTGCATGGCTTTATTATAATCTTTTAACTTAAAATAAGCTACCCCACGCAAATTCCAATATTCCTTCATATCTACACAATAATTAATAGCACGACTTAAAAACTCAACACTATCTTGCCAATTATTCATTAAACTCAAGCTATATCCAGCATAAAATGCTGCAAGACCTCGAGCATCATTTTCTGGTTGTATAGGTTCGGCTTTAGCAAAAAATTCATGCGCTGATAAGTAATCATCTTGGCGCAAAGCAAGCATACCTTTAAAAAATGGTATAAAGTGGGCATTAGGATAATGCTTTTCAAGTAAGATAAATCCTACTTCGGCATGCTCTAAACTAGCTTCTTCAGCTAAAATACGTCCTACAAAAAGCCCCAAACTTTGATTTTTATCACGTTCCCTAAAAGCTAAGCCAGGCACAAAGCTATAATGACTATGCACATTTAACAATGGATGCATGGTAGATATGGCATAGCTTGAAAGATTTTGACTGTGCAATGATTGAACAATATTTTGCAATTCAACTAAAATATCATCTGCACCACTACTTGGTAGATTGGATAAGTCTATGCTTTCACCCTTGAGTAACCACTCAATATCTTCAAGTTTTTCAAATTTTGAAAGACCAGAGGCCTCATAGCATGCGTTAGTGCAAAAATCACCGCCCAATTGAGCAACTTCCGTCACAGCACGAATGGCAGCCTTAGCTGGTGTGCTGGCAGTGCCTGCTGTAAATACGATTTCTGAACTTTGCGGAAATGTGTTTGGGTCAAAAGCAATGGCTGCAACGGTGGGTACTGGCATATTTAATGAAAAATCTTTTAATATAATATTAATACCTTGAGCATGAAAAGCAGATAAAAGATTATTTAGGACCGGATCTGTTATACTTTGATTTGCAATAGTTTTGCAATTTTTTTGCTCTCTATCAATAATACAGCAAACATGACGCTCTATTAACTCACATAAACCTTGTAAAAGAGATTCTTCTTCTGTATTACCAGCAGAAGTTCCATTAAATTCACCAAGTTTTTTAAACCAATTTAATGGAGCCCAAACCTCACGCATATTGTATAAATCAGTGCATGGAAAAAACTGCCACTGCACTAAGTCCATAATTTGTTCGGCACTATCCTTGCTAATATCATCATTAACAGACTGCAATATGTGCTCAATTGGTATGAGTGCATCACCAAACTGTAGCTTTGCCTCTGACCATGTGGCTGTGACCATATGGGGTAAATCTTCCCAAAAGCTAAAAAAGGAAAAACGCTCCAAAAGCTCCATAAGAGCTGAAGCTTCAGCTTGAACGGGGCTTGCTCCCTTGCCCATTTGCTTACGAGTGGGCATAATTTTTCTAGCATGTGCGCCGCACTCACTTAAATAAACAGGAATGCCAAGCCTACCCATGTCAATTCGCTTGGTATTTGCAAGTATGTCTAAATTAATTTCTTTTAACTTTGCACGCACCTTTGCAATAGTTTCTTCAGGACTAATGGCTTTATCTAGCTCTTGGCTATGCCCTTTAGGACAAGATTTTAAGGTAATCATTTATGCTCCAAAATATTTAGAGCATATACGCGGCGTTCTTCTTCATTATTTTCATTAGAACTTTTTACACCGATTAATTGCTCTTTTATATTGAAATATTTTTTTGCTTGAGTGAAAAAACGTGGACGCTTGCGCACCATATCATTGCAAATAACAGCCATACCATCCTTAGCAAGATGCCTCTGTATGCATTTTATAATGGGGCGATGTAAGTCTTCTAAATAAAGAATTTCAGAAGCAACGATAATATCAAAGCGTGAGTCATGTAAGCTTGCACGACTATCTTTAATATCCACGCGACGAACATTGACAATATCAGATAATTCGTTTTTTAATACATTTGCCTTAGCAAATAACAGTGCATCATCCACAATATCCGTTAACTCCACAGATGCAAAGCCATAACGACTGGCTATAATACTGGTAATTCCACAACCTGCACCAAGCTCCAGCAAGCTTTTATCTTGTGGATCAAGTTTGCGCAAAAAACGCCCCAATATAAAGGATGACGGCCATATTTTTGACCACAAAGGCAAATCTTTTAATGGATTATGTATGGATTTTTTTGCAAGTAACCCATCTAAATGTTTTTGCATATTATTAATTGACAAAACATGTATAGGTTTTTCATCTATATCTAAGGTTTCAAATTCAACATTGAATTTTTTTTCAATCTTTTCTAAAATATCAACTAGATTATGGGTCATTAAGAACTCTCAAGCTTAAAGTTGTAACTAGCCAATATTGTCTTTTTTACGCACTCTATGCAAGCATTTTTCATAGGCATTTCTTGACAAGCTCAAGCTTGAGCTGTACCTCTTTTGCTATGAAAAATTTATTACGCTGCAAAATTATTGTTGATGAACCTCATATGGAAATACTTTGGGGTATTTTAGCTCTACACATAAGCTTTGGTTGGGAAGAAGAAAGCCTACCCACTGGTGAAACTCTCATTACAGTTCACAACGAAAACCAAGAGTTTATAACAAACTTAGCTAATGATATTAAATCATACCTACCCCAAGCCCACATTAACATTGATGAAATAGAACAAAAAGACTGGACTGAAGCCTGGAGAGAATTTTTTACCCCCATAGCTTGTGGTAAGCATTTTTTAGTTCTGCCACCTTGGTTAATGAATAGCACGGATTTTTTGCAGCGCACCCCCATTATTATTGAACCCAAATCTGCCTTTGGTACAGGTCATCACAATACAACGGCTCTTTGCTTGCAAGTAATATCTGATTTACTTGAACAAAAAAATATCACACCGGATATGGAGTTTTTAGATATTGGTACTGGCTCTGGTATTTTAAGCCTAGCCTGTTCCCTTAGTGGTCTTTATGGCTTAGGTATTGATATAGAAATTCCATCTATAGAAAACGCTAAAGAAAACATTGCATTAAACAATATACCACCTTATGACACATCTAAAAAACAAGGTATTGATCTTGCCCTAGGAAGTGTTGAATTAGTAAAAAATCGTAGCTTTGATTTAGTTTTGGCAAATATCTTAGCTGCACCCCTTAAAGAGTTAGCTAAAGATATAGTGCCATTAGTGCGTAAAGGCGGTTGCCTTGTACTATCTGGCATCTTAAATATACAAGCAAGCGATGTGGAAGCAGCTTACGTGTCTCAAGGCTTAGCCAAGGTACAAATTATACATGATGGGGACTGGGTTGCCTTAGTTTGGGCAAAGATTTAATATGATTAACTACCTTGACCAGGTAGGAAATTTCGCAAATCTCTCGATAATTCAAAGGTACTAAGTTCTGTACCTGCAGCAGACGCAAAGGGTGAGTCTGCATATTCATTGACAATAATTTCTAGGAGTAAGCGTGCGCGCTCATCATTGCCAAGTTTGCGATATAACCTAGCCTCTCTAAAGCGTAAACCAGGATATTCCGGTGATCCTTCTGGGGCAAACTCATTAAACCTTTCAACCCATTCTAAAGACTCAGGTATACGATT
>CAYJKC010000056.1:0-9167 GCA_964370675.1 uncultured Desulfovibrionaceae bacterium
GTTATAGTTTCACGTCGTGTACTTCTTGAAGAAGAACGCGATTCTAAGCGTCAAGATTTACTTGGCACCTTAGAAGGAGGTCAATTAGTAGTTGGTCGCGCTAAAAACATTACTGAATATGGCGTATTTGTTGACCTTGGTGGCTTAGACGGTCTACTACATATTACAGACATGTCTTGGCGCCGCATTCGTCATCCCAAAGAAATTATTAGCGTAGGTCAAGAACTTGAGCTTAAAGTTCTTTCCTTTGATAAAGACCAAAATAAAGTTTCTCTTGGCATGAAGCAATTGGTAGCTGACCCATGGCAAGATATTACAACCCGCTTCCCCGAAGGCACTAAATATCAAGGCAAGGTTACCAACCTTGTAGATTATGGTGCATTTGTTGAGTTGGAAACCGGAGTTGAAGGTTTAGTTCACATTTCAGAAATGTCTTGGACACGCAAGCTTCGTCATCCATCACAAATGGTTCGTGTTGGTGATGAAGTGGAAGTTATCATCCTTGGAGTTGATGGCGATAAAAAGCGTATCTCTCTTGGCATGAAGCAAGTAAAGCCAAACCCATGGGATCTTGTGGCTGAAAAATATCCTGAAGGTACTATCCTTGAAGGCACCATTAAAAACATCACCGAATTTGGAATGTTTATTGGTATTGAAGATGGTATTGACGGTCTTATTCACGTTTCTGATATTTCCTGGACCAAGAAAATTCGTCACCCCAATGAAATGTTTAAAAGTGGCGATGTAGTACAAGCCAAGGTTTTAACTGTTGATCAAGAGAGTGAAAAGTTCACTCTTGGCATTAAACAATTAGTTGAAGATCCATGGGGTCATGTGCCAACAACCTATCCAGTAGGTTGCACTGTTAAAGGTATTGTTACAAACATTACTGACTTTGGACTTTTTGTTGAAGTAGAAGAAGGCATTGAAGGTCTTGTGCATGTATCTGAACTTTCAAGCAAAAAAATTAAAAGCCCTTCAGAAATTTATAAAGAAGGTCAAGAAATACAAGCCAAGGTTATTCATGTTAGCGCAGAGGAGCGCCGTCTTGGTCTATCCATTAAGCAAATTAAAGACGAAGAAGATCGTAAAAAACCAAAAGAATTCCGTGCTGGACCTGCTGAAGCTGGTCAAAGCCTAGGTGACATCTTACAACAAAAGATGGCAGAAGCCGAAGGTCAAGAAGAAAAAGCTGAAGAAACAAGCACTGAAGAAAAAGCATAACCTTGTTAATACTAAAGGGAGGGCATTTAGCCCTCCCTTTTTTGGTCTCTTATCTGAAAAACTACTTTGACTTTAAGATTATCTCCTAAGCATCAACCTCATAACTCCAAAAAATACTATGCAAGATAAAGAAAACTTTTCCTTTGAACCTATGCAAAAAAAAGATCAAGATACAAACTCTCCTCTTTCAGAAAAACTATTAGAAAGATTAATTATTGCTCTTACACCTAAGCCTTTTCATAAACGCCATCCTGTTATTTTTTGGGGCGGGATAGGTATTGTATTATTTATGATCATTTCAAGCATGCTACCTGACGATGCAAGCTCACTGGTGGCAGATGATCGCATTGCAGTTGTACGAGTTGAGGGCATGATTTTAGATACAAAGCCCACCTTAGAATGGATTGAAAAAATCTCTAAAGATGATTCAGTGCAAGGTGTTCTGTTACGCATTGATTCTCCTGGTGGTGGTGCAGCAGCATCACAAGAGCTATATGCAGCACTTTTAGAACTAGGTAAAACAAAGCCCATTGTTGCATCCATGGGTTCCACTGCAGCCTCAGGAGGGCTTATGGTAGCCATGGCAGCTCAACATATTGTTGCAAATCCGAGTTCTGTTACGGGATCAATCGGCGTGCGCATGGATGTACCACAACTTCAAAACATCATGGAAAAAATTGGCATTGGACAGGTAACGCTCAAAACAGGTGAATTTAAAGATGCCGGAACTTTTACACGCCCTATGACTGACGAAGAACGCATTTACCTTGAAGGTGTACTTTCAGATATGCATGAGCAATTTGTTCTTTTGGTGGCAGAAGGACGAAAACTACCGGTTGAAAAGGTACAAAGTTTAGCTAACGGACGTATATTCACTGGACGAGCAGCAAAAGAATTTGGTTTAGTAGATGAGCTTGGTGGTCAAGACGCAGCCTCAGCAGTCTTATATAAAGGCACAGGGGTCAGTTCTAAAACTCAACTATATGAGCGCCCTGATGAATCAGCCTTTTGGAAGGAGCTTGGCACTAGCACTTTAGGTCAATACATTTTTAATGCCCTTGGCTTGAGCATTAAGCAAGCAAACAGCCCAGCCTTTTTATATCAATATTAAAGCGATTTAATTTTTACTTACAGCTTATCATTTTAGCATTTTGCAAGAAAAATTTCGCATAGTGTAAAAACCTAAAGGGCATATTTTCAGCCAATATATCTTTAGAAAAAAGTTTTTATACGTTTTTTTAAAAATATATTGGCTATATAAATTTAGTTAATACTTTTTGCATGTGCCTTGAGCAAAGCATCACGACCACGCTGAAGGTGACACTGCATTTCATATGTGGCGGCATCTATATCGCCAGATTTAATAATATCAAGCAATCTTACGTGATTTTCACGTATTTTAGGTGGCCAACTATTTTGCATTTCAATATTCATATAAGCATGAATTCTAGCAATTAAAGTAGACCACAATTTATACAAGGTGCTATGCTCACAAAGCTTGCACAATTCATTATGAAATTCAAAGTCGTAAAAAGCTATGGTATTATTACCTTCTTGAGCTTCGTCCATTTGCTCCACAAGTTTTTCTAAAACTTGTATATTTTCTGGTGTGCTATTTTCCATAAATAAGCGCAAAGCATGAGCTTCAAACAATATACGAATAGAATAAAGCTCTTCAATTTCTTTAGCACTTAAAAAGCTTACAAAGGCTCCTTTATATGGTTCTATTGTTACAAGCCCTTCTTGCTCTAGGTGAAAAATTGCCTCACGAATGGGCAAACGGCTAATTCCCATTTCTTTAGATAGATCTTGCTCAATAAGCCTAGTACCAGGTAATAACTTACCAGACAAAATTGCAGCCCGTAATTGCTCTGCGGCTCTATCTCTAAGCGTCACCTTTTTTTCTTTAACAAATAGTGAGGCATCTTGCATGACTATACTCCGCTCAAATTATTTACTAGCGCTATAAAAAACCAAACAATCTTGGCAAAAATAAAGTAAGCTCAGGAAATATATTCAGCAGAATAATGACCACAAGATTACTTATAAATAAAGGAAAAATTGCCTTAAAAACTGTTTCCATAGGTAGTTTTGCTATATCTGCAGTAGCAAACAATACTAAACTAACCGGAGGGGTAATTAGCCCCATTACTAATAACATAATCATAATTACACCCCATGTAAAGGGGTGAAATCCCATAGACATAGCTAATGGTGCCATGATGGGTGCAAAAAGCAAAATAGCAGGTCCCTCTGTCATCCACATGCCCACAAAAAGCAAAAATACATTCATACAAAGAATAATCAAAATTTCACTAGAAACATGCTGTAATACAGTATCACGCAAGGCAACTGGCACATTTTCAAAACCAAAAACCCATGACATAATGCCTATAAAGCATAAAATAAAAAATAATTTGGCAGAGCCGCGGATAGCATTCAAAAATATATCTGGTAATTGCTTAAGGCTAAGACTTTTGTAAACAAAAAAACTGATAAATAGCGCATATACAACAGCAAAAGCTGCTGCCTCAGTAGGTGTTGTTAAGCCACTCATAATGCCCCCAAGTATAATAAAGGGCATAAGCAAGGCAAGAGAGGCATCCTTCATGCTGGTTGCAAATTCACGAGGTGTAACTTTTACTTCGTGTTTAGGATAATTTCTTTTTTTTGCTAAAAAATACACAATACTCATTTGTGCAAGCCCCATCATCACACCAGGCACAATGGCTGCTGCAAACATACCGCCTACAGAAATCTCTGTTACAGCACAATACACCACAATGACAATGCTTGGTGGAATAATGGGACCAATAAGCGACGATGCAGCAGTAATGGCAGCTGCAAATGGTTTATCATATCCTTCCTTATGCATAGCAGGAATAAATATTTTTCCAAGTGCAGCCACATCACCAAGAGCAGCGCCAGTAATACCAGCAAACATCATACTTGCCATAATATTTACTTGTGCAAGACCAGCCGGAAAACGCCCGACTAAAATATTAGCAAAGGAAACAAGACGCTGAGATATTGTTGCTCTGTCCATAATTTCACCAGCTAATAAAAAGAAAGGAATTGCCATGAGTACAAAAGAATTAAGACCATTAAAAATAAAATCTGGCAGCATGGTTAGGAACATATCCTGCCCAGAAAAAACAAAATATGAACAAGCTGCAATACCCATGGCTACGCCAATGGGTGCTCCTAAAAATAAAAGCAAGAGGAAAATGCCAACTAACAATAAAATCATATTCGTTCTCCTGCTACTATATTAATATTGCGTACGGCATCAATGGTTTGAAAAAATGTTTCAAGCAAAATTAAGGTAAATGATAGAGGAACTGCTGAAAAAGGAAGTACCATGGAAATACCCAATGAAACAGCTCGAACATTGGCAGCATGATCTATTGACCCCATGGAAAAATAAATAATAATTGCAAAAAATACCATTTGGACAATTAATATTAATATACCAATGATCTTTTGTAACTTTATTGGAAAAAGTTGTAAAACACATTCAACAAAAAGATGTCCTTTTTCTATTAAAACCACCACAGAACCAAATAAACCAAGAGCAATCATCATAAAGATAGAACTTTCCTCTGCCCAAGGGATAGGTATGGTAGAAAAATTTCTCAAAACAATTTGCAAAAACACAATAGCAAGCATAGCAAACATAAATGAAATACATAATAATTTGCATGCTTTAAGAATATATTGGCGTAGTGTTTTACAGATGGGTTCTTGCATGGTGTCTCCCCAAAGTTAGCACTGAAATATCATGCAGTGTGGATAATATTTTCCTTCTTACTGTTTTGCTCTCCATAAAGCATAACCTAAGTTGTAATTATAATCCACAACATAGAACAATAATGAAGGTATGATGGTTTAGGTAGCATTCCTTCAAAGTGTGTGCGCAGGAGTCCTTTGAAGGAATGCTGTTTGGGGTTAAAACTTAGCTTATTTGTAGCCTAATTTTTCTTCGGCTTTCTTTGTTTCATCAAGTAAGAGCTGAATAAGAGCATGATCAAGAGTAGCTTTTAGATTTTCAACCACAGCAGGTTGAGTAATTTTACGGAATAATTCTTTTTCTTCAAATGTAGGAGCATATACCTCCATACCCTTGCTCTTTAAATATTCAAGATCTGCACTTTCATTTACGCGAGAAATATAGCGTGTAGTAGCTGCAGCCATTTTACCTGCTTGCATAACAGCTTGACGGTAGTTTTCAGGTAAGCTTTGCAACCATTTATCATTCATGAAAATTGCTAAAATACTATAAATATGACCGTCTAAAGTTAAGAATTTTTGCACTTCTTCAAGGCGTGCAGAGCGAATATTTGCAATGGGATTTTCTTGACCATCAGCCACAGCTGTTTGTAACGCGGTATAGAGTTCACTCCAAGCCACTGGGGTTGGGCTTGCACCTAGTGCTTTAACCATTTCAATATGGGCTGGAATTGTCATAGTACGAATTTTTAATCCTTTAAGATCTTCTGGTTTACGCACTACACGCTCACTATTGGTGAAATGACGAAAGCCTGCATCTTCTCCCCAAGCCAAAGGGCGAATGCCAGTTTGCTTAACCATATCGTTAAGTAAAAACTGACCAAAAGGACCGTCAAGCACTTCATGAGCAATATCAACTTCACTAAATAAATATGGTATAGATAACACACCTATATTAGGGTAAAACGGAGCTATGCCACCTTCAGAAATTGATACAGCTTGAATAATACCACGTTGTAACTGTTCCATCATGGCTTTTTGAGTGCCAAGCACGCCATTAGGGAATATGGTAACTTTAATGTTGCCGCCAGTGCGTCGCTCTACTTCATTTTTAAAAACCACAAGGGGGGCATGTAAGTGTGAATATGGTTTTTCAGGATTTGAGTGTGCAATTTTAAGCTCATATTGAGCAGCAGAAGCGTTTACACTGATGCTTAAAGAAAAACATACCATAAGTGTTATTAGTGCACGTTTTAAAAATTTTCTTGTTTGCATTGTTTCCTCCAATACCATTTGGGTAAATTGTCATTAATTAAATAGTACAAATTTCAAATGAGATTATTTATGTACTTTTGCAATCATAATCAAATTATGACCGTGCCTATGGATATTTTATATATAGCCAGTTTTCTGTACTATATAAGTTTTGTATCAAATTTAATAAATTTATTTACCATAAACTACCCACTTACGCAGCTCTTGTTCCTTTATCATTGTAGCTGTTTTACCAAAGCTCTCAGCAATACGAATTAAATTATTTTGCTGTCTTGTACGCTCGCCAGTTTGTGGAGCTCCAACCTTCATTAAGCGCGCCCCTACAGCTACTCCAAGCTCTGCTGTTGGATCTCCAGGAGAAGTTGCAGCGCGTAATGATGGAATAACTTCCATGCTGTTAGCTTTTGCAAAATTAGCTGCATCCAATGCCTCTGTAACACTGCCAACCATATTAGGTTTAAAAATCATAGCTCCTGCAGACTTGGCATCAACTCCCATTTGTAGGCGATGTGTAGCTGTTACAAACAAATCGTCACCGCAAATCAATGTGTTAACTTTTTCATTCAAACTGGCAAATCCTTCAAAATCATCTTCATGCAAGGGGTCTTCAATCATAATAATAGGGTAATCTTTTACAAGCTGTTGGAAATAACTAACCATATCAGCAGTACTTAATTTTCCAAAAGACATATTATATGTATCATTATCATGATCATAGAGGTGTGATGTTGCACAATCAAGGCTTAGTAAGCATTTATCTGTATAGCCTGCGGCATCTATGCCAGCTAGTAATGTATCTAAAATATCTCTCGGGTCACTGGTAGGTGCGGCAATGCCCCCAAGATGGCCAGGCTGGTAAGCCGATGCACCAAAGCGTTTGCGAATTACATCAGGTAAATGCATTAGCACCTCAACCCCAATGCGTATAGCCTCTGCAAAACTTTCTGCACTGGCAGGCACCACATGAAATTCTTGAAAATCTGCCGGTCCGGCTGAATATGGTCCACCATTGATGAGGTTTAACAAAGGCATGGGCAAAGTATTACAAAGGGTTCCACCCAAGTGCTGATATATTGGCATATTATTATGCTTAGCCCCTAGCTTTGCCACTGCCAAGGATACACTACAAATGGTATTACCGCCAAGTTTTGACTTATCTTTTGTACCGTCAAGAGCAATTAGAACGTCATCTATCAACCGTTGCTCACGCGAATCCATACCCTTTAACGCAGGTAAAATTTGTTCTTCAACTGATTTAATGGCTCCAAGAACACCCATACCACAATATCTAGTACCACCATCACGCACAATAACCACTTCATGTATGCCAGCAGAAACTCCAAAAGATGCAGATGCACGCCCAATACGCCCATCTTCACTAATAACATCAACCTCTAAAACAGGGTATCCCTTATTGTTTAGAACTTCACGCGCTTTGATATCTTTTATAATCCAA
Source organism: uncultured Desulfovibrionaceae bacterium (assembly GCA_964370675.1). GTDB lineage: Bacteria > Desulfobacterota > Desulfovibrionia > Desulfovibrionales > Desulfovibrionaceae > CAYJAD01. The sequence goes on from CAYJKC010000056.1 coordinate 7,685, forward strand.
CTTTGCATACCTACATCCTCATAGTTTATATTCAAAACAGTTCTCAAATACCTTGTGCCACTAAAAAGATTGTTCTACAAATGCCATAAACTCTATTCAATATATATCAGATTCAAATCACAAAGATTTGTTCCTGTATTACCTGTTATCAAATGATCATTAACAGACATAAGAAAAGGTCGTGCATCATGTTCATCCAAAGCAGTCCAAGCACAAAGCCCCTTATCACTAGCGCGAGCTATGCTTGTACCATCGGTGAGTGAACCAGCAAGCTCCGTTGGTCCATCAGTTCCTTCAGTTTCAATGGCAGCTATAGCAATACCATCAAAACCCGAAATTTGTTGCGCAAAGGCTATGCCTAGCTCTTGTGCAGGCCCACCCAATCCAGATTGACCATTAATGCATACCGTAGTTTCTCCAGCAGCTATCAACAAACATGGCTTGGTAAAGGGTTGATTTTTCTGTTTTATTTCTCGTGCTAAAGAACCTAAAAACAAACCAGCCTGGCGCGAGTCACCTTCAAGAGAGCTAGTAAGAACATGAGCAGCAACACCACAATTTGCAGCAGCTTTAGCTGCCGCTTCACAGGAATCATGAAGACCTTGAATAACAAAGGTGCTCACACCAGGCAGGATTGATTTTGGAGTTTCCTCAAGCTGTGGTCCATTTTTTAAATGCGCAATTATTGATTGAGGCGCACAATCAGTAAGTTTGTAGCGTTTCATTACTTCCCAAGCATCCGAAAAAGTGCTTGGATCAATACCAATTTGTGTGCCTGAGTAAACTACGGGCTTACTCGGGGTACCAACGCTTGTATCGCCCACTCGGTCAGAAAGCACAATATTTACTAGCTCAGCTCCAGTTGCAGAAATTTTCTGTGCAAGACGCCCACCATTAACAGCAGACAAGTGCCTTCGCACCATGTTAATCTCCAAAACTCCAGCTCCAGCTGTTAACAACTGCTTGGTCACAATGCTTTCATCTTCTATACTTACACCGTCTACTGGGCAATTCATTAAAGCAGAACTACCACCGCTAAACACTGTAAGCACAAAATCATCTGGACCAAGACTAGAAACTAAATCTAAAATTTGTAATGTGGCCTTCCAGCCGCTTTCATTGGGGTAAGGATGACCGCCAAGCAAGAGCTCTATATGTTTAAGATCTTGCCCTTCTTCTAATTGCTTTACAATTACAACACCCTTAGTAATGCGCTGACCCAAGATTTTTTCAACAGCAACTGCCATATGGTTACCAGCCTTGCCGGCCCCAAGTACAAAAACTCGTTTATACTTTGATAAATCCCAAACACATTCTCCTAAGTGCAAATTATCACAATCAAGACGCATAAGACTTGGGATTAGATACTCAGAGTTAAGATTTTTTAGCGTTTCGTTGGCAATAGACAACAATATCTTTCGAGTTTTTACATCGCCAACCGACTGTAAATCTGTTGTATTTTTGATAGGGTTCATACCGCTCC
>CAYJKC010000056.1:9267-11012 GCA_964370675.1 uncultured Desulfovibrionaceae bacterium
ACATATGATTGATTTATTTCTAGCCTCAAACATTGTTTTACTTTGCGCACTTATAAGTCGTGTTACCTATAAGTTAGGAATACCGGTATTGTTAGCATTTGTTGTACTAGGTATGCTTGTGGGCGAAAATGGTTTTTTGCACATTTCTTTCAATGATTACCGCCTATCTGAATTTATTTGCACGGTCTCATTAATCTTTATTATGTTTTATGGAGGGTTTGGAACCAATTGGTTACAAGCTAGACCTATTGTTTCCAAAGCCTCATTGCTAGCCTCTATAGGGGTTTTATTAACAACAATTTTTACCGGTTTCATTTGTGTTTATATCTTTGACATGCCAGCTTATGATGCATTTCTTTTAGGCGCTGTTTTAAGTGCCACTGATGCCGCTTCAGTATTTTCATTATTACGTTCAAAAAATCTTGGACTTAAAGAAAATACAGCATCACTACTAGAAGTAGAAAGTGGTAGCAATGATCCATTTGCTTACATGCTTACTATCATAATACTTTCTATGATGAGTGGAGAAGCAAGCGGTTTTGAGCTTGTAGTTATGACCATTAAACAACTGCTATTTGGTGCTTTATGTGGTTGTATAATTGCATGGGCTACAGTTAAATTTTTACATAGATTTACCTTTCCTATTCCAGGCTTTGATATGGCATTTATCATTGGAATAGCATTATTTTCCTATGCACTACCTACAGCTATAGATGGTAACGGCTATCTAAGTGTTTACATAGTGGGCATCTCGTGCGGTAATTGTCGCTTGAAAGATAAGGCTTCACTTGTGCATTTTTTTGATGGTTTCACAAGCTTAATGCAAATGCTAATTTTTTTCTTGTTAGGCTTTTTAGCCATTCCGGTAATGATTCCAGAAGTGCTTGTTCCATCAATTTTTGTATGGCTATTATTAACATTTATAGCGCGCCCTTTAGCGGTAGGATTTTGCTTAACACCTTTTAAGAGTACTTTGCCTCAACAGCTGCTTGTGTCTTTTGCAGGATTAAGGGGAGCTTCATCCATCGTTTTTGCCATAATGGCTACAGTTCACGAAGCAATCACTCCAGGCTACTTGTTTCACATGGTTTTTTGCATTGTGCTTTTATCAATCATTTTTCAAGGTTCACTCTTATCCCCTGTTGCACGCTTATTAAATATGTGTGATGACAATATAAATGATGCAAAGACATTTAATGACTACTCAGAACAAAATAAAATTAGCTTTGTTTCATTAGAAATTTATGAAGATCATCCTTGGATTAATAAAGCTATCTATGAGATTAATTTACCCCCAACCATGCTTATCATAATGCTAATGCGCCATGGCAAGAATGTTTTAGAAAGTGGTAATACTGTTTTTGCTATGCATGATACTGTAGTTTTATGCGCACCAAATCATCAAGAAAATATTAATATTTCATTACACGAACATCATATAACAAAGACAAGCCCTTGGATTGGAAAAACAATTCAGGAATTTGCTGCTGTAGATAAACATTTGGTGGTTATGATACTTAGAAACGAATCTACCATTATTCCCCATGGAAAAACAGTTATTCAACTTAATGATTCCCTAGTTATTGCAGATTAACAAATTTTTTTTTAACCATGAACAGCAGTATCTACTGCTTCAAACTGAATTTTTTTAAGTCATGGGCCTTTAGCCCACTAGTCATAAAAAATTTGTTTTCATTGTATCTGCTATAACTCAAGCACAAAAATTCATAAACGCAATTAAAATA
>CAYJKC010000057.1:0-10928 GCA_964370675.1 uncultured Desulfovibrionaceae bacterium
TATTTTAATTGCGTTTATGAATTTTTGTGCTTGAGTTATAGCAGATACAATGAAAGCTAATTTTTTACGACTAGTGGGCTAAAACCCATGACTTAGAAAAAATGCAGCTTGAAGCAATAGATGCTGTGGCGCACGCTCAAAAAAATCTTTCGCTATAGTAGAAAAAGGGATGGGAAGCGTTGCGCTATCCCATCCCTTTTAATTTTAATCTTTTTGTTAGCTATTTTATGAGACAATTTTTAGTAAGTTTATTTCTTTTTTTGCATAGCAGAAGCTAGAGCTTGTCCAAGGCTACCAAGTGAAGCTGTGTTGTTACTTGCATTGGCATGTTCTTTCCAAGAAGTATCTTCACTAACTTCAGAGCCTTCTGGAGCAAGGCTAATGCGTCTTTTTTCCACATCAATGCCTTGAATTATAAGCTTAACATTTTGTCCTTTTTCAAGATTGCTTAAGGCTTTAGCTGCGTCATTATTTTTAATATTTGCTTGAGGAAGCAGTCCGGTAATACCTGGGGCTAAGTTAATAAAAAATCCAAATTGGGCACGGCTTTCTACTGTTCCTTCTACCAAAGCACCTAGCGGAAATTGCTCAGCCACCTGTGACCATGGGTCAGCCTCGGCATCGCGCATAGATAGAGATATACGCCTACTTTCAAGGGAAAGTTCTTTGATCTTGACTTGAACATGGTCACCTACACTAACAAATTCTTCTGGTTTATGCACTCTAGTAGTCCAAGACATTTCAGAAATATGTACTAGTCCATCAACACCTGGTAAAACCTCAATAAAGGCACCAAATGGTGTTAATCTTACCACGCGACCTTGTACAATGTCACCTATATGTAGACGTTCTTCAACGTTATTCCAAGGATCCCCCTCAGCTTGTTTACGTGAAAGTGAAATTCTAATTTGTCCTTTGGGGTCTGTAGCTATGGACAGTACTTTTGCGCGTATGGCATCTCCTGTACTAACAACTTCATCGGCATTACCAACTCTTGACCAAGAAAGCTCAGAAATATGTATCATGCCTTCAACGCCAGGAGCTACCTCCATAAATGCGCCAAAGGGAGCTAGGCGGGTGATTTGACCTTCAATAGTATCGCCCTCTTTAAGATTTTGCATAAGTGTTTCTATGGACTCTTGGCGTTCGCGCTCAAGCAAGGTGCGCCTTGAAACTATGATGTTGCGTCCGTTACTTTCAATACGTGTAATAAGAAATTGGGTATTTTGACCAACAATATCTTCTGCTTCTGTGCTGGCAAAAAAGCCTATTTGACTACCGGGGCAAAATGCGCGTTTACCTAACACTTCAACAGTATATCCACCTTTGCAAGTGCCAGTAATCTTACCATCAACAGGTATACCAGCATCTTTTGCGTCTTCAAGGGCTGCCATGCCACCACCACTCATGGAGCGTGAAATACGAACTTCATGGGCGTTTACACCTATGACCCATGCTTCGATGCTGTCACCCACTTGGGCTATGGGTTCTCCATCGCTGCCCAAAATATCACTGCGCTCCATGATGCCATCAACTTTAATGCCCACATCTAAAAAGACGTTCTCTCCGCTGATTTCGATAATTTTACACTTAATTTTTTGCCCCGCTTGCAAGTTTGGTGCATCAGTACAATGCGACTCAAGCAAGGCTGCAAAATCTTCATCAAGGGTATCTGGTTGATTATGGTCTGAATTAATGGTCATGGAAAAACTCCTTATGATACATATATAATTTAGTTTGTTTTTTGTATGCTTTCAATGGTGAGGTATAAATCACCTTGCCATTTACCAACTTTTTTACCTAGTCCGCGTAGGCGAATGGGCTTACCCGCCACAAAATCCTTAGGTAAAACAATTTCTACAGTGCTAAGCTCGTCAGACAATCCTCGTCTTATTTGTAGGCGAATTCTAGCTCCAGCAAAAAGCGCAGATGCTGGCATTTTTATGCTTTGTTCTTCATCTATTTGTTGACGAAACCAACCCATGACCTTGCCAGAAAAATTATTCGCAACATGCGATAATCTATTGTTATCACTAATTTCCACTTCTACCGTCGGAGGTGTTGCTTGCTTTACCTGTTTATCCTGCTTTGGCGGCTTTGGCGGCGGAGGAGGTGGTGGCGGTGGTGCACTTGGCTTTGCTTGCTTACTTACTTCGCTATAAATATCTTCAAAAACGCGCCTTGCAAATGGGTCATGCAAAAGATCACGTAAAACATCTTCCTTAGCATAGGCTGCGGAGGCGGTGCGCTGACGCTGCGCCTCTGCTTTAGATTTTGTGTTATTATCTTTTTCTTCTTTTTTGTCTTGTTTTTTTTCTTGAGTTTTTTTGTCTTGCTCTTGATTGTCAGACTTATCAGAAGGTTTTTGCTCAGCTTTAGCTTTGTTTTCAGCTTTATCTTGTTTATCTTGTTTTTCTTGTTCTTTTTTTGCTGATGCCTTTCTAGCACCTTCTTCAGTTTCTAATATTTGTGAAAGCGCTACATAGGCTTCATTTAAGCGTTGAAATTGATAGTTTGCGTCAGCTACATTGGGATTAAGATCTGGGTGTAGCTCAAAAGCTCTCTTTCGATAGGCTTTTTTTACATCTTCAAGAGTAGAATTTTGTGCAATCTGTAAAATTGTATAGCACTCTTGCAGGCTGATTTGACGCTTTTTTTTCATTTTGACTTATATAATTATTTTAAAAGTGCCCTAGCTTGTGTTTTTGCATCATTAGCTCTTAAATTATGTTCTTTAAGATAATGTTCGCCTTCTTGCACAAAATCTTTGTGATTAATATCATGTTTGATGCCGGGGCAAAAGTCTTTTGCTAAGTGTAGGCTTTGGTCGTCAATCATATTTCCACGAAAATAAGGCCAAGCTCTGCAAATATCAGGTTTACTGTTGTGTACAGCGCATCCCTTTCCTTGTATAAAAAAAATACAAAAACCATTATCGCCAGTGCGCACATTAAGTTTACCGTTACTCATGGTACCATATGTGCTTAAAAATTCGTCAGCATTAATTTTAAAATGGAAGCATAATCGCTCTAAATCCTTAGGGCTAACTATAATACCACCTTTACCCTCACAGCAATGACCACACATGCGGCAATCAAATGTTGCATCACTCATCACTTAACCACTAACCTTTCGTGTTCTGTTTTGATACATAAATCTTCTATGACTTTAATGCCATGCTTAAACAAAATTTCTCCGGCATCTTGAGAGCGTATTCCTTGCTGCATCCAAAAACAAAGCGGTTTGTGGCGCAGTTTTAATACTTCTTGTGCATGCCCTAAGCAATATTGTGGCGCTCTAAAAACATTGACTATGTCAACGGCTTTTGGCAATGATGCTAAATCTTTATAAGCAGGTAAACCCCATACTACTTTGCGAACAGGATGCACTGGATAAACTGTATAACCCACTGATAAGAGATATTGTCCAACCATATTGACGGCTTGACCTTGTTTATCCTTAGCTCCAATAATTGCTATACTATTAGTATTTTGGAATAATTCTATAAGTTCTGTATTCAAAAACATAAAAAAGTTTCATACATAATAGTTGTAATTATGTAAAGAGTTAAAAAGGTGTAAAACTCTAATTTGCCGTGTATTCATCTAATCCTTGCAAGTTTAGTTTTAAAAAGCTAGTTTGCCTTTACAAGTAAATTTATTTGTTATTTTGTCATAATTTTAATAGAGGATTTTATGTGTAACAACCCAAACATTATTGAAAAATTACCCATACAAGAAATGCTTAGACGACATAAATTGTGTATTAAGCTTGGTCTGGAATTAAACCCTAAACTCAATGGCTTAATGGTGTTTTCTGCCTTAAATATTTATTATCTAACCGGAACGTTAGCCGATGGTTTTTTGTGGTTACCATTTGAGGGTGAACCTGTTTTATTTGCAAGGCGTGCATTAAAACGATGCAAGGCAGAAAGTGATTTAAATCATATAATTTTATTTAAATCATTTGATGATAGCATTAAAGATTGTGCAGATCTAGGGTTAGAGTTTGGGCAAAACATTGCCTTAGAAATGGGTGCATTAACTTGGGAAATGGCTAATGACTTGTACTCAAGATTTTTAAATCATAACTTTATTAATGGCGATATGATACTTGCTAAGGCACGTTCACTTAAAAGCGAATGGGAATTAAATAAAATGCGCTTGGCGGGGCAACGCCACAATACTGCTTTATGTGATATTTTACCAAAACGTCTAAAGGCTGGCATGAGCGAACGCGATGTGGCAAGATTGTCTTGGGATGTTTTTTTTAATGTGGGACATGGTGGCATAAATCGTATGGGCAATTTGGGCGAAGAATGCTTCTTAGGGCACATTGCTGCTGGTGCAAATGGTAACTATCCAAGCCATTTTAATGGACCTCTTGGGCTTATGGGTGAGCATCCATCTACACCATTTATGGGTAATGCTAAGACAATTTGGGAAAATGAGCAAATATTAGCCTTGGATATTGGTTTTATTCTTGAAGGTTATCATACTGATAAAACACAAGTTTATTTTTCTGGAAGCTTTAGTGCTATACCAGATTATGCGCGTAGAGCTCATGATGCTTGCATTGAAATACAAGAGCGTGCAAGTGAAACTTTGAAGGTTGGGGCAATACCCTCTGAAATTTGGACTGCTGCCAAGGATAGGGCGGAAAAGCTTGGAGTGAGTGAAGGATTTATGGGACTTGGTAAAAATAAAGTTCCTTTTTTAGGACATGGTATTGGTCTTGTTATTGATGAATATCCAGTGCTTGCCCATCGCTTTGAAGAACCATTGCAACTTGGTATGACCATTGCCATAGAGCCTAAGGTTGGCATTGCTAATTTTGGTATGGTAGGGGTTGAAAATACCTTTGTGGTGGGTGAAGACCGTGGTCAATCTATAACTGGACAAGACTTTTCAATCATTTGTGTGGAGTAAATATGTTATTTTCAGCTCAACAATTACCCTTAGATGAATTAAATTTGCGTCATGATAAATGTCGTCAATTGCTTCAAAAATATATGCCTGATGCGCAAGGACTTTTTGTTTTTTCACGTTCAAATATTTATTATCTAACAGGCACTAGAGCCAATGGCATGTTGTGGTTACCTCTTGATGGAGAACCTGTGCTTTTGGTACGCAAGGGTGAGGATAGGTGTCGTTTAGAAAGTCCTTTGCAAAACATAGCGACTTTTAAATCTTATTCTAATATTCCTGAGATATGTGCTGAGTTTAATGCTGCACTTGGCTCTTGCATTGGAGCAGAAATGCGGGCTTTGCCTTGGTCTTTAGCCCAAATGCTACAAGATCGCTTAAAGTCTATTCAATTTGTGCCAGCCAATACAATTTTTGAGCAAGCTCGTTTTCTTAAAACTGACTATGAATTATCACTTTTACGTGCGGCCAATGATTTGCATATGCAAGCTTTGCAGGAGCAAGTTTTAGGTTTAGAAACATTTGCTGAAGATAGTAAAGTATTACTTGAACAAGTTGGTAAAAGTCTTTGCGCGGGAATGACTGAACGTGAAATTGCCCACAACCTATGGCATAGATTTTTTGCCCTTGGGCATGGCGGTATGTTGCGTTTGCATGGTCATGGTCAAGAAATGTTTTTAGGTAAAATTGCTGCTGGTTTAAGTGCACTATACCCATCACCATTTAAAGGCAGTGTAGGGCTTATGGGAGAGCATCCTGCCATACCATTTATGGGCTATGCTGGTAATGTATGGAATGAAAATGAGCTGTTAATAATGGATACAGCATTTATGCATCAAGGCTATCATAGTGCTATTGCCATGACTTATTGGAGTGGCAGTGAAGAAAGTTTACCAAGTTTAGCTCAAAAAGCCTACGATTGTTGCTTAGAAATATTAGATGCAATGCTTAAAAATTTACAAGGCGGTCAAGACGCTAAGTCTTGTTGGCAAATGGCTTGTTCCATCGCTAAGCAACAAGGATTTGATGAAGGATTTATGGGTTTTGGTAAAAACAAAAGCCTTGCTCATGGTCTTGGATTGGAATTGGATGAAGGTGTGATTATTGGTGAAAATATAGATGAAAACTTAAGGCTTGAGTCTAATGCTGTACTTAACATAGGTCCTATGATTGCGCTTCCTAACCTTGGCATGGTGGGGCTAAAACATAGTTTTGTGGTGACAAGTCAAGGTGAATTACAACCATTTTCTGGGCTTGATATTAAACAAAATATTGAGTTTATAGAAGAAGATACTGCTGCTAGTCTACTTGGTCTTTAGCAGTCTGTTTAAGTAATAATTGCCTGCTACAGAAAGTAGCAAGCCAGCAGGGGAGTAAGCCACAGGCAAGACGGGATTTACTCCTGTTGTTAACAACGTCTATGATCGTTTGTGTTGTGCAGGAATTTGTTACGGCTACAGAGCAAAATGTACGACTAAGCATTGTCTAGTTGCTGTTAGGTTTAGCGTGCATTAGATCTGAAGCTTGTAGTAGGCTAACTTCATCTCCAAAAAGATATACAATATCTCCAGGTTGGAATATTATATCCGCTTCTGGTGAAGGTATCATTTTTTCGCCTTTACTGATGGCGACCACAGTTATACCATACTTCTTGCGTAGTTCTGATTGCAATAGGCTTACTCCACATAGTGGAGCATTTTCTTCTAAGCGTATGGCATGGACACCAATATGGGGTAGCTGATCTAAAAGACCTGATAAATTACCACTATTTTGTGAAGTGCTGCGAAGCATAGAGTAATTTTCTTGGCGAATGGTGGTAACTAATGAGTCAATATCTTGTTTTGGTATCATATACTGATATAAAACACGTGAAAAAACTTCAATAGATGACTCAAATTCCTCAGCTATTACACTTGTTGCCCCAAGCTCATGTAAAGTACCAACCTCTGACAAAAAACGTGAGCGCGCAATAATGCGTATATTGGGGTTAAGCATAATAGCCTCAGCTACTGTAGCTTGTACTGCTGCAGGATCTGAAATTACAATGGCTAAAACTTTAGCCTTGGTAATGCCCATATGCTCAAGAACTGATGGGCGCGAGGCATCACCATATAAAATAGGTTCTTTGCTTTGAAAACGGCGCACAGTGTCTGGGTTCATTTCAAGTATTTCATATGGAATAGAGCAAGTTTTGGCAGCGCGCGCAAGATGTTGACCACTAATACCAAAGCCTACAATGATAAGATGATTTGCTAATTGTTTTTTGTTTGGGCTTAGTTCATCTTCAGGCAAATCATCTTTGTTTCCCAGATAAATATTAACTTTTTTGGCAATGCTTGGAGCTATATACATAAGGCAAGGTGTTAGTAACATGGTCATAATACTCATGGCCAAGAAATTCTGATAGCGAGCAGTATCTAAAAGACCAGCACTAACTCCTGTATTAGCAAGTACAAAGGAAAATTCGCCTACCTGAGCAAGGGTTAAAGATACAGCAATAGCAGTATGTAGCGGATATTTTTGAATAAGTACTGCTGGAAGTACGAGAAGTGATTTTATAATTATGAAAATGATAGTAAATAATACTATGTACCATAAATTTGAAATGAGGTAATCCACATCTAATAGCATGCCTATAGAGATAAAGAAAATACTCATAAATACATCACGATAGGGCAGTATTCCTGATACTACACTCATGCTATATTCAGAGCGAGCTAAAAATAAACCAGCTAAGAAAGCTCCCAGTGATAAAGAAAGTCCAAGCCACGATGTTAACATGGCAAGCCCCATACATAATACTAATGTGGTTAAAAGTAAAAGTTCACTAACTCTTGTCCGAACAATAATGGCCATAAAACGATTTAAACCATAGTGTGCAAAAAGTAATACTGCACCTAAAACCACAACAACCTTACCAATAGCGAACATAGTATCACTAAAAGTGAGCTGCACCTGACCACTAAGTAAAGGTATAAGTAAGAGCATGGGAGCTATCATAATATCTTGAAATACAAGAATAGCAAGGGTTAGTCGTCCAGAAGGTGTATTGGTAGTGCCTTTTTGCTGTAAAAATCGTAAAACAATAGCAGATGATGATAAAGATACTAAGCAGCCAATAAAAATAGCAAGTGCAAGTCCCTCATTTAATATAAAAACATAAATAACAACCACAGCTGCAATGGTAAGACCAATTTGTAAGCTACCACCTAAAAAAACTGGTTTTTTTAGTCTTGCTAGAGCATCTCCAGAAAGCTCCATGCCAATAGTAAAAAGTAATAATGCAACTCCAAGCTCAGATAAAACATCAATGGATTGCATATCATTAACAATACCAAGCAAGGCAGGTCCACATAAAACACCTGTCAGTAAAAAGCCAACCGTAGCCGGAATACGTATGCGAGTACACACAACATTGACAACTATAGAAATAAGAAATATGATTATGAGCTCAGTAAGTAATGGGGGGACGTGCATATGTGTCCTTAGTGTTAAATGGCTAATTGCTTATAATTAATATGTCAAATTAACTTTTTTTGCAACAAGTCTTCTTACTATGGGCATACAGCGCCACTTCATTCCGATTTATATCTATAACCTAGAAAGCTTTGCTTTTTGTACGAATAGAAAGTGGCTTTGGAAATGTTTTTTGAGTAATTTGCTGCAACGAAGCTACGCCAAATAAACTTTACCAAGGTTACTCTGCACATACAAAAAATTGCAAGTCGGAATCACGTGCATACAGCGCATATTGTTAATTTTTTATGGAGTTTTTTTCTTATGCCAGACTCTAGAGCACATCATGACGAAATACATTGCTCAGAAGATATGACTAAACGCTTTGCAGCAGGTTTTCAGCGTTTTCAAAAACAATGGTATTGTGCAGAGCATAATATTTATGCCGATTTAAAAGACGGGCAAAAGCCACTAGCCTTGGTTATTGCGTGTTCTGATTCACGTGTGGACCCTGTAATGCTTTTGGATAGCCACCCTGGAGAAATGTTTGTGGTGCGTAATGTAGCAAACTTGGTTCCACCATATTCGCCAGATAGACATTATCACGGGGTTAGTGCTGCACTTGAATACGCTGTAAGACATCTAAAAATTAAAAATATTATGGTCATGGGGCATTCTAGCTGTGGTGGAATTCACGCATTTATGGAAAAACCCAATGAAGACGATGAATTTATCAGCGTTTGGATGCAAATTATTCGGCGTGCAAAAGAAGTGGTCGAAGCTTTATACCCTAATGCCACAGAGGATGATTTGGCTCATGCATATGAGCAGTGGGGTATTCGTGTGTCATTAGAAAACTTGCTTACCTTTCCATGGATTCGTAAAGCTGTGGATGCTGGAGAACTTACCTTGCATGGGTGGTATTTTGATTTACATGAGGGAACGTTGCTTCGCTATGATGATGACTCTGACAGCTTTGTTCCACTGGTTAATACATGTATGCAAAGTAATATATAAAAATATTATATTAATTAAAAACCCCGCCCATAACTTAAACCATGTGGCGGGGTTTATTATTTTAGTTTTTGTTTTATATTTAATTAGGTAACATCATCAAAACGCTTAACCGGTAAATGGCAACCGCCTCGTCCGGTGCGCTTAGTAAAATCTTGATGATAATCTTCTGCAGCAAAAAAAGGTACTGCCGCGGATATTTCCGTAACCACATCTAAGCCTTTTTTAGTTAATATATCCACTAGCTTGTCAGCAGTTTTACGTTGGTTTTCATCTGTGTAATAAATCACACTTCTATATTGTGTTCCCACATCTGGACCTTGGCGATTAAGTTGGGTTGGGTCATGTATTTCAAAGAAAAACTTTGCCAAAGTTTCAAAGTCTATCTTAGCTGGGTCGTATTCTACTTTTACAACTTCAGCATGACCTGTCGTTCCAGTACAAACTTCTTCATAAGTTGGAAATGGATTTTTACCGCCCATATATCCAGATACTACGTTAAGTACTCCGGGGAGCTTTGAAAAACCATCTTCAACACCCCAAAAACAACCACCCCCAAAAAAGGCTGTAGCCGGAGCTTTAGCATCAGCAATGAAGCGCATGGAAATTGAGTTCACACAATGACGCACATTTTTATCAGTAAAACCTTCACCTTCAAAAACATGACCTAAGTGCCCACCACAATTTGCACATACAATTTCAACTCGTCTACCGTCCGCATCAGGCAAGCGTAATACGGCACCTGCTACGGCATCATCAAAACTTGGCCATCCACAATTAGAAGAAAACTTATCTTCAGAATGATACAATGGTGCATCACACTGTCTGCATACATAAAGTCCTTTAGCCTTGTTATCATTATACTCTCCAGTAAATGGGGCTTCAGTTCCTTTATGAATTATAACGCGCTCCTCCTCAGGAGTTAATTCATTTAGCTTCATCTTACGAGAATCCTCCTTAGCGAAAGCAGAAAAGGTTAAACCAACAACTCCTAAGCACAAAACAACAGTCAGTAGAGTAAGAATTTTTTTCATAAATCTCCTTTTATGTGGGTTATAATAAATTTAGTAATAGTTATTGTTAAGTCAAGAGGGCGGAAGTTGCTTTTAAAAAATAAAAAATTTACTAACGCCATTTTTTTAAAATTATAAAAGCGTGATTTAAGTTTATAGCATTAAAGAGTTAACATTGATAACGCATATTACATACTTTAACATTATGTAATAATAGTATATTTTAATTTTAATGAACATCTGTGAAAGGTCGTTTACTCACTTTAATTTACACTCAAAACATGCTAATATTCTAAGAGTAAAGTGGGCAAATACAATGTACAAAAGTATATTCTTGCCTTTCTCGCATTTAGTCTTATCTTACAAAAATGGAAATAAAGCAGAGTAATTTACTATGTTATGTTTTCATACCACCGCTACTCACTATATGTTTTTTAAGTATTTCACTTTTCTTTCGCAGTAGCACGGTGGTAGCCCAAAGAAAAAGGGGCTTAAAGCTTTTAACTTTAAACCCCTGAAA
>CAYJKC010000058.1:0-10117 GCA_964370675.1 uncultured Desulfovibrionaceae bacterium
CTGAAATCCTTATGGATAAAATCATCGCCATTGGTATTCCCGGATTATTCGTAGCTTGGGTTGTAACACCTATAGTTCTAATCACAACTTACATCTTTGGTCAAAAAGTGCTGAAGATGCCTTCAAAAACTCTTAATATTACAATTTCTTCAGATATGTCTGTGTGCGGAACCTCAGCAGCTATTGCTACTGCAGCAGCATGTCGCGCAAAGAAAGAAGAATTAACCCTTGCCGTTGGTATCTCCTTACTATTTACTGCTATTATGATGATTGTTATGCCTGCCGTTATTAAGGCCCTTGGCATACCAGCCGTTCTTGGTGGTGCATGGATTGGTGGGACCATTGACGCTACAGGCGCCGTGGCCGCTGCTGGTGCATTCCTTGGTGAAAAAGCCATGTATGTTGCTGCAACCATTAAGATGATTCAAAACGTACTTATTGGTGTAACAGCCTTTGGTGTAGCCGTTTATTGGGTAACTAAGGTAGACCGCGTAGAAGGTACAGAAGTTGGTCTTATGGAAATTTGGCACCGCTTCCCTAAATTCGTACTTGGCTTCCTTGCTGCCTCCATTATTTGCTCATACATTTCTGGCGAACTAGGTTCAGACATGAGCCAAGGCTTGCTTACTGCCGGAACAATTAAGAGCCTAACTTCACCATTACGTGGTTGGTGCTTTAACCTATCATTTGCAGCCATTGGTCTTGCCACTAACTTCCGTGAGTTAACTCACTACTTTAAGGGCGGCAAGCCGGTTATCCTTTATGTTTGCGGGCAAAGCTTTAACTTAGCCCTAACTTTAACCATGGCATATATTATGTTCTACTTGGTATTCCCAGAAATCACCGCTAGAATCTAAGCTATATGAAACTCTAAATAATAAAGGGAGTGTACTGTGTGCACTCCCTTTTTTGGATTAATAAATGCAAAAAAGCAAACTTGTAGGTTTCATGCAATTAATAGGTGCAGGATTTATTATTTGGTTCATCATATGGAAGGTAACTCCTGTGTTGGTAGATAATATCCCAGCCCTAGCCCACTATGGTAAGGTGGCAGAAGAAAATGATATTATGCCAAGTGCACTATATTATAACGATGTGCCAGTGACCATGGATGCAGAGAGAAACAACCGTGACACCATACGTTTTTTACCACATGGTGGCGGTAATAAAGATAAGGATAAAGATAGGGATTAAAAATATAGACAAAACCAGCGTAGAAGCATGCTGAAATGTTTTTATGTTGGAAAGATTAACGCTGCAAGCGATCAAGAATACGCAAAGAGGCAGCTTCACGCACATGACTTGATAGTATGTTCGGTGCTGCTTCTAAATCTGCAATGGTGCGTGCAATGCGTATAACACGCACTAAGGATCTAGCAGAAAGACCAAGATTACGTTCTAAATGCCCAAGAATGGCGTCACCCTCTGAATCAAGTGCACAATGTTCTTCTTGTAATGCCCCACTTAACATCGCATTATAAAGGCAAGGCGTATTTTCATAACGCTTTGTTTGTATAGCGCGAGCCTTTAATACCCTTGCTCGAATATATGCTGAACTACCCTCTAAATTTGTTGTATGGCGTAAATCATCATAGGGTACAGCAGATAGTTCCATATGTAAGTCAATACGATCTAACATAGGACCAGATAATTTATTCTTATATCTTTCTAATTGCTGTGTAGAGCACGTGCAAGTGTGTGTTGGGTCACCCAAATAGCCACAGGGACAAGGATTCATAGCGGCTACTAACATGCACGCCGCAGGAAATGTCACTGATTGGCTTGCTCTTGCAATGGTTACAACACCATCTTCTAAGGGTTGG
The DNA here is from genome assembly GCA_964370675.1 of uncultured Desulfovibrionaceae bacterium. Taxonomy (GTDB): domain Bacteria; phylum Desulfobacterota; class Desulfovibrionia; order Desulfovibrionales; family Desulfovibrionaceae; genus CAYJAD01. Next base: position 1,824 of record CAYJKC010000058.1, read on the forward strand.
CGCAAAACCTCAAGGGTGGATTTTTTATATTCAGGAAATTCATCTAAAAATAAAACTCCACGATGACTTAGGCTAACTTCTCCAGGTCTTGGCAAGTTGCCACCACCAATGAGCGCAATATCAGATATAGTGTGATGCGGAGCCCTATATGGGCGTAAGTGCATCAACCCTTCATCTGGAGGTAGTTTCCCACTTACACTATAAATCTTAGTGACTTCAAGGGCTTCTTCAAAAGAGAGTGGAGGCAATATACTTGGCAAACGCTTGGCAAGCATAGTTTTTCCACAGCCTGGAGGTCCAATAAGCAATACATTATGTCCTCCGGCTGCTGCAATTTCTAAAGCCCTTTTAGCAGCCATTTGTCCTTTTACATCAGCAAAATCAAAGGCATAACTTTGTTCTTGATAAGAGGGGGCTTCTGCTATGCAAGCAGTTTCATTTTCGGAATTTTGTAAGATGGAAATGCATTCAATTAAGTCTTTTGGTGCAAAAACAGCTAAACCTTGGACTACTGCACCTTCTTGAGCGTTAGCAGGTGATACTATAATACCCTTAGCAGACTGATTGCGTGCTAAAATTGCAAGGGGTAATGTTCCGGGCACTGGTTTAAGTTTACCGGTTAAGGAAAGCTCAGCTGCAAAAAACCAACCTTCAAGGCATGCTGGGGGTATAATTTCCATAGCCGCAAGCAAACCCAGAGCTAAGGGTAGGTCATATCCAGCGCCTGCTTTTCTTCTGTCAGCTGGAGCTAGATTTACTGTGATACGTGCCGGTGGTAATTTAAACCCACAGCTACGCAAAGCAGTAAAAACACGCTCTTTAGACTCGCGTACTGCCCCTTCAGCAAGACCCACCATGGTAAATGCAGGGATGCCATGACGTGTTATATCTATTTCAATATCAACACGTAAAGCATCTACACCATGTAAGCTAGCGCTAGCTAAATTGACAATCATTTTTATTCCACAGTTTTAAGTAACCTATTCCAGCGTATGTTAGACAAGTTTTCTGCCGACCAATAAATACGCCAAGCTTTGCCCCTTATGGCAGATTTTTCAACCGTACCCCAAAAACGCGAATCTTCAGAATTATCTCTATTGTCACCCATAACAAAATATTGCCCATCAGGTACTGTAAATGGTCCAAAAATATCACGTGTTGGATATATACCCGCAGGATCACTTATACGAACATAGTCTTCTTTAATGGGTTCTCCATTGCGATAAAATTGCTTATTTTTAAGCTCAATTACATCACCAGGAAGTCCAACCACACGCTTAATATAATCAAGGCTTGGATTTTTTGGAAATTCAAAAACAATTACATCACCATAAGCAGGATCAGAACCTTCTATGATGTATTCGTTACTAAAGGGCCATTTAACGCCATAGGCAAACTTGGTGACTAACAAATGGTCGCCCACTTGCAAAGTTTCAAGCATAGATTCAGATGGAATTTTAAAAGCTTGTACTAAAAATGTGCGAATAAAAAAAGCTAAAATAAGTGCAATAATTAGTGCTTCGGCATATTCACGGAACATAGATTTGTTTTCTGATGAAGTGTTAGATGATTTTTTAAACATATTACCTTCTTAAAATATTTTTAAACAATGTATTTTTGCCATATATTACAAATATGCATTAACTTACAAAAATGTCAAGCGCATGTTCTATGTAAACTTTTCAAGTTTTTAGGTGTAATTTTTTTATTTTAGCCTGATACATCAATTGTCCTATGCATAATAGCACGGTATTCAAATTTTAAACTTTTTGTCAGTCACGCTTATTTTGATAAGAATATGTTGGTTGTTGGGGTTCTTTTTAAGCAATTAGCCGGCTGTGAAGCGGAGCCCGACCCAACGGGCGAGGGCAACGCGGAAGTGCCGAGCCGCTAAAAAAAACTTTACCGAACCTCCAACATTGTTGGATAAATTAGTGAATCAGGATGTCGTATGCATACTAACGACTATACAACGTTTAAACCTGTGTTAAAGTCATATTACCCCAAATACCAATATTATCGTCACATTGTATAAACACTCCATCAATACCACTAATGCCTTGTGCAAATTCTATGGCAGGCTCTATAGAAGATGAATTTTTTAAACGATTACCAAGAGCTGTGGCTACGGCATCAGCTAGTGCTCCATTTTTTGATCTAACCACAGCAAGCTCACCACAGCCAAGGCTAAGGGAGTGTCCAATAGTTGCTGATGATGCACAAAGCGCTAGAGGAAAGTCCTCCTTTGTAAGTTTAAGCCCAAGGCTTGGTCCGCCTTTAGGATCAGTTAAAAGTGCAACTACACGAGAATATTTTGAATACAAATAAATATCTCCACCATTTTCAACTATAATGTTAGGTGATTGATCAATATAGCTTTGTGCTAATAAGTGCGCTATGGTTCCTGCTACTGCGGCAAATGGTCCAACGCCTGCTTTGCTTGCTCCTTCATACATATGTTTTATGACTTGTGGTGCATTATTGGGTATGGGCAAAGGCATGAGTGAAGATCTAAAATCAGGGTTTAGTAGTTGCCAAGCCTTAATGTCAGCACGTAAACCTCGTAAAGTTTCAAGCATGGGGCTTGCAAGGTTATGCTCAGCGATAACATGAATATCACTTTCTTCAACAACCACTTGAAATGATGTTTCACCATGGCGATTTGTATAGTGAGTGCGATAGATACGTTGCCATGATGTATGTATATCTTTTTGATGCATTTATTGCTTCCTATAAATTGAACCCTTGCGTCTAAGGCGTATCTGAGTTAGTTTAAAAGAATAAGTTAAAATTTAGTTTAAATTACATAATAATCATAGAGAGTGATACAATCAAGGAGTATATAATGGATAAAAATTTCTTACGCATTTTACAATTGGGTGAGCATGACTTTTGGAAGCTCCAGCATGATGTTCGTGCTGCAGCCGAAGGTGAATATGAAGCTTGGAAAAAAACACTTGCAAATACTAATATATTTCTTTGGAAGGGACCTAAGGATGGTCCTGAATCTGCGGTCTTTTTGCAAATGTTAGAGTCACTTGGTTTGCATATGACAGTATATAATTGTGCAAGCCTAGACACGCAAGGTTTAGAGGAAAAAGCTAGCAAAACCAAGGAAGGTTCATTACATATAACTTGCGGTTTTAATGATCCAGCTCTTGATATTCTTACTGCCCATGGCAAAGGCGTTTGGTTTACAGGCTATAGTCCCATAAATTCACCTTGGGCAGCCCTTGCCGATGTGGCATTTTTTCAAAATTTGAGCAGTTCACTAGATGGCTCTCCAGATATCTCGCTTGATAGTTTTCGAGTATGTGTCATTGGTGCTGTAGGAGGGCTTGGTCAATCACTTATTGAGGCGGCTATATATGCTCCTTTTGAATTATTTATGGCTGTTCCACCATGGGGAGATCCTGATCATCATCAAACCGGCATAGCTTTAAAGTCTGGGGCTAAGGTTTTTATGACCAGAGAGCCAAACCTTGCCTTAGATGGTGCACATCTGATTTATATTGATACACGTGTAGTGCAAATGGCAGTAGATAGTGATTGTTCCTGTGCCACTATTCCTATGGGCATGGAGAGTTTTTCTTGGAAAAGCGGTTTTAATTTAAGCCCCGAATATAAAGCATATGCTAAAGCAGATGCGCCAGTGCTTTCATTGTTAGAATGCGGAGAAAATGTGCTTTTGCCAGACATGGATTTAAAGCTTTGTAAAGAGCGTGACAAGTTACGTAAATATACTTTAATGGCAAGCTTAGCTCATATGGTGCAAGGTTAGCTTAGTAGACTAAGGTAAAATATGCATAGCTTAGCAGACCTTTTATCTCCCTTTGCCATAGATGATGCTTTGCGCGCCAAGGCTTATGAAAATTCAAGCCCCGTTCAACGCGCTTCTATAAAAAATGCCATTGCTTTTCATAGTTTAAATGGTGAAGGCGCAAGCAAAAGAAGTATAGAGAATTCTTATCAAGCCAAAGGTTACATGGTATCTAAGCAAATAAATCCTGTACCTTTTACGCTTTGCATTTGCGCTGATAATTATGCATCTTCTGCGCGTCTGGTGGCAGCTTTAATGCCAGCGTGCATGGCACAAGTACCCAAAATTTTTGTGGTGCATGCCACTACAAAACCCAATTCATCGTTGCTATTGGCTTTAGAGTTATTAGGTGTAGAAGATGTATATGGCATAAGTTATAGTAATTTCAGTATTCTTGAGGCTGCTTTATCTTCGTGCAAGTCAAAAGCTTATGCAGGTCGCATATTATTCTTGGGGCAAGATGCTAGCTTTGACAGTTTGCAATCACAAGCTAAGACCTTGCAAATTCCCATATGGTCTGAGCCGTCACCTCCACGCATATATGCTCAAGTGGACAAAGCTCAAGAAGATTTGCTACGTTGGGCTCAAGGGGATGCTGTATTTGTTAAAAAAAGTGAGCCTTGCGTAGAAGCATTTTATGGTGAGCTAAATAGTGACATGAAGCAAGAATCTTGCACATTTTCGCAACACTGGGGTCACAACATGCAAGCTTGCTATGTGCATAGGCAACTCAATAGGGATTTTTTTCAAAATACTTTTTTAAGGGCTAAAACTTTAATGGATGAGCATGATGAGTAATGCCAAAGTAAACACTGCTAAATACCTTCAACAGTTGCGTAATATTGGAATTATAGCGCACATTGATGCCGGCAAGACCACTTTAACCGAGCGCATTCTTTTTTATACTAAAAAGATTCATCGTTTAGGAGAAGTGCATGAAGGCACTGCCACCATGGATTACTTACCGGAAGAACAAGAGCGTGGCATAACTATTGCGTCGGCTTGCACCCATTGTGAATGGCAAGGGTATAATATTAATATTATTGATACTCCAGGGCATGTGGACTTTACCATTGAAGTGGAGCGTTGTTTAAGGGTTTTAGATGGTGCCATTGGGGTTTTTTGTGCTGTGGGTGGGGTGGAGCCGCAGTCAGAAACCGTATGGCGGCAATCAGAGAATTTCAATGTGCCAAAGGTGGCATTTATAAATAAGGTGGACCGTGCTGGAGCAGACTTTGCGGCCGTGCTTGATTCTATGCAAAATCGTTTACAAACAAAAACTATTTTGTTGACCATGCCCCTAGGTGAAGGTGAGGATTTTGAGGCCATTTTAGATATAGTGCGCGAAGAACGTCTTGATTTTAGTGACCAAGGTAGCACTATAAGTCGCACTCCTTTAAGTGCGAGCGAAGCTAAAATTGTCGCTCCGTGGCGAGAAAAATTTTTAGAAAGTTTGGCAGAGGCTGATGATAGCTTTTTAGAAATATATCTGGAAGGTAAGAGCTATAACATTGAAGATATTTATGCAGCCTTACGCAGAGCTACTTTAGCGCGTAAAATAACACCTGTGCTCTGTGGTTCTGCCTTGCGTAATGCTGGTGTGCAAATGGTGCTAGATGCCGTTTGTGAACTATTACCAGCCCCTTCTGATGCAAAAGATACTATAGCATATGATGCGAAAGATGCAGAGCAACTTATTGCAGCAGATCCTGAGGCTCCTTTTACGGCTTTAGTCTTTAAGGTGCTTATGGATGCAGGGCGCAAGCTTAGCTTTATGCGTATTTATGCCGGCACAATACAAGAAGGTGTAAGCTATTATAATAGCAACGCCGCATGTGAAGATAGGGTGAGTCGCATTTATCGTATGCATGCAGATCACCGTGAACAATTAGATAAAGCCCTTTGTGGTGAAATTGTTGCCGTGGTTGGTTTGCGCTCAGCTAATACTGGTGAAACTTATTGTTTAAAAAAACATCCCTTACGCCTTGAAAGCATTGCTAATTATGAACCAGTCATTACCCTGGCTCTTGAACCGCGCAATGCAGATGAAGGTGCAAGCCTTGATGAAGCTTTAGAGCGATATACCACAGAGGACCCCACTTTAAGAGTAAGCATTGATGATGGTTCTATGCACCGCATGCTTTCTGGCATGGGAGAGTTACACCTTGATGTTATTTTGGAGCGCATTAAGCGTGAATATGGCATTAGTCCAAGAGCTGGTCAGCCGCAGGTGGTTTGCCGCGAAACTATCCAAAGCCTGGCTACTGCTGAGGCAGAGTTTGATCGTGAGCTTGGCAAGGAACATCATTTTGGTAAGGTATCAATTAATATTGAACCCTTAGCAAGGGGCAATGGTAATGAAATTTGTTTTGGTGAATTTTTGCCGCCAGATTGTGTTAATGATGTGCGGGCGTGTGCTAAGTTTGGGTTAAATAAAGCATGGCTTGATGCTGCAGTGCAAGGCATTGAAGATAGCTTGCAAAGTGGTCCTTTAACAGGTTACCCCATGCAGGATGTTAAGGTTTGCATTGAGCGTTTAGAAAAGCGTGAAGGCGCATCCACAGCACCTGGTTATCATATGGCAGCCGGCATTGCGTTACGCGAGGCATTAACTAAGGCTAATCCTCAAATACTTGAGCCAATTATGCAAGTTGAAATTTCAGTGCCAGAACCATTTTTAGGCGCTGCCATTGGTTTATTTAATGCATGCGGAGGGCGTATTGAAAATCTTGAAGATAAGGGTAAGGATGGGCAAAGCCAAGGTCATGGGCAAAAGCTCATTCAAGGTTTAGCGCCATTGGCACGCCTATTTGGTTTTTCTACGTCTTTGCGTTCTGTCACTCAAGGGCGTGCTGGACTTATGATGCAATTTGCTAAATTTGATACAGTCTAATAAAGATTACTTCAGTCAAAACATAAATTATATGCAACCAAGAGCCAAAAAAAGCCTAGGGCAACATTTTTTAAGAGATAAAAATATTTCTCAAAATATAGTGCGTCTTTTAGATATATTACCTGATGATAATATAATAGAAATTGGACCTGGTCCTGGGGCTTTGACTAATCTGTTACAACAGTCTTGTTTGCAAAAACTTATACTCATTGAAAAAGATAATCACTGGGCTAAAGAAAGGCAAAAGCAAGCTAACCCCAACACTCAAACTGTGATTATGGATGCCCTATGCATGCCATGGCAAAATATAACCTTGGATAATCCTTGGAAAATAATTAGTAACTTGCCATATAATGTTGCATCACCACTTATGTGGGATATTTTTGAGAGAGCACGTGGTCTTCAACGAGCAGTATTTATGGTGCAAAAAGAAGTTGGTTTACGCCTAGTAGCTAAACCCAATACTAAGGATTATGGTGCTCTTTCAGTTTGGACTCAAAGCTTTGTAAGTCCTACATGGGGATTTACTGTTGGTCCAAAGGCTTTTTCTCCACCTCCAAAAGTAGACTCGGCTGTGCTTAGTTTTGTGCCAGTATCTGAGGGAACGCGTCCGCAAAATCCGCTGGAGCTATCTCGTTTAATTAAGATGTGTTTTCAAAGTAGGCGCAAACAATTAGGTACAATATTTAAGCATCATAAGGCTGAAAATTGTCTGCTTGCATTAGATCGTTTGGGTATAGATTTGCAAAAAAGACCAGAAAATCTTAGTCCAGAAAATTTTTGTGCCATTTCACAATTAATTTCATACAGAGGCTTGACTTTATAGGGTAGTCATGTTTCACTAATTAGGCAGTGTAATGTATATAAATCAAGGTTTATGCGTTGGTTTTTGGGTGCAGTTATGTTGCTTGCCACTATAGTTTGAATACGTATTGATGTTATGCTTTAGCTTTGTAATTGTGTACGTTTTTTTGAAAAGTGACTTTATAGCATGACGTATTTTTGTTTTAGTGAGTGGATTGTGGTTTGGGATAACTCTTTGTTCTTTAGTATGTTAACATAGGGTTTTTTGAATGAGTTAAACATGTTTAAAGGTTTAGGAGGAAGTAAATGACAAAGGCTGATTTAGTTGAAAAAATTGCTGGTAATGCCAGTATTACTAAGGCTGCTGCAGAACGCGCTTTAAATGCTGTCCTTGAAGCAATTTCTGCTGGTCTTAAACAAGAAGAAAAACTTACATTAGTTGGGTTTGGTTCTTTTGTAGTTGAAAATCGAAAGGCTCGTCAAGGTCGCAACCCTCGTACTGGTGCAGCCATTACCATTCCTGCGTCCAGAAGTGTAAAGTTTCGCCCAGGTAAACAGTTAAAAGAAAGCTTAAACTAGTTTTAAATAAATTTACATTATTTGTAAGATGTTTTTTAGCACGTTATCTGCATGGTAACGTGCTTTTTTTATGTGTAGAAATTGCTTTTATAAAATGTATTGCCTTGAGTATAAAAAACAAACCAGAGCTGCTTTAAAGACGATTGGCGTAAGCTTTACTGTAAACGACAATATGACTACCAAGCATTATAGTTTAGT
>CAYJKC010000059.1:0-9994 GCA_964370675.1 uncultured Desulfovibrionaceae bacterium
TTCCCGTCCAAGTTGCACCAAGCCCAAGAGCATGTACGGCAAGCAAAATATTTTGCGTTGCGATGGAAACATCAATAATACCATAATTTCTTTGATCTTGATGCTTTACTTTATTGAAATCCACACAAGTTAAAATGCCCACGGGAGCATTTTTAGCAAAAAGTGCGTATTTATTAATTTTAGAAATTGCCTCAAGCTTAGTCTTATCATCTACAACAATGAACTCCCAGGGTTGTTCATTATATGCACTAGGGGCTGCCATGGCTGCACGTAAAATGGTTTCAATTTGCTCTTCGGTGACAGGCTGCTCCGTAAAGCCACGAATGCTGCGCCTAGTCATAATTGCCTTAATTGCTCCCATTTCTTTTTGCTCACTGGCAAAAACTGCTGCAGGTGCGGTGAAAGCCGCAACACTGGCCACTAGGGCAGAGCCTTGTAAAAAATTTCTACGTGAAATAGACATATTTTCTCCTAAGTTATATGGTTTGAATTATAACAATCTGTCCAAAATCGACTTTTGTAACAGACTGATAATGTATCTAAAAAACATATGTACTGCTTGCCATACACATATTAATTATATAAAAGAACACACGTATTATGTGCAAGTAGGCACAAAAAAATAATATACTTACAAAAAATATACCTTTGTTGAAATTATTGCTTTTTTAGGAAGAAAAAAATGGCACGAGAATATTCTAAACCATGTGGTTGCTCAGTAGAGACCGCCTTAACTGTGATAGGCGGAAGATGGAAAGCCGTTATTGTTTTTAAGCTCATCGAGAATAACCTCTTACGCTTTGGTGAGTTTCGAAAATTAATCCCCAAAATTACTCAGCGTATGCTTACCAATCAACTGCGCGAGCTTGAGGAAGATGGCATTATAAATAGAACTATTTATGCCGAGGTGCCGCCAAAAGTAGAATATACATTAACCGAATATGGTAAAACACTTTCTCCGGTACTACACGCCTTGCGTGCATGGGGTGATTGCCATCTAAAACGACTATAACATATGTTGTATTTTGAATTAAACTACTAAAACATTAATAATATAGCATCGTTACCACTGAAGATAGTTAGTGCTAAAAAACCAATTTCTCATAGAGCATGAGCAGGTTACCTTTTACAGTCCTTGTGAAATATGAGCGAAAGATATTAGCAAACACGAATTATCTTTTTAAGTTATATATTTTTTTGTTGAATTTTTTTATGCCTCATGCAAAGATTGTAGCTAGGTGAGAAATCTTACATTCTAGTACATTTAACTCGGAGGTATTCCATGACTATTGCTGCAACAGCTGAACAAATCATCCCCCTAAGTGTTGGGAGCAGTGCGCCTGACGGTGATCTAATCACTATGGATGGCAACAAAACCAGCCTTAAAGAAGTGCTAAACAACAAACCTGCTGTGATTATTTTTTATCGTGGTGACTGGTGACGCTTTTGCCTCACGCAGTTAGCGGGAGCAAACTTCATCCTCTCCACCTTAAATGAACGCGGCTACTCTGTGCTTGGCATTAGCCCAGACCTACCAGAGGGTTTACAAAAATCCCATACCAGTAGAAAACTTGACTACCCATTATTTTCTGATAGCTCCGTAGAACTTGCTGACAAGTTTGGTCTTGCATTTCATGTAGATGACGAAACAGTTGCTTTATATCTTGAAAAATACAATATTGATCTTGAAAAAGCCTCTGGACAAACTCATCATAATTTACCAGTGCCGGCTGTGTTTATTATAGATGCGGCGGGCAATGTAAAATTTGCTTACACTAATCCAGACCATACCACTCGTCTTAGCAATGATGATCTATTAGCTCAGGCTACATAAATAACAAGGGTCTTGTAGCTCTAAATTTCGTGCAGCCGCAAGACCCTAAACAAAAAAATATATTTCAATAGTTTATATCAACAAAAACCAAGTGGCGCATTAATGGAACACTTTGTGCATTCTCTCCTTTAGGAAAACCCTTGAAAGGAGAAAGTGTCATGTTTTTGACTCGCATACATTATATAAAAGTTATTTTGGTACTAGGTGTCATCCTTGGTTTAGCCATGCCAGCACATGCTGTACGCATTAAAGATATTGCTACATTTTCTGGGGTGCGAGACAATCAACTTATAGGCTATGGTCTTGTAGTTGGTCTTAGTGGCACTGGTGATAAAACCAATACAGTGTTTACCACTTCATCCGTTGCTAATATGATGGATAAAATGGGCGTTGGGGTGGACCCAGATAAGCTTAAAGTCAAAAACGTGGCCTCGGTTATGGTTACTGCGCGCATGCCTATTTCTTCCAAACCAGGTACACGCCTTGACGTTACAATTTCTTCAATCGGTGATGCGACTTCTTTATTAGGTGGTGTGCTTTTACAAACATCACTTAAAGGTGTTGACGGTAAAACCTATATGTTAGCGCAAGGCTCTTTAACTGTGGGTGGGTTTTCTGCTGGTGGTGCTGCTGCTGCGACCCAAAAAAATATTACCACGGTTGGTATCATTCCCGGAGGTGGTATCGTTGAGCGCGGTATACCCTTTGAATTTAACGATCAAGAAAGCCTAACCCTAAGCATGCGCATAGCTGACTTTAGTACCTCACAAAAAATATCTGAACGCTTAAACGCTGCCATGGGTGGACCATTTTCCAGAGCTACCGATGCATCTACTGTAGAAATTGCCATACCTCCTCAATATAAAAATAACATGGTTCCATTGATGGCATCATTAGAAAATATTGAAATTTCACCTGATGCCCCAGCTAAAGTAGTTGTTGACGAAAAAACTGGAACTGTTGTTCTTGGACGTAATGTGCGTATTTCACAAACAGCTGTAGCACACGGCAACTTGCAAATTACTGTTCAAGAAACTGAGCAAGTTTCACAGCCTGGTCCATTTTCACAAGGCCAAACTGTTGTCACCCCTCAAACGGCCGTCAATGTGCGAGAAGAAAACCGCAGACTCATGACAGTAGAAGGGGCAACATTACAAGAGTTAGTCGATGGACTTAATGCCATTGGCGCAACACCGCGTGACCTTATTTCCATATTACGCACATTACAAGTATCTGGTGCTCTACACGCGGATTTGGAGGTAATTTAATATGTCAACTACTCCATTAGATATGTTACAAACTAAGGGGCAAATGCAAACCCAAGATCTTAAATTTAAGCAAGATCAAGTTACATCTCTTAACAAGAGTAATATAAGCCCTGCAGAAAAAGAAAAAAAATTACGCGAGGCTTGCGAAGGCTTTGAATCTATTTTTATTCAAAAAATGTGGCAACAAATGCGCGCCACCCTTCCACAAGAAAACCCTTTGGTGGGACGAGAAGAAAAATTTTGGCAAAGCATGTATGACCAAGAACTAGCCAAGGAAATGGCATCTTCTGGTGGCATTGGTCTTGCTGATATGATGTATGGTCAACTTTCTAAGAACTTAGCCGCAGTTAGTAAAACCACAGCTGATGCTGTAAGCAAGTCTAAGGGATTTGAAATTAATGCTACTCCGCTTATACCACTACAAAACACTAACCTTGCAGATTCAAAGTCAAAGCAAGAATCGTCCGATATGTCAAAGGACGCTGTAGCAGTGGCAAAGGCAAATAATGCTCCAGTAGTTCCAACCACAGCCTCTAAACCTGAAACAATAAAGATAATAGAAACAACTTCACCTACAGGCAAAAGTGTTACAATAATTACACAACATGAAAATAAGGAAGCTGAGAATCCTGTGCAAGTGGCACAAGTTAAGCCCGCTCAAAATGAAGCCCATAACATATATGAAGGTTCAGCCCCACTTATGGGCAATGTGCCTGAGGGAGCTAAGGCAGAAAACCAGCGGGTACTAAATGACGATAAAAATTCTCATGATAATAATACCATAGTTGAACAATATTTGGCAAATATACAAGCTAAACAAGTTAGCAGCGCCGCTCAAAATTTACCAACAGGTGTGGAGCGCGCTAGAAATGCTACACTGCAAGCTTCAAATACACCACCATTGCATGGAGTTTTGCCAAGCCCTCATAATAATACAAGCACCATGGCAAACACCACTGGTGCTGTAAGTGGGCATGCCTTACAAATTCAAAATGCCTTTGTGCAACCAAATGCTAGCCCCGCTAACAGTGGAGTAAGTACCTTACAAACGCAAGCTGGTGCACAATCACAAACTAGTACTCAACCTGCAGACAGCACTCAACCACATATTATACGCACCACCTACACAACTAATTTGCCAGCTAACGAGCGTGCTAAACGTAAGTCAAACAGCCATTACCTAACTTCTGGTCAACCAGTGGTGCATAATTTAGCAACACCAGCATACCCTTATGGTTCAAAGCAAGTATCACCTCATGGTAGCCAACCTGTTCAAAACGCTGCCAATGCACCCACTGCAACGATAATTGATCCAAACGCGCAACAGACAGCACAAAATGCAGCAGTGCAAAATGCACAAGCTCCCGTGGTTGGAAATACCACTTTAGTTAAAAATGAAGGATAAATGATTACGGCATAAAATTTGCAACAATTATTTTAAATATAGTAAACAGGCATATTTTACCTGTAAAAATTGAGGGCAAGACCATGTACACACGCATATACGACACATTAAAGCGCCAAGACCAAGGTTTAAAACTATTAGTAAGTCTTCTTGACGAAGAATACGGTTACTTGCGTGAGCGTAAGACTGATGAAGTTGTGTCTTTAGAATTTAGTGTGCATGAACTTATTCGCCAATTAGCTGTAGAAAAAGAATTAATTAAAAGCATTCTTGATGGTGGAAAGCTTATGCACTATGCTGAACTTTTACCTAAAGAACAAGGCGACACCTTACGCACTATATTTAAAAGCATTGATAGAAATGAACAACAAGCCTCACGCAATGCTTCACGTAACGCTCAATTATCATTAGCTTTACTTGATCAAAGCCAGCGTCTTATGCAAGAATTGCATAGTCATATAGTGCCAAAGCCTGCCCCTACCTATGGTAGACGTGGCTTTATGGGCGCTCAACAAAGGCCACAAGCTGCCCTAATTTCCGGGAGGCTTTAATGTCTATTAATGGTCTATTTAATATTGGGCAATCTGCCCTCAATGCACAGCAAAACACCATTGCAACCACTGGTAATAACATTGCTAATGTTAATACCCCTGGTTACTCTCGCCAATATGTGCAGCTTGAAGATGCCTATGCCCTTACTGGTAAGCCAGGCTCTCAAGGCATGGGTGTTGATGCTGTGCAGGTGTTGCGCCGCTTTGATGAATTTATTGAAGTTTCTTTTTTAGATAAATATACCGACTCATCACGCTGGGAAGAGCAATCCACTACTATGACCAGCGTTGAAAGCATTTTTAACGAAGCAAATCGCCTTGGTATTAGCAATAGCATGACCGAATTTTTTGCAGCTTGGCAAGATCTTGCTTTACGCCCAGATGATCCAGCCACAAGACAAAATTTGATTTCGAATGCTGATAACCTAAGTCTACTGTTGCGCCAATCCATGGAAGATTTAGACCAAATTCGCAATCAAATGGATTTGGCTATTGAAGTGGATGTAGATAGAGTTAATGAACTTGTTGAAAGTATTGCTGATATAAACCAACAAATTACACAAAATACCATTGAAGGAATTAGTAACCCTAACGACCTTTTAGATAAACGTGATGTTGCCATTCGTGAACTTGCCACCCTTGTGGATATACATGTGCAATATGAAGATGGCTATAATACAACCGTTAGTCTTTCCAATGGTTTTCCTTTGGTGCAAGGGCATGAAACCTTCTCCATAGAAATATTGGGTCCACAATCAGAAAGTAATAAAACCCCCGACTCCACCTATACTGGTTCCATTACTTTTGATGGGGAAGATGCTCGTGAATACACTGTTGAAATGCTAAGCGGTGGCAATGCCGGCGCCATTGGTGACCCTGCTAACCCTACATTTCGTGTATCGTTAGATGGTGGCAAAACTTGGCTTCGCAATGAAGATGGTACAGAAACAGTTTTTGAAGTAACTGATGATAATGGGGACGGTGAAGTTGACCCTATCTTAGTACATAATATTAATATTGCTTTTGATGAAACAGATAATTTTACCACTGGTGATAAATTTAATATTATGCCCAAAAGTGGCTTATATTGGATAGAACCTACCCGTGGTCCACAAAATATTACTCCACAAACATATTTTGATGGTACAGAAAATCAAGATCGCCTAAGTGGCGGAAGCATCACTGCAAATTTTACCGTGCGTGATGAACATATTGGACGCTATGAAGATGAGCTTGACGCTGTTGCCAACGCCTTAATTTGGGAAGTAAATAGACTGCACAGCCAAGGTGGTAGCATTGAACATATGAGCTTTTACACCGGCACTGAAGAAGTAAGTACTACAGACATAGCTCTTGGTACACCACAAAGCGGTTTACACTTTGCTGATAAACTTCAAGAAGGTAGCATTAATTTCCACTTTTATGACAAAGAAAATGGTAGTTATTATACAGGCGGACCGGTAGATTTTGACCCTGCAACTGCCGGCATACAAAATTTTGACCCTGCAACACATAGTCTTGAAGATGTAGCTGCTGCCATTAACAATGCTTATGGCGGTATATTGTCAGCCAACATTCTTGATAATAAGCTAAGCCTTGAGATGAATGATCCTGATCTTGAATTTGCCATGGGCACTGACTCTAGCGGTTTAATAGCAGCTCTTGGTCTAAATAGCTTTTTCCAAGGTAACAATGCTACTAACATTGCCGTTGATACCGATGTACACTCAGACTTAAACCGCATTAATGCTGGTTATGTAGATGGTAGTAATGAAGTTAACCCCGGGGACAATGCCAATGCAAGCTCTCTTGCTGCAAGTATTGGCAACTTAATGTCAGACAAGGTTCAAATTTCTACCGTATGGCGTACCACAGGTGATCAAAGTATTTCAGAATACTACAGCACATTTGTTTCTAAGGTAGGTGCAGACACACGTACAGCTCATACCAATGCTGAATATAATACAGCTCTTGCCAACGATCTTGACGCCCAACAACAATCAGTATCTGGTGTAAACCTTGACGAAGAAATGGCTAATTTAATTAAGTTTCAACATGCTTATACTGCTGCGGCAAAGCTCATTACCACAGCTGATGAAATGCTTCAAACTTTACTTGGTTTAAAGCAATAATAGGAACAAAGGGAGTTTATTATGCGCGTTACCAATAGTATGATATATAACAATTCACTGCAAAATATGCAGTCTTCCTTGGGTGCGCTATTAGAATCTAATATTCAAGGTGGCTCTCAAAAGCAAATTAATCGCCCTTCAGATGATCCTGCAGGCGCAGCTCTTGTTCTTAACTCACGCGTTGATATTGCTGCCACAGAACAATTTGAACGCAATGTAGACACTGCTTACGGTTGGTTGCAACTAGCTGACTCTACCCTACAGTCTGTTAGTACCACCATAGCGGAAATAAAATCCCTCACAGAACAAGCTGCATCTGAAACTATGACTGCTGAAAATAGAGAACAAATTAGCTTTCAAATTGAAGAATTATTTGGACAATTGCTTAACCTCTCTAATATGGAATTTGAAGGTAAGTCTATTTTTGCAGGTCAAAAATATGATGATAATGCCTATGAACAAGGGCTTAGCGTTATTAGTAAGGATGGCACCTTTGATACAAGCACAGTAACTGTTAGCGGTGATAGCGAAAACACTATGGCTGTGCGTTTTACAAGCTCAGGTACAGTGGGAGTAGATGCACTTACTTATCAATGGAGTGATAATGGCGGTGATACTTGGAATGACGCCACCATGAATGCTGGTGAAACTAGCCTAACCATGGATGGTGTAACTTTAGATATTCGCCCTGGCTCAACTGTACAAGGTGCCACAAGAACAGATAATATTTATTCTGATGATGGTACATTTTTATATGTTCACCCTACAGCAGTATATCAAGGTGATGATAATGACAGAAATATTTATGGTGTAACAACAGGTGCTCCAGAAGGCTTAGGCACTACTGTTGTAGGCTCACTTACCGATAATGTTATCTTTACTCTTGGTGCAGATGTTGACCTAACTGTGCCTGGCTCTGCCATAAACTACAGCGTTACTTACAGTGACGGTACTGTACAAAACTATACATCTACAGTGCCAAACCCACCCCCACCTCAAGTACCAGATGGCAAGGTAGAGCTACCCTTTGAAGATATTAATGGAGATAGATTAACCATTGAGCTTGATACAAGTAATGCCACCACAAGCGCTTTAACAGCAGGTATGCAAATTGATTTGCAACCTCGTAGAGTTGACGTGCTAAGTGGAGTTAGCACTGATATTTCCATTAATACCCAAGGTGTATTTTCAAGCAATACATTGGTGCGCCTAGATACAGATGCAGACCTTAATGCTGCTGGATCGATTATCAATTATTCTTATAGCTCCGACGGTGGGCAAACTTGGATAGCGGCCACAAGCCAAGTGCCAACTCCAGCAACCGGTAGCACACGCTTAGCACTACCTGGTGGGTTTATGGAACTTTCTAATTCACCCACAGCAGCAGCTCCAGGTCCCATTGCGGCTGGAACGCAAATGCTTATTCATCCAGATCGCGCTGACCTTGGCTATGAAATTATGGAAGATACCTATGTGGCAGTAAACCAAGTGGGTAAGGATATTTTTGGCGGCCAATATAATGGACAAACTGTTGCTGGACCAAATTTATTTGAAGTGGTAGGACAACTCATATCGTACTGCGAATATAATGACTCTGATGGCATTGCTGCAACATTAGAAACCCTTACCGCTGCTCATGAACATGTAGAAACAGAGGCAACGCGCATTGGGGGCTTAAATAATAGACTTGATTTAGCTGCCAATATGCTTAGCTTTCAAAAGCTGGACCAACAAGAGCGTTTGAGTTATACTGAAGATATAGACTTGACTGAATTGCTAAATAATTTAGCAAAGCAAGAGCTTACATATAATACAGTGCTTAAGTCATCATCTATGATAATGCAGCTTAATTTAACCCAATTCGTGTAATAACTACTTGGATAAACTATGTTAATACTCACACGACGCCCCGGTGAAAGCCTTTATGTGGGCGAAGATATACGCATCACCATTCTTGGTTTGCAAGGTAAGCAAATCAAAATTGGTCTTGATGTTCCTAATGACATGACTGTCTATAGGGAAGAAGTATATAAGCGTGTAACTGAAGAAAACCGTCTCGCCATAGAGACAAGTAACGAAGACCTCTTGAAGGTGGCAAGTTTATGGCAAGAGAAAACGAAGTAGAAGTGCAAACCCGTTTAGGGCTTAGAAGCATAAACAAGGATAAAGTTATCTATTTTCCGCGTGGTCTAGCAGGCTTTGAAGGCTTGCATGAATTTACATTGCTTCAAATACGACCTGATGCTCCCTTGCTTGTTTTGCAAAGTATGGATAACCCAGAAGTAGGACTGCTGGTGGCAGATCCATATAGCTTTATGAGTGATTTCAAGATTAAAATTGGTGATGCCGAACAAAAACTTTTGCGCCTTAAAAATATCAAGCAAACAGCTGTGCTGGTTACTGTTACTATACCTGAAGGCAAGCCAGAAGAAACTGCCTTAAACCTTGTGGGACCAATTATTATTAACCATGAAGCTCGCATTGGTCTGCAGGTGCCACAATCAGAAAGCAAAACCCCTCATCAGGTATTAATTTCAAGCTTAACAAGCTAGATAAATACTATTGCCAAATTTAATAAAATGCCAACATAATCACGGCATTACCATTTGTAACTATAACCAAGAAAATTATGTTTTTTATGCGTATGCAAAAAAATGCAACTCGGAAGCATCTATCAACATAATATAATCTGTTTGTGGCTATTGTTTTTACTCAGCAAAAACAAGCTACTGTTGGTTATTCACTACCTTATGAGGATATTGCAAAAATGCTGGTGTCAATTTCATCGACACCAATTGCATTTT
>CAYJKC010000060.1:0-9269 GCA_964370675.1 uncultured Desulfovibrionaceae bacterium
AATCAGGCGTAAGACTTATGTCACACCCAGCAACTCCTTCAAGTGACGCAAACGGTCCAGTAATACCACCATGGGCAGAACAAAAACATTGCTCCCCTGGTTTAGTGCAATTCATAGCTATTACAAAAAGATGTTTTTGACGCAAGCCATGATGCACATCTGTATACTCATCACCAAAAAATTTATGCATAAAGGCAAGAGCATAAGCATCGCAAGGGCGTACCCCAAAAATTATATTATCACTTAACTTACTCTCTACATCAGCAGGCTTAATTAAAAGCCTTTCCTTACCCTCAAAGCTAAATAATTCCTCACTTTCTGCAAAAACAAAGTTCTTGGGCGACATGGCTGTATTAACATAGCTTTCAGGATTAAGCACAAGAGTGTCTGATTCCACATAGGGGGCAAAATGCGCATTTTGTGCACTGCCTTGTGGTGTAAAAAGCTTGGCACTCTTATGCCACTCGCTTAAGGCTTTTGGTAAGGATGACATGGGCAAATAAAACATATTTTTTCCTATCAATACATGATTTATAATATAATAACGCGTTTTGGAGTGGAAGATGTGGTAGGAAAAAACTTTTTGATGTTAGCAAAAGCTTTTCTCACCCCCATAATATTCACTCTAAATATTAAGCCTCAGCAATGGCCACAGCACTAACTTTGAACTCAGGAATTTTTACAAATGGGTCTAAATATTTATGATTTGTGAGTTCATTGGCAGCACTTTCTACAAAATGAAAAGGTAAAAATACATGCCCACGACTTATGGCTTCAGTCACATGCACCAGCACTTCTACCGAACCATAGGGTGAGCGCACACTAACCTTCCACATATCCTTAACCCCAATACTTTTAGCATCATCTGGGTGCATTTCTAACAATGCCGCCGGCGCTTCACGCTCTAAAGCCCAAGAACGCCTTGTCATGGTTCCGGTGTGATAATGATGAGCAAGACGACCTGTTACTAAGATAAATGGGTATTCCTCTGAGGCTTGCTGGCCACGAATTTCAAAGTTATTGATCATAAACAAGCCCTTACCACGAGTAAAACTGCCTTGATGCAATATAGGTGTGCCCATATGCTCTTGGCCATCATCTAGCTTCAAGCAAGGCCAGCAAAGCCCTTGCTCTTTTTCAAGGCGATCATAGTTCATCCCTGCATATGTGGGAACAAGCGAAGCCATTTCATCAAAAATTTCTTCTGGCGTGCTAAGATTATGAGCATAGTCAAGATGCTCAATAAGATCTAGCAAGATACGCCAATCAGGGCGCGAGCTGGCATATGTTGGCAATGCTGCACGAATGCGTTGCACCCGCCTATCTGTATTAGTAAAAGTACCATCCTTTTCTAAATAGCTAGAAGCTGGCAAAACTACATGAGCAAGCCTAGCGGTTTCAGTCATAAAAAGATCTTGTACAACTAAAAAATCTAATCCGCTTAGAGCCTGCTTGGTAGAGGCACTATCTGGATCAGAAAGCAAGGGATTTTCACCCATTATATAAAGGCTTTTAATTTTACCTTCATGCATGGCTTGAACCATTTCTGTAAGTTTCATGCCTTGCATATTAGCAAACTCACCCCAAGTAGGGAAAAATCTATCCCACGCAAGTTCACTGCCTGCAGGTACATATCCTGGCAATGTTTCCGGCAGAGCCCCCATATCACAAGAACCTTGCACATTATTTTGACCCCTTAAAGGCAAAAGCCCTGCGGATGGGCGACCTATCATACCACAAAGCATGGCTAAGTTTGCCAAAGCGCGACACGTTTCTGTGCTGGTTACGTGTTGGGTCACCCCCATGCAGTATAAAATCATGGCATTTTTAGACTTGGCATAGGTGCGCGCCATGGTATAAATATTTTCTGCATCAAGACCTGTTATGGCTGCTGCCCACTCTGGAGTGCAATGCTTGACAGAATTTGCCATATCCGCAAAGCCCTCAGTACGCGTCTTTACAAAGTCAGCATCATATAATTCTTCTGCAATGATAACTTGTAAGCAAGCATTAATTAACGCAAGATTTGCGCCGGGGCGAATGGCTAAATAATGAGTTGCAAGCTCTGCCACAGGAATTTTACGCGGATCAGCAACTATAAGCACTGCCCCATTTTGCACAGCCTTAACCACTCTGGCATAGGCTAGGGGATGTTGGGCGGAGGTATTTGAACCAATAATAAAAATGCAATCAGCCTTGGCAATATCTTGCAAGGGATTAGTAGCAGCTCCAGAACCAAATGATGCGGCAAGACCTGCCACAGTTGGGCTGTGTCAAAGCCTAGCGCAATGGTCAATGTGTGGCGTGTGCATGACCGCACGAGCAAGCTTGGTGGCTAAATAATTTTCTTCATTGGTACATCTGGCAGAGCTAAAAATGGCAAAGCTTTCTGGGTTGGTAGCACGGGTTTTCTTCCATTGCTTTGCTATGAAGTTTAGGGCTTCGTCCCAAGAAGCAGGCTCAAAACTACCATCATCTTGGCGCAGCATGGGTGAGCGCAATCTATCAGGATGCTGCACAAAACCATGCCCAAGCCAACCCTTGGCACACAACATACCAAGGCTTACCGGGTGGTCAGGCTTTGGCTCAATGCCTACAATGCGTCCATCCTCCACTTGTACATAGAAATTACATCCACAACCACAATAACCACAAGTAGTAAGTACAGATTTCATATTTAGCTCCAAAAAACTAAGTAACTTGGCTTTTTTGATGGCGCATAACCCAAAGACTTTGTAAACACACTGATAAAATAATCACAGCAAGCCCAAGATAGAATGCAAAATTAAGTTCTCTAGCTTCACCTAAAAAAGCTATAGCAATAATAATACTATATACCGGCTCTAAATTATAACTTAAATTAACAGTAAATGCAGAAATATAGCGCAAGCTCTGAATGAGTAAATAACTCATACCAATGGTACAAAAAGTAGCAAGACAAAATAAAAGTAACGTATCTTTTAAGCTTGGTACAAGGTAGGTAATGTCAAAATAGCTAATGCAAGCTGGCAAAATTAGAGTTAAAAATAAAGTGCCACCACTCATTTGATAAAACAACGTAGCATTATCACTATAGCCTTTAAGCCCCTTGATGCTAATTGTATAAAGAGCTGCCAAGAAGGCTGCAATGACTCCAGCTATAATACCAAGCCTATAGCGCACATCAAAGGAAAAAATTAACAATATGCCAAACACAGTTAAGAGGCTATAAGCAAGCTCACGCCAAGAAAAGCGCGTGCGCAATAAAAAAGGCTCTGTAATGGCAGTAAAAAATCCCACCAATGAAAAACACACCACCCCAATAGATACGTTAGAAAGCTTTATACTGGCATAAAAAAACAACCAATGCACACAAATAAGAGCGCCACTACCGCCAATTTTTAAGAAATCTTTAAACCCTACGCGCTCAAACTTACCGCGCATAAGCAAGATTAAACCAAAAATAACTGAAGTCATAAGCATACGATACCAAACAAGCATAACCTCACCCATATCAATGAGCTTGCCTATGATGCCAGTAAAGCCTGCTAAGAGTATAGCCATATGCAATTTTGCAAAGGCTTTTTTTGTGTCAGATAGAGGAAAAATCATAATAAATTTACACTATGGAGTAGCAATATTTTGCTCTGGAACTAAGAAAGGATAAGGTCTAGCAGTGCTGCCATTTACCTTCAAACTGCTAACAATATTTTGAAAATTATTGCATGCTCCACTGGCTATCACAAAAACGAGTTTTTCCTGCACATAGGTAAAACGCGCCGCACTTAACACATCACTCTTGGTATCAATCAAAAAACTAAAACCATCATCGTCACCCTTAGGACTTTTACCCTGCATGCTTTGATATAGCAATATAGCCATCTCATTAAAGGATGCACCTTGATTGGGCGCAACAGTAATATTAATACTGCAGTGCTCCTTAGGGTCAGCAAGTGTATGAGTGTTGCTTTGTGTGGTTACGCTCCAATCATCTGGAATGTTAATGCTAAACTCAGCAAAGTTACGCGCCATGGTAAAAGGAACAAAACATAAGCTAACAAACACAATAACACATAACCATTTCAATATTAAGGGTATATGAACAACGTTGCTACCGTAATGTCTTACTTTGTTTAGCATTATTTAGCCTTGGGAGCTTGCATGGCCTCTGGCCACATTTCACCTGCCATTTCACGTAGTTTGAATTTCTGTATTTTCCCACTGGCAGTTAGAGGAAAGCCTTCAATACTTGCAATATAGCGTGGCACTTTATACCATGAAATCTTGCCACGGCAAAAATCGCGTACATCTTCAGGCTGCACATCATAACCTGGCTTAGAGATAATAAATGCACCTACCTCTTCACCATATTTATGACTTGGCACTGCTACCACCTGCACGTCTAACACACCTTCCATACCTAAAAGATATTCTTCTATTTCACGCGGATATACATTTTCGCCTCCACGTATTATCATATCTTTAATACGACCGGTTACGGTTAAATATCCATTTTCATCCATAACCCCAAGGTCACCCGAATGCAGCCAACCATCTTCTGTAATGGCTTCTTTAGTTTCTTTTGGCATATTATAATAGCCCTTCATGACATTATAACCGCGGCACATAATTTCCCCAGCTTCACCACGTGGCAATTCTTCACAAGTATCGGGGTCTGCCACCTTAACTTCAATGCCAGGCATAGCACAGCCCACAGTGGCACAGCGTATGTCTAGTGGGTCGTTTACATCAGATTGTGTCATAACCGGAGAGGCTTCTGTTAAGCCATAACAAATGGTTATTTCTTTCATAAACATGTCATTAACAACGCGATGCATAAGTGGCTCTGGACAAACTGAACCAGCCATTATACCGGTACGCAATGAGGACATATCAAAACGCTTAAACATCTTATGTTCAAGGGCAGCAAGGAACATAGTCGGCACACCATAAACTGCAGTACAACGCTCAGAATCAATAGCTTCTAGCATATGTATAGGATTAAAATTTTCTAAAATTACCATGGTTGTTCCGTGGTTAACACAAGCCGATGTTCCAAGCACACAACCAAAACAATGGAAAAGCGGCACAGGCAAACACAGGCGATCTTTTTCCGTAAATTTTTGATGCGCCCCAATCCAATAACCATTTAAACCAACGCCCACATGGGTTAGCATAACTCCCTTGGGAAACCCAGTGGTACCCGAAGTATACTGCATATTTATAACATCCCATGGATCAAGCTCAGCTTGGCGCGCAGCATACTCTTCATCACTAACCATAACTGACATGGCACGCACTTCTGGTATGGAATACATACCACGATGCTTTTCTAAGCCAAGGAAGAAAATACGCTTTAAAAGTGGTAAAGTTTTGGAACTTATACAATCACGTGATTGTGTGCGCAGCTCTGGCAAAATGGTATATAGAGTTTGAATGAAGTCATGGTCACGTACATTATCAATTATAACAATATTTTCACATTCGGAATGTTGTAAAAGGTAGCGTAATTCATGTTCGCGATAGTTGGTATTAACAGTAACAAGTATGGCTCCAATCTTGGCAGTGGCAAATTGCAATGCCACCCAATAAGGCACATTGGTAGCCCAAACAGCAATTTTTTCTCCACGTTTAATGCCAAGACCCATAAAACCTTTGGCAAGTTCATCAACGGTATTACCAAACTCACGCCAAGTTTGACGATATTCACGGTCCACATAAACAACGGCATCGTTGTCGGGTATACGCGCGATAGTTTCATCTAAAATTTGCCCAAGAGTTTTTTCACGTAACACAAATTGCTTTTGCCTTTCAGCCACTTTATTTTTCATACCAACCACGCTTATCTTAAAAAAATTTAATAAAACTTTCTAAATACTATATAATTAGACTTGTTATTTAAGGATTATAAATAATAGCTAAAATTTCTGCAGGACTATCTCCATGAGCACCCACATAATGTGGAACTATGGAATTATAATAAATGGTATCACCTTGTTTTAAGATGTGAGTTTCACGCCCATAAACAACTAAAAGCTCACCCTTTAGCACAAGCATAAATTCTTCACCTTGATGCGAAGAAGTGCTGCGATCATCAGCATTATCTGGCATAATTTCTATAAAAAAAGGCTCCATATTACGATCGCTCTTACCCTTACCAAGAGCATTATATACATAACTTGTATTACTATTTCTGCTCTTATGCATGGCAAGATCTGCATCACATTTTCCAATGCGAGAAATTATGGGGTCGCGCGTAATTTCATCATCCATAAATGTACCAAGACGCACCCCAAGGGCTCTGGCTATTTTTTGCAGTGGGCCAATGCTTGGATAAACATTATCTTGCTCCAATGCATTCATAAAGTCCTCTGATAATCCAGTGTGCTCGCAAATGGTTTCCAAGCTAATATTACGATCTTCACGAAAAGACTTAATTCTTTTACCTAATTTTTGTTCCGCAGCCATAAAAAACCTCCCTACATTATATAAATGCCCTTAAATAAGCCTCTCACATAACAAAATGATGCATATTAATCAAGAAATGTCTTGGTTAAAAATAAGATGCAGTCAAGGTCATTATTTGCTAAATTTAAGTTATGGACACTGCTAGCAACTCAAAAAATAAGCTTGAGCGTAAGCATATTTTAGCAACCGGCCAAGTACAAGGTGTTGGCTTTAGACCCTTTGTATATGGTCTTGCCAAAAAGCATAAACTTTGTGGCAGTGTTGGCAACACTACCCAAGGTGTTAGTATAGAAATACAAGGAACTAGCAATGATATTCAAAATTTTACTATCGACTTACAATGCAACCTGCCACCGCTAGCTAAGCTCAATTCTTGCACCATAAGCCCCATGCCCCTTATAGCTACAGCACAAGAAGATAGCTTTAAAATTATTACCAGTACGGGTAGTGGTGGGCATGAAGTGCTAATTAGTTCTGACACAAGTGTTTGCCATGAGTGCATAACAGATATGTTAGATGACAAAAACCTGCGTCACAATTATGCATTTACCAATTGTACTAATTGTGGACCACGCTATACCATTACACACTCCATCCCTTATGACCGCGCCACCACATCCATGGCCTGCTTTGAACTTTGCCCCACTTGCCTTGCAGAATATCAAGATCCACTTAATCGCCGCTTTCATGCTCAACCAAACGCTTGCCCCATATGCGGACCACAAATGTGGTATGTAAAAAGTGGCACGCAAAGTAGCAGCTATGACCATGCAACAATACGCAACAACGCAGCAATACAAGCCATAGCCTCTGACCTGAAAAATGGTTGCATTGCTGCCATTAAAGGTCTTGGAGGCTTTCATTTAAGCTGTAATGCCACCCACGAAGATAGCATTGCGTTATTACGCAATCTCAAAAATAGACCACACAAACCGCTGGCTGTTATGGTTCCAGATTTACAGATGGCAAAACGCATTGCTCACATAGGACCAGAAGAAGAAGCCTTACTTACTTCATGCGAAAAACCCATTGTATTGTGTGCTAGGCGAGAGCAATGTTTGCCTTCAAGTATTGCCCCCAACTCACAAGATATTGGGCTTGTTCTGCCCTATACCCCACTGCATGTGGTGCTTATGGCTCATTATGCTACTCTTAGCGCACCTGACGATATTATAGCTTTAGTTATGACTTCAGGGAATGCAGGAGGAGAACCAATTTGTCTTGGTAATAGAGAGGCTTTAAGTCGCCTTGCGCATATTGCACAAGTTTTTTTGCTGCATAATCGCGATATATTAGTGCGCAATGACGATTCAGTTTGCAGCCTAGCTAGAACCATGGGACATATGAAGCCCCCCACAAAGCAAATATTTTTGCGCCGAGCACGCGGCTATGTGCCAAGACCCATAAAGCTTAGCACAACACATAATGATTCCACTCAAGCTGTGCTTGGCATGGGGGCTGAACTTAAATCTACTTTATGCCTTAGCCGTAATGCACATGCCTTTGTAAGCCAACATATTGGCGATTTACAAAACGTTGAAACTCTAGCCTTTTATCATGAAGTCATTAAACACCTTGAAATGCTTTTAGCAGTGCAGGCTAAAGTTATAGTGCATGATTTGCACCCAAACTTTATGTCTACTCAAGCGGCTAAGAGCATTGCGCAAGAACGCGGCATTAAATGCTTTGCCTTGCAACATCATTTTGCACATGCTTGGAGTGTTCTTGGTGAACATAATTTTGAAGGTAAGGCTCTTGCTCTATGTCTTGATGGTACAGGTCTTGGGCATGATAATAGTATTTGGGGTGGGGAATTACTCTATATTGATACTAACACACTGGAGCATAAACGCCTTGGCAGCTTAAGTCCTTTTGCCTTACCCGGTGGTGATACTGCCACCAAGGAGCCGTGGCGCATTGCACTTTCACTAGCCATGGATAGCCCATATGCAGAGCGAATTTTAAATCAACATAAACAATTTGCTCCAGCGATTTTAGAAATGTTAAAGCATAACATTAACTGTCACCCTACATCCAGTGTGGGACGGCTGTTTGACGGAGTTTCTGCTGCTCTTGGATTTTGCACCCACACAAGCTTTGAAGGTCAAGCCGCCATTTGCTTAGAGTTTGCACAAAGCAAAATAAGTTGGCAAGGTGCTGGTAGTATTAACAATGGATATATATGCACCCCCTATAACCAAAATGAGCTTTGGCACCTACCTAGCCAATCTTTATTTATGCAAGCTTTAGAAGAAAATAATCCTGCCCTTGCCGCAAGACGTTTTCATGTGGGCCTAGCTCAAGGCTTTGCAAACATGGCAAAAATAGCTGCCAAAGAAACTAATACATTTACCATTGCCCTTTCTGGTGGAGCTATGCAAAATGCAACACTTTATACCATCTTACCATATTTGCTAAACAATATGGGCTTTAAAGTGCTATTACCCATTGATTTGCCTGCCCATGATGGTGGTATATCTCTTGGTCAAGTAGCTTTTGGCAGAAAAGCTTGTATCCTTTCTTAAGGGCAAAGCATAAGAGGAAATATCGCCGACCAAGGTCGGATAATTTAAATATATTTGCCCTCATGTGATTGATTCCGATTTATAACTATAACTAAGAAAATTTTGTTTTTTATACGTATGCAGCGCAATAGGGAAGGTTTTTTGAGCAATTTGCTGCGACGAAGTAATACGTAGGTGCTGCAACGCGAAAAAAACTTTACCTATTGCGCTGCATATACAAACAATTGCCAATGGTAACCATCTGCGTTTGCCCTATTAACAATACATAATACTATTTACAATAAACGCATATTTTAT
>CAYJKC010000061.1:0-8748 GCA_964370675.1 uncultured Desulfovibrionaceae bacterium
GACTTCAACCTTGGCAAGGTTGCACTCTACCACTGAGTTATTCCCGCTCAACGACGCAAACTTTTACGTGAAATAGTTCAGATTGTCAATAAACAATTTTTAATTATAAAAATTAATGTAACAATGTGTAATAATATATCAATATAGAAGCTTGACAAAAATAGATTTCTACCGTAAAAATTCCTTTCCAAATTGAGGGCCTATAGCTCAGCTTGGTAGAGCCACCGGCTCATAACCGGTCGGTCCGAGGTTCAAGTCCTCGTGGGCCCACCATAAAAAAGTCAGTTACGTTTCATGTAACTGACTTTTTTATTATTCTATTATATGAATGACTAATCCACATAAAGATTCTAGATGCTACTGATGGATAATAAGCATTTTACCATACATTGGTGTGCACGCGTTCTGGCTTAAAGTAATCTTTAGGCTCAGGCTGTTTTTTGGGATGCCCAATAACAACAAATGCAACCGGGATAATATTTTCTGGTAGGGCAAATACTTTTCTATAGCCTGCAACAAAATCTTCATTGGGGTAAACACTAGTCCATACTGCACCAAGACCAAGAGCATGCGCTGTTAGCAAAATATTTTGGGTGGCACAACAAACACTTTGTACAGCAAAACCTTTAAGTTTTTCATAATCACGATTAAAACATGTTAAAATAGCAAGTGGTGCTCCTTTAGCCATAGATACAGCTTTTTTTACTTTAGTAATTTCTTCAAGTTTTGCTTTGTCAGTAACAACTAAAAACTCCCAAGGTTGGTTGTTACCGGCACTTGGAGCTTGCATGGCAGCTTTTAAGAGCATGTCAATTTGTTCTTGGCTAACTGCCTGATCAGTATAAGAGCGAACACTTCGCCGTGTAAAAATTGCATCAATAGCACTCATTTTATCTTGTTTAGATGTATTTGCAAGTAGAGGTGTTGCTTGTAAAGAAAGAGCACCAAGTGCTGTCATAAATGTAGCTTTTGTTAAAAAATTTCTTCTTGATAACATAAAATTCTCCTAGAATTATAGTTTTGAATAAAAGGTTTATAAATAATAAATTGCCAATGTGATGTGAACTTGCTATATGATTATAATAATAATTGCAAGTACGTACAAATTTATTCCTTGGATACAAAAAAGTAACTAAAAGGAGAGCTAGTTTATGGAAAAACAAGACCATGGTTTATATCATCCACTTGGTTGCCCAGTGAGCGCAACATTAAGCGTTATAGGTGGACGTTGGAAGCCAATAATTTTATTTATTTTATTACGTCAAGGTGTGCTGCGTTTTGGTGAAATACAAAAAAAAATTCCGGCTGTAACACAGAGAGTTTTAACTAGCCAACTGAAAGAACTTGAAAAGGATGGCATTATAATTCGTAATGCATACGCTGAAATGCCTCCAAGGGTAGAATATAATTTAAGTGAATATGGTAAAAGCTTACAAGACATACTCTATGCCATGCATTACTGGGGAGAAAAGCATAAAGAATTATACCCTTAAATATGATTTTGTCTCTTAATATATTAGAAATTTTTGCAAATTATTAAGGCAATAAATTTTGAAAAAGTTTACTTGTTTTTTTTCAATACATAATCATTACAACTTAAAAGCATGCCACAAAAAAACCCTGCTTAAAATTAAGCAGGGTTTTCTATGATTTATAAGTGAATAAGCCTAGTAAGCGTGTTCGTCGTCTAAATCCTCTTTAGTAACTTTGCCACCAAATACTACATACATCCATGCTTGGTAAGCTATAACTATAGGTACACAAACTAGAGCAACGCCAAGCATAATTTTAAGTGTAAGCGGGCTTGAAGCTGAGTTAAATGCTGTAATGCTCCACTCTGGATTTAGGCTTGAAATAACAATACCTGGGAACATGCCAAGCACGCCAAAGAAGGTTACTCCAAGAATGAAGATGCCGCTTGAAGCCCATGCTAAAACAATTTTTCCAGCCTTTAGCATGTACAAAACTCCAACTAAACCAATAACAGCAACTAGCGGTGCCACAAATAGGAATGGCATGGCTAAGTAGTTATTAAATAACTTTGTATAAACTGGTGTAAGACCAAGGAAAACCAATAATAATACTAAAACTGCAGGCCAAAGCATTTTAACAACACTTAAAGCGCGAGTTTGCAATTCACCTTCGGTTTTTATGGCTAACCATAGAGCTCCATGCATGCAAAACATGCAAAGGAAGAATATACCGCCTGCCAAACCATATGGATTCAACAGCTTTAATAGATTACCATGATATACGCCATCAGCATCAATAGGTATGCCTATGAAAAGGTTAGCAAATGCTACACCAAACAATAGAGCAGGGATGAAGTTTGATACAAAGTGAACTTTATCCCAGAATGAAGTCCAAAGAGGGTGGTCTTCCTTACTTCTAAATTCAAAGGATACAGCTCTAAAAATGAGCGAAAATAAAATAATGAGTAGCGGTGCATAGAGCGCGCTAAACATTACGGCATATGCTGTTGGAAAAGCTGCAAATGTTACGCCACCGGCAGTGATTAACCAAACTTCGTTGCCATCCCAAAAGGGACCGGCTGCATTTAGGATGGTTCGAGTGTCTTGTTCACTTTTGCTCAAAAATGGCATAAGTGTACCAAGCCCTAAGTCAAAACCATCAAGTATGAAATACACAGCCCACAATAGGCCCCAGAGTACGAACCAGGTTGTTTCTAGCATGTTTTCCTCCTAAGCCTTTGGACCTTTACAGGCGTATTTACGTAGTAGATATATGTCAATTAACCCTAGCATGGTGTAAACGACAATAAATGCCACCAATGAGATGGCAACATTGCCAGCAGGCACGGGTGATACAGCATCAGACGTGCGCATAAGACCATAAACAATCCAAGGTTGGCGACCTACCTCAGCCACTGCCCAACCTGCAAAAATTGCAAAATAAGGTAGTGGGATTGCCCAAATGAGTGAGCGTAATAATAATGGATTCATAGATGCATCTTTATTGCGCTGTATAAATGCCCAAGCTGAGAGCAGAATAAATATACCTGCAAATGCAACCATGGTTCTAAATGACAGGAAAGTCATGAGAAGTGGTGGGCGATCTTCCTTGGCAAAGTCGTTTAAGCCTTTTACTTCGGCATTAGTATCGCCAAAAGCAAGCCAAGATGTAAGCCCAGGAATGCTAAATGCTTCAATGCTATTTTTTTCAGCTTCTTCATTGGGTAAGGCAAGCAAATGCATTGGGGCATTTGGTCCACTTTCCCAAAGTGATTCCATGGCAGCAAACTTACTTGGTTGATATTCAGCAACGAGCATACCTTGCTGGTGACCGGTGATGGACACAAGAATGGCCATAACTAGCGTAAATGGTGCGGCCATACGGAAAGCGCGACCAAAGAAATCAATATTGCTTTTGCGCAGTAAATGCCATGCACAAACCCCAAGCACAAAAAATCCACCAAGCATCCAAGCTGACAAGACAGTGTGGAAATATTGACCTATGGCATAGGGGTTAGTGATTACGGTAAAGAAGTTTTCAAGCTCAGCGCGCCCGTTGCGAATGACGTATCCTACAGGGTTTTGCATAAAGCCATTGGCAACAATAATCCAGAAAGCAGAAACATTACCGGCTATGGCTACCATGTATATGGCAAATAAGTGCACTTTTTTACTAACTTTTTTCCAGCCAAATATCCATACAGCCAAGAAAGTTGACTCAAGGAAGAAGGCAACCGTTGCCTCAACTGCTAATAAGGAACCAAAAATATCACCTACAAATTGAGAGTAGCGCGACCAGTTTGTACCAAATTGAAACTCTAGTGTGATACCAGTTACAACACCTAGGGTGAAGTTAATAACAAAGAGTTTTCCCCAAAATTGGGCTTGTTTTTTCCAAAAGTCGTCACCAGTGCGGACATAACGAGTTTCCATCCAAGCAATAAACACGGAAAGTCCCAAGGTGAGCGGAACAAAAATAAAGTGAAAAAAAACGGCTACTGCAAATTGCAACCGTGATAACAAGACAACATCCATATAACCTCCAACCCTTCTATAAATGATAAGCGCAAGGACTGAGCCTTTGTTGATAACGCTTCCTAATTAATACATAGCTTGCATACAATTGACAAGTGTTTTAGCAAAAAAACTTACAATGAAAATTTATATAACTATATAATCTGAAAAAAAATTATCATTATATATTAAAATTATTAGCTTACCAATTGCTTATGCGTTTTTTTAAGCCAGTCGTACCAAGACTCAAGCCCTTCATTACTGCGGCAAGAAAGTTCAAAAATTGGCAAATCTTTATTAAGCTTTGTGGCGAATTCTTTGGCTCTTGTTACATCAAAGTCCACATAGGGTAATAAATCAATTTTATTAAGAACCATAGCTTGAGATAAGTTAAATAATAAAGGATATTTTTCAGGTTTATCATCACCTTCTGCCACGCTTAGCAGTGCAACTTTTGCATGTTCACCGCAGTCAAACTCTACAGGGCAAACCAAGTTACCCACATTTTCAATAAATAAAATGTCAATATTTTCAAGGTCAAATGCCTTTAAGGCTTCGCGTATCATCTTACTATCAAGGTGACAGCCACCATCGGTATTAATTTGTACAGCCTTAGCACCTGTAGCAGCAACGCGCCTTGCATCATTGTCTGTTTGCAAATCGCCCTCAATAACCGCCATTTTAAACTCTGCACTCAAATCAGTGAGGGTGCGCTCAAGTAAAGATGTTTTACCAGCTCCGGGGGAGCTAATTAAATTTAAGACTAATATTTTGTGTTTTGCAAAAAGTTCACGTAGGTCATTGGCCACTTTTTCATTGGCTTCAAGTACATTTCGCACAACGGTTATTTCCATGTAATTATCCTCATAAAAATCTTGGCAATATTATTTACTCAGCCTCAATGTGCTGCACATATAGCTCGCGCCCCTGTTCAACACTATGCCCCAAATGCATAGAGCACTTTGGGCAAGGCACAAATACATCTTCATGCGGAGGGGTAAAGGTTTCATCGCATTCACCACAGCGCAATAATATAGGTACTTCTTCTAATTCTAATATTGCGCCAGCATATGGTGTATCCTTGGTGATGGCTTCAAAACAAAAATGTAATGAGTCTGCCACCACTTGTGATAATGCTCCATAGCGCACCTGCACCTTAACAAGCTTGGTGCAAGAGTGTGCTTTCATTTCCTCAGCCACAATTTCTATTATACTTTCAGCTATTGACATTTCGTGCATAGCTCAAAGTATAAGAAAAAAACTCAAAGGTCTAGTGTATACAAAAAATTTTTGTTAAATTGCTGAAAATTAATACTTCTGAGTAAAATAATATATTGCTTAAAAATAGTTTTGATAATAAATATCAACTTTGATATAGTGTCGCTAATTAAAAATTTTATGAAATTAAAGAGATAAAAAATGCAAACACAATCATTTAATACAGAAAATATTCACTGCACCAATTGCGAAGGTAGAGTAAAAAAACTCCTCATGGAACTTAATGGTATAAAGCAAGTAGATGTAAATGTGCTTAGAAAAACTATGCGCGTGGAATTTGATGAACAAGTGATAAATACTGCTCAGATAATTTCTGCCATGGAGCAAGCAGGTTATGGAGCAAAAGCCATACAAACTTTTGAAAATATGCCTCAAGCACCTATAATAAAAACACAAACACAATCATTTAATACAGAAAATATTCACTGCACCAATTGCGAAGGCAGAGTAAAAAAACTCCTTATGGAGCTTAATGGCATAAAGCAAGTGGATGTCAACGTGCTTCGTAAAACCATGCGCGTGGAATTTGATGAGCAAGTAATAAATGTAGCTCAAATAATTTCTGCTATGGAACTAGCCGGATATGGGGCAAAAGCCATAGGCGCAGAAAATGCTGTGCCTCTTATTCCAACTATGCAAAGTATTAACCAAATTATAGATAATAACAAAATATTATCTAAGCCAAAAACAAAGCTTGAACCCATTGAGCAAAGTATTAAAAGTGATAATGATGAAGATAGTCATAAGATGCCAGCAAGTTTAAAAATTTCCCTTTTTTTGGCAGCTTTACTTATGTATGTTGCCATGGGGGATATGCTTTCCTTGCCTTTGCCTAGTGTACTTAGCAGTAATTTAACCTTACTAGCATTGCTTCAGCTAGTGCTTTGTGCGCCCATATTATATGTGAATAAAAGTATATTTATTTCAGGTTTTAGGGCAGCACGTGATGGTAGCCCCAATATGGACACCTTGGTGGGGCTTGGCTCCGGTGCAGCGGCTTTGTTTGGGCTTTATGGCTTGATGCGTATGTTTTTAAGTCAGGATGTTATAGTTATTATGCATTGGGGGCATAATCTTTATTTTGATTCTGCTGGCATGATTTTAGCTTTAATTGGTCTTGGTAAACATTTTGAGTCCAGAGCGCGTGGGCGTGCATCTCAAGCCATTGATAAGCTAACCCGCCTTGTGCCAAGTACTGCTACTTGTTTAAGAAATGGGCAGGAAATACAAGTGCAAAGTCATGAAGTTGTGCAGGGCGATATTTTAATTGTACAGGCTGGTGAGAGCATTGCCGCTGATGGTGTTATTATTCAAGGTTCAGCTTTTATAGATGAATCTGCTATTACTGGTGAAAGTTTGCCCGTAGAAAAACAAGTGGGGCAAAGTGTTATTGGGGCCACTGTCAGCACGTCAGGATATTTTCAAATGCGGGTTACTGGAGTTGGTGAGCAAACAACCCTTGCGCGCATTATTCGCTTGGTGGATGATGCCCTAAGTACCAAAGCCCCCATTGCCAGACTTGCAGATAAAATCAGTGCTATATTTGTGCCTATTATTATTGTTATTGCCATTATTAGTTTTGTGGTGTGGATTTTGTCAGGTTATGGGCTTGAGTTTGCCATGTCCACTGCCATATCGGTCTTGGTTATTTCTTGCCCTTGTGCTCTAGGCTTAGCAACGCCCACAGCCATTATGGTGGGTACTGGCATGGGGGCAGAGCGCGGGATTTTATTTAAATCCGCTGCGGCCATAGAGCGGGCCCAAAGTGCTGATACTGTTGTGCTTGATAAAACCGGAACCATCACCCATGGTAAACCAACGGTTACAGATATTATAACCACTGACGCGGCAGATGAAGAAGAATTGCTACGTCTTGCCGCAAGCTTAGAGCGCCTTTCGGAGCATCCCTTGGGTAAGGCTATTGTAGAGGATGCAAAACAAAAAAAATTATCTCTTATACCACAAGAAAGCTTTACAGAATTTAAGCAGCTACCGGGGCTTGGTTTAAGTGCCATGCAAGGTGATGATTTATATGTGGTTGGTAATGCTAGGTTAATTGCCTATGATGACATAGATAATCCTTTAGAAGCAGAAGAAAATGAGCTTAGCTTGCAAGGTAAAACAGTACTTTATTTTGCAAAAAATAAAGTAGTATTAGGTCTTATAGCTGTGGCTGATAGTATTAAGTCGAGTAGCTTTGCGGCTGTGCAAGAATTACAAAGCCTAGGCCTAAATGTACTTATGTTAACTGGTGATAATGAAGTCACAGCAAAAGCAGTGCAAGATAAATTGGGTATTAAGGAAATTATGGCGCAAGTGTTACCTGCAGAAAAAGAAAGTAAAATACGCGAACTACAAAGTAATGGACATATTGTAATGATGGTGGGTGATGGTATTAATGATGCCCCAGCCCTTGCCAGAGCAGATATTGGCATTGCCATAGGCGCTGGAACCGATATTGCCATACAATCAGCAGATATGGTGCTTATGCGTAGCGATGTGGCACAAGTTGCCAGTGCGTATAAACTTAGTAAGGCGGTTATGCGCACCATCATACAAAACTTATTTTGGGCCTTTGCATATAATATAGTTCTTATTCCTGTGGCGGCTGGTTTACTTTATATGCCGTGGAAAATAAGTCTAAACCCCATGCTTGCGGCAGCTAGTATGAGCTTAAGCTCGCTTACTGTAGTGGGCAATGCCTTGAGATTGAGGACTAAACAGGGGCGTTTGGTATAGTTTCCCCTATGGCGAACAGGCCAGAGGCCGCCAAAGTAATACATACTACTATAATACTAGCGTAGACGTAGGGCGAAGATACATGATTTTTTCTTGATATGTAGTTTGTTTATAATACTTATTTGCGTCCACTCCCGTGGAGATGGGATTTGTTGCTACTAATGCAGGGCGAAGATACTTAGCTTATAAAGTAATACGTTGTTTATTTATTTTACTTATTTGCGTCCGCTCCCGCGGAGGGGTAAAGGGGAACGGGGGCGCTGCGCTACCCCCGTTCCCCTTTACAATCCCCCTCCCCCCTGCCATGCATTCGGCTATGGCATATCCCCTTCACAGCTGTTTTAGCTTTGCTAAAACGGGCTATTACGGGAGAGGGGTAGCCAATACCATGCATACCCTAACGGGCATGCTTTGGCATAAAGGTCTACCCCTCTATGCATAGCACGAATGACCATATCGCTGTATCACACTCTCGGATACAATTTAATCTTGAATGACTTGTGCGTGAAAATAGAAAAATTATATTTAAACAGGTGTTTAAAAAATTTAAGATACTAGGAAGATAATTTTTTTTGAGGAAGCATAGGGCTCTTATGGTTCATACAACGAAAAGCAAGTAATCTGACGACGCATATTGCATTTTTTTAATACCCTGTTATCCACCATGACAAAGAAGGTACATAGCCCCCTGCGAGGATGGGGTTAACAATCATTTTAAACCACAAAGTGAACAATTTTTGTGAGT
>CAYJKC010000062.1:0-2587 GCA_964370675.1 uncultured Desulfovibrionaceae bacterium
GCGGTCAACTGCAAAATCCCAATCTTTTTCTTCCCACTTATCACTGCCAGGGGCGCGATATTGCACCTTTAGCAAGCGATGCTCGTTGAGCTTAGTGGTTTGTATGATGCCAGCACCCTTTGAACAAAGAGAACCTTCGTTAATGGGATGTTCTGGGTCACCTTCAATATTTATAATTGTTCCGGTCTTGGTATCTGTACTACAGATAAGCCCACAACCTACAGAACAGTAACAACAGACAGATGTACTTTGCTTTGCGGCTTTAAGCGCATCCATACGCTTCATATCCATCGCAAATGCTTGTGCCTGCATAACATCCAATCCTAAACCGGACATCATAAGACCGGCGCCTAAGAAACAGGATGCTTTCAGGAAGGCACGTCTATTCATACTACCTCCTCATTGAGTAACTCAATGTATAATTGAACGATATGTTCACCATAACCAATCATCAATTTTTATAATCGACACTTCAGTGTATCTTTCCACACATAAAATGTAAAGCGTATTAAAAAAAAAATGCTAAACGACATTTTTCACATACTTATTTTTTAATTATATCAATGAAATAAAAAAATAATCCCTGAAGAAAAACATGTGTAATTGTAAAATATGTAAACTAATCTTAAAAGATAGATTAATTATGAAATTTATCTAACTTTTTATGAATTAACATCTTGCATTCAGAGCATATGCAATGTTAGGTATTTTTTGCGGCATAACGAAAAGCGCTGCGTAGCAATTTTACACACAATCTTTGTGCGCATGTTTTTCCACTATGTTTGCCATTAAATTTCTACATATCGATAAGTTAGTAATCATTGAAAAGTTTAATGTTTACTTTAGTAGCTATTGGTTGATAAAATACTGCTCATGTTGAATTTATGTCATAAGAAAGTTTGTTCCATATATTAAAATTTAATAGTATTTGGAGAAAGTATGAAGAAATATGTTTTACTTTTTACTCCCTTGCTTCTTGCTGTGGCAAGTGCTTTTTTCATGAGTGATTTTTCACTTCAATTTTGCCTTGTTATTTTCTTTTTATCATTATTTTTCATGAGCATAGCTAATGTTGCCAAGAATGCCATAATTCAATATGGCTGCATTATGTTCTTTACTATAGGAATTGTGCTGGCAGGTGCTGAAGTTTTTTACTATGTTAAGCAATCCGCACCTAATGACAAAAGAGTTCATGAGGCTAAAGAGCTTGAATATTCAGGCTCTTTACACGAAACAGGTTATTTAGTCCCGCCAATTACCAAAAAACAAGTTACGCGCAGCCTTATTCATACTGATGGAACAAAAACCGTAGTATATGATGTTGTATATACTAGCGACTCAAACGCAAGGCGCATTACACCACAACATCCCAATGCCAAAACTGCTGTATTACTTTTAGGTTGCTCTCATACATTTGGAGAGGGAATCACCGATGAGGATGTTTTTGCTTACAAGCTTGGTCAAGCCCTTGGTGAATACTATCAAGTATTTAACTTTGGTTTTCCGGGTTATGGAACCAACCAAATTTATAATTACATGGCGGGCTATCCAAGTTTTAAAAAGTTTGACCGCATTGTAGCATATTATACAGCTTTAGATGACCACAAAGCGCGTGCCACTGGCGTTTATGATTGGAGCATACCAGCGCCACGCTACACACTTCAAAATGGTCTACCTGTGCATGTAGGAGGATTAAACACACTATTTCCATATAAGTATGAGGCATTAAATAAAATACTGCAAAAAAGCTTTTATTATAGGGCCAATAGCTCAGCTGTTCATAATTTGGTTAATCCATTTGGTACCAATGAAGAAAAAAATATGCTTTTCACAATACTCACCATGGCTATTGCTGGTGAAATTGCAAATAAACATGAAAAACGAGCATTTACTGTACTTGCTTGGGGACCTGAAACCATTAAATCGTTATCGCAATTGCACAAAAGCATACCTATTATTGATGTATTAACTTGGTTTCCAGAAAATGCTACCAAGCCAGAGCTGTATACCATTAAACATGATGGGCATCCTAATGTTTTGGCTCATGCATTGATGGCAAAAGAGTTAGAAAAACTTGTTAGAAGTGATGTGGAAAAATTGAAATAATAGAGTTTTTGCAGGCAGCAAAAGCTGTCTTTACAGCTAAATTATAAACCATATGGTTTAGCAAGTTAGCATCATACAAAGCTTCATGCTAGGGCTAAAATTGTTTAGCTTTACCTACCACAACATGGGCTTCGGGATATTCTTGGCTAAATCTTGGCACAAACTCTTGAGCTTTTTCTGCATTGCTCCAAGGACCAATGCGCACTCGCCATAAACTCTGATTGGGTTCTTTATAGGAGCGAGCAGGAAAGCCCTTATCTTTAAATGTTGCTGCCAAAAATGACGCGAACTTTTTTACTTCAAATGCGCCTAATTGAATATAGTAGACACTACCGTTATCAATTATGGGTGTAGAGCTTGAGGGTATGGGGCTTGTATAATTAGCAAGTCCAGAAACATTTGATGACGAAGTCATAGGCTCAGCATATTCTATAGGCTCAGCTTGTTCTATAGGCTCAGCATATGCTACCGGCTCAGCTTG
>CAYJKC010000062.1:2687-8615 GCA_964370675.1 uncultured Desulfovibrionaceae bacterium
GCACTGTCTTCTTCAAAAAGATATTTTAATTCATCTGGTATTTCACCATTTTCATCTAAAACACGCGATTTTTTTGCTTGAGCTATGGCTGTGGCACTTGAGGCAGTAGCAGCACCAGCGCCACTAGACTTAACCGCCGTTTTACTAGCTCCTCCAGATTTAGTATTTATAGCTTCAATGCGCACATTGGCAGTGCCTTGTTCAAGCATATCAAGCCGTTCAGCTGCTCTTTTTGACACATCTATTACCCTATCATGCACAAATGGTCCACGATCATTGATACGCAAGACAAGGGATTTATTATTTTCTAAATTAGTTACACGAACGGTAGTTCCAAGAGGAAGTAATTTATGCGCAGCAGTCATGGCATTTTGATTGTATCTTTCACCATTGGCAGTAGTTTTACCGTGAAAACCAGGACCATACCAAGAAGCCACACCTTCTTCCACAAAGCCATGTGCTGATTGTAAAGGATAGTATTTTTGCCCACGGACTGTATAAGGCTTTGTTCCAGTGATGGTAGTTTTAGGTTTGCTGGCGCAAGATACAAGGCTTAACATAAGCCAAGCATAACAAAAAAAATAAATGAAACGGCTATACCTATTCATGCAACGAACCATTTACAATGCAGTTTTTAAATCTAGTCGCTGATTTAATTCATCAATAACAGCAGCAGGCGCATTATATTGTATTGCTTTAGCAATGATTGCTTTAGCTTGATTTTCTCGTCCATGCTCAAGAGCAAGCTCCAAGGCCAAAATATAATGCTTGGCTGGAGCATTACCATATAAAGCACCAAATAGATCCTCTAAGCAATACTCAAAACTATCTTGTACCAAATCGCGATCTTCCACTAAAAATCTTGCTACATGTTTATTTTCTTTATGGTTTTCTAAAAACAATATTAAAAGCCTGCCAGTGTGAACAAGCACACCCATAATACGCTCAATTTCACGTGCCATACTCTCATGGGTTTGTTGGGTAAAGGGTAACAGTCCATCAAGAGTTTTTTGATATTGTTCATTATTGGTGCGCAGTTGTAATAATCTATTAGCATAGTGTTGGCGTTGAAAGGCATCCTCTTTAAGTTTAACACATTCATGAAAAGCATAACCAACACACCAGTCTATCATATTAGAAATAATATCATCTTGCTTAAGAGACTCACCTTCTAACACTTCTTTTGTTATATTATGCGGTTTTTGAGGTTTTGCACCACAAATATGTTTACTAGATGATATATCTTGCACTGATAATGGCGTACGAAATAAATGATGTGCCGAATCTTTTAAGCTCCAAAAAACGCCGCGATGCATATTATCACCAATAAGCTCAGTTAAGACAGCATAGGATATAGTCCCAGAATGCTCAAAACGCTTAGATTGCTCACGTAAAATGGTTCGTACTCTACAGTAATCACGCAAAAGATCGCGAATAAAAATATCCCTATTTTGAATACGCCAATGCTTACTCACTATTCTTCTTCCTTTAGTAGTGCACCAGCAACCACATGATCATAAAGAGCCATGGGGTCAGATTGACCTCTCCCAAGGTTTTTATACATTGCTGCTGCTTCACGAATAACAGATGTAGGTAGCCATTCATGCTTTTCCCACACATGTTCATGCTCTTTTTGCCAAAGCCTAAACTCTATTTCTTCACCTTCTCCACGTCGCACATAAACACGCACCTTAGTATTGCTAGGATCTGGATAATAATAAATACCGCGCTCGTCTTTCATATATTCCTCATTTGCTTACTCTTGACTACAATGTCTAAAATTTACAAAACATCTTAATCGACACCTTACTAAAAAACAAGGGAAAGCTTAAAGCCCATAAGCATCTTACTCCATGGTGCTTATATGAGTTAATTTTATAATAATTTTTCAAATAAAAACTGAATTTTTAACAAACAAAATTAAGCTAGGCAATCTACAAAGCACTTGTCAATGTTCAGCAGCTAACAATATGCACCAAGCATGATATTTTTTAACATTATAATCACATGAAAGTGTACAGTAAAAAGCATAAATGAAATTGACTTTTATTCTCAAATACATTAAAAGCCACATTTAGATTATTAAAAACTACTATCACAAGCCACATGAAAAACACTACAAAAGGAGTGTAAATTGAACCCATTACAAGTTATATCATCCCTACATTCATTAATAAAAATTAAACAGCCTGTGTTTTTATGGGGCGCTCCTGGCATTGGTAAGAGCCAAATTGTGGCACAAATTGCGAAAGAAAAAAATTGTAAACTCATTGATATTCGAGCTGTACTACTTGACCCTGTTGACATTCGCGGTCTTCCAAAAATTAGTCCTGATGGTCAAACATCTTGGTGTCCACCATCTTTTTTGCCAAAGGAAAACTCTACAGACCAAGGTA
This sequence comes from uncultured Desulfovibrionaceae bacterium, assembly GCA_964370675.1. GTDB lineage: Bacteria > Desulfobacterota > Desulfovibrionia > Desulfovibrionales > Desulfovibrionaceae > CAYJAD01. Next base: position 5,084 of record CAYJKC010000062.1, read on the forward strand.
TTGTTTTTTTAGACGAGCTAAACGCAGCACCTCCACTTGTGCAAGCAGCTTGTTATCAATTAGTGCTTGATAGACGAGTTGGAGAATATATTTTGCCTGACGGTTGGACCATTATTGCAGCTGGCAATGGAGAAAGAGATCGCTCCGTTACACACAGGATGCCCACAGCTCTTGCCAATAGAATGGTTCACATTAACATGCAAACATCTGTTGAAGATTGGCTAATCTGGGCAGAAAAAACAAATATCAGACCAGAAGTTATTGCATTTTTAAGATTTAGACCAAAGCTCATTCATGATTTTGATCCTCAACACTCTGATAAAGCCTTTGCATCCCCACGTTCTTGGGAATTTTTATCTCGCATTTTAGATACCAACGTTCATGAATCTGTTGAATTTGAATTATTTCAAGGAACTGTTGGTATGAGCGCAGCCACTGAGTTTATGGGGTTTTTAAGAGTTTGGCGTGATTTACCCACAGTGGAGCATATTCTTGCGGATCCATCCAGTATTGAAGTACCAACAGAACCTGCAACATTATATGCTTTATGTGAGGCCTTAGGGGCTAAAACCACAACGCAAAATATTGATAGTGTGATTGAATATGCCCACAGAATGCCTGTGGAATTTTCTGTATTACTTTTACGCACAGCTGTATATAAGGATGAAAGTCTTGTACATACCGGTGCATTTACAGATTGGGCAAAGAAAAATGCCCATGTGCTTATGTAAGGTAAAAAATTCATCAATCAACATTACTTCATAAAGAAATAAGTATGCCCCATAACAGTAAACAAGATGACCTAGAAAAAGATGCTCTATGCCGCATGCAAAAGGCAAGGGCAGATCTTTTATTTTCACACCCTTTTTTTGGTTCATTGGCTCTAAAACTTACATTAAAATCTGACAAACAATGTGCCAACCTTTGGACCGATGGCAAAACTCTTGCTTACAATCCATACTTTATTTCTAGCCTAAGCCAAGAACATATTGTAGCATCGCAAGCCCATGAAATATTACACTTAGCTTGCAGCCATCATGTCAGAAGAAATGGACGTGATGAAAAATTATGGAACAAAGCATGCGACTATGCCATTGGCTCACTTATGCTTGAAGCTGGGTTTTCACTGCCCAAAAAAATGCTACTTTATGACAAAGCCTATGCAGATATGAGTGTGGATGCCATATATATTTCTTTGGCAAAAATTGACACCGAACAAGAAAGCCACGGTGGAGCGCAAAGTGCGCTAACTGCAGAAAAAACAGATAAAGTTGATGATGCCTCTGCTGGAGATGGTAATGACTTAAATGAAGCAGGTAATGAGGTTGAAAATAATAAACCCAAAGCCACCTCCCATGATGATGGACAAGGTCAAGATAAAGTTCAAGCAGGTTCAAATTCCACACAAAATGAATATGGGCAAGGCAATCAAAACTCAACCCAAGATTTTTTTGGTGAAATTAAAGACCACCCCCTCTTAAGTGAGGAAAACAAAAACAATCAACAAAGGGCAGAACAAGAATCCCTTATCCAAATCGCCCAAGCCATGCATAGCGCCAAAGGCCATGGCGACATTTCGCTGGGTTTGTTGCGACTTTACAATAAAAATGTTCGACCAAGCCTTGATTGGCAAGTACTTCTACAAAGATTTTTAGAAAATTGTAACGATGGGGATTACTCTTGGTCTATGCCAAATCGTCGTTATATATCACAAAATATTTACTTACCTTCACGCAAAGAACCACGCATTCCTACCATGGCTCTAGCCATAGATGCCTCTGGTTCCATTGACCACAAATTACTTGAAATTTTTTGTACTGAGCTTGAAAATATATTAGAAAGTTACGATACAAATTTATTTATTATGTATCACGATGTAAAGGTGCAAAGGCATGATTTATATTGTAGGGCTGATAGACCCTTGCGCTTGAAAGTGCGTGGTGCCGGAGGCACAAGCTATAAACACATACCAGAGTATCTTGAACAAGAAAATATCAACCCTGCATGCCTATTATGGTTTACTGATTTTGAATGTAATCTTTTTCCTGAAGAGCCAAGCTATCCAGTTTTATGGATTTCAACCAAGCAATCACAAACAACACCTCCCTTTGGCGAGGTGATACAGCTTAACACCTAGGAGCATCACATGAAAATTGAATGGAAAATCACAAAAAAACGCGGCAATTATCGTCCTGTACTCTGCTACTATTTTGTCATTGAAAAATTTGAAAAAGAATTAGCCATCCCACCTATTCTTGTTCAATCCACCATTCCAGAACCTATTGACTCATGGCAAGGTCATTGCTACCCAAACGAGTTTGAAAGAGGAAATACTCCGGCATATAAGGGCTTTTACCGCCTTGAGCTTACATCCCATAAAGGAAAATTATGGAAACAAGAATTACGCCTCCCTTGGCGTGCTAACAATAACTATCCTGAAGTAGAAGAATCTTTTCAAATTTTACGTAAAGCATTTGAAAAAGAGCTAACGTGTGCTAATACAAGCGCCCCTATGGATGAAAGTGCTTGTATGAATATTTCACATTTAACTGCACAAGATATTGCCCCTTCGGTACTGGCACAAAAATTTTTAAAATTTGCTAAACAAGAAAATAGACTTGCAAACTAATTTATATTTTATTATTAGAAAATGTTAATAATCATGCCAGCATGATTTGCGTACAAGTTTTTCAAAGGCCAAAATAAAGATTTAGTGCAACATTAACTAGCATTATTTACACATCCAAGCGAAAAATAAAGCTTAGAATACATTTTGCGTGAAAATTCCATTTAATTATATAAATGTTAGAACTTGTGCTTGTCTTTATTTTGATAATGGGTTAAGTAGTCACTGTACTTGCATACTCTTTGACCTGTGCAATAGGTATGCACTTTGACGTGAAATTTTTTAAGGTTGAAGCCTTAAAAACATAACGCATTGGATTTTCCAACAATCTTATGAATGATCGTTGGGAACAAACGGCAAGAAAATTTGCCGTGATACTTATAAAAAAATGTGGAGGTATGGCAATGGCGAAACATGCAACCCCCAAGTTGGACCAGCTCGAATCCGGGCCGTGGCCCAGCTTTGTGTCCGACATCAAGCTAGAAGCAGCTTCTCGGGCAGCTAACGCTAAGGGTTTGGATTACCAAATTCCTCAAAGCTGCCCCGAAGATTTGCTTGGGGTTTTAGAACTTTCTTACAACGATGGTGAAACTCACTGGAAACACGGCGGCATCGTGGGTGTATTCGGTTATGGCGGTGGCGTTATTGGACGTTACTGTGACCAACCTGAACAATTCCCAGGCGTTGCACACTTTCATACTGTGCGTGTAGCCCAACCTGCTGGTAAATTCTATTCCACCAAATTTATGCGCGATTTATGCGACATTTGGGATTTGCGTGGTTCTGGTCTTACCAACATGCACGGTTCAACTGGTGACATCGTACTTCTTGGTACCCAAACACCTCAATTAGAAGAAATTTTCTTTGAATTGACCCACAACATGAATGTTGACCTTGGTGGTTCTG
>CAYJKC010000063.1:0-8593 GCA_964370675.1 uncultured Desulfovibrionaceae bacterium
ACCGCCAACCTAGTGATTAACAGTCACCCGCTCTGCCGATTGAGCCACCGGGGAATGATATCGCTAAATGCGCGAAGATTCTTTTATGCTATTGCCATATAATAGTCAAGCATTTATATAAAAAAAATTTATTATATTTATTCACTGGAATTTATTAACTATTTACTGAATAAAATATGATAGAATTTGAATTGCAACTATTTATTGAGCAACATCTCATTGGTTTGCATATAATTTTAATCCAACAACTTCCAAAAAAAACTATAAATTTAGATTGCTGGTACAACGTAAACACATTAGTGTTTTTGGCTTTCTAATAATAGTTTTTTTAATTTATTGGCATATCTTTCTGCTTCACTATAGATACACCCACAATAACTTTGGCGGTATAATTCAAATTCTTTTGATATATCAATACCATATTGCCATTGAGGTCTAAAATCGTCATAGAAAAATTGAATTTTATATTTTTGACTAGCAAGTTTTGCGCAGTCTATTATTAAGTCGTGATTTTGGTAGCGAGAATACAATAAAGAGGAGCAAAACGCGTCCATACTATGTTCCTGCGCTAATTTTGCACTCAATTCTAAGCGAGAAGTATAACAATAGCTACAACGATTTTCTCCCTGTGCTTGCATGGTGCTGGCTTTATGTGTCCAGTGTTGAACATCCCAAACTTTGTCGTTCCAAAGCATGTTTAAGTCGAGTTTTTCAGCACATTGCACCATGGCTTCTCGACGCCTTAGATATTCGCTAAGAGGGTGAATATTTGGATTAGCAAAAAATCCAGTAACCACATGCCCTTGTTCGCGCAATTTCTGAACAGGGGCAATGGCACAAGGACCGCAACAAACATGAAGTAATATATGCATATTCAATTTATTAGGTACGAATGCGAACTTCAATATTCTTGCCTAATTGTTCTTCAATTTCACTAATACGCTGGCGTTTGCGGTTTAGCAAATACATAGCTAGCTCTGGTGATGCTTCAAAAACAAAATGTTCGCTTTGAGTGGCTCTTCCTTGGCGCATCATTTCTCGAAGTGATTGTAGTGATTGCCATTCTAAGTTACGACGCATGCCAGTACCTCGGCAATGTGGGCATGGTTCCATGGTAATAGCCAAAGCAGATGAGGCTGTACGCTGACGTACTATCTCTAACAATCCAAAAGATGAAATACGTCCAAGGTCGTGGCGTGCACGATCATTTTTCATGGCGGCACGCAAAGTTTTTTCTACTTCGCGAATATGGCTTTTATCGCGCATTTCTATAAAATCTATTACGATTTGACCACCAATATCACGCAATCTTAAGTGCCTTGCTATGGCTTCAGCAGCTTCAAGATTTGTTTTTAAGGCCATGGAAGCAAAATTGGCCTTGCCTGATATTTTGCCTGAGTTAATATCAACCGCCATGAGTGCTTCTGTTTGGTCAAAAACCAATCGCCCGCCTGAAGGCAAAACCACTTCACGCGAGTAAATTTGTTCTAATTGGCGTTGCACAGCAAAGCGTTCCCACAGAGTTTGACGCACATCAGTATGCACTCGTACCAGATCTTTTTTACGCGGGAAAAGTAAGCTTACAATTTCACGCAAACTTTCTGCCATTTCAGCATTATCAACCCACACTTCGTGCACTTCATCAGTGAGGTAATCGCGTATGGCTCGCTCAGCAAGTTTTGGCTCTTGATAGACCAATAATGGAGCAGACTCGCTAACACCACGCTTACGAATTTCGCGCCAAACACGCTTTAAATATTGTAAATCATTCTTTAAAGTAGTTTTTGAAGTTCCTACGCTAACCGTACGAACAATAACCCCAAGCCCAGCCCCTGGCTCAATACCATTCATCATTTCACGCAAACGCGTGCGCTCTTCTTCATTATCAACTTTGCGCGAAATGCCAATTTGCTCTTGACCAGGTGTAAGCACTAAAAAACGCCCAGCCAAGGATAGCCAAGTGGTTAAAAATGCACCCTTACTACCAGTAGGTTCTTTAAGCACTTGCACAAGAATTTCTTGTCCAGGCTTTATAACTTGCTGAATTGGTGGATATTTTTTCCCCTTGTTTGGCTCATGATGGTTTTGATAATATTCAGGATGGATTTCATCAATCTGTAAAAAACCATTTTTTCCAGCACCATAGTTAATAAAAGCTGCTTGCAAATTGGTATCTACATTATGCACAACACCTTTATAAATATTGCCCTTAGTCTTCATTTGATGAAGCATTTCAAGGTAATATTCATGCAATGAGCCTTCTTCAGTAAGTGCCACTTCCACCTGTTCTCCAGAAACAACGCTTATAAACATATTGCGTCGCTTAGAACTTGTTACAGCAGCTTTTTTGCCTACCGCTGCTCTTGCGCGTCCTGGTTTACCTTCAGCTACTGAAGTGGCTTGCAGCGGCTTTGAACGTGCTGATGTATTAGAAGCAGTTTCTACCGATTCTTCCATGGGCTTGAGAGCACGTTTTTTACTACGTTTTCCACGTCCACCGCGACGCCCTCTTCGACTTTTAGATGATAAGCTCTCATCCTCTTTAAGACTTTCATTCCCATCGCCCTCTGATAGTAAATTTTGAGAACTTTGCTTTAAATCACTATCATCAGAAACTAAGGCTTCGCTCTTAACTTCTTCAGTAGTTTTGCTATCAGACTTATGCTGGGTTGCTTTAGGTGAGGCTTTTTTTGTGTGATGTTTTGAGCTAGTTTTACTTTCACTAGGACTTTCAGTGACTGAATCCAAATTTTCCTTTGTAATAGTAGCAGCTTTAGGCTTTCTTGGAGTACGCCCCCTTGTTTTCTTCGGCAACACTGCACTAGCTTCTTTGCTATCTGAAACTACATCAGCCGGTTGGACTTCTAAATTAGTACTTAGCTTATCTTCTTTAGTCTTAGTAGTTTTGGTAGATTTTAATTTAGATGCTGTTCTAGCTTTAGATACTCTCCTAGCATTAGAGGCCACTTCACTCTTGGCATCAATGTCAGATGTATTTTCAGTAGAATTTGCTTTTGAAGATAACTTTTCAGCAGTATTCTTCACTGTTCGCGAACGAGGTTTTGCTTTAGCTAATTCGGGCTTTTCTTTTGTAGTAGTTTTGGTAGTACGTGGTTTTCTTGTAGTTTTTGGCGCAACTACAGCATTAGTATTATTATCGTCAGTCATAAAAATCCTCAATATAAAATTTTTCAGCTCATTTTACACATAGCTGATTGTGTACTGCGCATCGACACACATACAAAAAAATAAACTATTATACGAAAATAATTTATGGTGGAGCGCAATATTATTATTTAATTGTACGTTTTTTTAAAAATTATGCAAGCATTGTATGTTTATAGGCAAATAAAGAAAATATAATTAGATATAAAAAAGAGTAATATCAACTAGATATTACTCTTTTTAATTATTTTACAAATAGCTATACAATAAGCATTTTTAAGACCTATGCCGGTGCACCTTCGTCTATTACTTCATCAGTAACTACTTCATAACTATCAAAATTATGATTATTTGAATTTATCGCTTCTTGCAAACGCTTTTCATCTTCATGTGAAAGTGATGAGCGCATGACAGTACCACCGGTTCCTTCTAGCTCCTCTAATACTTTATCCGTCAATTTACTATGCACCAAAACAAAGAGTACAGAAGAGCCAGGTGTCAATTTTTCTGATAATGTTTTCATAAATTTATCATTAATACCCACATCAGAAAGAGCACCAGCAACAGCTCCTGTGCCTGCACCAACAACTAAACCAAGTAATGGATTAAGAAAGATTAATCCTATAAGTGTGCCCCAAAAGCCACCACCTATGGCTCCACTTGCTGTAAGGCTATGCATTTGATTTAGTTTTATTTTGCCATTTTCCTTACGTGTGGCAATGACAGCGTCTTCCAAATCCACAAGGTATTCTTTTTGCATTTTCAAAAAATTTAAACGTACTTCGGTAGCTTTTAGTTCAGAATCGTACATAACTGCAATTAAATTTCGCATAATATTTCCTTATATATTAAATTAATCATGGTAGATATCAAATTCATGATTACTTTTATTATACAATAAATTGGCTTAAAATTGCAAATATTTTATTAAAAACTTACCTGTACTATCACAACATGTACTATAAAATATACTAATGTATTTTTATATTCTTTACAAAACAAAAACCCTTCTAAGCAGATAAATTGCTTAAAAGGGTTTTGATTTATTTTAAGGATAGCATTAATACTACCCTTATGAACTAATTTTTAGAAGCCAAAACCATCGTCATCATCACCGGATGCATTAAAGCCAAAGTCACCAGTAATACCACGTGGGGTATCATCAGGAAGATCGCTTTCAACAGCTTCAGCAGCTTCTGCACCAGCAACACCAGCAGCGGCACCGCCAACAACAAGACCCTTCATATTGTCTTTAATGGCGCCTTTAATCATGGTTAGAAGTTCTTGCTGATCAACTGCCATTTTACCTTGGTATGGGGCTAATTCTTTACGTAAAGCGCCCATATCTGTGGTCATGGTTTTGATTTTTGCTTCTAGTTGATCGCATTTCTTTTCTAAATCTTGAGCTTTAGCTTCTTGAGGCTCAAGCTCAGCAACTTTGGCATGCAAGCTAGCTAGTTCTGCTTTTTGAGCAGTAACTGTGGCATCCAAATCTGCCAAAACGTCTAAAGTTTTAGCAGCTAAGCTTTGTAGAGCTGCGTTCATGGGTGGTACAGAAACATTATCACCTATGGATTTTTTATTGCTTTCTACAAAGTTATCCCATGGTGTGCCTTCATCCCACTTTAATTCTACAAAGGCTGGATATAGACTTGCTAACCAACCAGCAGCAAGCGGACCCACTGCACGTGAGCAGCAGTCACAGGCTAGGGAACGACCGGTGAGATAACCGGCTAGATCTTTAACATCAACGTCTTCCTTACCAAGCACAAGGGCAAGGACACTTTCCATCGGGAAGACTTTACGAGCTACATCAGACATAACGGCCTCCTCCTTGGGAGATCGGAGTATTTATAATTTAAGTAGTCGTCAATAATGATGACTAACTACGCCCCACCATGCGCACATAGGTAAGTGCGGCTGTTCTGTACACAAAGTGCCCAAGTTTTGACCAAGGCAAATATGCAAAGAGCATCCAAACAAAAACTAAGTGCAAGTAGTACACACAAAACGCTGGTTTAAGTGCGTCTAAAAGGCGGAACATCTGACTGAGTATGCCAGTGACACCCACAGCCCAGATAATGCCCAAAAGGTACCAATCATAGAAGCTTGAACCTTGATATTTTGGATTAAGCTTCATGCGACGTATGGTTAAAAGACCAAGTCCAATAACCATAGCAAGTGCACCTATGTTTGCTAGTATTTTAACAGGATTAGCTTGATCTAAAGGAGTTGGCATTTTCAATGCTGGAAATACCATTCCACCCCAAGATGCGCCAGCCACTACTGCTGTAACAATAGCCAAGGCCACAAAGGAGAACACAAGGGTTAAGTGCCCAAACTTACGGCTATTTTTCCCACCTGCTTCTTCAACAGAGTCTGTAGGAACTTGGCAATCACTAAACTTTTTATGAGTAATAATTTCTTCAACTATTACATCGTATAAATGTAAGTACCACGCCTTTGTTGACCCAAGCATAAGTACTGTACCTTCTGGTTTAAAGTTATCTATGAGGCGCATTACACCTTTATAGAGAACAAATACAGCACCAAAAAAGGTAATCATAAAGATAGGGTCAATAACGTACAAAATATGGAACATCTCACTAAAGACTATGCGTCCATCAGTAGCACGTACAAACCACTCACCATTATGAACACCTGCTCTAATCCACCAAATAATTAGCCAAAAAAGAGCTGGAATACCAAATAACATGGGTAAACCTTTAGCAGAACTCATCCACTTACCAATAATACTTGGCTGAGTTAAGTTACGGTAGACCATATTACGAGCTGCAGACATTAGGTCGGCAGGACGTGCACCACGCGGGCAAAGATCAGCGCAATTGCCACAATTATGACAAAGCCAAAGGTCTATATCTTTTTCAAGTTTATCCTGAAGACCCCATGATGCCCATACCATTTCCTTGCGGGGGTAAGGGTTATTATCAGGAGCTACGGGGCAAGCAACGGAACAAGTGGCGCATTGGTAGCACTTTTTAAGTGTTTCACCACCAGCTTCTTGCAGCTCACGCACAAATTCCGTATTGGGTTTTATAGTATGCTGTGCCATAACTCCTCCTACATGCCCTTAAACGGGTTGGGGCCCATACTAATAATACGACTAACAAATCCATCTATAAGATCAGGCACTTTATCGTATTCATCTATGGCTACTTCAAGTTGATCAACACGTTCAGGTTCAACGCCAAGACGATTAAGTGTTTCGGCGATATTTTCCTTACGACGGTTACAAATTTCAGAGCCCTTTACAAAGTGGCACTGATAATCATCACCATATTTACAACCAAGCAACATGACACCGTCAAAGCCCTTACTCATGGCATCAGACACCCAAATGGCATTTATTGAACCAAGGCAACGCACAGGTATAACACGTGCGTAAGGGCTCCAAGCTTTGCGACGCATGGCTGCCATGTCCAAGGCTGGATAGGCGTCATTTTCGCAAGCAAGGATAAGTATTCTTGGTCCTTCATTTTTGAAGTCTTTTGGTACAGTGACTTCGCGAATCATGGAACCAATTTGGTCAATGTTATAGTTAGCAAAAGAGATTACACGCTCAGGACAAGCCCCAAAGCAAGTACCGCAACGGCGGCAACGTGCTGGGTTTGGCTTAGGTGTTCCTTTTTCATCATCATCAAGTGCACCAAATGGGCACTCTTCTGTGCAACGCTTACACTGGGTACAACGCACAAAGTTGAAGATAGGATATGATAGATCACCTGAGCGTGGGTGCACAGCAACGCCATGACTTGCAGCTTCGATACATTGCATGGCTTTAAGAGCCGCACCATATGCATCTTCTTCACAAGCATCCATGGTCATAGGCTGACGCACGCAACCTGCGGCATAAACGCCAGTACGTCTGGTTTCATAGGGGAAGCAGATATAGTTTGAATCGGTAAAACCGTCAAATAAATCAAGGTCTGGGAAATCAGGTCCTTGACGATAATCAAATTGCATTACTGCATCCTTAGCAGTTGTGGGTACAATACCTGTAGGTAAGACTACAGCATCAACGTCAAGATCAAAATCCATACCAAGCAAGGTGTTGGCACAAGAAACCTTAAGGGCTTCACCATTTTGCTCAATGCCTGTAACATCGGCTTTAGTCATCATAATGCCAAGACGATCTTGAGCAAATTTATAATAACGTTCTAAAAGCCCTTGCACAACCATATGCTTGTAAAGAATAAAGACTTGAGCGCCTTCATCACCATCGCATACTGCATTGGCAAGACGTAAAGCTGCCACTGAAGATACGGAGTTGGAGTAACCTAAGTGACGTATGCTTTCAAGATCTTCCTTTACAAAAGAGCTTTCTTCACCTTCAACAGGGCATGCATCTGCAGCTGGCGCAGCTGGTGCTTCTGGAGCAGCTTCTGCATTTTCTGCACCATCATTGCAACCGCAACAACAAGCAGGTTTAGCAGCATCTTCTGCCAAGGTAGTATCAAGGATAAATGCCACACGTTTGGGCTTTACCTTGCCTTCGCGCAAAAGTTTACCAAACTCACCAGCATGATATACATTAGGTAGACCATAACCCATAGGAGCCAAATATTTGTTGGCATCTAGGGGAACCCAACCAGTTGCTAGTACAACTGCACCAACAGGAACTTCTACATCACCATTTGGTGTTGTAAGCATGGCTACAAATTCGCCAGGTTGACCAGCTAATTTGTTAATACCTGAGCTTGTATATACAGTAATTTTTGCAGTTCCTTTCACGGCTGCAATTTTCGCTTCAAGACCAGAAGGTTGTGGTTCAGTCCAAGGAGCCTTTAGCGGAGTGGCATTAGGAATATTATTAACATGTCCACCAAGAATATCAGACTTTTCAACCAAAACAACTTCATAATCAGCCTTAGCTAATTGTAAAGCAGCAGTTAAACCAGTCCAACCACCACCAAGCACTAAGACACGCTTAATACCTTCAACAGTTGCACCTTCTGGCGGATTTGCTTTTTGTAATTTTACAACACCCATGTTCACGTAATCAAGCGCCATTTGGCTTAGTAGCTCTGGAGCTGTATGCGGTACGGGAGATCCATCTGGATTTTTATATGCAAGTACACATTGTTCACGCAAGTTAACACGCTCAACCATTACATCGCCAAAAACATAAATACCAGTGTCATTTCTTGGGCTAGTGCCACAAATTAAAACACCATCAAGTTCATTGGCTGCAATGTCATTTTGTATATCTGACAATGCATTGGCAAGCACTGGATAACTTTTTACCACTGGGGTAAGGTCGCCCCACTTCTTGCTTACAGCAGCAGCCATATCTTCTATAGAAAGACCACCGCCAATGTTTTGCACATCAAAGTAAACACCTATTTTTGTGGCCATGCCTAGCTACCCCCTTTAACCGTTTGTACTGCCTTCATAGCAGCAGAGGTTC
>CAYJKC010000064.1:0-306 GCA_964370675.1 uncultured Desulfovibrionaceae bacterium
AAATTATCACGTTTAATTGGTGAATGAGCCTCATTAATATACACCCCACGGCCTTACGTCCATTTCAAAGGAATTTTCGTAGATAGCGTCGTCAAATGCGCCTTTCCGCGTATCTCTGCGTCAGATTTCGCTTCTTTTTTCGGTCAAGTATGAGAAGAATAACTCCCTCAAAATAAGCTCATCTTCCTTGATAGAAACTTTTCTGTATAGCTAATAATTTGATTGTATTAGCTATACAGTTTTTTGTGGGTATTGATACCCATAAAAATACCCACAAATGAAAAATATTTTATAAAAGTTCTATGG
>CAYJKC010000064.1:316-6279 GCA_964370675.1 uncultured Desulfovibrionaceae bacterium
CAGCAGAAGATTATTACTATATTGAAATTGGTAATTCTACTGCTTCAGCTTTAGGCTTGGGTACAGGCACTGCAGATACTAATGATGGTTATTCCATTTCAACTCAAGCGTCTGCTCAAAAAGCCTTAGAAGCGGTTAATGAAGCCATTATTTCTAAGGATAAGATTAGAGCAAGCCTTGGTGCATTGCAAAACCGTTTGGAAGCAACAGTTGATAACTTGACCATTCAGTCAGAAAACGTGCAAGCTGCTGAATCTCGCATATCTGATGCTGATATTGCCTCAGAAATGACATCATTTGTGCGCAATCAAATTCTTACCCAATCTGCTGTGGCTATGCTTAGTCAAGCTAACTCCCTTCCGCGTTTGGCCTTGAATTTGATCTCTGGTTAAAAAAAGCCCTTGTGGGAAGGGACTTTATAATAAAAACCCTCGGTATTGCCGAGGGTTTTTATTGTGCTGACCTTGTCAGAACAGTTCGAAAATAAAGAGTCCTGTCCGAAGGGTGCGAAGACCGACCCAAAGGGCGGCGCAGCCGTTTGCGTTACCGAACCTTGTGAGGTTTACGCAAATCGAGAGCGAAGCATAGCCGTTAAGTGAGCTTGCGAACTTTACGGATACAGAGAGCAGAGATAGGGTAAGCTTTGCTTGCCCGTTAAGGCTTTATTTTCGTGCTTTATGCCAAAGTATAGACGATAGTCTATGCGTGGTACTTACTGCTAAGACAGCTGTGCTGTCTTAGGTGGCACAAACGTCCGTGAGGGGTTTGTAATTAACCTAAAAGCTAGTCTAAATGCCGAACTTTTATCTATCAACAACATAGTTGAATTTTTCATATATCCAGTCAAACTATCAAATCAAAAATTGCTTCATCATCATTTTTACGCTGGTACGCTTCTTGCTTTTTATCCTGTGCAGATATGGATAGGAAAAATTTACCTATTCATGCGGGCTGTACCCAGACCCCCGCGTGTTGCAGAGGCCGCGTAAAGTATGTACGCAAATTATTAATTATAGCTCCGCATGGAGCATGTCGGTGGTAGATTGCAAGGAAGCAGTCGTGCATAGGCACCACCAGGCAGTCAATACATTCAAGGAGGAATGTTATGGCAATGACAATTAACCACAATCAGATGGCCCTCAATGTTTCTAATACTCTTAACTCACACTATGGAAACTTGCAGACATCAACCCAACGCTTGTCTTCTGGCTTGCGTGTTAACGGCGCTGCTGACGACGCAGCTGGCTTAGCTATTCGCGAATTAATGCGCGCAGACATTGCAGCCCTTAATCAAGGTGTACGTAATGCTAATGACGCTGTTTCGCTAATTCAAACAGCCGACGGCGCTCTTGGCGTAGTTGACGCACAGCTCATTCGTATGAAAGAGCTTGCCGAACAAGCAGCAACTGGTACTTATGACTCAACACAGCGTTTAATGATTGAGTCTGAATATCAAGCTTTGGCCTCAGAAATCACACGTATTTCAAATGCCACAGACTTTAACGGTATTAAGCTTCTTGATGGCTCATTGTCCGGTGACCACGATGGTTCTGGGCTAAAGTCTACCGGTGCACTCAAGGTTCACTTTGGTACCTCCAACGACTCAGCTGAAGACTATTACTACATTAGAATTGGTGATACAACAGCTTCCGCTCTTGGTCTAGGAAACCAAAGTGCCCAAGACGATGGCTTTAGTATATCCACTCAAGAATCAGCACAAAAAGCCTTGGTTGCCATTAACGACGCTATTGTTTCTAAGGATAAAATCAGAGCTCACCTGGGTGCTTTGCAAAATCGCTTAGAAGCAACCGTTGACAACCTAACCATCCAATCAGAAAATATGCAAGCCGCTGAATCGCGTATTTCTGACGTGGACGTAGCAACTGAAATGACACAGTTTGTAAGGAACCAAATCCTAACTCAATCTGCTGTTGCTATGCTTAGTCAAGCAAACTCCATGCCCCGTATGGCACTAAACCTCATCGGCGGTTAATGGTAAAAATTTTATTTGGTGGGGCCATGCCCCACCAAATAAAATTGTGCTAAAAAGGCACAAAATATCCTCGAGGTACTGGGACTTCGAGGATATTTATTTTTAAAAATCGGTTGAAACATGGCAATATGCTGCGTCAAACTTATTTTTTATTCCGGTCATTTATCTTAAATAAACTCCACTACATAAAAAATTTCGCTTTCCTTGCCTCTTACCATGTTTGAACCGATTTTATGATGGTTGAAACATGGCAATATGCTGCGTCAAACTTATTTTTTATTCCGGTCATTTATCTTAAATAAACTCCACTACATAAAAAATTTCGCTTTCCTTGCCTCTTACCATGTTTGAGCCGATTTTATGATGGTTGAAACATGGCAATATGCTGCGTCAAACTTGTGCTTTATTCAAGCTGTTGTATATAATTACAAGTCGCTTTGAGCTTTTAATGCCTCAGTTTGGCTATGTGTAGTTAGGGCTTCCACCAGTGGGACAATTTCACCTTCCATAATTTTTTCCAGTGAATAAAGGGTGAGATTAATGCGGTGATCTGTGCAACGACCTTGAGGGAAATTATAAGTGCGAATGCGCTCTGAACGATCGCCAGAACCCACTTGAGCTTTGCGGTCTGCGGACATAGCAGACATTTGCTTTTCTTGTTCAGCCTGCAAAATACGTGAAGCTAACACCTTCATAGCACTAGCTTTATTCTTGTGCTGACTTTTTTCATCTTGGCAAGTGACCACTGTTCCTGTGGGAATATGAGTTATGCGCACTGCCGATTCAGTTTTGTTAACGTGCTGACCACCAGCTCCTGATGCTCGATACACGTCAATGCGTAAATCATCAGGACGAATATCAATATCTACTTCATCAGCTTCAGCCATAACAGCAACAGTAGCTGCAGAAGTATGAATGCGTCCTTGAGTCTCTGTGGTGGGTACACGTTGCACACGATGTGTACCAGCTTCAAATTTAAGATGACTATAAACGCGTTCGCCAGTAATAAGACAAATAATTTCTTTGTAACCACCTGTATCAGAAGGTGATTCACTCATAATTTCTGTTTTCCAATTCTTA
The DNA here is from genome assembly GCA_964370675.1 of uncultured Desulfovibrionaceae bacterium. Classification (GTDB taxonomy): domain Bacteria; phylum Desulfobacterota; class Desulfovibrionia; order Desulfovibrionales; family Desulfovibrionaceae; genus CAYJAD01. Next base: position 3,390 of record CAYJKC010000064.1, read on the forward strand.
GTTTCAGCATAACGAGTGTACATACGAAAAAGATCAGCCGCAAACAGAGCAGCTTCTTCACCACCAGTACCTGCACGTATTTCTAAAATGGTATTTTTGCTATCAAGTGGGTCTTTTGGCAGCAATAAAAGCTTTAGGCTATGCTCAATCTCAGGCAGTCGTTCTTCAGCCACCTGTATTTCCTCTTGAGCCATGGCGCGAATATCTGCATCGTCATCTTGCAAAAGAGCTTTATTTTCTTGTACGTCTTGCAACAAGTCACGATGTTCACGAAAAAGTTCTACCACTTCACGCAAGTCAGCATGAGCCTTGGTTAATTTACGATAACGATCTTGGTCATTAAAAACATCCGGCTCGGCCAATTCCTGCTCAAGGTCAATATATTTTTTTTCAAGTCCTTCAAGTTTGGCAAACATAAACTATTCCTTATTTTAGGTCATGGGTCTATATGATACAGGATGCACATTATGAGCTTCATCTACGCCAAGCGCTTCATATAGCGCAACAATTGCAACTTCTATTTGGTCATAATCTGGCTCATATGTGGTTAGCATTTGTAGAAAAAGCCCCGGACCTTGTAAAATGCGCCCCAAAAATGTCTCTCCCATGCGCGCCGCTGCATGTATTAATTCATAAGCCAAAGCACTTATGGGAATCATTAATATTAATTTAAAAATAATAGTTATTATATGTTTATATACTACACTTTCTGGTGTCCAGATTAGCATAAGAGCAGGCACCAAAACTGCATGTAAAATAATAGAAATGCTAATTACAAAGAGCAAAAATGTCGTTCCACACCGAGGATGCAAGCGGCTATTACGCATGGCTTGACCAGTAGTTACCATATCTCCACTTTCAAAGCTATGTATAACTTTATGTTCAGCCCCATGATATTGAAAAACTCTTCTTATGTCAGGCAAAAATGAAATAGCAACAATATAACCCACGAAAATACAACATTTAAAAAGCCCATCCCATAAATGAAATGAAAGCCCATCCACATCACCGCCAAGCTCCAATGCTTGCATACCTATAGAAAGTAAATGTGGAGTTACTACAAATAATAATATAGCCATACCAATTGCTATGAGCATGGTGACAACAAGTTGCCATGTCTCAAGTTTTTCGTCTTCTCCTTCAACAGCTTGCTCTGCAGAACGATTTAAGGCTTTAATGCCGTTTACTAATGTTTCAAGCAAAACAGGAAAGCCGCGCAAAAAACGTTTTTTTAAAAGAGGATGCCTTGTTAAAGAAAACCACTCTTTACGTTCAGCCACAATGCTCCCATCGGCATGGCGCACCGCTAGAGCGTAACTATCACCATTACGCATCATTACCCCTTCCATAACAGCTTGACCACCTACAGTGGGACAACCCTTAGTTAATAATGCTGCCATTAAAGCGAGCTTTGTCGGTGAAATGATCATAGTTAAACTCATAAGTGATGTTAAGGCTTATGCACTTTCTTTATAAAAGCACAAAGGCCCCCTCGATTAAATTACAACCGAGGAGGCAAAATTTATGCATGGCTAGGCAAAAAACTACGCCTTCTCAAATTTAGCGTATTTTTTACGGAAGCGGTCAATACGCCCTGCTGTATCAAGGAAGCGTTGTTTACCAGTGTAATATGGGTGACATGCAGAACAAACTTCCACATGCACTTGTTCACCCTTGGTGGACAAAACTTCTTCATTATAACCACAGGCACAAGTAATAGTAGCTTTATAGCTTTGGGGATGAATTTCTTTTTTCATAATATAACCTCTTTCTCAAGCTGAGTCCCTGCTGAAAATTTGCAAAACTCAGCAAACGGTCCAAAGAAATATACTCTTTTTATGCTCATGGCAAGGGGAAAAATTCATGAAAATAAATTTTATTTTTTAGTGCATAAAAATTACCAAGATAGCAAAGAAAAAAAACTAGCCCTTTACCATTAAAAGAGCTATATACCTCGCATGCCTACACCTAAAAAAGTAAAAATGCGCGCCGATCAATTATTACATGAACAAGGTCTTGCCCCAAGTCGAGAACATGCCAAACGCCTTATTATGGCCGGTCAAGTTTTTGTGGGCTCCCCTCCCATTCGAGTAGATAAACCAGGCACAATGCTTAGCTCTCAAAGTGTGCTTAGCCTTACTGCCAAGCAACAATATGTCAGCCGTGGAGCTTATAAACTACTAACTGCTCTTGATTATTTTTCTTTAAATGTACAAGACCTAGTCTGCCTAGACGCCGGCGCATCCACCGGTGGCTTTACCGATTGCCTCCTCCAACAAGGAGCAAAACGCATCTATGCCATAGACGTAGGCCATAACCAACTACACGAAAAACTACGCCAAGATGAACGCGTAATAAGTCTTGAAAAAACCAACTTACGCACCGCCCAAGCTCAATTAATCCCAGAAAACATCCAACTAATAGTAGCAGACGTCTCCTTCATCTCCCTAACCCTAATCCTTCCCCCCTGCATGCAATGGCTAAGCCCAAATGGTCAAATAATAGCCCTAATCAAACCACAATTTGAAGTTGGTCCCCACCAAACCCACAAGGGAGTAGTACGCAACGAAGAAACACGTCAACAAGCCATTAATAAAATAGTAACATTTTGCGAAACCGAACTAAATTTAACATTCAACGGTATCGTTCCCTCAGCTGTGTTGGGACCTAAGGGTAATCAGGAGTATCTAGCCCTATTTACTAATCCGCTGAAAAGTGGCAATGTGCTTCGTCAGTAAAGGTTTTTAATCGGGTCAAGGGGGAGAAGCCCCCATTCCCCTCAAAAAAACCTTAACTTCCTTGCACCTTACCACTTTTGAGCGGATTAGTGTGCAAGCTGAAAAGTGGCAATGTGCTTCGTCAGTAAAGGTTTTTAATCGGGTCAAGGGGG
>CAYJKC010000064.1:6379-8375 GCA_964370675.1 uncultured Desulfovibrionaceae bacterium
AGAAGCCCCCATTCCCCTTAATGGAAATATTCTCCAGACGCATATTTTTAGTGTAGGCTCCGTTAAAACAAAAATTGAGATGTAAGTTTATTAGATTATAAATAATGTTGGGTTATGGGTAAAAAAAGTTTCACCCCAAAAATACTATACTCAACAACTATATATTAGAAGGAAATAATTATGCGTAGTAAAAAAATGACCGCAGGTATTGAAAAAGCACCTCATCGCTCTTTATTATATGCCCTTGGGCTTACTCGAGAAGAAATGAATCGTCCTCTTATAGGTATTGTCAATGCTGCTAATGAAATTGTGCCTGGGCATATACATCTTCACCGTATAGCCGAAGCAGTGAAGGCAGGCGTTCGTCTTGCTGGTGGAGTTCCTCTTGAGTTTCCTTCCATTGCTGTATGTGATGGTCTTGCCATGAATCATGCTGGCATGCATTACTCATTGCCGTCACGTGAAATTATTGCTGACTCCATAGAAATAGTAGCATGTGCGCACCCTTTTGATGCGTTAGTTTTTATTCCCAATTGCGACAAAAGTGTACCAGGTATGCTCATGGCCATGCTGCGTTTAAATATTCCATCCATTCTTGTAAGTGGAGGTCCAATGCAAGCTGGACTTTCTGGTCAAGGGGGTGGTAAGTCAGATTTAATTTCAGTATTTGAGGGTGTTGGCAAAGTTAAGCGTGGTCTTATGACTGAAGATGAATTGGAAGATTTATCAGAAGGAGCTTGCCCAGGCTGTGGGTCGTGTGCAGGCATGTTTACAGCAAATTCTATGAATTGCTTATCAGAAACCATAGGTCTTGCTCTGCCATATAATGGCACAACCCTAGCCATGACTGCAGCTCGCATCCGCCTTGCCAAAGAGTCCGGTATGCAAGTTATGCAACTATTAGAAAAAAACATTTGCCCTTCAGATATTGTTAGCCCAGAAGCTGTTGCCAATGCTGTTGCTGTAGATATGGCACTAGGCTGTTCTACTAATACAGTATTACACCTCCCAGCTATATTCCGCGAAGCAGGTCTTGATCTTTCTCTTGATATTTTTGACACAGTAAGCCGTAAAACACCAAACCTTTGTAAATTGTCACCAGCCGGAAAGCATCATATTGAAGATCTTCACCTAGCAGGCGGCATACCAGCCGTCATGAATGAACTACGCCAAGTTGGATTAATTCATGAAAATGCCTTAACCGTTAGCACCAAGACTGTGGGTGAAAACCTAAGTGCACTCAAAGTGCAAAATAAAAACCATGACGTTATCCGCACAGCCCAAAACGCTTATTCACATCAAGGCGGTATAGCTATCTTAAAAGGCTCTCTCGCACCAGAAGGAGCAGTAGTAAAACAATCAGCCGTTGCAGAAGAAATGCTCTGCCGCGATGTAACAGCTCGTGTTTTCACCTCCGAAGAAGATGCCATGCAAGCCATACTTGCCGGTAAAATTCAAAAAGGAGACGCCGTAGTAATCACCCATGAAGGACCGCGCGGCGGACCAGGCATGCGCGAAATGCTCTCACCCACAGCCGCCATAACAGGCATGGGACTAGGAAAAGACGTAGCACTCCTAACCGATGGACGCTTCTCAGGCGGTACCAACGGCGCCGCCATAGGTCACATCTCACCCGAAGCCGCCGACGGCGGTCCCATAGGGTTAGTCCAGGAAGGTGATACCATACACATAGACATACCCAACCGCATTTTAGATATAATGGTAAGCCCAGAAGAATTAGAACAAAGACGCAAAAACTATCAACCAGTGCAAAAAGAGATTAAATCTCCAGTACTGCGTAGGTATGCTAAGATGGTAAGCTCAGCAGCCAGTGGGGCAGTGTACAAGAGCTGAAAAACGGCAATCTGCTACGTCAACTAAAGCCTCCAAACCGCTCATGTATTGCGTATACACTACGCGCCTTGGAAGCTTTAATTTCCTTGCATCTTACCATTTTTGAGCTCTTGTATTGAATGCTGAAAAACGGCAATCTGCT
>CAYJKC010000065.1:0-8279 GCA_964370675.1 uncultured Desulfovibrionaceae bacterium
CAGTAGCAGTGGAGGGAGATCCGCCACTATTGCTAATAACAGAATTATTGGCAATTACATTCATGGTCCCAGTATTACTAAAGTTGTGATCACCAATGCTATTTGTCTGCGCACCTGTGGCATTAGAAGAGAAAAATGAACCGGAGGAATTAGTAACAGAGTTATTGGCAATGACATTCATGGTGCCACTATTTTCAAAGTTAACGTTACCCTTTCCATTTAAAACGGTGTCAAGGTACATACCTCTAGCATTGCTAGCAATTATATGTGGGGTGCTGACATTAGTAGCTGTGTTATTGTCAGTGACATTCATGGTTCCAGCATTACTCAAGTAATGGTTCCCATTGCCAACTATTTGCATGCCTATAGCAAAGCTATCAACTGTTGTTAAGACGCTAGCATTAGTAAGTGTGTTATGGGTAGTGATATTCATGATCCCAGCATTACTAAAGTCATGGTTGCCATTGCTATTTGCTTGCATGCCAATGGCCTCTATATTGGTAATACCAGGAGTAGAGTTGGTGGCAGTTATATTCATGTTTCCAAGATTACTAAATTTGTGATTTCCATCACTGGTTACAGCCATGCCAACAGCTACATCTTTACCAGAAATAGTTATATTGCCTGATGATTGGTTAGTAAATGTGTAATTTTCAGGGCTATTCCCATACATGCCAAAAAAAGTTCCACCAATAAGAACCCCTCCAATAATGCTACCATAGTTATTTAACACGGAAGCATTTAGAGCTGTGGCGTCCATGCCGGGTATCTCTATGCCCGCTTTATTATCTGCAGCGAGGGCAGGACTAACCCCCAAGCCCAACATAAGCAAACAAGCGCATAAAGCCTTGCGTTTAAATGACTCTCTCTTTTTCACAACGCCCCCTCTTTTGTGTAAAATTAATAAAATATACCTCTATCAAAAAAAATGTACATAATTACGTATGTATCTTTTTTGGAATTGCAAGTCAACGTGTTATATGATGAATTGATGATATATTATAAAATCCATGCATTCTTTCGTTGTATTTTCTGCTGTCCTGAATGAAAAATCATATATTTATTTAAAAAATTCTATGTGTTAAAAATATATATCTTAAAGCTTGACATCTGCACATTTTTAAGTATTTTCCTTTGTTCAAGATATATTTATGGAATTTTAGAAGTCCGGAGGATTAATATGGCTACTTTAGAAAATGCTACCAAGACAGCTGAAGGCGTAATGCTTAACGGCTTTGTACTTTCTCCCATTGTAGAACAATGTAATGAATGCGATCGTATTCGTGAATTTGAAGGCGAGCAGTTTTGCGCAAGCTACCCTATACCAGAGCGTAAATGGGTAGGTGGGCGTTGTAACTTTGCCACTCACGTTAAGCTTAAAGTTGCTGCTGCAGCTAAGGTTAACCCACTTAAAGCGTCTAAGCGTGCTGCTAAAGGTCGCTAGTTTTTTCAAGCAAAAATTTCAAAAACCTCAATTCTGGCAAGTCTGGAATTGAGGTTTTTTTTATGCATATATATAAATATTATTGTTTTATAATTTGCTTTAGTCATTTCTGTGTTTGATTTTTTTGTGCATACCATTGACCATACAGTTTATGGCATTATTTTTGAGAAGTAGCTTTGTAATGGAGGAAAAACATGAGTGTTTCATATAAGGATTATTATAAACTGCTAGGGGTGGAGCGTTCTGCCTCAGCCGAAGACATTGCAAAGGCTTTTAAAAAATTAGCACGCAAGTATCATCCTGACTTAAATCAAGGCGATGCTAAATCTGAAGAAAAATTTAAAGAACTTAACGAAGCCTATGAAGTATTAAAAGACCCTGAAAAGCGTAAACTATATGACAAACTAGGGCACAATTGGCAACACGGGCAACAATTTCAAGGTGCATCTGGTTTTGAGGGCTTTAATTTTGATGGGCAGCAATTTAATAGTGGTGGCTTTTCAGACTTTTTTGAAGTGCTCTTTGGGCAAGCTGGGCGCGGCACCAAGCAAGGTGGCTTTGGGCCAGATCCATTTAGCGGATTTTCAAGACGTCAAAGACGTGGGCGCGATGTGGAGGCAGAAATATCCATTAGCCTTGAAGATGCTCTTAAAGGCGGACGGCGCAATATAAACCTTGGGGGTAATCAAGGGTCTAAAACCCTAGATGTTAATATACCTGCTGGAGTGCGCGAAGGTGCTAAACTACGTTTATCAGGTCAGGGTGATACTGCGCCTGGTGGTGTGGCAGGTGATTTATTTTTACGTATAAAATTTTTGCCGCATCCTATTTTTGGTGTAGATGATATGGATATCACCTATGACTTATTTCTAAGTCCATGGGAAGCTGCCCTTGGAGCGACTGTGCGCGTGCCTACTCTTGATGGTGAAATTGAGATGAATATTCCAGAAGGCACATCTTCCGGTAGGCGTTTTCGCTTGCGTGGGCGCGGGCTTGGCAGTGAAAAATCTCGCGCTGACCAAATGGTGCGCGTTATGATTAAAACGCCTGAGAACATTAGTGATGAAGAACGCAAGCTCTGGCAACAACTCGCTGATATCTCAACGTTTAATGCCAGATAAATATATATTTTAGGAGATTTAATATGGACATTAATAAATATACTGAAAAAGCCCGCGAGTCCATTGGCGAAGCTCAAAGCTTTGCTGCGGGTATGGGACATCAAGAAACCGATGTTGAACACTTAGCACTAGCTCTTATAAAACAAGAAGATGGTATAGTTCCGCGTATTCTTGAACATATGGGTATACAAGTGCGCGCTCTTACTGTGGCTGTTGAGGGTGCATTGCGTAAAAGACCTTCGGTATCTGGTGGTAGTATGGACCCAACCAAAATTGTGATTACCCAACGCATGGCGCGTGTTTTAGCCGATGCTGAGGCAGAAGCAAAGCGCATGAAGGATGATTATGTTAGTGTTGATCATCTCTTTGCTGCCCTTTCAGATCAAGCCGCGGCCTCACCACTGGGTGATATTTGGCGCGAATATTCTATTACTAAAGCCCGTTTTGTCATGTCTATGGAAGAGTTGCGCGCCGGTAAGCGTGTGACCAGTGCTAACCCAGAAGATACTTTTGAGGCTTTAAGCAAATATGGGCGTGACTTAGTAGAAGCAGCTAAATTGGGTAAAATGGATCCGGTTATAGGGCGAGATGCTGAAATTCGGCGTGTTATACGAATTTTATCAAGGCGCACTAAGAATAATCCTGTACTTATTGGTGAAGCAGGCGTTGGTAAAACTGCTATTGTTGAAGGTCTAGCATTTCGCATTGTTAATGGCGATGTGCCTGAAGGATTAAAGGGAAAATCTCTCTATGCTTTAGATATGGGATCCTTGGTGGCAGGTGCTAAGTATCGTGGTGAGTTTGAAGAACGCCTCAAAGCTGTACTTGGTGAAGTAGAAAAATCAGAAGGGCAAATCATACTATTTATTGATGAGTTACATACCATTGTAGGAGCTGGAAAGACCGATGGTGCTATGGATGCTGGTAACTTATTAAAACCCATGCTTGCACGCGGAGAACTACACTGTGTTGGCGCAACCACTGTTGATGAATATCGTAAATATATTGAAAAAGATCCAGCCCTTGAAAGACGCTTTCAACCTGTGCTTGTGGAAGAGCCCAATGTTGAAGATACTATATCCATATTACGGGGATTAAAAGAACGCTTTGAAGTGCATCATGGCGTGCGCATTAGTGATTCGTCTATTGTGGAAGCTGTAACCCTTTCGCATCGTTATATTGCAGATCGTCAACTACCAGATAAAGCTATAGATTTAATTGATGAAGCTGCTGCCATGATTCGCACAGAAATTGATTCGTTACCTGCAGAGTTAGATGAAGTTAATCGCAAGGTTATGCAGCTTGAAATTGAACGTGAAGCTTTGCGGCGTGAAACAGATGCTGCAGCCCATGAGCGTTTGCAAAAGCTTGAGGGTGAGCTTGTTGACTTACGCGTTACTCAAGGTTTATTGCGCACGCAATGGGAAATGGAAAAAGGCTCCATAGATACTGTACGCAATATTAAAGAACAAATTGAACAAACCCGTATTGCCATTGAACAAGCAGAAAGAGCTTATGATTTAAATAAAGCTGCAGAATTAAAATATTCTACCTTGCACAGCTTAGAAAAGCAACTTCAAGATACAGAAAGTGGTAGTGAAGGTAAGCAACGACTCTTAAAACAAGAAGTACGCCCCGAAGATGTTGCAGAAATTGTAGGAAAATGGACCGGTATTCCCGTCACAAGATTGCTTGAGTCTGAGCGCGAAAAGTTGTTGCGCCTTGGGGATGAATTGCATGAAAGAGTAGTAGGGCAAGAGGATGCAGTTTTGGCAGTGGCTGATGCTGTGCTAAGAGCAAGAGCCGGTCTTTCAGATCCTATGCGTCCCACAGGCTCATTTTTATTCTTGGGTCCCACTGGGGTGGGAAAAACAGAATTGTGCAAAGCCTTAGCACAAGCACTTTTTGATACAGAAGATAATATGGTTCGTCTTGATATGAGCGAATATATGGAAAAACATTCTGTATCACGCTTAATAGGTGCTCCTCCCGGTTATATTGGCTATGACGAAGGGGGGCAATTAACAGAAGCTGTGCGACGTAAACCATATTGTGTGGTGCTATTTGATGAAATTGAAAAAGCGCATCCCGATGTGTTTAATACCTTATTACAATTATTAGATGATGGCAGGCTGACTGATAATCAAGGACGTACTGTGGATTTTAGAAATGTCATTGTTATTATGACCTCAAATATTGGCTCTACGCATATGCTTGATGGCATTGATGAACAAGGTAATTTAGCAGAAGCAACACGTAAGCAAATTTTTGAAGATTTGCGCCAACACTTTAGACCAGAATTTCTAAACCGCGTTGATGAAACTGTGCTCTTTACACCTTTAAGCATTGCACAAATTGGGCGTATAGTAGATTTGCAACTCGAGCGCCTTCGCGCGCGCTTAGAAGATAGGAAAATTTGCCTTGATATGACAGATCAGGCAAAAGAATTTATTGCCCAAGCAGGATATGACCCCATATATGGAGCACGACCGTTAAAGAGATATATTCAGCATAATATAGAAACCATGCTTGCACGAAAACTGATTGGTGGTGACATTCAAGAAGGGCAGCATATTGTGCTTGATGTAGCAGATGAACAAATAATATTAAGCATACAACTTTAGTAGCATTATGGAGTTTAATGCTGTAAAAGTTTGATTTATAATACTTTATAGGTTGAATATACATTGCCAGAAAGTGCAGTTCTTCTGCGTTTCTGGCAATTTTATTAAAACATAAAATGTGTGTTATTTTAATCAACGATCTGTCTATTTTTTTTATGGCTGCATTGTTTAGTAGGATAATATAAAGTTAATCTAACACTAATTTGGTTGATAAAAAAATTAGAACCACAGTCTATTATTTAAACTCTTAAGCTGGTTTTTGGAGCTCATAGGCTTATATTTTCCCTCCTAAAAAGAGTTTTTTGCCTTAAAAAATAGAAAAAAACAAAAAAATTATATTTTTTTGCTAATTTAAAGACTTAAAATATAAGTAAAAATATTTTTTATGCAACAAAAAATGCATTAAAGTAAAATTTTTTTTACTTAAACCCTTGCCTATCCTTTAGCAATGGTATATAAAGTTTTTGCGGATACGTCCGTATTCAGGTACAAATAACACACGCTTCAATGCGTAAAGGAAGGAATAACTATGAAAAAACTCGCAACACTACTTTTGGCCGCAGGCCTTGTGTTCTGTAGCGTAACTGGTGCTTCCGCCATTGATTTCAAAGCTAAAGGTCAATGGATTATGAGCTTTGACTATGGTGCTGGTATGTCCGGTTACTCCGATACCCGTGGTGGTAAAGAAGTTTATGGTTCTGGTTACGGCGGTGCTAGAGGCGCTGATAACTTCAACGCTAACCAACGTATTCGCTTGCAATTAGACGCTATTGCTTCTGAAAGCCTATCCGGTACCGTTTACTTCGAAATGGGCGAAAGCCAATGGGGCGACGTACCAAGCGGTGGTGCTCTTGGCGCTGACGGCAGAATCGTTGAAATCAAGCAAGCCTACATCGATTGGATTATCCCTAACACCGAAGTTAAAGTTCGTATGGGTATCCAAGGTATTGGTCTTCCTAACCTAACTGGTACTGGTTCTCAAGTATTCATCAACGACGTTGCTGGTATCGTTGTATCCAACAAATTTAGTGACAACGTAAGCCTAACTGCTTTCTGGGCACGTCCTTACAACGATAACTTTACTGGTAATGACGAAGACAACCACTGGGTTGCTGCTAACTACCTTGATAACGTTGATGCCTTTGGTCTAGTAATGCCATTAACCTTTGATGGTTTCAAAATTATTCCTTGGGTAACTTACACCATGGTTGGTCAAAACTTTGCTCGCTCTGGCAATCCTGGTCAAGGCGTAAGCTACGGCTTACTTCCTTTAGACGCAGTTTCCGGTGCTGCTATCACTTCTCATAACCACCATGTTTATGATGAACTATTTGCATACGGTAACGTATGGCATGCTGGTATCACAGGCGAAGTTACTGCTGCTGATCCATTCCGCATTGCATGGGACGTAAACTACGGTCATGCTTATTTTGGTTCTGCTGATGGCGACTATCTTGACGCTGCCTTTGGCGTACCTGGCGGTACATTCAAAGATTACGAAGCCAAACGTGAAGGTTGGTTCGCAAGCTTACTATTCGAATACAAGATGGATTGGGGTACCCCAGGTCTTTACGGCTGGTATAGCTCCGGTGACGACGACGATCCATATAACGGTTCTGAGCGTATGCCTTCTATCAGCAATGGTAACTCTGACAACTACTTCTCAAGCTTCGCAGGTAATGGTAACCCATACATAGCTCGCGAAGGTATCCTTGGTACTACCCTTATCGGTACTTGGGGTGTTGGTGTTCGTCTAAAAGACTTCAGCTTCATGGAAGACTTAAAACATTCACTCCGTGTTAACTACTTCCAAGGTACAAACAGCACCGATATGGCTCGCGTAGTTGGATCACCTGATCTTAACGAAAGAGCTGACGCTGGCTTCTACCAAGGTGGCGGTACTGGTAATGGTATGTATCTTACCACTGCTGACTATGCATTTGAATTTGGTCTAAGCACCGATTATCAAATCTATGAAAACCTAAAACTCTATGTTGACGCTGCTTACCTTTCACTTAACTTTGATCAAGGTAGCGATGTTTGGGGCGACGGCTTCACAGCAACTGACGCTTGGAACATCAATGCAAGCTTCGTTTACAGCTTCTAAGAGTTATTTAGTATAATAACTTTAGGGGGGTCTTTTATAAGGCTCCCCTTTTTTATGCTTACCTTTCGATAAATTAAAAAATTAAGACAACAAGCTGTGTTGTGAATCCAATCAATGTAATCATTCCATGTAGTTTTGTAAAACTGTGCAATAATAATTTTTGATATGTAAAATAATTCACTGTGCAGATGCAAAAAAAAGTTAGTAAATTTCAAACTGCATTTATCTATCATTACACATTTATCAAAATGTAGAATCAAGAATATAAAAGTTCTTTGTTTATTTTTATTTGTAAATGCATAAAAGCATAAAAACTAGGGCAAAAGTGTTTACTTTTACTCTAGTTTTTATGCTTAATTATGATGTGAAATGCGGTATTTTTTTACTTCCGCTGTGTTATTAATTTTCGTAATACGATCTTAATACTTGGCTTCGGATGGGGTGTCGCAATTTACGTAAGGCTTTTGCTTCAATTTGGCGTATACGCTCTCTAGTAACATTAAATAATTTACCAACTTCTTCTAAAGTATGGTCACTTTTTTCCGCAATGCCAAAGCGTTTACGTAAAACTTGTTCTTCACGGGGTGTAAGATCTGCAAGCACAGTGGCTAGTTGTTCAGAAAGTTTGGTGTTAATAACTTCTTCTGAAGGTGCTACTGCTTTTTTATCTTCAATAAAATCGCCAAGGCTTGAATCTTCTTCATCACCTATAGGTGTTTCTAAAGAGATTGGTTCTTTGGCAATTTTAAGCACCTTTTTCACTTTATCTACTGGGTAATCCATACGCTCAGCAATTTCTTCTGGAGTGGGGTCACGTCCAAGTTCTTGCACTAGATATCTTGAAGTACGAATTAATTTATTAATTGTTTCAATCATATGCACAGGAATACGAATAGTGCGAGCTTGGTCTGCAATAGCACGAGTAATAGCTTGGCGAATCCACCAAGTGGCATAGGTAGAAAATTTATAGCCCCGTTGATATT
>CAYJKC010000066.1:0-7519 GCA_964370675.1 uncultured Desulfovibrionaceae bacterium
CCAAGAAACAGTAGTGGAAAATCAGTGCAAAAACCCATAGCCACTTAGAAGAATAATAGACTATGCGTGGTCCTTGACCTTTAATGTCTGCTTGTACGTCTGCAGCAGTGTTGCGGAACAATGAGCGGAAGAGAAATACTTCCAAAAACATACGCTTGATAACTTCCCAAGTATTACTTGGGTTATCAAGTGTTGATTGTTTGATCCAGGGCAACGATTTCTGCTGTCCACCGGTGGTGGGAATACAGAACGGCACAGGCGATTTGCCCCAATAGACCATACGCCAAATAACGCCGCCGATGAAGGTAATCACAGCAACATACGGCAATAAAACACCAAATAGGAAACCAAGACCAATGCTTGCTCCTACCCATGCAATTAAGCCGATGGCAACGACCACCAGTAAAGAAGTAACCATCCCTTACCTCACTGGGCTATATGTTTCTAAAAATCTCGGTTGCTCAAGTTATTTTATGATACAACTCCTCAATATAACTTAAGCCTACCGCAAGCCATACGTCCCGAAGGGACTTAGAGAGCGCTGACAAAGTCAGCACGACCCGAAAATTAACTATAGGAGGGCTATGCCTCTCCGTTAAGTAGTTGATTTTCGTGCTTTATGCCAAAGCATAGACGATAGTCTATGCGTGGTACTTACTGCCAAGACAACTTGTTGTCTTAGGCGGCACAAACTCCACATAATGGGGTTTGTTATTAACCCAAGTCCCCGAAGGGACTTATTTTTATACAAATGCCACTCAAAGAGCGACAAAATTTAACTACATTAATTTGACTATAATTTGTCTGTGGAACTAATGACTTTATTTCTTTGAGCCCAACGCACTACTTGAGAGTGTTGGTCACGTATCTCTTTAATGCGCTGTTCTGCTAAGGTCTCTCTTGAATCAACATATATATCAAGAGCCATTAAAGCTAGGGTATCTATGCGCGACTCAGCTTCAAGATATGCATCAATTTGGGCATATTTTTTACAGATAGGAAGAATTTTTTCTCTAAACATCTGCTTAAAAACATATAAAACACCAACACCTTGAGATGGGGCAAAAGTTTGCACCGCGCGTAAACGCACAAAGCGCGATAAAGCTTGCTCAAGCTCATCTTCGCCCACCTGCTCACCAGCAGCAGCATCATACAAAAAATGTGCAAGAGTTGTGGTCATCTCTCCCACAGGATTACAAAAATCATCGTGCTTAGTACGCAAAAAGCCTGTTGTGTCCAATGGATAAGAATTAAAAACCGCCTCAATCCATTCTTTAACAATAGATGCTTTGTGCTCTCTAAAAATATGTAATATATCCATTTTATCCAGTCTGCTACATTAAAATAAGCAATAGTTTACGTGGTTTTGTTAAAATATAAATTATGTCATAGGCATGCGTCAAGACATATTAAGCCAAATTTTCACAATGTCCTTATACCCCATCAAACAAATTATTGCACAAGATCTGGGCAAGGTTCTTGTTCTTCACCACCACAACTTCCGGCAATGCCGGTATCAATAGGTAAATCCGCATCCATATCTTGCATATATGGTTGATTATTCATTGGATCCATGCTTTCTATAGTTTCCATAGGTTCCACATCAACAGCAGGAGATGAAATAATTGGTGCCGGAGTAGCCACAGGTGCAGGCGGTGGTGGCGGAGGAGCGGGCTTTGGAGGTACAGGCACAAGAGCTTTTGGCAAACCATGATACTCTATAAATGGAATTACAGATGAGCCAGACATAAGTACCTTAGATTGATTACGCATAAGATAAAAATTCACATATATATTTTCAAAAAATCCGAGGCTATTATTTTTATTTTTATCAGCTTTTTCAAGTGCAGTTACAATATTATCACCCTTTTGTATATTTATTAACATACTTGTTATACTATCAAAGTCTTCCTTTTTTTCCATCACAGGGTAAAATGCTACGTCTTTATTGCTACTAAGAGCAGTAACCGCCGTGCGACATGCAGGGCAAGAAGGAGAAAAATATACACTAATTTTGGGATCTTTTGCTCCATAAATTGCCCAAGAACTAGGTAGTGTTTGGATTATTACACCTACATTAGCAATAAAAAAAGTAAGCCAAACTAAGACAAGTATAGAGCGTGGTATAGGATCAAGACCTTTACCTGTATGCCTAAATGCTACATATACAAGAACAAAAATCAAACCCACCACAAGACAAGAAAGGCAAGGCACTGTTGTTAACATTAAAACTAGAAGAAAAATATCTAAAATAACACAAAGACCAGCCGCAGCTACCCCAAGCCAGGGGCGCCCACTAAGAGATGCAACAACTAAAATACAAAAGCCAACAGCACCATACCACCATAGGGAAACACCACCTAGGGTCATATTGTCGCTAAGCTCACAACCAGCACTAACGCATATATCTACATTATTACCAAGAGCATTCCATGCGCAAAATGCCACCCCTAGCAATGATAAAAGCAACGGCCAAACCATTACCAAGGGAGAAAAATTATTCCCAGAAATTCCTTCAAGTCGTCCTGTCATAATAGTTCCATTTATAGCTTAATACATCCGCTTAATGCTAAAATCTGACCTTTAAAAGGTGAATTATTTAGTCAAATGCCCATGCTAAAAAGTAATAGCCTTTGGACATACGGCGCATACTATAAGGCTAAAAAAA
Source organism: uncultured Desulfovibrionaceae bacterium (assembly GCA_964370675.1). Lineage (GTDB taxonomy): Bacteria > Desulfobacterota > Desulfovibrionia > Desulfovibrionales > Desulfovibrionaceae > CAYJAD01. The sequence continues at coordinate 2,669 of CAYJKC010000066.1, forward strand.
ATAATAAGCAAGCAAGAGCTATGACACTAAATATAGCCTTGAAAAAAACATTTACCAATATTATTTTCTGCACCTCTTTGCTAATGCAATAGCAAGCTATAAACTGCAGACAACACATTATAAAAAACAGACATCATACTTGGCACATTAATTATTTACGCCATGTATGCTTGAAATCTGCTGCATAAAGTTTTGAGGTTGTGGGTGGTGCATTTTGTCCTGGCAAAATAAGAAATATGGTTTGCCGCTCAAATTTATTTTCGCAAACAGTTTTATGCAGGGTGTCAGCAGTGGCCCAGACCAATTTTTGCTCCGGCCACCCCACTCTATAGGCACAAAGCACAGGGGTATCATGAGGTAACGCTGCACAAAGTTCTTGCTCTAACTCTTTTGATTGACTGGCAGATAAATACACAGCCATAGAACAAGATAAAGCCGCAAAATTTTGTAATTGTTCCTTAATGGGTACAGGCGTGCGCCCTGCCAATCGTGTAAGCACCAATGATTGCGTAACTTCTGGCACAGTAAACGATATGCCTGCCGCAGCTGCTGCCGCAAATGCCGTGCTTACTCCTGGAATGACTTCATACTCAACGTCATCTTTTTCTAAAAGATGCGCTTGCTCTCTAATGGTGCCATAAAGTGCCGGATCTCCTGTGTGTACTCTGGCCACATCCTTTCCCTGATTAATCGCTTCCAGCATGATATCATGGCATTGCACCAAGGTTAATGGTGCAGAATCAACCACTTTGGCATCATTTTTTGCACTTTCAACTATGCCCCTTGGTACTAATGAACCGGCATATAACACTAAATCTACAGTTTGAATTATTCTTTGACCCTTAACAGTGATAAGCTCTGGATCTCCAGGTCCAGCACCTATAAAAAAAACCTTGCCCTTCATACTGCACCTTTGACTAAGCATCTACAAATGACTTCAAAAAACATTACACTTTTAACCAGCTTCCAAATCTAAGAGAGCTTGCTTCATAGGCAAGCCACCCGCATAACCTGTCAATGCACCATTACTGGCAATAACACGATGACAAGGTATAACAATGCTAATGGGATTTCTGTTATTGGCAAGCCCCACAGCACGGCAGGCTTTTTCACTACCCACGGCTTTAGCAATATCTTTATAACTACGTGTTTCACCATAGGGTATGTCGCACAGTGCCTTCCAAACCTTTTTTTGAAACTCCGTGCCTTGCGCTTTGTATTCAAAATCAAAGCTCTTACGCTTCCCACTAAAATATTCATCAAGCTGGGTAAAAACTTTTTGCAGCATGGGAGAGTGAGGCTGCTCACTTTGCTCTGCAAGGTTATGCTCACGCCTTTTTATACCAGTAACAACTTGCTCAGTAAATGTGATAACGATTGGTCCAAATGGTGATTGATAAATGGCATGTTTTTCCATAATTATCCTTTTTTCTTGAGGGCTGGGTCGGTTAAGTCATTAATAGCGCCACCAGCTATAGCCCAAAGATATAAACTTGCTACCGAGCCATAAGGTGTGTAGCGTTTAGCATATTTATTAAACAATTCCTTAGTAATTTTGCGATGCCTATATAACATACGCATACCGCGTAAAATTGCTAAGTCACCGTAGCTAACTACATTAGGTCTTTGCAAACAAAAAATTAAAAGCATTTCTGCTGTCCATACACCAATGCCTCTAAGAGCACTAAGCTGCATGATTATTTCCTCATCTGATTGTTGAGCAAGGCTTTCTATGCAAAATTCACCGCTATATACTTTTTGCGTAAAATCTTTAATGTAATCAACCTTTCTAAAGCTTAAACCGCAAGCTTGCAAATCTTCGCGCGGGCAAGCATGAATACTATCAACTACAATACCACCAAGCTTATCAATCAATCTTTTATAAATGGTTTCTTGTGCCACTGTGGATATTTGCTGCCCCACAATATGCTTTATAATCGACGCAAAAACATCCGCATTAACAACCCTTTTAATGGGACCTATTTGGTCAATAGCATTTGATAAAGCTTTATCTCTTTTTTTTAAATGATTTATTGCTTCATCATCATAATTAAAATACATAAAATACCTCACAAAAATTATTCTAGCAAAAAATCACCAAAACAAGTTTGGACTTTTTTTCATCTTTACGTTATTAGGCTACTATGCCAAAGCAAGAACATATACGTAATTTTTCTATTATTGCCCATATTGACCATGGTAAGTCTACACTAGCAGACCGCATTTTGGAAGTAACAAAATTAGTGTCTGAGCGTGAAAAACGTGATCAATATCTTGATAAAATGGACCTCGAGCGCGAGCGCGGTATCACCATTAAAGCCCAAACTGTGCGTATCCCATTCACTTCTAAGGCGGGTAAGAAATATATTTTAAATCTTATTGATACCCCTGGTCACGTAGACTTTAATTATGAAGTTTCACGCTCTTTAGCCGCTTGTGATGGGGCTTTACTAGTGGTTGATGCCACCCAAGGGGTTGAAGCACAAACCTTAGCAAACGTCTACCTTGCCCTTGACCATGATCATGAAATTATTCCTGTCCTAAATAAAATAGATTTACCTAGTGCCGACGTGCAAAGAGTCAAAGACGAAATAGAGGAATCCATCGGTCTTGATTGCACCGATGCCCTACCGGTTTCTGCCAAAACTGGTGAGGGCGTTGCCGAAGTACTTGAGTCTTTAATTGAGCGATTACCAGCACCTGAGGGTGATGTTGATGCCCCATTAAAAGCTCTTATTTTTGACTCCTGGTACGATAGCTATCAAGGAGTTGTAGTATTATTTCGTATTGTTGACGGTACAATTCGTAAAAATGCACGCGTTAAACTCATGGCCACAGGAAAAGAATATGAGGTTTTGCGCTTAGGTGTATTTTCACCAGAAGCTCAAGATGTAACAACCCTTTCTGCCGGAGAGGTGGGTTTTTTATGTGGTAGCATCAAAGAACTTGGTGACGCTAAGGTAGGCGATACCATAACCCTTTGTGATGCTCCAGCCACTGAGGCTGTACCGGGCTTTAAGGAAGTTCAGCCCATGGTATTTTGTGGGCTTTATCCTTCTGACTCTGATGATTATGAACCCCTTAAAGCAGCACTTGAGAAATTGCAGCTTAACGATGCAGCTTTTTCCTATGAACCGGAAACATCTCAAGCCCTTGGCTTTGGCTTCAGATGCGGATTTTTAGGTCTTTTGCATATGGAGATTATTCAAGAGCGCCTTGAACGCGAGTTTGAAGTGCAACTCATTGCAACAGCACCATCGGTTATCTATAAAGTTGATACTACCGAGGGCAAAACTCTTGATATTGATAATCCCTCCAAGCTGCCCGATGCTGTTAAAATTGAAACTTTGTACGAACCATTTGTAAAAATGGATATACATGTGCCCAATGACTATGTGGGTAATGTATTCAAACTATGTGAAGAAAAGCGCGGATTACAAAAAAATCTGCACTATTTGGCCACCAATCGTGTGGTGATTACCTACGAACTACCCTTTGCCGAAATTGTTTTTGACTTTTTTGACCGCCTAAAGTCTGGCACCAAGGGCTATGCATCTATGGACTATGAATTTATAGAATATCGAGCGTCTAATTTGGTACGCCTTGATATACTGTTAAATGGCGAAGCTGTGGACGCATTAGCCGTTATTGTGCACAAAGATAAAGCCTATCACTATGGGCGGGCCTTAGCATTAAAACTTAAACGCACAATCCCACGTCAACTTTTTGAAGTAGCCATCCAAGCTGCCATCGGACAAAAAGTTATTGCCAGAGAAACGGTTTCTGCTTTTCGTAAAAATGTTACTGCCAAATGCTATGGCGGTGATATTACACGTAAACGCAAATTACTTGAAAAACAAAAAGAGGGCAAAAGACGCATGAAGCGTATGGGCAATGTAGAACTACCTCAAGAGGCCTTCCTAGCCGCCTTGCAAGTAGGAGATGATTAAAAATTTTAGGGTATAAGCTAGCAAACTTATACCCTAATTCTTATTTTAATATATTGCTACACCTCTACACTCTCACCCGGAGCAACTTGCAAACATTCACAATTAGGAGCATGATTTTTTAACTCCGCCATGAAGCTTTGGGCACCTTGCTCCAAAAGCGGAAATGTTCCCCAGTGCATAGGGATGACTTTTTTAGTTTTTAACATACCACAAGACATGGCAGCTTGGCGTGAGTCCATGGTAAACACCCCACCTGTAGGCAAGAGCGATACATCAATATCGTAAAGCGAACCCCAAAGAGCCATATCACCAAAAATACCTGTATCACCCGCATGATACACAGTAAAACCACTAGGCATGCGAATAATATAACCCACCGCTACGCCAGACTCTGAGGTGTGAAAGGCAGGTATCATGGTTATGGCAATACCCTTATGATGAACTGTGCCTCCAATATTAAAACCAATGCTATTTAATACATACTCCGGCGGCAAACCTTCATTGACTAGCTTTTCTGCCGTACCCACCACAGCACCAAGCATCACTTTTTGCTTACGACAAATGTCTATTGCTTGACCAACATGGTCCGCATGATCATGGGTTATAAGCACCAAATCAATAGGACCAATGTCAGAAGATGCCGTACTACAAGATGGGTTACCATCTAAAAAAGGATCTATTAATACCCTCAAATCATTTTCTTCCACCATAAAGGCTGCATGCCCAAACCAAGTTATTTTAGCCATATGTAACTCCCATTAAATCTACAAATGTGACCAAATCCTAACATTTAAGTCGCTTGACAGCAAGCACTACAAAGCATAGACTTAGCAAATATTTATGACCATTTGCGCCCGTAGCTCAGTTGGATAGAGCGTTGGCCTCCGGAGCCAAAGGCCGT
>CAYJKC010000067.1:0-7133 GCA_964370675.1 uncultured Desulfovibrionaceae bacterium
AGTGCGCCGCATTGCTCACCAAATGGTAGCCCTTTTCGGCGGTAAAATGCCACACGTTCAAGGCATTGTAGCTGGCGGTACTACAGAAATTCCAACCAAGGAAGCCTTGGTTGAATATGCTGCTCGCTTTAAAAAGGTAAAAGATTTTGTTTATAATAAATATCTACCCATTACCTACACTGTAGGTTCCTTGTACAAAGATTTATTTAAGCAAGGTCAAGGCTTTAAGAACTGTATTAGCTTTGGCGTATTCCAATTGGATGCCGAAGGTAAAAAACATTTACTAAAGCCTGGTGTTTACATTCAAGGCAAAGATGTGCCATTTGATCCTAAAAAAGTCACCGAAGATGTAAAATACTCTTGGTTTGACAATAAAGGCACAAATAAGCACTTTAGCGAAGGTGTAACCATTCCTGATGTTGATAAAAAAGACGCCTATAGCTTTGTAAAAGCGCCTCGTTACAACGGTGCATCCGTTGAAGCAGGTCCAGCTGCACGTATGTGGATTGCTAATCCGCCTGTGTCTCAAGTTGGTCGCGATTTACTTAAAAAGCACTTTGGTGTTGATGTTAAAAACTTCCGTGATCTTGGTGAAGATCTTGTATTCTCCATCATGGGCCGCCATGTGGCACGTGTTGAAGAAACAGCCGTTATCGCTGATCAAGTTGAAAAATGGCTCAAGGAAGTACAAGCCGGGGAAGAAACTTGGACCACATTTGAAATCCCCATGACTGCTGAAGGTTTTGCTTGTGCAGAAGCTCCACGCGGTTCACTACTCCACTACTTAAGGGTTAAAGATCAAAAGATCGATGCCTATGAAATTGTTGCTGCAACCATTTGGAACTGCTGCCCACGTGACGACAAAGGCGTTCGCGGACCAGTTGAAGAAGCACTTATTGGTGTTGAAGTTCCTGATGTTGCAAATCCAGTTAACGTGGGGCGTTTAGTACGCTCCTTTGATCCATGACTAGGTTGCGCAGTGCACGTGTTGCACTCAGAAACTGGCAAAGTCACTGTAGTGGAAGTAAAATAAGTTTAGATTAAAAGCCTCGGTCAAAAGCCGAGGCTTTTTACTATTCACAAACCTGCATTTAAAAATATCCTCCCTTAATTATCCATTAAAAAAAATAAAAAAAATATTGTATACTTTATTCAATGTATTGTTAGCTATTTAAAGAAAAGATACAAAAGCACACAACTTTTTTTATGTTCATAAAATAAATACAACTATGTAAATATATTAAAAATAATGCTAAATTATTTCTTTTTGACTTTTAGGAAAGATTTTCATGCTATACTTTACAAAATCATGTAAGTGGTATAACTTTCTACCTACGTGTAATTTAAAGTGTGTAATGTTTGGTAACAAATTAATGCTAACGTACAGACATTACAAAATATTTGTAAACCGTGTAATATTGGAGATGCATTTTTATAGGGACAAAATTTTAATAACTTAAGTACAAAACCATCTTTGCTACTTACAGCAAGAGCATTGTACCTAAAAATTGTATAATAATTCCAAGCTAACTTTTGAATTTATTTTGTTTACATAGCGCGAGTTTGGTGAGTATTATGAGGGTCTAGTAATGAAAGCATTTTTTGTTGATTTAACTTTATGCACTGCTTGTAGAGCATGTCAGACCACTTGCAATCAATGGAAAGGACATCCTGGAGAAGAAGCAAAACCATGGAGCTCAGACCAATTTCCAAAAGAAGTATCTTCAGCAACTTATCAACTTATAAACTCAAATGAAACTCACCCTAAGGGTGATAGTAAAGTTGAGTGGATGTACGTTCCCGAGCAATGCCGACACTGCGTTGACCCACCTTGCTTATGCATAGCTGAAGACGTGGAAGGAGCTGTTATACATGATACTGAAACCGGTGCTGTGTTATTTACAGAAAAAACTAAAACAATTGACTATTCTTTTATTCGTCAATCATGCCCCTATGACATTCCGCGCCTTAGAGAAGATAATGCCGTTGTAAAATGCAATATGTGCAATGATAAAGTACAAGCTGGAGAGCTTCCTTCATGTGTGCTTGCTTGCCCTACAGGTGCAATGACCTTTGGTGATGAAACTCCCATAAAAATACTTGCAAGGCAAAGACTTGAAGAAGTACGCGCAAAGTTCCCTCAAGCTAGGCTAGGTGATATTGACGCTGTGCGGGTCATTTATTTATATCCTTACCCCCAAGCTGATTTGACTTCCAGAAATTCTGCTGAGGCAAATTTAAGCACTCAAGAACTATTTGGAAGCAAGAAAAAACATACTAAGCTAAACTAGCTTTGAGAGTGCTGACAAAGTCAGTACTGTTGATAAGTCAAGATTCCTGCCCTAAGGGTACGAAGCATATCCGTTAGGCGAGCTTACAAGCCTGACGGATATTGTACGTCTAGACGCATGCTTTTCAAAAGCTAATTTTGATGCTGCCACAATGAAAAATATGTATATCCAAAAATCAACCTTATGTTGCACAGCCCAAAGTCCGTGAAGGCAAAAAAAAACATATAACATTAAAATAATATACAAATCTAAATCACTACAATACACTTAAAGACAAATAATAACTAAAATAAAAATAAATTAAAAAAAATTAAAAAAAATGTTGACCTTTTGCTCTCATCTCTGTATCTTCCCCCTTGCCCTTTTATAAAGCGGCAACTGGTTATGCAAAAGCATAATCCCACTGACTGCTAAAATATTAAACTTTTAATAAGCAGCTCAGGATCCTAAGTCCTAATTAACAGGACTTATACCCTAGGACGGTAGGGAGAACAGGTTGAGCCTGTTCTACTGTATCCGGATAACCGGAATTGACATGTGCAGGCGTTACCAAATGCCGACAATGTCCATCCGTTCCAGCCCAAAAGTGGAGCCACGCCAATTTTTTGGTGAACCCGGGCTGTAAGGTGAAAGGGGAGTTTTTCCCCATTTGGTGACCCTGTGCGAACCACTTCTTATCTGTTTATAACAGAGGGCTGGTTAACACAATGGGAATGTATGTAAGGCGTATAGCCTTATATAATGAAGTATTGTGTTAAACAAGCTTACTTCAAATGGGCAAAGCCCAACATACTTCACCAATATACTGTAACAGTTTTGCCTTGATAAATTCAAGGTAGGTAAATGCCCCTTTTGGGGTTTGACCGCAGAAAGCATATTTCGCGGAAAGACTCTTGGCCCAAATGTTTGGCTTTGCCAAGAGAGCTTACAAAAGTAAGCATTTTCAATATGGAGTAGGCAAATGACAACAGTTAGCAGTGATCGCATTCGTATCAAGCTTAAAGCGTACGACTACCGCATTCTTGATAAGGCTGTGGCAGAAATTGTTGATACAGCACGTAATACGGGTGCAGGCGTGGCAGGACCAATACCTCTGCCAACCAATATTCACAAATACACCGTAAACCGCTCTGTTCACGTGGATAAAAAGTCTCGTGAGCAATTTGAAATGCGTATCCACAAGCGGCTTATGGACATACTCGAACCCACGCAACAAACCGTTGATGCGCTTGGCAAGCTTTCGCTTCCAGCTGGCGTGGACGTAGAAATTAAGCTTTAGTGAGGGCTATCATGGCTGAGAATATGGCAATCTTGGGTCGCAAACTAGGCATGACCCGCATCTTCGCCAGCGATGGTGCTGCTATAGCCGTAACGGTTATTCAAGCAGGACCTTGCCCCATTACGCAGGTGAAGACTATGGATACGGACGGTTATAACGCTTTACAAATTGCTTTTGAACAAGCGAAAGAAAAGCACGTAACCAAGCCCATGCAAGGGCATTTTCAAAAAGCTGGCAAGGGCAATTTCCGCAACTTATGTGAAATTCGCCTGCAAGATGCAGCAACTCAAAGCTTAGGCGATGAGCTTACTGTTGAACTTTTTGCTGCTGGTGATATTGTAAAAATTTCTGGTAAGAGCATTGGTAAAGGTTATCAAGGGCGCATGCGTCGTTGGAACTTTGCAGGCTCTAAAGACTCCCACGGTTGTGAAAAAGTACACCGTAACAACGGCTCCATTGGTAATAATACCTTTCCGGGTCGCGTGTTTAAGGGTCGTAAAATGGCTGGACATTGGGGCAATGAAAGTGTGACCCAATTGGGCTTAACTATTGTTGATGTCCGCCCTGAAGATAATGTTATCCTTGTGAAAGGCTCCGTGCCAGGTCCAAAAAATGGTCTGGTTGTGGTCACCAAGCAATAGAGGAAAGCACAATGGCTACTGTGAAAATATATGATCAGAACAAGAAGGAAAGCGGAGAAATTACGCTTGAGCCTTCAGTGTTCGAAGTAGAGATCAGACCGGAAATCCTAAACCTTGTTGTACGTGCTCAACTTGCTGCTAAGCGCGCAGGTACACATGCAACCAAGACTAGGACCTTTGTTTCTGGTGGTGGTGCTAAGCCTTGGAGACAAAAAGGCTCCGGGCGCGCTCGTGCAGGTTCTAACCGCTCACCCATTTGGCGTGGCGGTGGTGTTACCTTTGGTCCACAACCAAGAGATTATAGTTTTAAGGTAAATAGCAAAGTGCGTGCGCTTGCTCTGAAGATGGCTTTATCTTCACGCCTTGCTAGTGATGGCTTAATGGTTGTTAAATCCATTGACTTGCCGGAAATTAAAACCAAACTTTTTGCCAAAGTGGCAGCTGACCTTGGTTTACAAAAAGCTCTTATTGTATCAGCAGAAGATAATCAAAACTTATCTCTTTCTGCTCGCAATATTCCCGGCATTACACTTACAACACCTGATCGCTTAAGTGTGTATGAAATTTTACGCCACAAGCAATTAGTGCTTTTAGAAGCTGCTATTGCTCCTGTGCAAGCACGCTTTGAGAAGTAGGGGGAAATCATGGAATTTACACAAGTACTTCTCAAACCCCTGCTTACTGAAAAGACTACCTTCCTAAAGGAAGAGGCCGAACAAGTGACATTTTTTGTGCACCCAAAGGCCAATAAAATTGAAATTAAGCAGGCTGTGGAACATGCCTTTAATGTAAAAGTTGTAGCGGTCAACGTAGTTTCCAAGGCCCCATCTGATCGTAAGCGTCAGGGTCGTGTTGTTGGTCGTAAACCCGGGTATAAAAAGGCATATGTTACCTTAAACCCCGGTGATAGAATCGAATTTTTCGAGGGAGTGTAAATTATGGCTGTTCGTAAGCTAAAACCAACTTCCGCTGGGCGTCGCTTCCAGACTGTTTCCGATTTTAAGGAAATTACCAGAAGCACCCCTGAAAAGTCGCTAACCGAAGGGCTTAGCCAAAAAGCAGGTCGTAACCATCACGGTCGCATTACTATGCGCAGGCGTGGCGGTGGTGTTAAGCGTCTTTATCGTATCATTGATTTCAAACGCAATAAACTTGGTATAGATGCTAAGGTTGCACACATTGAATATGACCCTAACCGCTCAGCCCGTATTGCTTTATTGCATTATGCTGATGGTGAAAAGCGTTATATTCTAGCACCAGTAGGCATTAAGCAAGGTGATATCATTCAAGCAGGTGAAGGTGCTGACATTAAGCCCGGTAATGCCTTGCAAATGATTAAAATTCCTGTGGGTACAGTTATTCATAATATTGAAATGTATCCTGGTAAGGGTGGCCAAATGTGTCGCGCTGCAGGAACCTATGCCCAGTTAGTAGCTAAGGAAGGCAAATACGCCCTATTGCGTTTGCCATCCGGTGAAGTGCGTAAAATATTAAGCTCATGTATGGCTACCATTGGCCAAGTGGGTAACATCCACCATGAGCAAATATCCTTAGGTAAAGCTGGCCGTAATCGTTGGCTTGGCAATCGTCCTAAGGTTCGCGGTGTAGCTATGAACCCCATTGACCACCCACTAGGTGGTGGTGAGGGTAGAAGCTCCGGCGGTCGTCATCCTGTTTCTCCTTGGGGTACTCCCGCCAAGGGCTACAAGACTCGCGACAAGAAGAAAGCTTCATCTAAGCTTATAGTTAAACGCCGTGGTCAGAAGTAGGAGTAGTTAATGCCTAGATCATTAAAAAAAGGGCCCTTCGTTGATGGGCATCTCATGAAGAAGGTTGAATCCGCGGTAGAAAATAATGACCGCCGCGTGGTGAAAACTTGGTCGCGCCGCTCCACCATCTTACCAGAAATGGTAGGTCTGACCTTTGCGGTGCATAATGGCAAGAAGTTTGTTCCGGTGTTTGTGACCGAAAACATGGTAGGACATAAGCTTGGTGAATTTTCACCAACTCGCACCTATCACGGTCATGCTGCCGATAAAAAGTCCAAAGCCAGAAAGTAGGGTGAAATAATGGAATCAAAAGCAATTGCAAAATTCCAACGCGTATCCCCACGCAAAACCCGCCTCGTTGCTAAAAACGTAGTGGGCCTTGATGTGGAAAAAGCGTTGAATATCCTACGCTTTACTCCCAATAAGCCTGCGGGGATTATTCTTGGTGTAGTAAAGTCGGCCCTTGCCAACGCTTCTCAATTGGGTGGTGTTGATGTGGACTCAATGGTTGTGAAAGAAATTGTGGTCAATGAAGGCCCCACATGGAAGCGTTTTATGCCCCGCGCTCAAGGCAGGGCAACTAAAATTAGAAAACGCACCAGCCACATTACAGTCATACTTGCAGAGGGTTAGGCAATGGGTCAAAAAGTACATCCATATGGTTTTCGTCTTGGGTACAACAAGGATTGGCAATCTCGCTGGTTTAGCAAAAAAGATTACGCCGCCTTTGTGTTTGAAGACAGCAAAATTCGCAAATATGTGAAAAAGCTTCTTTATCATGCTGGAGTTTCCAAGATAGAAATTGAGCGTGCCGGCGGCAAAGTTCGCCTTATTCTTTCTACAGCAAGACCCGGTATTGTTATTGGGCGCAAAGGTGTAGAAATTGAAAAATTGCGCACAGATTTACGCCATAAATTTGGTCGTGAATTCTCACTTGAAGTTAATGAAATACGTCGTCCTGAAGTAGATGCTCAATTAGTGGCTGAAAATATTGCCATGCAGCTTGAGCGTCGCGTAGCTTTCCGCCGTGCCATGAAGCGCACAGTGACCATGGCTCGCAAATTTGGCGGCGAAGGAATTAAGGTAACTTGTGCCGGACGTTTGGCTGGTGCAGAAATAGCTCGTACCGAATGGTATCGTGACGGTCGAGTGC
>CAYJKC010000068.1:0-6936 GCA_964370675.1 uncultured Desulfovibrionaceae bacterium
ACGGTCGCCCTTGTGTTTTGCGCTTTACCTCCCATGAATTAGAAAAAATGTTTAAACGCAAATAATCTAAATCAATATTTGTACATTCCTCAAATCTAACATCAAAGCACAAATTTTTTCATTGCTAAACGGCGTGAACTTTTTGTGCTTTTCTACACTTTCAAAAAACATAATTCGAAAAATTCGATAAATAAATGCTAAAAAAATCGCTTTACATGATGTTTTATTCTTATATTATGCCAAATAGTGGAAGAATTGCTAAAGAGTTTTTTACCAGAAAGTAATATTACTTTTTCACATTTTCCATAATATCATTGGTTGTTTTTTATGATATTTTTATCAAGAACATTCTAACTGGCTAAGAGGTCCACAAGATGAAAAAGTTTAACGGTGTTATGACGGCACTTATTACCCCATTTACTGAAAGCGGAATGATTGATGAAGATGGTCTTGGCGTTCTAATTGATAGACAGCACGCTGCCGGTATTAGCGGTGTTTGTGTTACAGCGGGTAGTGGTGAGTTTGCCAATATGACCGCCGAAGAAAATGCAAGAGTTGTTAAACTGGCTGTAGATCATGCTAAAGGCAAAATACCAATTCTTGCTGGTGTTTTTGCATGCAACACTGCAGATGCTGTAGCTTGTTCAAAAAGAGCATGCGAAGCAGGTGCTGAGGCTATACTTTTATTAAATCCACTATACAATAGACCATCTCCTGATGGTGTTGTTGCATATTTTGAGACTGTAGCCAACAGTATTGATAAGCCAGTAATTGTTTACAACAACCCTGGCAGAACTGGAGCCGACATTACAAGCCTCTACCCACTCTTAAAGCACATAAAAAACATTATTGGTGTGAAAGAATGCAATCGCGATATGGCAACATTTGCTGAAACCATGGTAAACCTTGGTGACACTTGGCATAGTATTTTAAGTGGTGATGAAGATATTTTTTATCCTCATTTATGCCTTGGCGGACATGGAGCCATTATGACTACAACCAATATAGCCCCAGCCCATTGGGTTAAGATGTATGATGCCTTCCTAGCCAATGATCATGTTACCGTTAGAAAAATACATTATGATATGATGCCATTACTTAATGCTGTATACACATTAAATCACCCAGCCTTAGTGAAAAAATGCATGTCTATGATGGGTTTGCCTGCTGGTACAACAAGAGAACCATTAGTTGCACCAACACCGGCACAAGTTGAACGTATTGCCCAAGTTATTAATGATATGAACTTAAAATAAAAAAGGAGGGGGTATGAAAACATACTCTGAAGCGGAACGTAAAAAGGACCTATTATTCTATTGTATAACCTTATGCATATCCTTAGGCATAAGTGCTGTTGCGTTTTCATACCCCTCTAGCTCGTCTGCATTTCCAAGGCTGTTATGCGTTGTTTTAGTTGGAATTTGTGCAATTTCAGCCATAAATACCTATGCTAAGAAAGTTAGCGCTAAAGAAAAGCAGCAAAGTATAAGTACAGCATTAAAAAATCATAAAACACCCATATTATTTTTTATAATGATTGGCTTGTATATCTTTGCTCTCACTCACATTGGTTTTTTTGTCTCTTCATGTATCTTTGTACTTTCAAGCATGTACCTTTTAAATTACCGAAATAAGTTGGTAATGTTTATATGGTCGCCCATGCTTTGTGCTATTATTTGGCTTATTTTTGGAATGTTTCTAAATGTTCCTATGCCACAAGGCATGCTATTTTAATTGATCAAATAAAATATAAAACACTTACTATTAGCTTACTTTAATTTGTTTTAATCAGCGAGGAGGAATGTCATGTTTATGGATATGTTAACAGGGGCTCAAACTGCCTTACAATTTAATATGATATCTGTGACATTCATCGGGGTTGTTGCTGGAGTTCTAATAGGCTGTCTTCCAGGTCTTACAAGTGTTATGGGCATAGCATTACTCATACCCGTAACTTTTGGTATGAAGCCTGAAGTAGGTCTTGCCATGCTTGGCGGAATTTATTGTGCATCTACATATGGAGGAGCAATATCAGGAATTTTATTAAATATCCCAGGAACCCCTTCAGCTTGTGTTACAGTAATTGATGGTCATCCCCTTGCAAAAAAAGGAGAAGGTACAAGAGCCATATCATTGGCAACACTTGGATCATGCATGGGAGGAATTTTTAGTACTGGTATATTGCTTTTTTTAGCACCACCTCTAGCTAAAATTTCTCTACTATTTAGTGCTCAAGAATATTTTTTATTAGCCATGTTAGGCATTACAATTATAGCCTCATTTTCTGGTGAGCATGTGGCAAAAGGACTTATTTCAGGCATAGCTGGTCTTTTGATGAGTGTTGTGGGTATGCATCCCATGACTGGGTTTATGCGCTTTACAGCGGGTATGCCATTTTTGTTTGATGGCGTGCCTTTAGTCGTTGCTCTTATTGGTTTGTTTTCACTGCCAGAAGTTTTATCATTAATATCTGCTTACAATATACATGATCGCTCAAAAGTTTCTCATTACAGTGGTAATCCCTTCGCATACATTGGTGAATTTATAAGTCATTGGTGGTTAGTTTTAAAAAGCTGTGTCATTGGTACTATTGTAGGGATTATCCCTGGTGCGGGTACTGATATTGCGGCTTTTCTTGCTTATAACGAGGCAAAAAATAAATCAAAAACAAAAGAAAAATTTGGCAATGGTGCACCAGAAGGTGTTATTGCACCAGAAACTGCCAACAATGCAGTTGTTGGTGGTTCGCTTGTGCCGCTATTAACTCTTGGTATTCCAGGCAATGCTGTTTCGGCAATTTTTCTTGGTGCTCTACTTATTCAAGGTTTACGCCCAGGTTTTGAGCTTTTTAATACTAATCCAACTGCTGTATATGGTTTCATTTTTAGTATGTTTTTCGCAAATATTCTTTTTGTACCCGTGGGTTTATTTATTGCAAGATTTTCTACAAAACTTTTAAGAACTCCTCCTGCCGTGCTTGCTCCTACCATCGTAGTTTTTGCCATGATTGGAGCTTATGCCATTAGAAACAACATTGATGATTTGTGGTTAATGCTAGCCATGGGTGGGGTTGGCTTTTTATTACATTATTTTAGTGTACCTATTGCTCCCATGATTCTTGGCTTGGTGCTTGGTAGCATGGCAGAAGGCGAACTAGCCCGTGCTTATGGGCTTGCTGGTGGCGACGTGCAAACTTTACTTATGCAATTTGTTACACGTCCTATTTGTATTATATTGTTAATTGGTTGTGCATTTTCAATTTGGCAAAGTTTAAGAAAAAACAAAGGGTAAGGTTATGAAACTCAAAGTCAGTGTTACAACATCTGCAGAATATCCAGTCAGCATGGCTGAGGTAAAAAATGTATTTGGCGACCGTGCTATTATTGAAGAAGTGAATATGCCATTTCGCAAACTACTATCTGAAGAAATACCAGTATATATAGAAAAATTAAAAGATAGTAATGGTATTTTGGTCCGCGCTGGAGTGTTTGAAAAAGAATTACTTAAAGGACTTGATTCACTGCAAATAATTGGAGTACACGGTGCAGGATACGATCAAATTGATATTAATGCTGCTGCCAAGCTTGGGATTGCAGTAGTTAATGCCCCAGGAGCCAATGCTGTTGCAGCCACAGAACTTACCTTTGGCTTAATTCTTTGCGCTCAAAGGCAACTATTTTCATCTATGTCTGAACTTAAAAATAATAAAGACTGGATTTTGGCAAAGAAAAATGGTCGTGAATTATCTGAAAAAAAGCTTGGGCTTTTAGGTCTTGGTAGAATTGGCTTTGGCGTTGCAACACGAGCACGGGCTTTCGGTATGGAAATTTTAGCGTACGACCCTTATTTTAATGGACAATTAGAAAATACTGGAATCACACTTGTAAATGATATTGAAAGTATTTTTAAGCAAGCAGATATAATTTCACTACATATGCCACTAAGTGATGAAACTAAACATATAATTAACACTAAATCACTTAGCATGATGAAGCAGCATTGTATTATTGTGAACGCCTCACGCGGTGAATTAATTAATGAGCAAGACCTTTGTAATGCTTTGAAAGCAAATACTATAGGTGGTGCTGCTCTTGATGTATTTGAAGCTGAGCCACCAGAAGCAAATAGCGAATTATACAGTTTACCCAATGTCATTATGACACCACATATTGGTGGTTCAACTTTTGAGGCCCTAGATAAGGTTGCGCGGATGGCAGCAACAGATATGCATAGATTTTTGGTAACAAATGAACAAGTTAAACAGCTTGTCAATTCCCCTGAAACATTTAAAAAAATATCCTAAAAGGAGTGACAAATTAAGTATTATTTTTCAGCAAAAAAGTTAAACGGTACCCAACATTTTTTGAGTTAAAAAAGGAGATAATAATGAAAAAGACATATTCACTCTCTAAAATGGCAAAATCATTTACCTTACTTTTATGTATCATGGTATCAGCAGGTATAATTTCAAAGTCAAGCATAGCTGCAGAATATCCCACAAAACCTATAACTATGATTGTAGCTTATGGCGCAGGTGGTGGTTCAGATCTTGCCGCAAGAACAGTTGCAAAATTTATGGAAAAATATCTTGGTCAAGCAGTAGTAGTTGAAAATAGAAGTGGTGCAGGTGGTCAAATTGGTTTTACAGCTTTAGCTAAAGCAAAACCAGACGGCTATACTATTGGCATGCTAAATGTGCCTACTTTAAATATTTTAGCCAACCTTAGACCAAATCCAACCTTTAAGACTGAACAGTTGCAGCCCATTGGCAATGCAATCCTAGATCCAGTTGTTTTTGCAGTTGGTGCAAAATCTCAGTTTAAAACTATGAAGGAATTTATAGATTTTGCTAAAGCAAATCCTGAAAAAGTAATTCTTGGAGTTGATGGTCCACAAACTAGTTCTCAGCTACAAGCTGTTATCATGGATGAAGCTTTAGATATTAAAGTGAAATATGTTTTCTATGCAGGTGCTGCTCCAGCCCTAACTGCCGCCATTGGAGGGCACACCTTTGGCACAACACCTGGTGCAAGTGAAGCTCAACAATATGTAGAGAATGGTCAACTGCGCGTATTAACAGTTTTTGCAGACCAACGCTTCCCTGGATTGCCTGATGTGCCTACATTTAAAGAAGTAACTGGTGTTGATATTGATTTTGTGCCATCTAACAGAGGTTTTGGTATGCCTGTGGGTGTTCCTGATAATATTAAAATGAAACTTGAAGAAACTTTGAAAAAAGTGGTGGCAGATCCTGAATTTTTAGCTAAGGCTAAGGAACTTGGTCTTCCAATTTTCTTTGAAAGTGCAGAAGTATTTGCTAAAAAAATCAAACAATCTGAAGATGCTATTATCAAGTATAAAGACATTCTTAGCGTAGAAAATTAATTTTTTTTACAACTACCGTATACATGTGCTGAAAAAGTTTATAAAGCGGCAACTTTATGTTGCCGCTTTTAAAGTGTTGACAAAGTCAACACGACCAAAAATCAAGAGTCCTGCACAATTACTTTTTAAGTATAATTTTGTGAAAATTGTAAAAAATTTTTCAAAACAAAAAATTTACAGTGCAGGACTAAAAGGCACGAAAATCAATCACTTAACGGCGCAAGTAAATTGCGCCTACTCTTGATTTATCGGTCGCATTGACTGCTGTCAACGCTCCATAAGACTCCGCACAATGAATTGTGCAGGAGTCTTAAATCAGGTATAGGCTAAGCTTTGCTTCGCCGTTAAATAACTGATTTTTGTACCTTACTGCCAAGGCTGCTTGCTTGCCTGCCTTAGGCAGCACAAACTTCCAAAGGAGGTTTGTCATTAGTCTTAACAACAACTTTATGTTGCCGCTTTTTGTCTTTCCCAAGCTATTTTAAAAAACTTAAAACAAAAATTTATGTGGCAATTTGTTAATCTAGATATTTTACACGCATATACTTTTTATTGAATTATTTACATCATATGTGTATAATTTGAAAACGCTCAGCATAGTTTTTTTGTAAATGAGGTTATTATGTACGAAAAAGGTCTGGAAACATTTTTAGCCGTTGCCATGTCTAAAACATTGAAAGATGCCTCAGTATTATTAGCCTTATCACAGTCAACAGTTAGTTATAATTTAAAGGCACTTGAAAACCAACTAGGAGTAGAACTTATTGACCGTAGAAAAGGGCATAAAGTTACACAGCTAACTCCTGCAGGAAAAAATCTGCTACCTCTTGCCATGAAATGGAGTGAGGTCATTAAAGAAATACAAGCTATTAACGTTGCACAGCGTTATTTTTTATCCATTGGCGGGGTCGAAAGTGTCAATTACTGTATCTTACCAGATTTTTATAACTCGCTTAGTGAGCATAAAATTGATTGCAAGATTTCCACAAATCTTTCCATAGAATTGTACAAAATGCTTGATGACCGTATTATTGATGTGGCATTTGTGGTAACAGAAATACCCTATGATAATGTTAATATCACACCATTTAAGCAAGAAGGTATGTGTGTTTTACGCTCTGGTTTATGCGATTGTGAAGAGTTCGCACATATTGAACCAAATGAGCTTAACCCAGATTTTGAAATTTATGTGGACTGGTCCTTTGCCTTTCAAATGTGGCATGATAATGCATGGCCACAATTGCGCACGCCAAGATTAAAAATTGATAATTTTTATCAACTTGACTCTTTATTTGTTGGTGATTCGCGCTATTGGATAATAGTGCCTAATTCTGTTGCACAATTATACAAAAAGAAAGGATTAAAAATTCAATATATTAATCCTAATCCGCCGGAAAGAATGTATTATAAAATTACCCATCGCAAGCCGCACTCAAGTATTGTGCCTGCTTTAAATCAATTTGATAAACTTTTTCAAATATGGTGTTCCAGCAAAAAATTCCGCACTCCATAATACATTTTTAGGGGTTACATCTTAAGAGTTATTCTGAT
>CAYJKC010000069.1:0-6838 GCA_964370675.1 uncultured Desulfovibrionaceae bacterium
ACCTTGGATGCTATGCCTGGTAAGCAAATGGCCATTGAGGCAGACTTAAATGCTGGGCTTATTGATGAAGTTGAAGCCACTGATCGTCGTCATGCTTTGCGTAAAGAAGCAGACTTTTACGGAGCCATGGATGGTGCTTGTAAATTCGTATCTGGTGATGTTAATGCTGGCATGCTTATTACCATGGTAAACATTATTGGTGGTATTATTATTGGTGTGGTTCAAAAAGATATGGATTGGAGCAGTGCCTTAACCACCTATGCTTTATTAACTATTGGTGATGGTCTTGTTTCTACTATTCCATCTATTTTAGTTTCAACCGGCACTGGTATCTTGGTATCACGCGCTGCTGCTGAAGCTAAGATGGGTGAAGAATTTCTTGCACAGCTTACTTTTAATACTCGTGCATTACAAATGGTTTCTCTTGTGCTGCTAATATTTGCCTTAGTTCCAGGTTTACCAACTATACCATTCTTAATCTTAGCCGCAGTATGTTTTGGTGCTGCACGCATGACTGCAAGAGATGAGGAAGAAGAAGCTGCCAATAAAGCCAATGCTAAGGCTAAGAAGGGTCAAGCTGGTAGTGGTACGGCTGATACCCCAGAAGAAGTGCAAGCTTTGCTGCCACTAGATGCTTTAGAATTAGAAGTAGGCTATGGTTTAATTCCTCTAGTGGATGAAGAACAAAGTGGTAACTTACTATCACGCATTCGCTCCATCCGTAGGCAATTTGCACTTGATATGGGTGTTGTGATTCCGGCTTTACATTTGCGTGATAATCTGCAACTTAAACCAGGGCAATATGCTTTACTTATTAAGGGTAATCAGGTGGCCTCAGCAGAAATATTAGTAGACCACTTCCTAGCTATGGATCCTGGTAATGTAACAACACAAATTAGCGGCATTGCTACACGCGAACCTGCCTTTAATTTGCCAGCGCTTTGGATACCTGAAGCTCAACGCGAAGAAGCCATGCTTGCAGGATATACTGTAGTTGACCCAGCAACAGTTATTGCCACACATTTAACAGAAGTTTTCCGTAAATATTTATCAGATTTTCTTGACCGCCAAGCAGTACAAGGCTTACTTGATACCTTGGGCAAGCACTCTCCAAAGGCTGTTGAAGACTTGGTGCCAGGTGTATTGCCGCTTGGCGTAGTGCAAAAAGTATTACAGATTTTAGTGCGAGAAAATGTTACCATACGCGATATGCTAACTATTGTTGAAACTTTAGGTGATTTCGGTCATAATATAAAGCAGCCCGATATGTTGGCAGAATATGTGCGCGAACGCTTAGCCCGTTCCATTGTGCGCCCATATGTGGATAGCACCGGAGGTTTGGCAGTCTTAACACTAGACCAAGAGGCCGAACGTACTGTACAAGAAGGTATACGCCAAACTGATGGAGGCACATTTTTATCGCTTAATCCAGTGGTGGCACAAAAACTTATTCAAAGTGTTAATACAGCCATGGAAAATGCCGTACAGGCAGAGGGGCAACCTATATTATTGGCCTCTCCCATTATTAGGCCTCATTTAGCACAGCTAATTACACGCTTTTTGCCTGCAGTACCGGTTATTTCTCAAGCAGAAATACCACCAGATATTCATTTGCAATCTGTGGGCGTTGTGGGGATTGATTAATGCATGTTAAAACATATACCGGACCAAATACTCAAGCAGTATTAGCTCAAATTAAGGAAGAGCTTGGCCCTGATGCGGTTATTCTTAGTAGTAGGAGTTTTCGCAAAGGTGGGGTGCGCCTTCATGAAGTTACTGCTGGTCTTGAGCGCACAGCTAACGTCAATAATATGACAGCGGCAGGTGTTATGAAAAGTACCACTGCAAGCCCTAGTGCAAGTAGTGCTAAGGCTCAAAGTCATTTACTTGGTGGCGCACAAAGTGTAGCTGGCTCATCTTCTACACATCCAAGCCCACCTGGATGGAGTGAATGGCATAAAGAATGGCTGCAGGTAAAAGAACACCTTTTTGCCCTTATGAAGCCTTCCATTCAATTGGACAGATTAACACCAAGGCAACGCGTGGCTTTAGAGTATTTACAACGCGAAGGTGTATCAGATGTGGTTGCTTTGGAGCTTTATCGACGTTTACTTTTAAGCCCTGGTGCTTCTGTGCTTGAATCTTTAAGCGAACTTGTGCCAGTTAAATCTTGGGGCTTGCAAGAATGGCCTGAAAGATTACACTGCCTAGCAGGACCATATGGGGTTGGTAAAACCACCTGTGCTTTGCGTATGGGTTTAAGTTTGCGCGCTCAAAATCCAGATATGCGCATTGCATTTATTAATGCTGATTGCCAACGTGGCAATGGTAGGTTAATTTTAAGGCATTGGGCAGAACTTTCTGATTTTTCATACACTGAGGCACGTGATAAAATTAGCATGGAAAAAGCCCTCATAGCCAATGCCCATGTGGATAAAATTTTTATAGATATGCCAGGCATAGGGCTTAAAGACACCTTGGCAAAGATTAAAGAAAATTTAGGCATAAATGCAGATCAAGCTGGTGATATGGCAACCCATCTTGTGCTTTCTCCAACCTATGACGGAGCGCAAGTAACAGCATTCTTAAATCGTTATGCTTCTGATGGACAAGCAAGCCTTGTATGGGGTAAACTTGATGAATCTGTGAGTTATGGAACCATTGTTAATGCAGCAGCTGCATGCAATATTCCTGTGTCGGCTCTATCTTTTGGGGCTGAACTTCGTGATACACTTGTGTCAGCCACAGAGTCTTTATTATGGCGGCTTATTTTTAAAAGACAATTACCTGGCTTAGATAGCCAAAATAATAATGGTAGATAGGGAGTTTTTATGAGTGATACTTTTCCTCTAGTTGTTTCCATAACCTCTGGTAAGGGTGGAGTTGGCAAAACTAATTTGTCAGTAAACCTTGCTGTAGAGCTAGCTAAACGCGGCAAACGCGTGGTGCTTTTGGATGCGGACTTGGGTCTTGCTAATGTGGATGTACTACTTGGTTTGACTCCACAAAAAAATCTCTTTCATCTCTTTCATGAAGGCGCTGATATTAAAGATATTTTATTTCAAACTCCCTATGGTTTTTCCATACTACCAGCTTCATCTGGTATGAGTGAAATGCTCTCGCTCGATACAGGGCAAAAGTTGGAGTTACTTGAAGCTGTTGATTCTTTGGAACAAGAAGTAGACTTCATGCTGGTGGATACAGGTGCCGGCATTAATGATAATGTATTATATTTTAACTTGGCAGCTCAAGAACGCTTAGTGGTATTAACACCTGAACCAACTTCGTTAACTGATGCCTATGCTTTAATCAAGGTACTAAAAACCACTCATGGAGTGGAACATTTTAAGATAATAATAAATATGGCTCAAGATATACGCATTGCAAAGGATGTATTTAGTAGATTATATCAAGCTTGTGAGCATTTTTTAAGTAATGTGTCCTTAGACCTTGTGGGTATTGTACCGCGCGATATTACCGTGCGTCACTCCGTCGTACATCAACTACCCATATGTGTTAATAATGATAAATGTCCGGCTGCAGTAGCTATAAAAAGTATTGCCGATAATATGCTTGAGTGGGATGTTGCAAAACATTTAGATGGCAATATAAAGTTTTTCTGGAAGCATTTACTCTTTCAACAATAGAGGATTTTACTGTAACTATTAGTTTGTATTATAGACTTTTTCCGTCAAGTCTCACTTAAAGTGAGGATGTAATTATGAGTGAAGTTAGAGCAAAAAAACATGAACTTCCACCTTGGGAAGTAATGGAATCAGGTCACACCATCTGGTGCGACTTCTCACCATCAGAACAAGAAAGTATTGTGCGTCATTATGCGCCCAAAATACGCTATCTTGCTTTGCGTATTAAGGCAAAATTACCTAAAAATATTGAACTTGGTGAGATGATTAGCGCAGGAACTTTGGGACTTATGGAAGCTCTTGGCAAATTTAAACCTCAACTTGGAGTACGCTTTGACTCTTATGCAGAAAATCGTATTCGTGGGGCTATGCTTGATGAACTTCGCAAATTAGACTGGTTTCCGCGCTCTTTAAGACAAAAAGTTCGCCAAATTGATAATGCTTTACGCAGTGTAGAAAATGAACACGGGCGACAAGCTACAGAAGAAGAAATCCAAGAAATTACAGGTCTTAGCCCACAAGAAGTTCGCCATGGTCTTGAAGCTTTGCACAATCAACTTTGGGTATCGCTAGATGCGGTGCAAGATGTGGTTAGTGGCGATGGCAAGTCTTTTGATGAACCATATCAGGCAACGGCCATGCGCGAAATGATTGAGCGCGTAGCCCCCCTTATTGATACATTGACACCGAGAGAAAAGCTGGTATTATCACTTTATTACAGTGATGAATTGAATATGCGCGAAACTGCAGAAGTGCTAGGCATTACTGAAGGGCGTGTATCTCAATTGCATTCGCAAGCTTTGCGTAGGTTGCGCCAAGCGTTTTTTGATAATTATGGAAAATCAGAGTTGGTTTAAAATCATTAATCCATTAGGGGGAACGTATGGCATATGATACCGATATGCGAGTTTTAATTGTAGATGACTTTTCCACTATGCGTCGTATTGTGCGCAATATTTTGCGTCAACTTGGTTTTAACAATGTGGTTGAAGCTGACGATGGCAGTACCGCGTGGGAAGTGTTAAACCGAGAAAAGATTGACTTTATTGTTTCGGACTGGAATATGCCAGAAATGACAGGCATTGAACTTTTACGCAAAGTACGCGCCAGTGAGCAATTTGGAAAGTTACCTTTCCTCATGGTTACAGCAGAAGCGCAACAAGAAAATATTTTAGAAGCTGTGCAGGCTGGAGTTTCCAATTATATTGTTAAGCCTTTCACGGCCGACACAATGAAGCAAAAGATTGATAAAATTTTTCCTTAATGGTTTTTTGTTAAATTTTTGCTTCTAAAAGCTTTTGCTTTTAAACATAGACCCGTAGCTAAAAATTACAATCTAACTGCTTTTTAAATGGAAGGGTTTTTGTGTCTGAAGTTCAAGAAAAAACGCAAGACGAAACTAGCTCACCAGAGGTTGAGGTTAGTTCTAAAGCCAATGAAAAGGTTGCCCTTGACATAGAAGGCGCTGATTTTCTTGAAGATAAAGAAGAAGAGCAAGAAGAAGAGCAAGAAGAACAAGAAAGCTTAGAAGAAGGTGAAACACCACCTGAAGAAGAGCAAGATGGTAGTAAAAAGAAAAAACTTATTATCATCGGGGCGGTTGTACTTTTACTTTTGATTGGTGGAGCAGCTGGTTGGTGGTTCTTTTTACGCACCCCTCCACCTCCACCGATAGAACCAGAGATTATTCGAGTACCTAAAATACCAGATACTCCACCCATACCAGATGAATATATTGTTTCATTTGATCCATTTTGGGTGCCATATACTGATAAAGAACAGGGCGAAGTATTCTTGGTTTGCAAATTTGGTTTAGTTACTAAGAGTGAGCAGCTCATGCAAGAAGCTCAAAATAAAATGTTTCTCTTGCGCGATGCGGTTTACTATTATCTTGTAAATAAACCACACCACTTCTTAGTAGACCCTGCTAATGTTCCAACTATTAAAAATGATCTGACTGCTGTTTTTAGTGGCTATTTAGTAAGTGGAAAAATTGACGATATGTTATTTGAGAGTTATTTAGGAAAGTAGGCATGTACTTATAGAGAGTATAATTATTAGCTTAAACCCGGGAGCATTACTATGACAATAGATGCAACTATTGCAGTGCTTTATGCCCAAACTGGCTTTACAGGCAGAGCGGCGCATGATGCCGCCACGGGTCCACAAGCAGCCCTTGCTATGTCACGAGCTATAGCTAATGAAATGTCTAAGCTAGAAAATCAGCAAATACAATCTGTTGAAGCTGGCGCAGAATCTCGAGTAACAGATAATAACACCAAGGATGGGCGTAATAATGGACAGTTTGGTAGTCGTAGGCGCAAGCGCCAAAGCCAAGAAGATGACGAACCAACAACTCCTAATATGCCCCATATAGGCAATTTACTCAATATTAAGGTGTAATTTATGCTTTCTTTATGGGCAGTTATACTTTTTTCCGCCATAGAACTTGTATTGTTTGGCGCCATTATATTTTTCTTTATGCGTTTAAAACGCTCAGAAAATTTAATGCAAACACTACAAGGAAATCAAGAACTTTTGCTTGCTCGTCTTCAACATAATGCAGAACTTGAGCGTGAACTTATCGCAAGCTTTGCTCAACGCCAAGCTGAGCTTCGTAGTTTAGATCAAAAAATGGAAGAGCGCGCCGAAGATTTGCGCCGCCTTGTTTCACAAGCAGAAGGTATTTCTCGATCTCCACAATTTTTACGAGAACTTATCCTAAATCAGCGTAGCCGCGGTTTAAGTGCAAAGCAAATTGCAAAAAATGCTGGATTGACCGTAGATGAAGTTGAACTAATTTTAGCTCAAGCCTAGATTTTTGTTATAATCATCCAGATTATAAGCATTCTTTATTCCTTGAATCATTCATCAAAATAAAATAAAAAAATCTTTTAATTGACACGGGTAAATGACTTGAACGCGGTTTGTTTTTGTGTTATGGTTTTTATCTGTTTTGAAAACTTGTTTGTGGAAATTAATAATTTCAAGCCAATTATGCATATGTGTAAAAAATATGTTAAAGACATCTTGACATTTTGTTAAATTTTTCACAAAATACGTCTTCGAATGGTAAGGGGTGCTCCAGATGTTGGAGTATCTTTAATAAATACAACAAAATAAACCTTTGGAGGGTTTAACTATGTCCAGATTGGTTCCACCACATGGCGGTAAGGGTCTTGTATGTTGCTTAC
>CAYJKC010000070.1:0-6835 GCA_964370675.1 uncultured Desulfovibrionaceae bacterium
CTTAAAATCCCTCGGCGGCAACGCTGTGCCGGTTCAAGTCCGGCTCCGGGTACCATTCCCCCCTTATAGCATAAGGGGAAATAAACCCCAAAGCCTTTAAGAATAAAGGTTTTGGGGTTTTTCTTTTAAGGTGATGTTGGTCTTTATAAGTTAATTTTAATTACAAAATGGACTTGGAAATGAACTTGCACTCTTTTCATCTTATAATTTCTAAAAAGATGGATATCATGTTAAAAGCCTATGCCTAGCATAATGTAATTCATACTTAAAGCTCCTGAATTTATTTATCTTCAGTATGTAAAATAGTATTTTTGGCGTTAAGAACATGTTTATGCATGGCTTCGCTTGCACCTGTTGCGTTGTTATTTTCTATGCATTCCACAATTTTTAAATGATCTTCATCAGACCATTGTACTTCAAGAGTTGAAATAATAGGTCGAAGCATACGTTCGACAACACCATCAAGTTCTTGTAATAACTGTGTTAGTAGGGGGGAATGTGCCCCGTCTCTTAATATATTATGAAATTCTTCGTTAAGTTCTACTAATGTGCTAATATTATTTTTTTCCTTTGCCTTACTAAAGTTTTTTAAATTTTTGCGGAGAGATTTTTTTTGTTCATTAGTCATACGCTGGGCAGCCAGCAAAGCTGCATGAGATTCGAGCATAGCGCGTATGGTAATGGCATCTTCAATCTCAACACGCTGTAAAGATCTTACAATGTATCCACCGCCAGATCTTTTTTCTAAAATCCCTTCTTGAGCTAATCTATGTAGGGCTTCTCGAAGGGGGGTGCGGCTAATGCCAAGCTCTTGTGCAATGCGATCTTCAACTAAACGTTCTCCAGCTGTAAATTGACCATCTAAAAGCATTTTACGCAAAAATAGAGTAGCTTCTTGGCCTAGTGATTGTTTTTTTATACGTTGCATTATAGCCATCCTTGTTTTGCATATATTTTGAATATTTTCATTCAAAAGGTCAAGAGGTAAAGGTAATTTTTTTGTGTTTAAGTATGTTTTTTTAACCTTGATAAATGTTGACCATTAAGCATTATTCTTATATGTTTATATATTACATTATAACATTCTAGGATTTTTTATGAGTTCAAATAATATTAATTCTACTGAACAAGTTTTAGATTTTATCCGATTACGCATTATTGCTGATAATGAAAGTGGGCGCTTTGACCGTCTTGTGCATACTAGATTTCCCCCTGAACCTAATGGCTACCTACACCTTGGGCATGCCAAGTCTATTTGCTTAAATTATGGTGTGGCTCAAGATTTTAATGGTAAGTTAAATTTGCGTTTTGATGACACTAACCCCACCAAGGAAGAAACAGAATATGTTGATTCTATTTGTGAGGATGTGCGCTGGCTTGGTGCCAATTGGGAAGACCGCGAATTTTTTGCCTCTAATTACTTTGAGCAACTATATGTTTTTGCAGAGCAATTGATTTTAGCAAATAAGGCATATGTGGATTCTTGCTCGGCTGAAGAAATTCGCATTATGCGCGGTAGTTTTACTAGTCCTGGGCAAAATAGCCCGTATCGTGAACGTTCTGTTGAAGAAAACCTTGATTTATTTAGACGTATGCGAGCTGGAGAGTTTGAGGATGGTGCACATGTTTTACGTGCCAAAATTGATATGAGTGCAGCCAATATTGTCATGCGCGATCCCACACTTTATCGTATAAGACATGCCCATCACCATAGAACTGGTGATGCTTGGTGTATATATCCTATGTATGACTATACCCATTGTATTTCTGATTCATTAGAGGGTATTACACATTCCTTATGCTCGCTTGAATTTGAAAATAATCGAGAGCTTTATGATTGGATTTTAGACTCTCTACAAATATATCATCCACAGCAAATTGAGTTTGCACGCTTGCAAGTGACGCATACCATTTTGTCCAAACGTAAACTTATACAGCTTGTACAAGATGGCCATGTTCAAGGTTGGGATGACCCTCGTATGCCAACTCTTAGCGGACTACGCAGGCGTGGAGTGCCACCAGAGGCTTTGCGTGAGTTTTGTGCTCGTATAGGCGTTGCTCGTGCTGATTCTATGGTGGAGTATAGTTTATTTGAATTTTGCCAGCGTGAGTATTTAAATGCCCATACCAAAAGGGTTATGGCTGTACTTGATCCAGTAAAGGTGGTTATTGAAAACTATCCAGAGGAACAAGTAGAAAATTTTGATATGCCATATCACCCTGAAGATCCGAGTTTTGGCTCTCGTATAGTACCTTTTAGTCGAGAGCTTTATATTGAACGTGATGACTTTAGATTTGAGCCTCCGAAAAAATTTCATCGCCTCTTTGTAGGTTCAGAAGTACGTTTACGTTACGCTTATTATATTACTTGCCACAAAGCCATTACTGATGATCAAGGCAATTTGATAGAGCTACGCTGCACCTATGACCCAGAAAGTCGTGGTGGAACAAGCCCTGATAAACGAAGAGTGCGTGGTACTATACATTGGGTTTCAGCTGCGCATGCTGTGCCGCTTGAAACAAGGCTTTATGATCACTTATTTAGCATTGAAAATCCCAATAGCGTTGAAGAAGGAAAGACTTTTACTGATTATATTAACCCCAATTCTTTACGCAAGGTTATGGCACAATGTGAACCTTCATTGGTTAACGCTAAAGTAGGGGAACAAGTTCAATTTGAACGATTAGGGTATTTTTGTGCTGACCCAGATAGCACTGAACAAAAACCTATATTTAACCGTATTGTAACGCTAAAAGATAGTTGGGCAAAAGTAGAGAAAAAAGCATAAAAACAAGCCCTTAAAGTTTTACTTTAAGGGCTTGTTTTTTTTGTGTTTGAATTTTTATTAGTATAAGATATTATTTATCATTAAGGCTCCAGTCATACTTTAACCAATCAACATAATATCCATCAAACTTTTTCTTGGAATATTTTTGAGCAAAATCACTAACTGAAGCAAAATCTTCCTTATACCATTTTAGTATGGATGATAGATAGACTACTTTTTTAGCATCATCTACTCGCAAACCTTGAGGACTTGCAAAAAATTGCACACCTTGCTGATCTAACTGTTTAGATAAGATATGCCCCTTGTAGGCTTCTGATCGTAAGTGAGGGCAGCTTTTAGCAGCACAAACTAAGGCCAGATGAATACGTGGCTCATAATACTCTTTGCGAATAATATCATGTTCAATATTATCGAGGCTTACATTTTTACCCCATAAGCGCACAAATTTTTTATCCCATGGGCTTGAAAAAAGTGAACCTATATCCTTAATGGATTTTACAGGATAGTTATCTATAATTAGCTGTAATGTTGCAGCATTATATAGATTAATTAAATAAGCTAGCCGATCATCTTTATTCCAAGCATCAAAAATACCGGTAGTTACTTTCGCCATTTCATTAAGATAATCATCTAGTGGTTTACGCTGCATTTTTAAGGCAGCGTAATCAACTTTTCCATTTTTAACATATGTTTTTAGTATGTTATCATATGGTGTGTGTAATTCATTGGCATGAGCATGGTTAAAGTGGAATAATGCAAGAACCACTAGAATAAACCATATGCTTTTAGGCATAAGCCCCCCTTTTTTATTATGTTACATGTGGAAAGTAACGTTTTTTAAGCCAAAGCGACACATTGACAAGACCAATAAGTACAGGCACTTCAACCAGTGGACCAATAACTGCCACAAAGGCTTCACCAGAGTTAAGCCCAAACACGGCAATGGCAACGGCTATGGCTAACTCAAAGTTATTTGAGGCAGCCGTAAAGGAAAGGGTTGCCGATTGTTCATAAGTTGCACCTGACTTCCATGATAGATAAAACGAAACTAAAAACATTACAAGAAAATATATTAATAAAGGGATTGATATTTTGATTACATCCATAGGTAATTGTACAATATATTCACCTTTTAATGAAAACATAACCAAGATAGTGAATAATAATGCACGCAAGGTCCAAGGGCTAATTTTTGGTATAAAGACATTTTCATACCAATCAAGTCCTTTAACCTTTAGACCATAAATACGTGAAATAACACCGCCTATAAACGGAATACCTAAGTATATAAATACACTTTCGGCAATTTGCCCCATGCTAATATCAACTACTGCCCCAGAAAGCCCAAACCATGATGGAAGAACAGTAATAAATACGTATGCATATACTGAAAAGAATATTACTTGAAAAACAGAGTTAAATGCCACTAGCCCTGCACAATATTCTCTATCACCGCCTGCTAGGTCATTCCAGACAATAACCATGGCAATACATCTTGCAAGACCAATTAGAATTAGTCCTACCATATAACTGTTATCACCGGACAAAAACGTTATTGCTAGTAAAAACATAATGATAGGACCAATAATCCAATTTTGTACCAAGGATAAAAAGAGCACCTTGCCATTACGAAAAACATGTCCTAATTGTTCATATTTCACTTTAGCTAGGGGAGGGTACATCATTAAAATTAATCCAATAGCAATGGGTATATTGGTAGTACCAACTTGGAAAAAATTTATAACATTTTGCACGCTTGGCATAGCCCAACCCACACCAACACCTATAGCCATAGCTAGAAAAATCCAAAGTGTTAAATATCTATCAAGAAAGGACAATTTTTTTAATGCTGAGTCGCTCATAATATACACTCTATGGTAATAAGTTCAATGAATAATGATTATGCACCGTCAATCCAAGCAGAAACTTCTTCCTTAGTAGGAATACGTCCTGTAAGTTTAACCACACCATCAACAGTTACAGCCGGAGTTGAAAGAATACCAGCAGCCATCATTTCTTTAAGGTCACTTACCTTGGTAATAGCTATATCTGCGTTTTTGGCGGCTGCCACTTCGCGAACTAATTTTTCAGCTGCAGTACAATTGGGGCAGCCTGGTCCAAATACTTTAATTTCCATGAGATACTCCTTTTAATGGTTAAATGATATATGCATGCAAGGCGTTAAACAACCAACCTATCAAGGTTAAAATAATCCACAAATAGCCTAAAAATGCTGCTTGTAGTTTGATGGTCATAATCTGCCTTAATAACATAACTTCTGGTATGCTTGCCGCTACAGCGCTCATACAAAAAGCCATGGTAGTCCCTATGGGTAAACCTTTAACAAGTAGGCTTTGCATTACAGGTATTATACCGGTAACATTAGAATAAAGAGGTATACCTACTAATACTGCAGAAGGAACGGTCCACCATTCTCCTGCACCTAAGTTTTCTGCAAACCAATTTTCTGGCACAAAACCATGCAAGCCTGCGCCAATACCTACTCCAATAATGACCCATTTCCAAACCCTTAGGAAAATGGTTTTCATTTCATTATAGGCAAAAGTGTGACGATCTTTAAGACTTAATTTTTTTACTTCACTTTGTGCATTGCTAATTTGTGGGGCATGTTGCATGGCTTCTATAACAAAGGGTTGCAACCAGCGCTCCGCTCTAAGGGTATCCATAACAAGACCACCCAAAACTCCAGCAGACATGCCAATGCCCACATAAATTAAGGTAAACTTCCAGCCAAGTAGACCCCAGAGCAAGATAACTGCAATCTCATTAATAAGTGGGGATGTTATAAGAAAAGACATGGTAATACCAATAGGAATACGCGCCGTAGTAAAACCTAGAAAAAGTGGAATACTTGAGCAAGAACAAAATGGTGTGACTGCTCCAAACATGGAACCCAAAAAGTAGCCAATACCACGCCCTTTGCCTGCCAAATAATCGCGTACCCGCTCAACATTTAAAGAAGCTCTAATAACTGCAATGCCATAGATTAAAGCCACTAAAAGCATAAGTATTTTAATGGTATCATAAATGAAAAACTCTAATGATGCAGCTAGGTGAGAGTCAGCTGCAAGACCCATCATGTCATAGACAATATAATGCGATGCATCTAAAATATAGCTATAAATAGCTATCCATACAATACTAATGCCTGACATTTTTAGCAAATATTGTTTATTCCAAGCTGCTTGTGAGGGGGTATTGTCAATAGTTGTGCTCATTAAAAATTCCTTATTTTATGATATATTAAATAGTTCCAATATTGTTTAAGTTTTGGATTAACTTTTCGTGGTCATTAATTAACTTATCATGGGGTAATGCTAAAAATGCATTAATTCTTTTTTGTAATATATTAAAACTATTAACAAATGCTATATCAGGGTTTGAATCATGGGCTGGATCATCCATACCCCAATGGCTACGTATGACTTGACCTATGTAGCTTGGGCAAGTTTCACCATGAGCTGATGCACAAAGCGTTATGACAATATCTGGAGTAGGGCTAAGATTATCCCAAGACTTACTAAATAAATTTTCTATGGAAATTCCTTGAGTTTCTAATGTTTCTAATGCTTTGGGGTGCACAAACCCTGTGGGTTTGCTTCCTGCACTTTGCACACTAAAACCTTGTGGTGCAAAATGGCTAAAAATTGCTTCAGCCATAATGGAACGACAAGAATTACCAGTGCATAAAAATAAAATGTGCATACAATTTCCTTATTTTGATAATTGTTGAATTGTTGATATATTGAGTTAAAAAATTTTATCCTAAAAATCTAAAGATTAAGTAAGGGTAATACCCCAGGAGTTGTTTTGGGTTATTTGAACAACATTTATCAGTCAAATAAGCTACAATTTCAAGCATTAATGGAATATTAGCTTTATAACGCATAAAGCGACCTTCTCTTTCTACCTTCGCAAGTCCACTTTGCACAATGGCTTTTAGATGAAATGAAAGATTTGTTGGTGGAATTTCAAGTAGTTTTGCTATATCCCCAGCAACCAATCCCTCAGGTGCACTTTTAACT
>CAYJKC010000071.1:0-6832 GCA_964370675.1 uncultured Desulfovibrionaceae bacterium
GAAAAAGCGAAATAACAGAAAGTATTATAAAGCGTCTTGAAATCACGACTGGCACGTACTCTTTTGTTGATGGGGGCTGAAAAATTCAACATTGCTCAAAAATCAAAATAGAGGAGATTTTAGCACCTCATGAATTGATTATTGTTATGTGTATCAATTAGATAATTATGTAGAACTAAAGTTAGTTTGCTTTTTTATGATTAATTAACACAAACTTCTTTTAAAATATTCAAACTATCTAAAGCCTTGCCAGTTCCCATAACCACAGTGGATAGCGGGTCTTCTGCCACAGTAATGGGCAAAGAAGTTTCTTCGCGTAAAAGCTGATCAAGCCCTTTTAATAAAGCACCACCACCAGTAAGCACAATACCTCTATCAACAATATCTGCCGCAAGTTCGGGTGGAGTTTGCTCAAGTGCCATGCGCACAGCTTGTACAATACTATCCACTTGTTCTGATATGGCTTTGCGTATTTCTTCAGATGTAATAATAATATTTTGTGGTATACCGGTAACTAGGTCGCGCCCTTTTACCTCAATTTGTTGCTCTGGATCCATAGGATATGCCGAGGCAATCTTTATTTTAATTTCTTCAGCAGATGATTCTCCAATAAGCATGCTATATTTGCGTTTTACATGCGTCATAATGGATTCATCCATTTTATCTCCACCAACACGCACAGAGCGCGAATATACAACTCCTGAAAGAGAAATAACAGCAACTTCTGTAGTGCCGCCGCCAATATCAACTACCACATTGGAAGTGGGTTCATGTATGGGGAGGTTAGCACCAATGGCTGCTGCCATGGGTTCTTCAATAAGATATACTTCGCGTGCACCAGCAGATTGAGCTGATTCTGTCACAGCACGCTTTTCTACTTGAGTAATACCAGTGGGCACACAAATCATAATACGTGGGCGCACTAAGTGCCGTGAATTATGCACCTTAGTGATAAAGTGACGCAACATGGCTTCGGTAACATCAAAGTCTGCAATAACTCCGTCCTTCATGGGACGAATGGCAGTAATATTTCCTGGAGTACGTCCAAGCATTCTTTTGGCATCTTGCCCGACAGCAAGTACCACATTATTACCACGATTATCTTTTTTTACTGCAACTACAGAAGGTTCGCGTAAAACAATACCTTGCCCTTTAACATAGACACAAGTGTTGGCCGTGCCAAGGTCTATAGCAAGGTCGTTTGAAAAAATACCCAAAATTGAATCTAAAATCTTCGCCATATCTTTATATTTGCCCTTTAAATGTGTTCAGACGCCTATATACTAAAGGTAAAAAGTACGCAAGCGTCCAATGCAGAAAATGTCCTCGCACATTTTGCCTCAAATGAAGATGAAGTCAATATCTATCTTGCAAAGTACAAAAAATTTTCCTGCAAATAAAAAGTATACGAAAGTAAAAAATCACTGTAATGGTATACTTCATGATACTTTGGCATACTTTAGCAACTTATTTTAGACGTAAACTTGGTAAGCGAGTGCAAAAAATTCCACTGGACAGAGGTGCATCTTGTCCTAATCGTGATGGAACATTGTCAAGCACTGGTTGCATATTTTGTAATGCACAAGGAGCAGGTTCTGGTTTTTTGGAACGTGGACTAAGTATCGAACAACAATGGGACTTCTGGCAAAAAAAGTATCAAAAAACCGATGCTGATAGAGATTTTTTAGCTTATTTTCAATCCTTTTCTAATACTTATGGTCCTTCCCAAGACTTAGAAGCTTTAGTGGAAAGTGTTGCCAAACTCCCTAATTCTATAGGCTTATCCATAGGAACGCGCCCTGATTGTGTTGATGAGGAAAAACTTAATATATTGGCTAATAGTGGTATTAATGAATTATGGCTAGAGTTTGGTTTGCAAAGTTGCCATGAAAGAAGCCTACAAGCCATTAACCGTCATCACAGCATTAAAGATTCTGAACGAGCTGTATATATGGCTGCAGAGCGTGGCATAAAGGTTTGTGTTCATCTTATGGCAGGCTTGCCCAATGAAGATGCCAATGACTTTTTGCAATCTATTAAGTGGGCTGTATCATTGCCCATAAGTGGTTTAAAATTGCATAGTTTATATGTGTGCAAAAACAGTCCCTTAGAAAAATTATACTATGAAGGTAAATACAAACCACTTAGCATGGATGCATATATAAATATTTTAACTAAGGCCCTGCCGCTTATTCCCACTCATATAGTAATGCACCGTCTGACCGGAGACCCAGCTCCAGGTGAATGCTTAGCCCCCACTTGGGCAGAACATAAACGCAAAGTATTTACCGCACTTTATCATGAAATGCGTCGGGCTAATGCTTGGCAGGGTAGTCTTGCAGACGCTAAGGATGCACGACCGGAATGGTTTGGCAGATAATGCATGGTGTAAGGGATTTTATATTTTTATTCTAATATGTTATGTAGGTAAAAATTTTTTTAACTTATATATTGCATAAACACTATATGAAATGATAAACATTGCCGGCGGCAATGAATAAATTTAATCCTTATCATCAACGTTGGGTTTGCAAATTCAGTGCTATAGTAAGAGCGCAGCTCGTTAAATTAGAAATTAATGCATAGCTGATAAGGTTAGGTTTGGAGTAATTTATGAAGAAATTTTTGTTTACTTTTACACCTTTAGTTCTCGCTTTGGGAACTATTTTTTTTCTGAAAGGCTATGCGCTGCAATTTGGCTTAGTGGGTTTATTTCTATCATTATTTTGGGTGGCAATTGCCTGTGTTTCTAAAAATACCATAGTGCAATATGTTAGTATCATAATCTTTACCGTGGGCTTTGTACTGTCCGGTGCTGAGGCTTATTATTACTATCTTAGCTTACCAAAATCTGCCGCAGCTTCTGCTAGCACTACCGCTGCTGCCCCAACTTTCAATGTAGTTAATGAAATTTCGGGAGAATTTTATGATCAAGAAAGCTACTTGGGCAGAGGCTATGCTCCATTGCCAAACAAAAGTGTTAATGTAAAGCGCCATAGGGTCTTTAGTACTGGTGAAAAAATCTTAGTATATGATGTTACATACTCTACTGACGAGCATGCACGGCGCATTACGCCTCAACATCCAAATGCTAAGACAGCCGTATTACTTCTTGGTTGTTCGCATACCTTTGGTGAAGGATTAAGCGATAAAGATATTTATGCTTATCAACTTGCCGAAGCCTTAGGAGATGATTATCAAGTTATGAACTTTGGTTTTTCAGGTTATGGCACACATCAAGTGTATCATAAGCTAAAGGCAGGCATCCCTGGACTTGATAAATATGAGCGTGTGTTGGCATATTATATGGCTTTAGATGATCATAAACAACGCATAACAGGAGTCTATGATTGGAGTTTAAGCGGACCTCGCTATATACTCAAGGACGGTAAGCTTGTGCATGTTGGTAGCCTAGAAACCTTATTCCCATATAAATATAAATTTTTGCATAAAATATTGCAAAAAAGTCTTGTATATAAAGCTTATAGCCATCGTTTGGACAATTGGATAAATCCTTACCGCACTGAAGAAGAAAAAAATGAACTTTTCACGGCTTTAACTCTAGCAGTATCTGAGGAAGTTGCCAAGATACATCCCAAAAATTTCTTTAGCATCCTAGGTTGGGATTGGACGGTTTATAAATCTTTACAAACACTGCCTAAAAGTATTCCCATAACAGATGTTTTGTCATGGTTTCCCAACAATGACACTAAACCAGAACTTTATACTATTAAGCATGATGGTCACCCCAATAAATTAGCTCATACAATAATAGCACAAGAACTTGAAAAAATGGTTAGACGTGACGTAGAAAAATTAAAGTAATTATTACTTTATTTAAAAACATAAAATTATTTATTAATGGAGGAGTTATGAAAAAATCTTTATTTATTTTCGCACCATTGTGTTTTGTTTTGGGAAGCATGATTTTTATGCAAGGCTTTGCGCTACAATTTTGTTTTGTTGTTTTGTTTTTATCTTTATTTTTTCTGGCACTTACAAACTTGTCAAAAAAAGTCACAATACAATACTTCAGCATGGTATTATTCATTATGGGTTTTATGATGGCAGGTGCTGAAGCTTATCACTATATGGAACAATCAAGTCCATCTGCATCTTCTACTACACCTAGCTCTGTAGTTAGTAAAATTACGGGATAATTTTATAATCAATTTAGTATATTGATAAAAGACATAATACGCTTACCAATAAAATGCCAAATTCACGAGCTAGTTAGTCGATGCTGAAAAATACACTAATCACTTGAAATGAATTATTTTTATAACTTAAATAGGCTAATAAAAATAATTTATCTCAAATGATTAGTGTTTTTTTTTAATGGATCTTATATTGAAGTGAAATAATTTTTTTGTAGGAGCTAATTTTTACTGGCTACAATTATTGAAGCTTCAGGATGCTCGTCTTTAAGAACTTCTTTCATAACGCTTGCATCACCAAATTGCTGGAATGGACCAACTTTTTCTTTCTTATCCTTATTCATGCTATGAACTAGCACAAAAAAAGCTTCATTGTCATTTAACGTCTTACCATGAACATCACTAACTACACGTAATTTAACAGCAGTAATACCTTTATTACCAATGTCTAGCTCATCTGCAGCGGTTTTAGACAAATCAATTACACGTCCACGCACAAATGGTCCGCGATCGGTTATACACACTAAGGTGCGGCGAGAATTTTTTTGATCTGTGACTTCTACTACAGTGCCGAAAGGTAGGGTTTTATGAGCGGCAGTGTGGGTATATTTATTATAAATTGCACCACTTGCAGTTTTGCGTCCGTGAAATTTGCCCCCGTACCAAGATGCTTTGCCTTTAAGTACATGACCCTTGGTTTGCTTAACCTTTGTTTTAGCATTAGCTTCACAGCTTAGACCAAGAAGTGCTATAAGCATTAGAATAATGACTAAGTTTACTTTTTTCATTAATACCTCATGAATTATAGCATACATTGACATGCTATAATTTTAAATCATTTATACATGGAGTAAGAGTTTGTCAATAAAATTTTAATATAAAAAAATAGAAGCTACGCAATTGACAACCATATCAATAAAAAAGTGAACCTCCTAAAAAGGAGGTTCACTTCTAAGCAATTATTTTTTTATAAATTAACTTTATTTGCTTTCTTCTTCTGCTTCAGCCTTAGGCTCAGCTTTTTTGCGTGGAGCACGTTTAGGCTTTTCTGCAACTTCAGCCTCATCAGCCTTTGGTTCAGCTTTTTTACGTGGAGCACGTTTTGGCTTTTCTTGGGCTTCTTCGTTTTTAGCTTCTGCTGGTTTTGCAGCAGCTTTAGGCTTTTTGGTTGCTTTAGTTTGTGCTTCTTCAGCATTTTCAACACTTGCTACTTCTTCTGCTGCGTTGGTCATGCGTGTTAATTCAATAATAGCCATAGGTGCATTGTCACCGCGGCGTGGTGTATCAAGTTTTAATACACGGGTATAACCACCTGCAACACCAGCAAATGCTGGACCGATTTCGTCAAATAAACGTTTTACTAATTGGTGATTACCAAGTACACGATATGCTTGGCGGCGTGAGTGTAAATCGTTGCGCAATGCCAAGGTAATTAAAGGCTCAACCACTCTACGTAATTCCTTGGCCTTAATTTCGGTAGTACGAATTTTACCATGGGTAAGCAGGGCCTTGGCCATATTGCGAAACAGAGCCTTGCGGTGTGCGGGATTTCTCGACAGTTTTTTGCCAGAATTGCTATGCCTCATTTTGCTGCTTCCTCTTCCAATCTTGGTATTTTTTGTCAAAGTTATCAATCTTTGTACCAAAATCAAGGTTCATGTCAAATAACACACGCTTGATTTCATCCAAAGATTTACGCCCAAAGTTTTTAGTTTTAAGCATGTCTGCCTCTGAGCGTTGCACAAGTTCGCCTACAATGGCGATATTGGTACTACGCAAGCAATTGGTTGCGCGTACTGAAAGCTCAAGTTCATCAATGCCTTTGTATAAATTCTCATTAAGGTCTGCACCATCAGAAGTTCCTGTGGTGGCATCTCCGGCAATTTTTTCATCAAAATTAATGAATACGGAAATTTGGTCCTTAATAATTTTTGCACTATAGGCAATGGCGTCTTCTGGTGTTACAGAACCATCAGTCCAAACTTCAAGAATAAGCTTATCAAAGTTAGTCATTTGACCAACACGAGCTTGCTCAACAGCATAAGCTACTTTGCGCACAGGTGAATAGCTTGCGTCTAAACGAATAATTCCAATATCTTCGCCAAGGTCTTCATGCATATCTGCAGGCACATAGCCTTTACCCATACGAACTTCAAGTTCCATGGTTAGCTCAACATCTTCGGTGAGTTTGGCAATGTGTTGCTCAGGGTTAAGTACGGTAACATGCTGGTTAGTTTTAATATCAGCTGCGGTTACATCACCCTTTTTTGATACAGATAGGGTCAACCTTTGTGGCTCTTCTGTATTCATTAAAAGGCGTACTTGTTTAAGATTTAATATAACATGTGTAACATCTTCATGCACACTGTGCAAAGTTGTAAATTCATGCTGAACACCCTGCACTTTTACAGCAACAATAGCTGCACCTTGTAAGGAAGAAAGCAACACACGGCGCATGGAGTTACCAATTGTATTACCATAACCGCGTTCTAGTGGCTCACACACAAATTTGCCATACATAGAGTTGGCTGGCTCACTTTCACGCCGAATAATATCCGGCTTGACCAAGTCTGCCCAGTTGCGCGAATTGATAAGCCGTTCGCCTTGTTTGATAAGCATGCCGGCCCCCATTTATTTTGAATAAAGTTCGACTATCATGTTCTCATTAACTTGGA
>CAYJKC010000072.1:0-6735 GCA_964370675.1 uncultured Desulfovibrionaceae bacterium
AGCATCAGAGTTAGCAGAAATGGTACCAACTTGGGCAATTTCTTTTTGATCGCGGGTAGGTTTTGCAAGGTTAGCAAGTTCTTCTACTAAAGCTTCAACACCTTTATCAATACCGCGCTTAATGGCCATAGGGTTACGACCAGCAGCTACAAGCTTTACACCTTCACGGTAAACAGCTTGAGCTAAAATGGTAGCAGTAGTGGTTCCATCACCAGCTACGTCAGAAGTTTTAGAGGCAACTTCCTTAACCATTTGTGCGCCCATATTTTCAAACTTATCAGATAGTTCAATTTCTTTAGCAACGGTAACGCCGTCCTTGGTAATTACAGGAGCACCAAAGCTCTTTTCAAGAACAACATTGCGTCCTTTTGGTCCAAGGGTAACTTTAACAGCATTAGCTAATTTGTCTACACCACGTGACAATTTTTCACGGGCTTTAACATCAAACAAAATTTCTTTGGCAGACATATAATAATCTCCTAAAAATGACTTTATAAATAGTTTTCAGAATTAGCCAATTACGGCAAGAATATCATCTTCACGCATAACAAGGTGTTCAACACCGTCAAGCTTAACTTCAGTGCCAGCATACTTATTGAATAATACTGTATCACCTTGCTTAACTGCCATGTCAACACGTTGACCATTGTCGGCAACCTTGCCTGGACCCACTGCAATAACTTCGCCTTTAGAAGGCTTTTCTTTGGCTGTGTCAGGGATATAGAGTCCACCTGCGGTTTTCTCTTCACTTTCTAAGCGTTTTACTAGTACACGGTCATTAAGGGGTTTTAGTGTCATAGTCTCCATTCCTCCAAACGGTTAATTTTAACATCCATATGATATTTGGCAATCCTTAGCCTAAGAGGCTTGGTGCCGGATGTATTGTATTTATGTTCATCTTGAAAAAGTTGAACGAGAGTAAAATAATCCCCTTTATAAATTTGAAAAGGGGGAAAATGAAAAAAAAACATTTTTTTTATAAAAAATATTTATTTTCAAGTGATTAGGTTGAAAAAAAAATTGTATAAAATCATTTGAAACACTTTATGCCCCCTTATGCATATATTCATTTTATTAATCCAATATATAATATGATTTATGAACTTTTTTTTGTAATCAATGAAAAAAAATATTTATGCATATATTTTAAAGATATTCTTGACTGTTTATTGTCTACTATGTACAAGTATCTAGGACTACTTTTAAAGGAGAAATTGTAATGATTGATAGAACTGAACTGCTGCGCATGATAATGGAAACAAACCCAGGTCAAAGTCCTGCATACATTATGGAGCAATACGCTATATATTTAAAAGGTCTTGAAGGTATACATATTGCTTCAAACTTATCTAGTTTTGGAAATGCTCTGCCTGATACAGAAGTAAATGAAGATGTAAAAGCTCAAAACCTAAAAAAAGAAATAAAAAAGTCTTTAACATGTGGCTATACTAAACGTAATCTTAAAGTTAAACCTGAAGATGCCATTACTAATGATAAAATTATTTGCTGTATTTGTGGTAAATCTGGTCAAACTCTTACTTCCCGTCACTTAGTAACTCATAATGGAATTACGCCGGAAGGTTATAAAAAGCTTTGTGGTTATGATGCTGATATACCGCTTATGTCTAAAAAACATTTTAGCCTTATGAAAAAGAATGTTATTTTAGCACAAGAAGCACGTAAGAAAAAGAAAAGAGTTATTGCGAAATAAAAAAGCACATATGCGTTTTTTTCGTGTTTATAAAGTCAGCAAGATTAATAGATCAAGAGTGTGGACAAACTTCATGGTTTAAAAATAAATTATCAACTACAAGCCAAGAAACATCTTTTCAATTTTAGGGCTTTAAAATTGAAATATGGCATTAATCTTTAGAAGTTTCGATTGCGCCGTAAATTACTTTTCAGCGACAAAATGCTGTAGCAATTAAAGTTTTTTTTGGAAGGGGTCTGGGGAAACTCTTTTTTGTTCACAAAAAAGGTTTCTTCAGGATATTTTATCATCAGTAAAAAACCCCGCGCATGC
The DNA here is from genome assembly GCA_964370675.1 of uncultured Desulfovibrionaceae bacterium. GTDB lineage: Bacteria > Desulfobacterota > Desulfovibrionia > Desulfovibrionales > Desulfovibrionaceae > CAYJAD01. Next base: position 2,024 of record CAYJKC010000072.1, read on the forward strand.
GGGGTTTTTTACTGTACGAAAACCTTACACCTAGTGGCAGAGGTTTTGTTTAATTTCTAAATGGTGAAAGTTCACGCAATCTTTTAACTATAGGTGGAAATTCTTTCAGAACTAAATCCACATCTTGTTTAGTTGTATAGCGTGAAAGCGATAAACGAATGGAACCATGTGCATAGGTAAAGGGAACTCCCATAGCCCTTAACACATGCGATGGCTCAAGACTACCAGAAGTACAAGCAGAACCAGAGCTTGCACAAATACCAAATCTATCTAACATAAGCAAAATTGCTTCACCTTCAATATATTTAAAAGCAATACTTGAAGTATTGGGTAGTCTGTTTTCTACATCTCCATTAACAACACAATCACTAATGCTATTAACAAGTCCTTGCTCTAAAGTATCGCGCAAAGAACCTACATAACTTACTTCATTATCGATATTTTTTAGTGCTAGTTCTGCTGCCTTACCAAGACCAATCATGTAAGGCACATTTTCTGTACCTGCGCGACGACCACGTTCTTGATGCCCACCACGCATAAGAGGACGAAAACGTGTGCCTTTACGAATATATAAAGCTCCAATGCCCTTGGGTGCATGTAATTTATGCCCTGAAAGAGCCAAGTAATCTACAGGTAGAGTAGCCATATTCATGGGAACTTTTCCCACAGCTTGCACAGCATCAGTATGAAAGGTAATACCTTGTTCTTTTGCAAGTTCTGCCATTTCTTGAATGGGATAAATATTGCCTACTTCATTATTAGCATACATAATGGAAACAATAGCAGTGTCCTTACGCAAGCTTTCTTTATAAGCATCCATGTCAATACGACCTTTGAAGTCCACTGGAACATAGCTTATTTCATAGCCTTTACCTTCAAGATATTGGGCAAGGTTTAATATGGCAGGGTGCTCAACTTTAGTGGTTACAATATGTTTTTTTTCAGGTTGACTTTGAATAGCGGCCATAATGGCAGTATTATCACTTTCTGAACCACAAGAAGTAAAAAGTATTTCATCAGGTTGTGCACCAATTAACTCAGCAACTTGCGCTCTGGCATCTGCCACTGCTTTACCAACCAAGCCTCCAAATGAATGCATACTAGAAGGATTACCATATTGCTCACTTAAATATGGCAACATGGCTTCCAAAACTTCTGGAGCCACACGGGTAGTTGCATTATTATCTAAATAGACTATGTTCATAACTAACCTCTATTATTAAATATATAAATAACCAGCTTCAAAACTTAAGGTACAGCTTGAACTATTATATCTTGATCAACAAATTCACGTAAGGTTTGTTGCACTAAGTTATTAATAGTTACTTGGCTAGATTTACATTTAGCGCATCGCCCACCAAGGCGCACAAAAACCTTTGTGCCTTCCATATCAACCAGTTCAATATCTCCACCATCAACGGCAAGTTTTGGGCGGACCTCTTCTTCAATAATGCGCATAACAGCCTGCATTCTCTGCATATTATTCATGCGTGGCACTGGTTTAATTTCTTCAAGTTGTGGTTTACCAAGTTCAGCATTAAGAATTTCTTCAATTTGATCAAGACAATCGCCACAACCACCGCCAGCCTTAGTGTAATGTGTTACTTCTTCAATAGTTTTTAAACCATTTTCGCGTATAGCCCTTTGTATTTGAGCATCAGTAATGCCAAAGCAACGACAAATGAGTTTGCCATCTTCGTGAGCATGAGGAATGGGGGCTTCTCCACGCCAATGTCTAATGGCAGCTTCTAGTGCTTCTTGACCCATGACAGAGCAATGCATTTTTTCCTTAGGTAAACCACCTAAGCGTGCTGCAATATCTTTATTAGTAATGGCTAAAGCTTCATCTACGGTTAGCCCTTTAACCATTTCTGTAAGTACAGAACTTGAAGCAATGGCACTGGCACAACCAAAAGTTTGAAAACTTGCATCTACAATGCGTCCGTCTGCATCAATATTAAGATAAAGTTTTAATGCATCACCACAAGCAAGGCTGCCAACTTCACCAATAGCATTGGCATTTTTAAGCTCACCAGCATTTTGAGGATTAATAAAGTGCTCACGCACTATATCTGTATATTCCCACATTATATTAACTCCTTAATTAAAAAAATCAAATTAACATATGATGTTTATTCTTTCCTGAGGTATACATAACCATTACATCTTGTAATGTCATCCCCTTTAAGAAACTTCTTATATGATCATCTAAAGCATTCCAAAAGCAACGCACATTACATTGCTCCATACGTGAGCAAAATTTTGGATCTACAAGGCATGAAACGGGAGAAATATCACCTTCTAAATGTGAAAATACTTGTTCCATGCAAATTTTATGTGGTGATATTTTTAAAGCATAACCACCAGCTGCTCCACGAACAGAACGAATTATGCCCATAGGCTTTAATGAGCGCACAATTTGTTCTAAATAGCCAGCAGAAATACCTTCTATTTTTGCAAGCTCATTTAATTGCATGAGTTTGTTTTCAGAATGTGAGGCTAAATGTATTAAAAAGCGCAAACCATAACGGGTTCGTGTAGAAAATTTCATAATTATTCCTTAAATACGTATTATTAAAAAATATTTACCTAAGTCTAAGTATATTTAATATAGTATAATATGAAAAAAATTTAATATTTACTTAAAGCAATTTATAAAATTTATTTCGAAGCGAAAAGGTATAAGATGCATGGCTCATTGTAAATATAAATTTTAATGTAAAACCTTATAATTACGACTTTCTTATGTAATTGTATTTTATTTTCAATCAAATCAATATATTATTGCGTTTGTCCTTTTTTTGACAAAAATTTTATGGATTGCACCCTAAAGGGCATAAACCACGTCGCTGCGCTCCTCGTAATGACAAGTTATTACATTTCAAGTCATTGCGAGCGTAGCAACGCAAGCCATGTCTGTTAAGTCAGAAAATCGTATTTACAATTTACTTAATCTAAATTTTTAATGTATTATTAAGATATTATATTTTTTTTATAATTGAATTATTTTTCTCGCCAAATTTTTGCACCAACTTCACTAAGTTTCTTTTCAATGCATGCATAGCCTCGATCTAAATGATATATGCGCTGAATTTGCGTTTTGCCTTGTGCTGCAAGCCCTGCTAATACAAAGGCTGCACTAGCACGTAAATCAGACGCCATAACTGGAGCTCCTTTTAAATCTTTAGCCCCCTGAACTATGGCTTTACGCCCAGAAATTTTAATATCAGCTCCCATGCGAATTAGCTCTTGCACATGCATAAAACGGTTTTCAAAAATATTTTCTTCCACTCGAGCTTGCCCTGTGGCAATACACATTAAAGCCATGGTTTGAGCTTGCATATCAGTGGGAAAGCCTGGATAAGGCTCAGTACATATATTAACATTTTGCAAGTTTTTAGCACCATAAGGGCAGCTAGAGCGTACACCTTGTGGAGTTCTTTCTAATATTACACCCATTTTTTGAAGTACTATCATAAGTGCTTCTAGTTCATCCCAAGGGCAATCTTCAACTAATAAATCTCCACCTGTAATGGCAGCAGCTATTAAAAATGTTCCGGCCTCGATGCGGTCCGGCATAATGGAATATGTCTTACCATTTAAGCTAGTTACACCTTGAATTTTTATGGTGCTTGTACCATGTCCGCTAATGCGCGCTCCACAAGATATAAGAAAGTTTGCTAAGTCAACTATTTCTGGTTCTTTTGCTACATTATCAAGTATAGTTTCACCTTCTGCTAAACTAGCCGCCATGAGCAAATTTTCTGTACCACCTACTGTGGGCATATCAAAGGTTATATGTGCACCATTTAACTTTTTACATTTACCAATAATATATCCATCTTCAAGTTCAAAGGTTGCTCCCATCTTTTCAAGGCCTTGAAGGTGTTGGTCCACAGGTCGCGCACCTATGGCACAACCACCAGGCAAAGCAACCTTGGCCATACCAATACGCGCAAGCAAAGGACCAAGGCATAAAACTGAAGCTCGCATGGTTTTTACTAAATCATATGGAGCTTCAGGGCTTAATGCATTGGGGGTAATTTTGGCATTACCGTTTTCGAATTCTGTATCACAACCAAGTATTTTAAGTAAATTTAATGTAGTATGTATATCACGTAAATTAGGCACATTGCTAAAAAGTATAGGAGAGTCTAGTAAGATAGAACCAAATAAAATGGGTAGGGCAGCATTTTTAGAACCACCAACGCAAATGTTACCTGTAAGTGCAGCACCACCTTCAATCATAAGGCTATCCATATATTAACTCCGAAAAAATATTTTTATTAGTAGAAAAACTTAATCTGATAATTATATTACAAATTCCAAAAAAAATCTAGATAACATTGGTATCGTAAATAACTAGTGAATATTATATGTTAATTTTATATTTTATTTGAAAAATATAGGCTAGAGTTAAAATTATTTTTTCAATGCATAAAATACTTGCCAAAGTAAGCAGTAGAGTGTAAACACTTCCATTCGTGGTGGATGTAGCTCAGTTGGCAGAGCACCTGGTTGTGGCCCAGGTGGCCGGGGGTTCAAGTCCCCTCATTCACCCCACAAATTTTCCCCGCATTAGCGGGGTTTTTTGTTTTTAATGGTCAAAGATGGCTCTTCACTAAAAAGAGGGTTCTTCACCAAAATGTCGCCGACCAAGGTTGGATAAATTTAGATGCGTTTGCCCTATAATTATTATGTATTTTTCTTGT
>CAYJKC010000073.1:0-6625 GCA_964370675.1 uncultured Desulfovibrionaceae bacterium
TGCCAGTCGTGATTTCAAGACGATTTATAATACTTTCTGTTATCTCGCTCTTTCTTTTTCTGGGCATGTATACATGGAACCAGCGCACTGGTGTCCTAGATAAACTTGCCACCAATGTGGGATTAGAGATTGTAGGCAGTGTACTAAAACCCATGCTCAACATACATGCTGGCATTATGGGATTTTGGGAACAATACATCGACCTTGTTGGTGTTCGTGAAGAAAATGAACGCCTTAAGGCTGATATATTATCTATGCAAGCAAAACTTATTGAAGCTGGTGAGCATAGAGCAGAAGTAAAACGCCTGCGCACCTTGCTTTCATTGCCGCCAGAGCGTAGCTGGCATCCTCTTGGTGCACGTGTTTTAGCTGGGCGCATGGGACCCAATTCTGTTTTAGAAACCGTAATTTTAAGCCGCGGATATGCCACAGGTGCTATACCTGGCACACCAATCATGACCAACCTAGGTTTAGTTGGAAGAATTTTGCGTGCTTCAGCACATACCTCCACTGCCCTACTTACTTCTGATCCCGGAAGCAGAATTGCCGTTTTAAGCCAAGAAACTCGCACTCCCGGTATTTTAACTGGTCGCGGCGGCAGGCAATTATTAGAAATGCGCTTTGTGGGACGTAATACTCATATTAAAGAAGGTGAAATGCTTGTAACCTCTGGTCTTGATGGAGTATATCCTAAGGGATTACCCGTTGCTCGCATAGAAAGTGTTGTGCTTTCGGACTTTTCTCAATTCATGACTGTACTTGCCAAATCATTGGTAGATGCAGAGCATTTAGAAGAGGTTCTCTTACTAGAACCCACAGGCATTGAACCACTACCCGATTTACCAGCACCTGATTACATGGGTCCTCCAACCCAAGGGCAAATGGAGATTATACAAAAAAATAGTAGCATGGATAGTCAACCAGTTTATACTAGAATTCAGGGGCATTAATGAACACACGTCTTGGTGTATGGTGGTGTTTCTTTCTACCCATCGGCATATCATTGCAAGCAGTATTGCCAACCTTAGATGCTTTATTAATTGGGCTTATTATAACCTTACAGGAGCATCGCTACAAAGACTTGCTTTGGGTTTTACCATTGCTTATACTAATTCAAGAAGGTGTAGGTTCAAGAGAATTTGGTGGGGCTATATTGTGGTACAGCCTGGTTATTATTCTTTTTATTATAGGTAGATGGCTATTTGAAGTGCAAAATGCACTATTTGTATTATTATTATCTGCTTGCCTTGGAGTAGTACATTTTGCCTTAGTTTACTTACTTGCACCATTACAAGATTTGCAAGTGGTTAATATGGAACAACTTATACATGACAACGTTTTGCAAGCTATTTTCATACCAGTTGCATGGTGGGTAGCTAACTTTACACGCCGGTGGATATATGCCAATGCAGACAAATCTCAAAGCCAATAAAAATGAAAAAAAAGGACGATTTGGTAACTGGCTAAAGGTTCATGCTGAAACTGAAGAATACCAACCTCCACGTCTTGGAACAATTCTTCTCCAAGTGCTTATAGCATTATTTTTCTTTATTTTTGTGGTACGATTTTGGTATCTACAAGTGCACAAAGGTAATGAGTTCTCTAAACAAGCACAAGAAAATAGATTGCGCGAAGAAAAAATCATTGCTTTACGTGGTGTTATCACGGACCAAAAGGGTGATATCTTAGCTGATAATGTGCTCACCTATGGCTTAACCATAGTGCGCGAAGATTGCCCAGACATTCCTGCAACTCTTGCTCAAGTTAGCGCTTGGACTGATCTTAATCATAAAGATTTAGTAAAAAAATATAATCAAGATCGCCGTAAAGCCCAATCCTTTGAACCTGTGCTTCTAGCCTCAGATCTTGATATTTCGTTAGTTGCTAAGATTGAAGCTCAACTTTTGTTTTGGCCAGGTCTTGAAATTGTTAGCCGCGCAAGACGCACTTACCCCAAGGGACAAATATATGCGCACATTCTTGGTTATGTTTCAGAAGCCAATGAAAAAGAACTAAAAAAAGATTCAGCATTGAGCATGGGTGATTTAGTAGGAAAGCAAGGACTTGAATTTGTACTTGAAAACAATTTACGCGGAAATAAAGGACTTTATCAACTAGAAGTTGATGTACTTGGCAGATCGCTTAGCAAACAAATGGTCAAATCTCCTCGTGCAGGGCATAAAATAAAGCTTAGTCTTGATACATCCTTACAGCTGGCAGCTTGGAATGCTCTTGAAGGTCAAACTGGTAGTATTATTGTTATGGATCCGGATACAGGCAAACTGGCAGCCCTAGTAACTGCCCCAGCCTATGATAATAATCTTTTTACTGATGGTATCTCTCATAAAGAATGGGATAAATTGCGATTAGATCAACGTTTTCCCCTGCAAAACCGTGTCATTCAAAGTATGTATCCTCCAGGATCTGTATGGAAGCTCATGATGGCTGGTCTATTTTTAGAACAAGGTGTGGACCCCAAACAAAGAGTATTTTGCTCTGGCGAAATTCAACTTGGCAATCAGACTTTTAGGTGTTGGAAAAAACATGGACATGGCAGTGTAAATATGTCTGAAGCCTTGATGGATTCTTGCGATGTTTATTTTTATCATTTTGGTGAGCGCATGGGCATTAATAAAATTGAGGCCTACGCCAAAAAAAGCGGCTTTGGCGACTTAACTGGCATTGGTCTTCCACACGAAAAAGGCGGCATTGTACCCTCAAAAGAATGGAAAAGAAGACGTTTTGGCAAGCCTTGGGTACGTGGGGAAACGCTTAACATTTCCATTGGACAGGGTTTTACTCTTGTGACTCCTTTGCAGGTTGCCACGTATGTTTCTGCTCTTTTAAATGGAGGCGATTTATTACAACCACAAATTGTAGATACTGCTCCACGAACTGTGCAAAGCAAATTGCCAGCCAGTGATGCTGTGCGTCAATTTATTGTAGATAGTATGCGCAAAACTGCAAGTATTGGCACTGCCAAAGTAATTGCACGCAAAGATGCTGATATGGGTGGAAAAACAGGCACTGCCCAAGTGGTCAAGTTAAAAATGCGCGGAGAAGAACGCGTTAAAAACGAAGAAATGGCTTATAAACAGCGTGATCACGCTTGGATTGCCACTTGGGGAGCAAAGGATTCTAAACGTTATGTGGTTGTGGTAATGATTGAACATGGCGGCGGAGGCAGTGCTGTGGCTGGGCCAGTTGCAAAAAAAGTTTATGATGCACTGTTTGGAAAGGAATTTAAACCTGCCCCTACACCAAAAGTCGAAGATGAATATGAATTAGACGATGAATATGATGAGGAGGTCTTAGATGCCTCCCTTTGATCGTAGGCTTTTTGCCTATCTTAACTGGGAGCTTATGGCCTGCTTTACGGCTTTATTTATTGTAGGCGTTGGTAATCTTTATTCAGCCAGTGGCATGCGCTTTGAAGATGGCATGGCCGTTGCCTCCTATTACCAACGGCAATTAATATTTGGCGGTGGGGGCTTTATAGTCATGCTTACTGCTATGGCATTTGACTATCGTAAATTGCGCAACTTAGCTTGGCCTCTTTTTTTTGCAACATTAATTTTACTGGCTTTAGTCCCCATTATTGGCAAAACTGTTTATGGAGCTCAACGCTGGATTTCTTTAGGTTTATTTAATATTCAGCCTAGTGAAGTAGCAAAGCTTAGCGTGCTTATACTAGCTGCAAGAGTACTGTCACGCCATAGCCAAACTTTAAATTGGACAGACTTTTGCAAAGCTCTACTCATTGGGCTTGTACCAGGTGGTTTTATTATTATGCAACCAGATCTGGGAACAACCTTAAATGTTTTACTATTACTTGGCGGCATGATACTTTTTCATGGCATCAAAGCAAATGTACTTAAAGCTTGTTTAATAATAGCTCCACTCATTGCTGCATTTATGTGGTTTGTAGGCATGCAAGACTATCAGCGCCAGCGCATACTAACTTTTATTGATCCAAGTAATGATCCACGCGGCTCTGGCTATCACATTATTCAATCACAAATTGCCATTGGATCAGGGCAGCTTTGGGGCAAAGGTTTTCTTGAAGGAACTCAAAGTCAATTGCGCTTTGTACCTGAAAAACATTCAGACTTTGCCGTAGCAGTTTTTGGTGAAGAATGGGGCTTTGTAGGATGTGTGGCATTAGTTAGCTTGTATTGTCTCTTTTTATTGGCTATATATAGCACTGTAGTTAAGGCGCGAGATCGCTTTGGATCCTTACTTGCTGTAGGAGTATTTTTTTATTTCTTTTGGCAAATTGTCATTAATATGGGGATGGTTATAGGTCTTATGCCTGTAGTTGGAATACCTCTACCATTTATGAGTTATGGCGGAAGCTCCATGATGGTTAATTGTGCTTTGCTTGGCATTGTGCTTAATGTTTCCATGCGTAGATTTATGTTTAAGACATGATGAACAAAAAATTATAAAATTTAGTTTATAAAAAAGGACGGTTATTGTGAGTAAAGACGAAATAAATGCCTTTTTAGGGGCAGGTACGGTTTATGAAGGAAAGCTTACATTCCAAGGTTCTGTTCGCATTGACGGCGCTTATACCGGACACATTATTAGCGAAGGATCGCTCATTGTAGGTAAGGATGCTACTATTCAAGGTGAGTTAACAGTTGGAGAATTACTCCTCACAGGAAAATTCACTGGTGATGTGACAGCAACTAGGCGTGTTGTAATACATCGTGGTGGATTAGTTGAAGGAACCATCAATAGCCCGGCTTTGATTATTGAAGAAGGTGGCATTATTCAAGGTCAAATTAATATGAAGGGTACACCTAAAGAGCCAGAAATTTAATTAATAATTTAAAATATTTCGCATGTGATTTTGTTCACATATACAATGAGATATATTTTATTTTTTTAAAAAACGTTTGATGAAATGTTTTTTATGACTCATATGCTTTGACATAGCATTTGTATTAGTATACAAGGTAAAGACGTTTGTAAAAATATTCACAACCAAAGGTTGAGGAGGGTGTAATGCTTGATCTTAATATTACCACACTTATTCAGATGGTAAACTTCTTCATTGCGCTCTATGTGCTCAACATCCTTTTAATTCGCCCTGTTCGAGGCATTTTGCAAGAACGTCGCGAAAAAATGGATGGTCTTAGCAAAGAAGCCGGTGGCTTTGAGCACGAAGCACAAAATCGCATTGAAGCGTATCAGGCAGAACTTGCTCGCGCAAGACAAGAAGGCGTTGCCATGCGCGATGCTGCACGTAGCGAAGGAGCTGCAAAACAGCAAGAAATCGTAGGTGAAGCCGGACGCAAAGCCCAAGCTGAGTTAGCAGCAGCCCAAAGTGCCTTGCGCGCTGAAGCTGAAAAAACTTTAGCTGAGCTTCAAAAGCAAGTGAAAGATTTGGCTGGCAAGCTAGCCACCCGCGTCATGAGTTAGCACATTGAGTGCAGGTTGTTTCGCTTAACTGGAATAACCGTTATGTTCATCATGCTCCAAATAAAGGGGGTGGCCCTTGAGCAAATTTAAAAGTGTTGGGATAGCCTTAGCTCTAGTTTTGCTACAAGCTAGCACAGCTTTAGCTGCAGAGGGAGAATTACGCTGGGCAGATTTTGGCTGGCGTGTCTTGAATGCTGTAATTTTTGTGGCTGTCCTTTGGAAGCTTTCTGGTAAAAAACTTGTTGGTTTTCTTACCGGACGGCAGGACGGCATTCGCCAAGATTTAGAAGACCTTGATCTTCGTCGAGAAGAAGCTAAGAAAAAGCTTGCTGAGGTTGAAGCATCCATTGCTAACCTTGAGGCAGAGCGCAAAGCCATTCTCGATGAAAGTCGCGCCCAAGCAGAAGCAGGCAAACAAGCCATCATTGATGAAGCAAACCGTCAAGCTGAGCAAATTATTGTTGGTGCTAGACGTACCGCTGAAAATGAAGGTCGTGCAGTTATAGCAGAAGTTAGAGCTGCCCTAGCTGATGAGATTGTGGATGCGGCTGAAAAGATTTTGGAGAAAAAGCTTGATGCATCAAAACATGGCAAGCTTATTGATAACTCCTTAACAAAGGTGGTGCTCAATTGACCGACACCGTCATAGCTCGCAGATATGCCAATGCACTTTTTGCACTTGGTAAAAAGTCCGGTTCAAAAGATCTTGAACAATATGGAGTAAGCTTAAATAAGCTTAATGATTTAGTTCAAGCTTCGCCGGAGTTGGATAAGGTATTTAAAAGTCCTGTGGTAACAGCCGACGAAAAAAAGAAAGTTTTAAAAAACCTACTTAGCAAAGTAGAAGCAGATACAAACATGACAAATTTTTGTCTGCTTCTTGCCGATAAAAATCGCCTTTCGAATTTAAGGCGTATTGCCGGATGCTATGGTTCCTTACTTGATGCAGAAAAGGGCGTAATTCGTGGACATTTGCTCACAGCAATTGCCCTTGATGACAAAAAACAAGGTGCCATTAAAAAGCAGTTGGAAAAAAAGGCTGGTAAAAGTATTGAACTGTCCTTTGATGTAGATGCATCAATTCTGGGCGGAGTAGTTCTTAAGGTAGGCGACCGGGTGCTGGACGCAAGTTTGCGTGCGCAACTGGCTATCCTTCGGGAGACAATCAAGAGGGGTGAATAGCACATGCAGATTAAAG
>CAYJKC010000074.1:0-6572 GCA_964370675.1 uncultured Desulfovibrionaceae bacterium
GGATCGACAAAAGTCGGCATATGTATCCTCCAACTTTTTATAGTGTTAATGGTCAGTTAAGCCTAGTGGCAACACCCCACTGGCGGAGCCTAAAAAGGCAGGTACCTCCAGCCTTTCATTGTATCCACCAACGTCCACACATTTTTTCTGCACAAAGTAAATAGCAAATCGTGCCAAAATTCGTCAAGAAATAAATGTAATTTTTTTCACAAGCTCCTAATTGGCGCAGAAACATTAAAGTTTTTCCACCGCAAATACACATTAACCTAAAATAGAACTTACGTCTAGTATTGAGTACATATTTTATCAATTAATTTTTTGCTTCCTGAAAATATATTTTAATTCCACCAACTAGAGAGAGACAAATTAAAAAAATCAATTCTTAACTCGTAAAACACAGATTAATTGAAATTTGGTTAAAAATTTTGTTAAAATTTACAAAAATCTTTAATATGTGGGTTTTAAAAATTTTTTCGACACGACCTAGTGAAAAATGTACTATTGCTTTTAAAAGCCTAACACATGCATAGTCAACTAATGACTAATAAAACTTTACCTAATTCATTTTGACATAATTTGCGCAAAAATATGCCAATATAGCCTGCACACATAAGCATGTAGCATGGCAAATCTCAAAACATTCATAAAAACTATGAATATTTAGTCTCAAAGGGTATTTTTATAACTTGCACCTTAAGGCTTTTCACGCTAGAAGTCGTTTTTGCAGGTAAGTTTATAAACAAGTTTTACAATTATTTAATACAGGGTGTGCAGATACTATGGATATGCATGACGATGATAAAAAAGATCACTTAAGTACTGAAAACAAAACACGTTTTAGTGAAGAAAATCCATCATCACAATATAATGAAAGTGAAAAACGAGAGTTTAGAGACCGTGCACCTCGTGAAGAGCGTGAGTTTAGAGAACGTGCACCTCGTGAAGAGCGTGAGTTTAGAGAACGTGCACCTCGTGAAGGGCGTGAGTTTAGAGACCGTGCACCTCGTGAAGAGCGTGAGTTCAGAGATCATGCACCTCGTGAAGGGCGTGAGTTTAGAGATCGTGCACCTCGCGAAGGGCGTCCGCCGCGTGATCCAAACCGTCGTCCTCCTTTACGCGAAACCATAATGGATATGGACAAAGACATATTAAAAATGCTTGCAAGACGTTGTAATATTATTGATAAAATGAAAGCAAAGCATGGTTATTTGGACCCAAAAGAAGAAAAAACCTTGCGCACTTCATGGGAAAAGCAAGCTACACAAATGACACGCGACCCGCGCATAATTCGTCAACTCTTTGCATTATTTCAAGAAATAGAATTTTCTGCCAAACCACAATATGGTGATGAAAAAAGAACTTCCTTTAATCTTGCACCTACAAAAGAAGTTCTTGATGTTAGCATAGACGCCCCTCTTGTTAGCCGTCGTAGTCGTCTTTACTTAAGCCTTGCCGGAGCTTCTGGCTCTGCCTTAGTAATGCGCCCAGGTCTTTTAAGCGATTCGGATGTGGAGTGCATTAAGATGTTTAACCAGTGCGCCACATCCTTAGCATGGGATGATGATGGTACTATGCGTTCACGTCAAGGTGGGGGGTTATCATTACCTGATAAAGTTATCTTTGTGGGCGATGATGCTCTTAATTTTTATTTGTTACTTGGGCATTATGTGGGTAGTGTATCGCGCGCAAAATTTACCGGTGATTCTAACCTTAAAATGGCAGATTTTTCTACTTTACGCCGTTTTCTCCCTGCACTTGGAGCAAGGCTCTCCAATGCCATTCCTAGCACTCTAGGCTTTCCGCTACGTATTGAATGCTCAGGAGTTTTACCAGATGAAGTGCTCATTCCTAGTGACATTGAAGCCGATGTTGTATTAGGTCTAATACTTGCTGCACCATTTTGGGAAAAACCCATGAATTTCATGTTAAAAAATCATCCCAAAGCGCAAGAAATTTTAGAAGAAGCCATAAGCGTGCTTGAGCCTTGTGGAGCTAAGTTTGAAATTCAGGGTCAAGACATTAAAATAAGCCCAAGTACCATCATAACTCCCAAAGACCCTGCCCTTGGCATGGAAATGAGTTTAGCGGCATATCTTTTGGCACTTTCTGCTGTAAGTCACGGCAAGGTAGAGCTTAATGGAATATGGCCAAAATGCCAGCTTGCCGAGCATTTACAAGAAATTTTTAAACAATGTGGTATGCCCCTTGAGATAGATGCGCATAAAATTACCAGTGCCAACATAGATGGAAGTGTTCCAAAAAATCTTAATGTAGATGCTTCTATGCTTGATGCACGTTTTGCCCCCCTTGCGCTTGCTCTTACGCTTAATGCAAGTTTACGCGGCGAGCAATGCTACCTACCTAAATTTGCACCTGAAATATCAGATGAGCATATACAATTATTTATTGCTCATCTAGGCTTTGAAGTTAATTCTGACAATTTAATTACTGCCATAGAAAATTTTGAAGAGTTAGAAATGCCCTTCACGGCACCATCGGTTTATTGGGCCATGGCCTATGCCCTATGCGCATTTGCTAAACCGCATTTAAAGTTAAGTAATCCTGGAATTGTAACAAGCCTTTACCCTCAACTTTGGAATTTATATAATACATTACCCAGTCCACAAATTAAAAAACAAATTTTGGAGCCAGTAGATGAAAAGCCTGTCCGACGACGCATCATTGCCGCAGACCAAGATGGAATTGGAAACGGAGATAGCAATAATTGATGTAATGCTTGATGAAAATGATGCAGCTTTGCGCACCTTGCTTGCAGCAGAGGATCCATCTGCCGGTGTATTTTACGCTCAAGATATACATGAGTTACGCCAAAAAAAATTAATGCTCATGACAAGACGTGAGTTACGACAAGTGCGTATTCGCCGATTAGCATTAAATTAATGCTGGGGTTACCTAGCAATATCAGACGGATGATAAACTCCATTTGGCGTGTTTGACCACCTAAGATGGTTTAGTTCTTGGCAGTATCTATTAACAGTGCTGATTGTTTAATCATCTATGTGCAAAGCCATGAATAAACACGAACAAAGTACCATTATCCTTATAACCCGCTATCCTGAAGTGGGTAAGGTCAAAACACGTCTTATCAAAAGTTATGGAGCACAAGGTGCTTGTGATTTACATAGCCACATGACCAAGTTCACCCTAAACCAGTGCCAAGAGCTTGGTATTAATATTGAAGCACATCACTTTGGCGGCAGTCAGCAAGAAATGCAAACTTGGTTTGGCATTGAGAATGACAATGCAGGTAAGGCTGCAAAAATTCAATTCTTTCCCCAAGTAGAAGGTCATTTAGGCCATAAAATGTTTGCAGCACTTAAAAATGCTTTTCATAGCCTATACCTCACATCAACCCAAAGCACGCAAAATCACCGTAAAAAAGTATTAATTATTGGCAGTGATTGCCCCGATAATCGCAGCGACCATATGCGCCATGCCCTAAGCTTATTGCAAGACCATGATGTAGTTCTTGGTCCAAGTCTTGATGGTGGATATTACACTATAGGATTTGCAACTGATTTAGATAACATACAAGAATGTAATAATTATTTAGAACAAAAAATACAAAATTTATTTCAAGAAATTGATTGGGGTACAGAATTAGTTTTTGCACAAACTATGGCAAAAATTAAAGAACAAAATTTAGTATATACCCTACTTGCTCCTAAGAGTGATGTAGACTTTGACTATCAAGTTAGCAAAAAAATTTCTGTTATTATACCAACATTCAATGAAGATAGTAACATCAATCATTTACTAACAAATTTGCCAAGGGCATTTAATGCAGAAATTTTAGTGGTTGATGGAAAGAGTGCAGATAATACATTAAAAATTGCAGCTCAACATGGTGCTATAGCTTTAAGCTCTGAGCTTGGGCGTGCTAAGCAAATAATGCATGCTGCATCCCAAGCAAGCGGTGAAATTTTACTTTTTTTACACGCTGATAGCACATTGCCTGCCCATTGGGATATGCAAATTCGTGAGGTTTTAGAGCAACAAGAAAATAGCCTTGGATATTTTCGTTTTGGAATTAAAGAAAATTTTTGGACTAAGCCCATTATCGAGTGGGGTGTTAATTTTAGATGCAAATATTTTAAGCTACCCTTTGGTGATCAAGGGCTTTTTGTACGCAAAAAAGACTTTGACCTTTGGAACTTACCTGCAGTACCCATTTTAGAAGATGTTTTTTTGGTCAAATGCGCACAAAAACATGGACAAATTATTGGTTTACCCTGTACCCTACTCACCTCAGGTCGACGCTGGTTTAAGCATGGGGTTATACGCACAACCATTATGAACATTAGTGTTCTTTTATGTCACAAACTGGGTATGGATTTGGAAAAAATTAAGCAATCATATTTAAAGGGGAAAAATCCCCTTTGGAATTATTTTACAAAATAAATCACGAGGACCATATAATGAGTAATATGCCAAATGACAAACAAAATGCAGCCATTGGTGTTATTGGTGGCAGTGGGCTTTATGCCATTGAAGGATTAGAAAACATTGAAGAAATTTCTGTAAGCACCCCTTATGGTGATCCCTCTGAAGTTTTTGTTTCTGGAGTGCTAAATGGAGTAAGAGTTTATTTTTTAAGTAGGCATGGGCGTAATCACAAATTCTTACCCTCTGAAGTACCCTATCAGGCCAATATTTATGCATTTAAAAAGCTTGGAGTTAAGTATTTAATATCCATTAGTGCGGTAGGCTCCATGCGTGAAGATATTCCTCCGCGCGACATGGTTGTAGTAGACCAATATATTGATTTTACAAAACACAGAAAAAGTACATTTTTTGGTCAAGGCTTGGTGGGTCATGTGTCCATGGCAAAGCCCACTTGTGAAAAGCTTGGGCAAATTTTATTTAATGCTGCTCAAAGCATCTTACAAGATAGTGCACAAAAAGCTCACCTTGGTGGCACATATATATGCATGGAAGGTCCACAATTTTCAAGCCTTGCAGAATCAAACTTTTACCGCAGCTTAGGAGTTGATGTTATTGGCATGACCAACATGCCAGAGGCAAAACTCGCACGTGAAGCACAAATTGCCTATGCCTCTCTTGCCATGTCCACCGATTATGATTGTTGGCATAGCACAGAAGAAGCCGTAACCGCTGATATGGCTTTAAGTAATATGCGTGCTAACACTGAAAATGCGCACAAAATACTTGCTCTTAGCTTAGCACAGCTTGCCAAGGAGCAACCCACATCCATTGCCCACAATGCATTGGATATGGCTGTTTTTAGTGATTACAATACGCTTAGTCAAAACCGCAAAGAATTATTAGATTTTTTAAAAAGTAAATAGCACTTGTAGTTCATTCTATGTTCATGCTTACAAACAAAACCATGCAAAAATGACAAGGGCAAATTCATTCATACTTTTTGCGCTTGTAGTATTGATTTGGGGTGCCAATTGGAGCGTTATAAAGTTACTGGTTGAAACAGTACCACCCATATGGTCCACTGTCATACGCTCTGGCATAGCTGCCATTGCATTATTTATTTTACAAATAGCTACACGCCAATTTTTTATCCCTAAGCGTCAAGATTTACCTGCCATTATTTTAGTTGGGGTATTTCATATTACAATTTTTGCAAGCCTCATGGCTATTGGTTTGCAATATACCACCGTTGGGCGCTCGGTC
Source organism: uncultured Desulfovibrionaceae bacterium (assembly GCA_964370675.1). Classification (GTDB taxonomy): domain Bacteria; phylum Desulfobacterota; class Desulfovibrionia; order Desulfovibrionales; family Desulfovibrionaceae; genus CAYJAD01. Next base: position 5,671 of record CAYJKC010000074.1, read on the forward strand.
ATACTTGGCTACACCACTCCACTTTGGGTAACACCGGCTGCCATATTCTTACTTAAAGAACCTGTTAGCAAGTTAAGGCTTTTGGGTGTTTTAATGGGTATTATTGGAGTTGTTGTGCTTTTTGCTCCAGCTTTAGGCAGTTTAAACACTGGTAAAGTATTATTAGGCAATGCCATCTTGCTTGCGGCTTCTTTTTCATGGGCCATAACTATAATAGGCATAAAAAAAATACAATGGCATGCAACGCCATTTCAATTAGTCTTTTGGCAAACCTTATTGGCAACCATTTTAACAGGTTTTATTGCACTCTATTTTGAAGGTGTGCCAAGCTTTGATTTAACCACTAGCGTAGTTTGGCAATCGGCTTATAATGGTCTTTTGGCAACAGCCTTTGGCTTTTGGGCCATGACTGTAGTAAATCGCAACTTACCAGCCATTGTTACATCACTTGGACTTTTGGCTACCCCCATCACCGGTATTGCATTTTCACAATACATCTTAGGTGAAACCCTAGATACACAACTTATTATAGCAGCCTGCTTTATTATGCTTGGCATTGCTCTCGGTTGTGTTAACTCCGATGCCAAAAAATCTTAGCTAAGAAACACATGTTTTGCCTAGCGTGTTGAAGCAATATGATTGACTTTTTAAACAATGCGCAAAAGCTTGCGCCGCATAAAAAAGCTCCCTGTGAACAAGGAGCTTTTATTTAGGTAGGCTTTTTAAGTAGAGCCTTGTCTGCAACAAGCTCCTTGTGGAGCAGTGCAGACTGGACTCTCACGTCAATTCGCTACGCTCTTTCCTCAGAGTGACAAAGCGTGGAGATTCTGTTTTTCAGCGGACTAATAACGCGGCGCGGCGCGCTGCTCTCTGTATCCGTAAGGCTCGTTCCTCGCCAACGG
>CAYJKC010000075.1:0-6223 GCA_964370675.1 uncultured Desulfovibrionaceae bacterium
AACCGCATCCTCGTAAGGAGCTTTTACCCTACCAAGTAAGACAAATCTTAGATACCCTTGAAAAAGGAGAATTTATATGAAAAACACACTAGAATATAAAGGTTTTTACGGAACTGTTGAATATGCCGACAATGTGCTTTATGGGCAAGTGGTGGGTATTAATAGCCTTATTTCCTACGAAGGCCAAAGTGTTGAGGAGTTAAAAGAAGATTTTCAAGGTGCTGTGGATGATTATTTAGAACTTTGTACCGAGCAAGGTGTAGAGCCTGAAAAAATGTATAAAGGAAGTTTTAATGTGCGTATTTCTCCAACCATACATAAAGAAATTGCAAAGCGTTCCATGCTACAAGGCAGAAGTTTAAATGCTTTAGTTGAAGATGCACTTACACGTTATATTAATGCATAATTACAAAGACATATCAACACTTTGTATTTGTAGGTACATTTGTAGGTATAAAGTATTTTTTTGTGAAATAAACTTTATGATTACACGCAAATAACAACACAAACTGACTCCCCCCGCCTCCACCAATATGCAAATTTATGAAGTCCTATGATGTGTATAAAACATTGTAGGGCTTTGTTTTTATGTATAATGAAATTATTTTTTAACAAGGTCAGCAAAAAATATATTTGCATTAAAGAAATAAAATCAGCAACTTAGGGTGGTATTAATAAAGCTACATTCAACTATGTATATGAAGATTGTATTACATCAAAAATATTAATAATTTTAAGTTTTTTTTGCGTTGCATAATTAATGGTATACTTAGTGCCGCCGCCTTTTTGAGCTGTAGTTTCTGCACTGTAATAACAAATTAGCACAGATGAATTGTCTACAAGGTAGCGATTTCTTGCATGATAAGCTTTTGTGCCGGCATGCTCAGATATAGCAATTAAATCATCTGCTTGATTAAATATTTCTTGTTCATAAGCAGAGAGTTCTCTCCAATGATGGCATGGTATTACAGCAATAAATCTAATACTAGGAAAGTTTGATTTAACTTTAACAACTTCCTCAGCTGCCATCATATCAAATCCATCAGCCATACCACTTAAAAATGTATGATATCCTTCTTGCACGTAATGCAAAATGTGCTTAGATAAATTTGCTCTAATGGCAGGCAAATCATCTGAGCTAGAGAATTTATGCGACCTATAGCCGCTAAAGCAAACACTGTTTTTTTTATCTATCATATTAAGCCCAAAGCAAGATAGTTTATTTATAATTTTCGAATCATAAAATTAATAACTAACTAATTAGTTAATTATGACAGTATTATTGGTTAGCTTGGCGATTTTGGCTTTCTAATATACGCTCTTGCAGCATAGCCACACCAAGAGCTGCATGATGTAATCCGTTATAAAAAGAGAATAATGCAACTACTTTATTCACGTTATAAGTTCTAAACATACCTTCTTCGCGAATGGTTGCAAAACGGATGGCTCTATCTTCTATTAAGGGGCGTAAAGGTTTGGGAGAGTCTGCTTGTGTATCAGCAAGCCAAAGTAATGTTGTTATAAGTGCGTCAGAAACTTCTTCTATAATTTTAGAAACTTCTGTTGTAACTTTTCCCCTCTCCTCCATTTCTAATGATTCCATCATGGTTGAAATATACATGCGCAGTTCATCTAATAAGCGCACACAGCTTGGCAACAGTGGGTACTCACGATAAATATGGGCCAATTCATATTGGCGTACTTGATAAAATTTTTGAGTATTGTTACTGATTTTATTTAACAAACGAAATACTGAGCGATGTGACACCTTATGTTGATGCTGTAAGAAATCTTGGCTCATTTTTTTTATAATATTGGCAACATCAATAAATTGGTGTTTGGCAGTTTTTTCTACTTCAGCAGCAGCAGAGGCAGGCCAAAGCAATATGGAAACCATTAATGCCATAAAGCTACCAATACCAATTTCAAGCACCCTATTAAAACCAAATAACCAGACATTTTCATCTTCGGTATGACCTAGCAGTAACACAAAGACTGCCGTAACTCCTGCAGTTTTAAAGCGCTCCTCCCATAGCTCCATAAAGGCAAAAGTAGGAACCACAATGGCTAGTGCCAGCAAACGCCCTTCAAGTGTTGGTGGAACTATAGAGGCCAAGGTCAAACCAAATAAAACACCTACCATGGTTCCAAAAAGCCGTAATAATGATAATTCAAGAGAGGTGGACATATTTACTTGCATGACCATAATTGTAGCTAGGGGCGCCCATAAGCTATATTCAAGATTAAGGATTTCTGCTGTAGCATAAGAAAGAATACAGGCAATACCAACCTTTATGCTATACAACACATTAATCTTGGTAAAGGCTGTTACAAATTTTGCGGGCAAAGACTTCCAATAGCTAAAACTAAAGGCTACCTTTGAACCTAGGGCAAAGGAGAAAAACAAAGTATTCCAAAAACCTTGTTCTTTATTTTTTTTATTTTTAGGCATTTCTTTAAACAATTCAAAAAATTATAGTGCAAAGCGAAACAATAATACGCCAGGAATTAATTAATAAAATTTATCCATCTATCCATTGTAACAAAGTCTGACGTAATATTTTGGGGTCAATGGGTTTTGAAATATGATCATTCATGCCAACCTTTATACTTTGTTCCTTATGCATTTGCATGGCATGAGCAGTCATAGCAATAATTGGAAGTTCTGCAATAGTGCGACCAGGCAAAGAGCGTATTTGTTCTGTTGCCATAAATCCATCCATAATAGGCATTTGTATATCCATGAGTACTATATCAAATTCTTGATCTGTTTTGCATATATCTAAAGCTTGTTGTCCATTTTCAGCAAGCTTTACTTCCATTCCCAAATCTTCAAGTAGGGCAATGGCAATCTCTTGATTTATGTCATTATCTTCCGCTAGTAATACACGCTTACCCTTTAGCACATCATATGCCGTTAAATCATCTACTACCTCTGCTTGTTGATGCACTCTAACTTGTACATGCAGAGCATTCATTACCGCAGTCCATAATGGGATAGGTAAAACAGGCTTTGGCAAAAAGTTTATGAAAATATCATCAATATCATCAAGCATTTTAGTTGTAAAAGCAGATGTTAAAATAAATTTAGGCGTATGGCTTAAAGTTAAGTCATGCATGGTCTTAGCGCTTTTATAGCCATCCATATCCGGCATATTCCAGTCTACAATAACTAATTTATATGGATTACCTTCTTGGTTTGCTAAGAGCAGCTTATTGCAAGCGTCTTTAGTATTTTCTACACAATCTGTATTAAAACCGCAAAGTTTTAACATATCACCAACAACTTCACGTGCCATGTCATTGTCATCAACGATTAATATTCTATCTTCTTTGGAAAGAGATTTATCAAGCCAATTACATTTATCATTACATAAAAGATTTATATAAAAACTAAAGGTTGTGCCTACACCTATTTTACTGCGAACGCTAATCTCCCCGCCCATGAGCTCCACAATATTTTTGCTAATGGTAAGTCCAAGCCCAGTGCCACCAAAGCGACGAGTTGTGGTCTGATCTTCTTGCTCAAAGGGGCTAAATATTGCCTTCAAACGGCCTTGGTCCATACCCTTGCCTGTATCTGTCACATCCATGCCTATGGTAAAAATATTTCCACTTTGATTTTTAGGGTAAACATGTAAAAGCAAATGTCCTTTTTCCGTAAATTTATTGGCATTGCTAAATAAGTTGGTCAATACTTGACCAAGGCGTACACTGTCACCCTCAAAAATATCTGGTAAGGTAGGATCAACATTAAATAATACTTCTATAGGTTTATCACCTGTTAAGGTGCAAACTGTACCACGCAAACTTTCAAGTAAATTATTAAGACTAAAGGATGCACTTTCAAGCTCAAGTTTGCCAGCTTCAATTTTAGAAATATCTAATACATCGTTAATAATATTAAGTAAATTTTTACCGGCAGTTTGTATGTTCTCTATATAATGACGAATGTGGTTATCTGTTGTTTGTTGCAAGCAAAGATAACTCATGCCTAATATGGCATTCATGGGGGTGCGAATTTCATGGCTAATATTGGCAAAAAATAAATTTTTTGCCTGACTGGCTTCTTTAGCTTGATCTAAGGCTATCTGTAATTCTTTATGCTGTGCTTCAAGTTCAGCGGTTAGGGCTTTTTGTTCACGTAAATCACGCATAAAAATTAATATCATGTTTTCAGAGTCAACTTCAATACATTGCATTGTTATCTCAACAGGTAAATCATTACCCTTGCATGTTGATGCTAGCCATTCAAATTTAGTATATCCTTCTTTATTTAATTCATCATTATGCTCTAAAACCTTAGAAGCAGTGGAAGCTCCTCATGGCTGAAAGGCTGGACAATATTCAAAAAAACTTTTGGCAAGCTCTCCAAAAGTCTCAACTTCAAATAATTTCAATTGTGCTGGGTTACACTCAATAAGTTTATATTTACCATCACAAAGGGCTGCCCCAATGGGTGTCGCATCAAACATGGTTTTTACATGCTCAAAAGATCCACGTAGTTGGGTTCTTATTTGGTGTACTTCTTTCATTATATTGTGATGGCCCTCAAAGAAAGCGTACTTTTCATCCTTTGATAATCTAGCTGTAGCTCCATAACGTACATGGACAAGACCAAGCTTAGGGTGCTCCCATAAAAACTCCACTTCGTGATGTAATCCTGTTGCCATCATTTTATCTATGGTGGATTTCATGGAGTTTAATTCACGCGGGTCAATGCGTTCAAACCAAAAGTTATATACTTGACTTGGCGTTAAGTCTTCTTCAATGCCAAGTAGCTTGTACATGACATCATCAACATACATTTCATACAGTTGAGTTTGGCGATTTACAACCATTCTCCACAGACCAATTTCACAGTGCTTAAGAATTTTGTTGTTACATTCAGTGCTAATTTGAGGATATTCTAAATCTTTTATCGGCATAACACACCCTACTTTGTCAATTATAAATTGTTCACATTTGCACTATTAATTAAAGCTTAGTCTAGTGGATCGTGATAAGACACAGAACCAAAAAAGTTTTCATCTAAAAAACGTGTAGCAATACCTTTAGCATAAGTTTCTTTTATATTTTTAGCATCATATGCTTGCACACTAAAATCAAATGCCTGCTCAGCACGTTTATTAAACTCACTTAAGAATGTTGGAGCGCCAAATGGTAATTCTTTAATGTTATCAAAACCTGCAGGTGCTATTTCTCTATACTCTAAAGTGATTTTTCCTGTTTCAAAGTCTGTTCTGGTGGAAAATCTACGCACAATTATATGTGGTTCATTAGCATTATTGGAATGGTCAAAGTCTGGAGTCAGTGCCGCAAAAGCATCTTTAGCCAAATTTGTAATTAAATACGTGCATGCCTGAAACTTAAATTTACCTAATGTAGTGTTTTGTTTATCAATGCTATTAAATTTAATGGAATTATAATCAAAATAGTATGGATCTTTAATGCTTGCTTGCGATATGATCGCCATGGGTTGTTCTCTAGTTTCCCCACCATAAACAGCAATCCATGCATTAACTTGCACTCCACCAAGGGCATTACTTGTAGTAATGGCTGCGTTAATTTGACCAGATGTGCGTAAAGGAAGATTAGGCACAGCTATAGAAAATGATGGCTTTGCCGTAGAAACATATACAGCTCCATCAACTCCGCGCTTTATGCTATTACAAGATAAAAGCATAAAACTTAATAAAAACAATAATAACTTTGCCTTATGCATAATAATGTTTCCTAATATTTTAGTAATGATACTATTTAAGCATAAGAAATGTAAAGTTATAAAAGCAAGTTTTTTAATGATTATGTAATTGATTAAGTGAATCGCCTGTGAGTTATGAAAATATAATAATTTTGTGACCATTAAAAATAAAAAAACGCTATTTCACAAATACCATTTTCTTACCATAAAATCTGCGTGTAGGGCGCATAAAAAAGCTCCCTGCGAACAAGGAGCTTTATTATAAATTAATTTTTAACATGCACTAACAACGCGGCGCGGCGCGCTGCTCTCTGTATCCGTAAGGCTCGTTCCTCGCCAACGGCTATACCACTTCGTGGCACCTCTTGGGCAGGTTTTGGGTAGACCGCTTGCCTTATGATCTTAACATTAATTAGCTCAAACATGTTGAGATGCAAGGAAGTGAGTAATTTTAGGAGGGGAATGGGGTCTTTCCCCCATGACCTGACTAAAATTACTCACTGACGCAGCAGATTGACA
>CAYJKC010000076.1:0-6210 GCA_964370675.1 uncultured Desulfovibrionaceae bacterium
ATGGCCGATAAAATTTGTGCCGTATTAAGATATCCAGCCTTGGCTAAGTCACTGGTCAAAAATTGTAAGGAAGAACTTAAAAATCTGCGCTGGGAAAATGTTGCAGACCAGCTAAATCAAATCTATACCGCATCTATGGCAGGAGTCCATTAATATGCCAGCAATTTGCCTTTATTTTCAGATACATCGCCCCTATAAATTACGCCGCTATACGGTTTTTGATCTAGGGCAAAACTCAATGTATGAAGATGATGATCGCAACTGCGATGCCATGCTTCATGCTGCTCGTAATTGTTACTTACCCATGAATGATTTACTTTTACAGCTTATTCAAAAACATAAAGGTGAGTTTAAAGTATCTTTTTCTATCTCAGGTATGGCGCTTGAACAATTTGAGCAATATGCACCAGAAGTGCTAGATAGCTTTAAAGCCCTTGCTGCTACTAATTGTGTGGAATTTTTAGGCGAAACCTATAGCCATTCCATGACCTTTCTCTACGCTCCGCATGAATTTGTTCGCCAAGTAAAGCTACATAGTGAAAAGATAAAAGAATATTTTGGTCAAAAACCAACCACTTATAGACATACAGAGCTAATTTATAATAATGACTTAGCTCAAGCTGTAGAAAAAATGGGCTTTTTGGCAATGCTTGGAGAAGGCAGCGACCATGTATTAGGTTGGCGTAGCCCAAACTTTGTATATCAACCAGATAAATGCAAAAAAATGAAGCTTCTACTAAGAAATGTGTCTTTATCCAATGACATTGCTTTACGCTTTGGGCAAAAAGAGTGGGACGCATGGCCACTTACTGCAGAAAAGTTTGCTTCATGGTGCCTTGATAATGCCGAAGGTGAAAGCATTAACTTATTTATGCCTTATGAAACTTTTGGCATAAGACAACATGCTGATACTGGTATTTTTGAATTTATGCAAAACTTGCCACAAATTCTTTTAGACCAAGGAGCATGCTTTAAAACTCCTGCCCAAATAGCTAAACCTGCCAAACCAGCAGGTATAATAGATGTCCCATATTTTATGTCTTGGGATTTATCTGGGCATGACCTTGATACTTGGCTTGGTAATGATATGCAAAAGGACGCCATTCATTCTTTATATAGGCTTGTAGATAAACATCCAGAATTATGCGGAGAAGAAATATGCCGCACATGGCAACGCTTACAAAGCTCTGATAATTTTGCTCATATGTGTACCAAGTGGTTTAGTAATGAACAAAGGCTAAGTTCACCAAGCCCATATTCAAGTCCTTATGATGCTTACATTAATTTTATGAATGTATTGGCAGATTTTGAACTTGTATTAAATGCAACTAAACCAATAAAAATAACTAAGCCTAGATCAAGCAAAGCTGCAACCAGCAAGAAATCAAGCACCACCAAAAGTTCTGCTGCTAACAAGACCAAAACTACTACTTCAGCTAAAGCTGAAACTATAAGTGATACAAAGGGTCAAGTGATGAAGGCAAAGACTGGCAGTGTGAAAAAATCCACCACCACTAAAACATCCGATGCTAAAAAAAACACATCTAAAAGAGTGAAAAAAACAAGCACTGGCGCAGAATAATATAGTAAAAAAAAGCATCAGCTTTTATAATATAAAATTAACATGTAGGCCTCAAAGGAGAAAGAGCATGACATCTGAACAAACTAAAACCGTGTTATTTGAAGTGAGCTGGGAAGTTTGCAATAAAGTTGGCGGTATCTATTCTGTTGTTAGTAGTAAAGCCTTACATGCTGTTGATAATTATGGCGAAGACTATTTTATGCTTGGTCCTGACATGAAGGATAATGCAGAATTTGTAGAAACTGATGAACCATGCTGGGATATTATTCGCCCTGCTCTTGCTTTACGCGATTTAAAATGCCGTATGGGGCGTTGGAAAATACCCGGTGAACCCAAGGTCATATTGGTCGATTTTGCCAAGCGTTATAATAGCAATCAATTATTATATGAACTTTGGAATAACTTTGGTGTAGATTCGCTTTCTGGTGGTTGGGAATATATTGAACCAGTTATGTTTAGTTATGCTTGCGGTGAAATTATTACTGCTGTGCATGAAAGCTATGCTTTAACCAATAATGCAAGAAGTATTGCTCACTTCCATGAATGGATGACTGGTGCAGGTTTACTCGCTGTTAAAACTTTAGCACCATCTATTGGTACTGTATTTACAACCCATGCCACTATGCTTGGTCGTGCTTTGGCTGGTTCTGGTGTAGATATCTACAAAAATATGCGCCAAATCAATCCAACCTCTGAGGCCACAACCCACAATATTATTGCCAAATGCTCCATGGAGTCAACGGCTGCGCGTGAGGCAGACTGCTTTACCACTGTTAGTGATATAACTGGCGAGGAAGCAACAGCTTTTCTTGGTCGCACCCCCAATGTGATTACTACCAATGGTCTTGATATGCGAGTAGTGCCAGACTATACCAGTGATCGTAGTAAACCACTGGCATACCGCAAAAATTTGTTGAAAAAGATGGTTCCCATTCTTGGGGAAGAAATGGATGAAAACACAAGAATTTATATTATCTCCGGTCGCTATGAATTTAAGAACAAGGGTGTTGATATTTTCATAGAAGCCCTTGCACGAACGGCTGAAGTGTTAAGAAAATCTCCCACTCGCGTGCTTGTGCTTTTCTTGGTTATGGGTGGTCATGCTGGAGTTGATGAAGATATTGTTAACGGACAAAAAATACGTACTAGCGAAGACGAAGCTTTTATCAGCCCTTTCCGCATCTGGAATAGTAGTGCAGACCCTATTATTGCAACTTGCCGTCGCCTTGGTTTGCAAAATGAAGTGGGTGATAATCTACGTTTAGTGTTTATACCTGCTATGCTAAATGGCAATGATGGTTTTCTTAATATGCCATATGAAGATGTGCTTAGCGCTTGTGATCTTGGGGTATTTCCGTCTTGGTATGAACCTTGGGGCTATACACCACACGAAAGTGCTGCCTATGCCGTACCCACAGTAACTAGCGACTTAGCAGGTTTTGGGATTTGGGCACAAAGTGTACAAAGTGATAATGCAAATAATGGAGTTTGCATTGTGCCAAGGCATCATGGTGTACTTGAACAATCTATAAATGCCTTACATCAATCACTGCATGAATATGCTTTTTGCTCTGAACAAGAACTTGATAATAGGCGTAAGGCCGTGCGAAAATTAGCACAATTATCTTCTTGGGAAAACTTTTTTAGTAATTATATAAGTGCATACAAAACAGCATTGGAACAAGCAGCAAAACGTGATACTCATCGAGAGCATATTCAACGTCAAGAAAGGCTCATCCATGTTTTAACTCCAACATCTTCCACCATACCACACTTGCGCCCAGTTACTGCCATTTCTGCCATACCACAAGAAGTTGTGCGCTTACATGAATTGGCACGTAATATGTGGTGGTCTACCAACCACATAGCAAGGCGACTTTTTGCTAATATTAGCCCTGCTCTTTGGAATAGTACCAATCATAGTCCTTTGCGCATATTGGAAGAAGTAAGTCCCAAACGCATGCAAGAGTTAGTAGAAAATGTTGACTTCATGCATGCATATGAAGAAGTCATGCAAGCATTTGATGATTATATGGCCGAGTCTTGTGTGGATGTTAACTCTTGTTTACGAATTGATAAACCCGTAGCTTATTTTTCCACTGAATATGGATTGCATGAGTCTTTGCCTATCTATTCCGGCGGTCTTGGGGTTTTATCTGGCGACCATTTAAAATCTGCCAGTGATTTACATCTACCCTTAGTTGCCGTTGGTTTACTTTATAGAAATGGTTATTTCCGCCAAAGCATTGATAATAACGCAAGACAAATACCATTATATCCCATTAATAACTTTGCGCATTTACCTGTAGAGTGCATAACAGATAAAACAGGAAAGCCCATCTTAGTTGATGTAGATATGCCTGGGCGTACTTTATATGCTCAAATATGGCGCGTTCGTATAGGTCGAATATGCTTATATCTTATGGACACAGATGTAAATGCCAATACAGAAGAAGATCGCGGAATTACAGCAAGATTGTATGAAGCTGACCGCAATTTACGCATTCAACAAGAAATCCTCTTGGGTATTGGTGGCATACGCATGTTGCGTAAGCTCAATATAACCCCAAGCGTTTATCATATGAATGAAGGACACTCTGCGTTCATGGTTATAGAGCGTATCCGTGCCTATATGCATGAGCAACACTTAACCTTCCAAGAGGCCTTTGAACGAGTGCGTAGTAATACTGTCTTTACAACACACACTCCAGTTGATGCAGGTAATGAACGTTTTAGCCTAGATCTCATGGAGCGCTACTTTACTCAATATGCAGAAAGTCTAGGTCTTACTTGGACTGAATTTTTGCGCCTTGGTCGTATTGAAGGTCCAGAGCGCGGTGGCAATTTTGAAATGACTGTACTTGCCTTAAAAACTGCAAGCCGTGCCAATGGCGTTAGTTTAATTCATGGCATTGTATCTCAACATATGTGGCGTGACCTATGGAAAGGTGTACCTATACCAGAAATACCTATTGGTCATGTGACAAATGGTGTGCACACCATGTCCTATGTGGGCAATCCCATCAGATTAATGCTAGATCAATACCTCGGTGTAGATTGGTATAAGGCAAAACCTGAAGACCCCATTTGGCAAAAAATTGATGATATACCGGCTGATGAATATTGGACTGCAAAAGCGCAACAAAAAGAACCACTGCTTGATGCTTTGCGCATATCCGTACCGGCATTTATGCGTAAATATGCAATTCCAAGCCATAAAGAGCAAACTCTTAGAGAAAATATCAGACCAGATAGCTTAATAATAGGGTTTGCACGACGCTTTGCACCATATAAACGCGCAGCCTTGCTTTTTGCTGACCCTGATAGATTAGAAAGATTGCTTAATCAAAAAGATAAACGCGTGATTATTGTATTTGCAGGTAAAGCACACCCAGCCGATCAAGCTGGTATTGAGCTCATCCAACAAGTCATTAATTACGCAAAAGAAGATCGCTTCCTTGGGCGCATATTCTTTATTGAAGATTACAGCCTTGCCATATCACGACTTATGGCACAAGGTTGCGACGTGTGGCTAAATACACCGCGTCGACCGCATGAAGCATCAGGAACAAGCGGTCAAAAAGTACCTGTCAATGGAGGTATTAATCTAAGTGTATCTGACGGTTGGTGGTGCGAAGGATATAATAGAGAAAACGGCTGGACCATTGGACCAGTGGTAGAAAATCACTTGCCAGCACAAGATCAAAATGACTATGCCGATGCAGAAGACTTATATCAGCTCTTAGAAAAATCTGTAGTCCCGCTTTACTTTGAAGCAGACTCAGGCAGTTTACCAATGCGCTGGATTAATTTATCTAAAAATTCCATGCGTACCCTCACATCCATGTATAGTTCAAATCGTATGTTAAGCGATTATATTGAAGGATTTTATGCGCCAGCAGCTCAACGTAATACAGAAACACATAAAAATAATCGAGCCTTGGCAAAACATCTTGCTCAGTGGAAGCAAAATCTTCCCATACGCTTTGGTTCTCTCTCTATTAAAGAAATTGTCATTAACGGTATTGAAAACGAAAGTATAGCATGTGGCAATCCAGTAAATATAAGCGTAGGTATTCAACCAGGGCAAATGCGACCAGATGAAATATTGACTCAATTTGTCATTGGTCTAACCAATGATAATGGTGATTATATTGAAAAACCACTTGTACTAGATCTTAAATTAAAAAAACAAGATGATTTACTTCTTTATGAGGGACAATATACTGCAGAACATAATGGACGCTATGCCTATGGCATACGAGTTATACCAGTAACTCAAGGTATTGAGTCTCCCCTTGAAAGTGGTTTAATACTCTGGGGCTAATATTATAATTCTTAATACTTGTAGTTAACATAATTTTAGGTCGCCTTTAGTAGTTTTACTTACTTTGGGCGACCATTTTAATATGGCAGTTTTGTATGATTTTAACCTACAATAAAAAATTAAAAAAAATCTCTCTGTGGAAGTTTCACATTTGCTTCTAGCTGAATTTTTTTCTAAGTCATGAGCTTTTAACCCGCTCCTGTCATAAAAAATTTGCTTTCATTGTATCTGCTATAACTCAAGCAAAAAAATTCATAAACGCAATTAAAATAGTCAGTATAAATTCATAGTTTATAAGAAG
>CAYJKC010000077.1:0-6004 GCA_964370675.1 uncultured Desulfovibrionaceae bacterium
CTGCAATAAAGCCTGATTCACGCCCCATCAGTTTTACTAAACCAATGCCATTATGCGCGCAGCAAGCTTCGGTGTGGGCTGATTGAATAGCCTCGGTGGCCTTATCAACAGCAGTTTCAAAGCCAAAGGATTGCGGCACAAAGTGGATGTCATTGTCAATGGTCTTGGGTATACCAATAACAGAAATTCGTAAATTACGTGCAGCTACTTCCTTGCTAATATTTGCTGCAGCTTGCATCGTGCCGTCACCGCCAATGACAAAGAGTGCACTAATATTCATGCGTTCTAAGGTATCTACTATAACTTCAGCCGATTGCGGACCGCGCGACGCACCAAGCAGGGTTCCACCAAACATATGGATATCGGCAACCTTAGCTGGTGTTAATTCTTCAACACTATGCTTAAATTCTGGTATGAATCCCTCAAGACCATAACGAAATCCTAAAATACCTGGCACATTATAAGCATGATGAGCCTCCATAACAATGGCTCTTATAACGTCATTGATGCCAGGGCATAACCCACCACAAGTTACAATGGCGCATTTAGCGCGAGTGGAGTCAAAATAAAGATTTTTTCTAGGTCCTGCTGCCTCAAATTCCATGAGTATTGGTTCAGAAATGTCTTCACAAAGTTCTGAATCTACAAATATTTTTACTATTTTATCATCTTCCCACGTGTCATAGGGCAAATTAGATTTAAGTTTTGCTGCTCCAAGGGTTGAAATATCAGTAATCATGGGCTGGATTGTGCATTTGGACATTATTTGCCTCCAGTAGGTATGTTAAGCTCCGCAGCTCGTTTGGCCATGGCATTGATGGAAAGGCTTAAAAATTGATCTAGTTCTAAGTTAAGTTCAGAACACTGTTTGATATTTTCACGGCTAACACTAGCTGCGAATGCTTTGTCCTTCATTTTCTTTTTAAGGCTTTTTGTTTCCATGCCGGTAATGCCGGTAGGGCGCACTAAGGCAGCTGTAACAATAAGCCCTGTAACGCTTTCTCCACAACGCAGTGCAAAGTCTAGTTTGGTTTTAGGCATTGTGCCATTCATTTCACCATTATGGGCGCAAATGGCTTCCCTTGCTTCTGGTGGGAGCTTGTCTTTAAGCATCTCACTGGCTATTAGCCCATGAACTTCAGGTGTTTGGTGTGTTTTTGCATAATCCAAATCATGTAAAAGACCTGTGAGGCTCCAGAGGTTTTCATCCTCTCCCAAATGGCGAGCAAGAGCACATAATACAGCCTCTGCTGCCAAAGCATGTTGCATTAAATGTGTTTCCTCAGTGTGGGTGCGCAAAAGCTCAAGGGCTTGTTCACGGCTAATTATATTTGTCATCAAAAAAACTCCTTATTATACCTTCAACCAGATTATTATAAGAGAACACTATTCCAGTATGATATGGAAATCAAGCATATTATATGTTTTGAACATGTTACTATGGTATTTATATTTGTTCAATATTAAAAGCTGCATAACGAGGAAAATCGTCTTTTAAATAACTATAAAGTGGCTATGAAATTAATACTCAAATCCTTTGTTGACACTTTTACAAATCTAAACGAATATAAAAGGGATACACTAAAATAATAAAGTGGATATTATAATCTTTTTATAACATACAAACTAAACCACTATTAGGTGGTTTAGTTGCTATTTAAGTGATTATTATATCGACTAAAGGTCAATATATGATAGCTGGAATACGCTTTAATAAGCATGGGCAAATATACTATTTTTCTGCAAATATGGAAGTTTGTGCCGGTGATGATGTGGTGGTGGAAACAGAGCAAGGTAAAGGTTTTGGTAGAGTTTGTTTTGTGCGTGATTCATTGCCCCAAAGCGAAGAAGAACTTGGTGAGCTTGTACCTATTTTACGTCTAGCGACTGCAGAAGATGTAAATACTGCCCAAGAAAACACCGACCTTGCTAAAAAAGCTTTAAAATTTTGCAAAAATTGTATTAGCGAACGCAATCTTGATATGAAACTTGTAGATGTGGAAGTATTTTTTGACCGCAGCAAGGTTATTTTTTACTTCACAGCTCCAGCGCGCATTGACTTTCGCGACTTGGTTAAAGACCTGGTGCGCGAATATAGGGCGCGTATAGAGCTTAGGCAAATTGGGGTGCGTCACGAAACACAAATGGTGGGAGCTGTTGGTAATTGTGGTATGGTTTGTTGTTGCAGAAGATATTTGCGCAAATTTGCACCAGTGACCATTCGCATGGCCAAGGAACAAAATCTTTTTTTAAATCCTGCTAAAATTTCTGGCGTTTGTGGGCGTCTGCTTTGTTGTCTTAGCTATGAGCAAGAAAATTATGATAATTTTCATGATCAATGCCCAAAGCTTGGCAAAAAATATCAAACCAGCAAAGGTCCTATGAAGGTTTTGCGTGCCAATATGTTTCGCAATACTGTTTCAGTGTTAAATGAAGAAAATGCAGAGCTAGAGTTTACTCTTGAAGATTGGCATGAGCTTGCTCCCAATCGTCCAGAGCACTATAAGCAAACTAAAATTATCACTAAGGGCGAGCAAAATCGTAATTACAATAATGAATTAATGGTTGTAAGTATGAGCCCTAATGCCGATGATGCTGACTTTTTTGAAAAGAATGATTTAGCAGACGATAATGATTTATCTAGTGCAGAACGCTTATTGTTGAACTTAGAAGATAACCCCGATGATGGGGGGATCTTTGGACTTGCACCACAAAAAAATAAAGCGCAGGCAAAACCTGCCAAGAACCATAAAAAAGGTCAATAACGGAGATTTATCGTGAAATCTTTTTTTGTAACAACTCCAATCTATTATGTAAACGCAAAGCCGCACTTAGGGCATGCTTATACAACTATTGTGGCTGATGCCTTCACACGTTTTCATAAATGCATAGGTGTGGATAGCATTTTTTTGACCGGCACTGATGAACATGGAGATAAAATTGTTCAAGCGGCAGAAAAGGCAGGTCTTGAAACCCAAGCTTTTACCGATGAAATTAGCGCACAATTTCAAAAATTATGGTCAGATATGCATATTTACCATGATAAATTTGTGCGTACTTCTAGTCCCGAACATAAAGAAAGTGTGCAGAAGTTTTTACAAAAAGTATATGATGCTGGTGATATATATTTTGGTGAGTTTGGCGGGCACTATTGTTATGGTTGTGAGCGTTTTTATACTGAAAAAGAGCTTGAAGATGGTTTTTGCCCTCAGCACTTAACTAAGCCAGAATTTATCAGTGAGAAAAATTATTTTTTCAAAATGTCTAAATATTTACCGTGGCTTAAGCAATATATTTTAGATAACCCTGACTTTATTAGACCTGAGCGTTATCGTAATGAAGTTTTAGCCATGCTTGATGGTGCAGTGCTTGATGATCTTTGCATTTCTCGTCCTAAATCACGGCTAACTTGGGGTATAGAATTACCCTTTGATACAGACTATGTTTGTTATGTGTGGTTTGATGCTTTATTAAGCTATCTTAGCTCCTTAGGTATGCCAGATGGCGAAGAATATATGAAATTTTGGCCAGGGCAACACTTGGTAGCCAAGGATATCTTAAAGCCTCATGCCATATTTTGGCCAACCATGTTAAAATCTGCTGGACTGCCTTTATATAAGCATTTGAATGTACATGGTTATTGGTTGGTGCGTGATACTAAAATGTCAAAATCACTAGGCAATGTAATTGACCCATTGCAGATGGGACAGCAATTTGGTTTAGATGCATTTCGCTATTTCTTGTTGCGGGAGATGAATTTTGGTTCAGATGCATCCTTTAGTGAAGAAGCTCTCATAACTCGAATTAATGCAGATTTATCTAATAGTTTTGGAAATTTATTTAGTAGAGTTCTCTCCATGAATGCTAAATATTTTTCTGGTCTGGTGCCCACTGCCTTGGCAGATTTTGAGGCTGATGCTACCTTACGCGCCATAGGCACTGAGTCTATGCAAAACTTTATTCAGCTTTTTGGGCAAGCACGCTTTTCACAAGCCATTGATGCTTTGTGGGATTTTGTGCGCGCCATGAATAAGTATGTTGATACAGAAGCTCCGTGGGCTTTGGCTAAGCAAGGCAATATGGAGCGCTTAACCTCGGTCATGTATACTTTAATTGAGAGCCTGCACAAGGTTGCTTTATATATTTGGCCCATTATGCCTAAAACTTCCGCTGCTTTATTGGCACAATTGGGAACTGAAGCTAGTGAAGATACTCCCCCTTGTGTGGATCTTGCAGCCGAGGCTACTAGTTGGGGCAGCTTTAAAACTGGTATAAGCATTGCCGAGGCTTCCAATACATTCCCACGCATAGAAAGTGTTCAACCAACTGATAAAGAAAAGAAAAATAAAGCTCAAAATGCTGAAGTTAATGACACACGCAAACAGGATAAATCACAAAATGCAAAACAAGCTCCTGCTGCAAGTGTAGAGCAGAATGAACAAAGTAAAGCTGAGGCCATAGCAGAAGTTGATTTTAATGACTTTAAAAAAGTAGATATGCGCGTGGGGACCATATGCATAGCGGAAAAACATCCTAATGCTGATAAGCTTTTGCGCCTTGAAATTGATCTTGGCGAGGAAAGCCCTAGGCAAATTTTATCAGGCTTGGCAGAGTTTTTTGACCCTGCAGACTTGGTGGGTAAACAGGTTTGTGTGGTAACCAATCTAGCTCCACGCAAAATTCGTGGTTTGGTCTCGCATGGTATGGTATTAACTGCTGAAAAAGATGGTAAACTTGAACTGTTGGGTGTGCATGCGGCTATGCCTAATGGAAGTTATATCAGCTAAAATTTTATGAAAATATGTTTTTAGAGTAGCATAATTTATTGTGATTCTTTAGTAAAAAGACGCTTTAAGGCTTCACTATCAATGGGGCTAAGGTTAAAGCGCATGCCTGCTTCATCTAATATGTTTTGCAGGTCTTTTTGGGGCTGCTCTTTAATTGTTTCTGTAACATATGCTACAGCGCGTTTTAGCAATTCGCTATGATTAATGATAGTAGACATATTTTCTCCTTTTATGACTCATAAAATAAGGGCTATGTTCTTATAAACTGTATTGTGGATGTTATATGGATAATTGGTTTATTGCAATAGTTTTAAGCATTGTAGAGGGGTTAACTGAATTTTTACCAGTATCATCTACAGGGCATCTCATTCTAGTCAGCGAACTATTGGGTTTTACTGGTCAAAAGGCTGATACATTTAATGTGGTTATTCAACTTGGTGCCATACTGGCAGTGGTTGTTTTGTACTGGCCGCGGTTTTGGGGTTTGCTTTGTCCTAACTCTGATATGAAGTTTTCGGGGTTGCGTGGCATATATTTGTTAATTATTACTGCATTGCCGGCTTGTGTTTTAGGTCTTGTGGCACACTCTACTATCAAGCAGTATTTATTTACTCCAGAAACAGTGCTCTTAGCACTAGTTGTGGGAGCATTTTGCATGATTTTTGTGGAAAAACGCGAAACTCACATTGAATTCATGACTCTTGACGATATGAACCCAAAACTTGCATTTGGCATTGGATGTTTTCAATGCTTAGCTCTATGGCCTGGCTTTTCACGCTCAGCCGCAACTATTATGGGTGGAATGCTACTTGGTGCAAAGCGCAAATTGGCGGCAGAATATTCGTTTATTGCGGCAGTACCAATTATGGTTGCTGCAACAGGTTATGATTTATTAAAGAGCTGGCACTTGTTTAGTGCTGATGATATAAGTTTTTTTGCCTTAGGCGTTGTGGCATCATTTTTGGCAGCACTTGCGGCAGTTAAGGTTTTTGTATCACTAATTTCTCATATGACACTGATTCCTTTTGCTATATATAGACTTTTGCTTGCTCCGCTGGTGTACTTTTTTATGCTCACATAAAATCATTGCAATTTTGAAAAAAACACTTGCCAAAAGCCGCACTTTTGGATAAATACCACCTTCGTTGCACTTGTTGTAACTATGGCAAGGTAGCTCAGTTGGTCAGAGCGCACGGTTCATACCCGTGATGTCGGAA
>CAYJKC010000078.1:0-6002 GCA_964370675.1 uncultured Desulfovibrionaceae bacterium
CACTAGGTTGGCGGTTCAAGTCCGTCCCGGGGAGCCAGTAAGTTCAAGGGTTTACGACGAAAGTTGTAAGCCCTTTTTCTTTGTCTTTTTGATTATAATGATTTTAAAAAAATTTTTTATTTTTAAATATATTTAAAATACTTAGTTAAATGTCAAGATGCTTAAGAAGCCCGCTGCAAATCGGAATCACGTGGGATTAAAATGAAAGCCCTTGATACAGTTCTTGCCGTTATAAAAATATTATTGTAAATTTAAAAGATTAAGTATGGCGTTAAGTTTTTGATTTTGTCTCAAAGAATAGAGTTAATGGTAATACATATTTTAGCAAAAATATAACATTATTCAAAGGATATATCATGGCAATTTACATTTCAGGTTCCATGGCGTTTGATCGTATTATGACATTTCAAGGGCATTTTAAAGATTCCTTAGTGGAAGACAAGATGCATATGATTAGCATTAGCTTCATGGTTGATAGAATGGAGGAAAAATTTGGTGGATGTGCAGGGAACATTGCTTATAGTTTGGCATTGTTAGGTGAGGCTCCTTTAATATTATCTTGTGCTGGGCGCGATTTTGCCCCCTATGCCAAGTGGCTTGAATCATTAGGCTTACCCCTTGACGGTATTGTGCAAGATGATGAGTTATTTACAGCTTTATGCTATATTACTACGGACTTATCTAACAATCAAATTACTGGTTTTTATCCAGGAGCCATGACCTTGTCTTGTAAATATGGCTTCCCTCATTTAAATAGTGCTAAGGATATAGGCATAGTGTCGCCGGGTAATATGACTGATATGCGCTCATTGGCAGAGTATTATCGTAATAATGAAGTGCGTTATATTTATGATCCAGGTCAGCAATTGCCTGTGCTTGAAGCGGCTGATTTATTGAATGGCATGGTGGGTGCTTATGTAGTTACCATGAATGATTATGAATTGGAAATGGTGTGCAAAAAAACTGGTAAAACAGAAGCAGAAATTCAAGATATGCCAACATATTGTATTATTACACATGGTGCTAAAGGTGCTGTAGTTATGGGTGAAGGCAGGCGCGAAGAAGTGGCTGTCATTGATGTTGACAAGGTTTTAGACCCAACTGGAGCAGGAGATGCACATCGTGCTGGTTTGCTTAAAGGTTTGTATGCCGGTTTAGATGTTTTTGAAGCTGCAACCCTAGGGGCAACAGCAGCAAGTTTTGCTATAGAGCAATATGGCACACAATTACATAAATATACTAAAGAAGAATTTTTAAAGCGACATACCACAAAGTTTAGCATGCCGTCTAAGCCTCTATGGTAATTAATTGAAATTTAAATTATGGCTGAGAGTGCAATGTTAAATAATAAACCAAGTGCCGAGCAATTAGAGCAAATGCATAGCCTTGTAAAACAACTTGAGCAGCATAATTATAATTATCATACCTTGGACGCCCCCACTATTTCTGATGCTCAATATGATGCTTTATTTGCAGAGTTGCAAGAGTGGGAGTCTAGGTTTGCGCCATATCGCTTGCCAAATTCTCCAACTGCTAGGGTGGGTGGAACATTACTTAAAGAGCTTGAAAAACGCAGGCATAGCTTAAATATGTATGGGCTTGATAATGTCTTTGATGCCCCAGAGTGGGATGATTGGATATTAAAAATGCGCCGCGCCTTGCCTGAAGTACATATGGAGTTTTGGTGTGACCCAAAGCTTGATGGCTTGGCAGTGGAGCTAGTTTATGAGCAGGGTGAGCTGGTGGCAGCTTTAACCCGTGGCGATGGCGAGGTAGGTGAAGTTGTAACAGAATCTATCAGAACTATTAAAAATATACCTTTGCGTTTGTTTGCTGCAAAGGGCGTTAGCATACCACGTCTTTTGGAAGTACGCGGTGAGGTGGTAATTTGCAAACAAGATTTTAGTAAGCTTAATGATACACAAGAGGCTAATGGTGAGAGAATTTTTGCCAATCCACGAAATGCAGCAGCAGGGGCTGTGCGCCAGTTAGATACTAAAGTTGCAGCTTCAAGACCGCTTAGCTTTTTTGCCTATGGGCTTGGGCAAGTGGACTTTGATAATGCAATTTTATGGCAAAAGCATAGTGAGCTCATGCACTTTCTTGATCAATGTGGTTTTGCAACACCGCCACAAGGTACAATTTGTAAATCAAAAACAGCGGTTATGGATTATGCTCAAACCGTGCAAGAAAATAGAGAAAATTTCCCCATGGAAATTGATGGCTTAGTTATAAAACATAATGATATAGAAGCTCAACTAACTTTAGGGTTTACTGCTCGAGCCCCACGTTTTGCTGTGGCCTATAAGTTTCCAGCCATGCAAGCAACTACAAAACTTTTAGATATTGATATACAGGTTGGTCGCACAGGTGTACTAACTCCTGTGGCTTTGCTTGAGCCTGTTAATGTTGGTGGAGTAATGGTTGCACGTGCTACCTTGCACAATGAAGATGAAATTAAGGCTAAAGATGTACGCGTGGGCGATACTGTTATAGTGCAGCGCGCTGGTGACGTTATTCCTGAAGTGGTAGGACCAGTTCTGGAGCTTCGGGCGCTTGACGCAAAGCCATATGATTTCCCACATATTTGCCCTGTTTGCCATGAAGATGCTAAGCGTGAAGAAGGTCAAGCTGCATGGCGTTGTAATAATGTATCTTGTCCTGCTGTGCGTATGCAGAGCATTAAGCATTTTGTGTCCAAGGCTGGGTTAGATATTCAAGGTATTGGGCAAAAGTGGATTGAGCAATTGGTGCAAGCAGGACGTGTTCAAACTGTGGTGGATTTATTTACTTTATCCGTTGAAGATCTGTTAGAATTTGAGCGTATGGGTGAGGTCTTAGCTAAAAAATTTGTGGCAGCTTTTGCTAAAGCTAAGCAAAGTGCCAGTTTAGCACGCTTTATTAGTGCTCTTGGTATTCGACATGTGGGCGAACAAACAGCACGTTTACTGGCAAAAAACTTTAACAATATGCAAGAACTAGCTATGGCTGGTACAGCTGATTTAATGAATTTACCCGACGTTGGACCAGAAGTAGCTTCTTCCATAAAAGATTTTTTTACAAGCCAAAGCAATATGATTTTATTAACAAGTTTACGCGAGTTGGGTTTAGATCCAGTAGCGCAAAGTCAGAGTACAGTTGTTGGTAAGTTATCTGGTAAAAAGGTGCTATTTACTGGTACATTAAGCATGGCACGCTCTGAAGCCGTTGCTATGGCTGTGGAATCCGGAGCAGAAGTACTTAGTGCTGTGAGCAAAAAACTTGATTACTTAGTATCTGGTGAAGCCGCTGGAAGTAAGCTTGAAAAGGCACAAAAACTAGGAGTAAGTATTATTAATGAAGCCGATTTTATAGCGCTTTGCTTAAGCAAGATTGCAACAGATTTAATCATAGAGCCGGCGCAAAAGGAAGAAAAAAAGATTGCTTTTTCAAAAAAAGAGCAGGGTAGTTTGTTATAATATTTTAATGATACTTGGTTAAAAATAAAGGAAGTATAATGTTAACATCAATAATTATTTCTGGTGCATGCGGTAGAATGGGTAAAACCTTGGTAGAACTTGTGCAAACTAGTAATAGCTTTAATCTAGCTGGGCTTTTGGAACATAAAGATTATGTACATTTAGTTGGAGCACATGATTGCCCTGTGGGAGCAGAACCAGAAGAAGTTTTGCCTCAAGCAAAAAATGCTGTTATTATTGATTTTACATCGCCAGTTTCTACTTTGCACATGGCAAGTATGGCTGCAAAATATAAAAATCCTATGGTCATAGGAACTACTGGCTTAAATGAAGAAGAAAAGGCTCAGTTAGAAGAATATGCTAAGCAAACTCCTATTTTTTGGGCTCCCAATATGAGTATTGGGGTTAATGTATTATTAAAAGTTTTACCTATGCTAACCCAGATGCTTGGCGAAGATTACGACATTGATATGGTAGAATTACATCATAATTTAAAGAAAGACTCTCCAAGTGGCACTGCATTAAAACTTGCAGAGTGTCTTGCCAAAGCAAGGGAGTGGTCTTTGCCAGATGTTGCTTGCTATCATCGTGAGGGCATTATTGGAGAGCGCCCCAAGAAGGAAATTGGCATACAAACCATACGTGGTGGCGATGTGGTTGGCGTTCACACCATGTACTTTATGGGTGCGGGAGAGCGCATTGAAGTAACACACCAAGCTCATTCCAGAGATACATTTGCCCAAGGGGCATTAAGGGCTGCCAAGTGGCTTGCTACAAAAGCTCCTGGAAAGTTGTATAATATGCAAGATATTTTCTAGATTTTTTATTGAATTTTTTTTCACACTTGTGTAGCATGAACTTAACAGGGCATGTTTTTATAGTCTTTTGCTTGTTTATAATGAGTATCTAAGAACAGCATTTGCCTTGATAACTTGTTTAAATAGGTGTTTACTGGTATTAGACCTTTGTCTATACTGGTGTTTGCTAGTTTGAAGTCAATTTGTGCTTCAAAAAGCATCTTCTATTCTTATAAAGTGGAGTTTAGCATGCCACAAGTTGCAGCGCGTATTAGTAGTGATCAGGAACGTTGGCTCAAAGATTATTTTCGTACCAAGAGTGCTGGTGCAGAATTTATATTACCATGGGCTGTGGATACGTTTTTTCGTGCCATTGCAACTATTAAGGGAACATTTAGCCCAGGTGAATTAAAAACCATTGTTGAATCTCATAAAGATCTTAAATTGTTGCCTGATCACACACGTCTTTCGTATTTGCATTTACGAGTAATGGATGCCTGCGATGTAAATAACATACACTTAAAGCATGGTGCGGCTAAGGCTCATCTTGAAACCAAGATAAAGCGACTTGATGATACTCAAGCTACTGCTTTGATGGTTTGGGCATCTGCTTTTTGGGTTAGTAAAAATTGCTCTGTTGATAGCTTGGATGAGTATATTAAAGCTTATTAATTGAATTATATTGTTTTTGCAATATATTTAGCTTGTTACTGTTTAAGTAAATATTCTAAAGCATTGAATACACCAACCTTACGCGAAGCAGTAACTATCTTAAATAAAAGATTTGCTGCAGCTAATAGCGATGCACCTCGACTTTGTGCGCAGGTACTCTTGGCACATGTACTTCAAGTTGATGGCATATATTTGGCTACCAACCCACAGACTATTTTATCATCTACTGATTGGGCAAGTTTAAATGCTTTGGCTTTGCGCCATGAGCATGGTGAACCCTTAGCCTATGTTATAGGCTATAAAGAATTTTTTGGACGTAAATTTTTCTTAAATGAACATACATTAATTCCTCGCCCTGCCAGTGAAGATATGCTTGAAGCTGCCTTAAGTAAGCTTGAAAATAAAGCAGTTAATTTTGTTGATATAGGCACAGGCAGTGGTTGCCTAGGCATAAGTGTTGCTGCTGAGTTAACAAAATCTTATGGTGTATTGATTGACATACAAGCACAAGCCCTAGAAATGGCAAGGGAAAATACTAATAATTTAGGCGTTAGTTCAAGAGTTAAGTTAGTTCAAGGTGATTTATCCTCTTTACCGCTTGCAAAAAATAGTTTGGATTTAATTATTACTAATCCGCCCTATGTAAGTGAACATGAGTATATAACTCTTTTACCTAATGTAAAAAATTTTGAGCCTAAAATTGCTTTAGTACCTAGTTTAGGTGGTATAGAAGATAAAAACGATGAACTTGGTCTTGCACATATAAAGTTTATTGCCAAGCAAGCTTTTGTTTTATTAAAAAAACATGGATTGTGCGTGATTGAACATGGATATACTCAAGGCGCATATGTAAAAAAAATTTTAGAAGAAAATGGTCAGTGGTTAAGTATTGAAACTGGTAAAGACTTGGCTGGTTTAGATAGATATTGTATCTGTAAACGATAATGGTATGAAAAAAAATTTAAAAAAAATTCATTTTTTACTTGCCAAGACTCGTAGTTTTCAGTAAAAACACCCTCTGTTGCTGGCGTAGCTCAATTGGTAGAGCAGCTGATTTGTAATCAGCAGGTTGCGG
>CAYJKC010000079.1:0-5862 GCA_964370675.1 uncultured Desulfovibrionaceae bacterium
GTTCACACTCCATATTTCAAATTATTTTTCAATTTGATATGGAAGTGTCGTTCCAGATTCCAAAACCTTTGGATAATTTTTTAATAAAATTCCCAGATTTTTGCCCCCACGTAAGTCATAAAAAACTGGGATAATTACTTTGAAGGAAATATAATAATGTGTAATGACTTAATTTAAGACATTCCTTAGCACTTTTAAAAGTTCCACCATGGCAAGAGTATCAAGTTCACAATATTTGCATAAATTTTGCCATAGTTTCGGTAAATCTTTCGTAGGGTATACACCCTTAGCAAATGCTGTATATGCATCCATGGCATCTTGCCCGTTAGCAATTTCCATATGCTCATAGTTTAACGTAGTAAAAGCTGGCAAAACGCTTTTTATGGAAGCTGAGCTTTGCTGCTTAGGGCTATAAAGCCAGCGTTTATAAAAAGGAATCATTAAGTCAACTACACGTTCATTTATCTTGTACAGGCTTTCGGCATAATGGGGTAAATGCAGTGCTAATTCTTTGTTTCGTGTCATCTCAAAGGCTTGATTATAAACGATGATAGAACCATTATAACCGCATAGCTTTGTTAATGCCTTGGTAAATTCCTCACGTGGATCTGAGTTTTGTTTATGTAAAAATTCAAAATGCTCAAAATTAGCACTTGGTGATGCTTGCATATGCAAAGAAAATTGAAATGGTAGTTGCTGATAAGGCGACGTATTTTCAAACAGAGGAATTGCATACATTATGGTTTCATAATCTAAAAAATAAAGAGGATATTCAAGGCAGCTCAGCCAGTTAGCTATAGCTTCTTTATCAACATATACTTCATTTTTTTGATAACATATGGCATCAATACCTTTATTTCCACTGGGTAAATATTGTTCTGGAATGCTCTTAATATCATAGGTATTAAGCTCTTTTGCCATATCAAAGGCTTGATTTTTACTAAAAATATTAAAAATCGAATACGCAGGCACTCTTTCCCAACATAGAGACATATAACTACAGCTAAATGGATAAAAACAATGTGTATTGATGGAAATATCTGGTATAGTTTTGCATGACACAATTTCATTTAGCTCTAAAACTTTTTGTTTTACTAAGTCCTTATTAGCCATGGCAATATCCGTCACATCTTCAAGCTTAAAAAGCTTCTTAGGCACAAGGCGTTTTTTGCGGACATATGAATTATCAATATGCATAATAAAGCATTTTGTAATGTTATATCCACATTCAGAAAAGACATAGTACTGAAATGAAATGTCATTTAGGTGATACTCCTTTACAGATGTGGAGTTTTTAACCTCAATTAAATGCCATTCTGCCTCCTTAGCATTTGGGTCAGAAACCTTTTGTAATATATCAACCAAGCAAAAAGCTCCATCACTTGGACTGTAAGCCGCAGCTTCAAAAATGACACTTTGTCCATCCGCTATAAGGGCTTGGGTTAGGTTTACGGCCTTTTTGATGTCGTGATGAGCATTGGGGATTATTTCCCCACCAGCAAAGCATTTTCTTGCTAACTCTCCAATCTCATTTCCCATATCAAAATTAGCCTGCGTGGCTGCATCCACTTCTATGACAATATCTGTACGATTTTTAGCAAGCCATAGAGCTTTTTCACATTGCAAGCCAAGGATATACTTTGATTTTGATAGCCTTGGATGAAATAAATCTTTATTAAGTGGCATATGACCTCACAATGCTGTAATATTTTATATCTCAGACATCAAAATACCATCATAAGCAATTATTGTCACAGACAAAGCGTCATCTTCTCTATTGAGTGGCACTTGATAAAGAATATTTGCACTATCACTCATAGCATCAGCAATCATACCTCTAACTGTGCTAACTTCCTCAACCATCATATCAAAATTACAGCGGATGAGAAATAATACCCTATCTACATGCTGAAACAGCTCTGCAGATATAGGTAAGTTTTGCAAAGCTTGCGTCACAGCAAACTCCGCCCTATTATCTCCCCTAGCAATACCATAACCTAAAAATCCTGTGCCACTACACCTCAACAATTCCTGTAATTCACTAAGGTCATAACTATAAACCATATCACAAAGCACTAACTCCATATGGCAGTACAAAGCCTCAGCCATGGCTCTTGCCCCTAATCCATATTTAGAAATCTTGCCCGTAAGCGGCTTAGCAAAATTGCTTATGCTAGGGCCAGTAATTTGGACAAATGAATTAATATGTTCTTTAAAATCCTTGATGACAACACCAGCATATGGGATATGTGGCGTATCATATGTATATGCCATGCCTATGATTAAATCAGTTTTATGCGCAAAATACTTAGCTAAAAGAGGACTCATAATGGCACCAAAGGGAGTATTAAACTCGGTTACAATAATCACCATGTTTATATTGGAAATATAGCGTTCAAAGACTTTATGTATATGTGTTAGATTATAGCTTCTTTCGGTAAAACAAACACTATAATCGGCCTTATCTTCAAAAAATCTCACCTCATAACCTTGATGCAAAAAAATAGTTTTTACATGCTTAGAAATACCAGCATACCGCACCTTGTCATGCAAAAATGCCTCTAAGACCTCACATGAATTTATACCAACACACACAAGCAAAATATCTGGATACCCCTCCGACAATGACTGTTGATATTGATTTAGCACATCCATATAACCCTCCTAATTTTGTATAAAAGCAAGTTACACGGAGTATGTTTCAGAATACGGAATGCAAAGAAGATAATAATGCACGAAATAGCATAACTACTTCGTGCATATAAAAATCAAATATATTGAAATGTTATTTTAATACAGCTTTTAACTTTGCCACACCTTCTGCATCATACAATGCATAGGCTGCGCGACGGAATCTGTATCGAATATCTGCTTCTTCATGTAAATCTTCACACAAAGGCACAGCAGCTCCATATGGGGCTACATTAATAGCCATTCCTATCTTACGATACATTTCTGCATTTCTTCCAACAGGCAAATATTCATTATTTGTAGGATTTATCCACCATTCAGCGTATTCAGTAGCATTAAGGATTGTGGCTACACCAACAATTTTATGCTCTGCCTCAGTAATACTTTGATTATTAAAACGGTGTGCAACATTATACACGCCGTTATCATAAATACGAACAACGCGATTTATATCTTCATAATTTTTTTCTGGTTGTTCAATATTATTTTTTAATTCAAGAGCCACTAACGTTTTTAAAGGATAATGGTAAGCAAGAAAGTCTAACTTCTGTTTGGATTCATCATTAAATGGTACTTCTGCCCATACTAAAAAACCATTTTCAGAAAAAGCTCTAGCTAAATGCAAAGCCATATTATTTTCCGAAATCTCATAATTTGCACTGGGCCAATAATACTGCATAGCCTCTGCCAAATAAAAGAAGCTTTTAAACACACTTTGTTCTGCCAAGTAATAAGGATTCATACTAGTAACCTCCATTTATTATTGTTAAAACATCTAATGCATAATAGAATACCATAAGAACAGCTAGATGTCTTCTTCAACGTGTACTCCAAATATTACAGCCGCTATTTTTTTGGATAAGTAACAAACACAACGTTGTGTAAGTGTGCCAATACTTGTATAAGGCGAAACCCCAGCCTGTTACTTAAGCCTAAGCTTCACGAATATGTGGTATAATACGCTCAAATTCTTGTTTTTTATTTTCTTGCAGCAACACCGCCTCGTATTGTGCTTGTAATGTAATCCACATTTCCATGTCTGTGTCTAAATAGCGTGCAAGCCTAATGGCAGTGTCTGTGCTAATACCGCGTTTTTCATGGATTATATCATGAATGCGTGTGGCTGAAATACCAAGAGCTAAAGCTAGAGCATTTGCCGTGATGCCTAATGGTGCCATATATTCTTCACGAAGTATTTCACCTGGATGTATTGCAAGCATGATTATTCTCCTCTTAATGATAATCTACAACTTCAACGTCATAAGCATTGCCATTTTCCCACATAAAGCAAATACGAAAGTGATCATTTACGCGTATGCTGTATTGCCCTGCACGATTACCTTTCAGACTCTCTAGCCGATTACCCGATGGAATACGCAAGGACTCAAGGCGTGTAGTTGCGTGTAAGATACGTAGCTTACGCAAAGCAGAGCGAGCCGCTTGACCAAGAAACGGACAGTCCCCACTCTCAAACAGTTTACGTGTTTCTTTATTTGCAAAGCTAACTATCAATCTTACGCTCTTCATATTACGTTAAGCATAATGTAAAACTGTTTACACATTTTGTCAAACTTCATTCCATTACAACTCAATTACCCCTCATTTTGAGTTATATACTCTAAAAGATGAAGATTATCGCTAATTTATTTATACATTTCTGACAGCGACTGTATAGCACTGCGTTTTGCCTCTGGCACAACATGCGTATACCTTTCAAGCATTTTCATGGTACTCCAGCCAAGCAGGTCTTGCACAGTCCTTGGGTCAGTGCCAGCCCTAAGTAATGAAGTGGCACAAGTGTGACGCAGGCTATGAAAGTTAAGTTTTGTCCTTGAATTTGTATGCCCCTCGTTAAGTTTTAATTCTTTCAAGGCCATTTTAAAGAAATATGGTGTATTGGTGAGTAATATATTATTTTTAATATGAAAAAATGTTACTCCACTTTTTTGTAAAAAGACATACTCATTTGATTTTTCAGACAACATCACATTTAGCATGTTGTAAAGCTCATCAGTCATGGGCACAGATCGTGGTTTATTGGTCTTAGTATGAATAAAGTTAATCTGCCTCTCCCTAAAATCTACATGATGCCATTCTAACTGTGCTAATTCACCAAGCCTTGCCCCAGTATGGGCCGCACAAAGCACAAGTCGCTCTGTGCAAGGATCTTTTTCAGCAAGCCATTTAAGCAAAGAGTGCAATTCTTCTGCAGTAAACCAACGCTCCTTAGTATTAGACACTTTGACCCGCTCCATACTAAGAACTGGGCACTCTTTTTGAATGAGCTTACGTTTCTGCGCCCAGCGCCATGTGGCTCGAAAAAGGTCAATTACATGCGAGGCAGTTTGAGGACTTCGACCTTGATCAATAATACTTGCTTGCAAAGCTTCCAAGGTTTCAGGCGTAACATGCACAGCAGGTAAGCTCCCTACACTAGGCTCAAGCCACTTGCGAAACCGTCCTTCCTCCACCATTAATACTTTCGCCTTCTTACGCACAGCACCAGCATCAGCATACATTTTAAATAGTGTTGAAAACGTAATATTTTCTTGGTCTTCAATACGCTTTTGCTCAATTTCAAGTTGTTCCTGCTGCGCTTGCTCTTTTTTATTAAGCTCTCTTAGCTCCTTCATGGAACGCGGCATAACCCCATTACGGGCATTTTCTTTGAATTCAGATAGTCTTTTATAAGCCCTCTCAGCGTACCACCCGTCACTTGACCAACCACATGCTTCTTCGATAAGCTTGCCATCAACGTATAAGCGAATAAAAAAACACTCATCAAGACGGCCCTTATATTTGCGTGTTTTGTGTTTTCGACTCCGAACACCAGGAAAACGTGAACACTTTTTCTTGCTATTTTCTTGTTCCATAAGCTTTTGCGTCCGATTTTTTGCCCCATACCTGCCCCACATTTGGCATGATTAATGGTGCTTTTTGATGATAATTGGTGAATGAACAAAACAGAGATTATTCTTTTTATATCAGCAAGTAAAGTAGAAAAATGACAACTAGTGAAATACGGTGAAATTGCCTAAAATCGGTCTTGAAAACCGTTGAAGGTGTGAGCCTTCCGGGGGTTCGAATCCCTCCCCCTCCGCCATCGTAAGTTTTTTATAGTCCCACAATGTCCATAAAGCATTGTGGGACTTATCTTTTTTACATATCTAG
>CAYJKC010000080.1:0-2180 GCA_964370675.1 uncultured Desulfovibrionaceae bacterium
CAGGCTTTGCCGGCCTTCCGGTGGTGGAGTATAAAGGCAAAAAATGCTCTTCAAGTTCACCCCAGGGAATTGCATTGGCAAGCTGTAAAAGAGGATGCTTGGGATTCAGCTGATCAAGTAAATCTGGGTACATCAAATTGCCTTGCTTGTGCTTTTGCGTTGGTTTTATGCTCATTTTTACAAATCCTTCTCAACCAGTTTTTTTGTATTATAAGTCTATTTCTGGTTAAGAAGCTTATAGTAACTGTTGGCTATTTTCAATATATTTCAATGCAATGTATACTTTTTAAGGGTGAACTAGATATAAAATTTTACAAACACTATCTGTTTTTATTGGTACTATAATATTGGTAAATATTTATTGGATAGATAAAAATTTTGGAAATCCAACATTAAATTCAATATTATTCCACTTACAAGCTCCACTAGCAGGTGCTGAAAATGTGTTATTAGATTATCTATTGCACATTT
The DNA here is from genome assembly GCA_964370675.1 of uncultured Desulfovibrionaceae bacterium. Classification (GTDB taxonomy): domain Bacteria; phylum Desulfobacterota; class Desulfovibrionia; order Desulfovibrionales; family Desulfovibrionaceae; genus CAYJAD01. The sequence goes on from CAYJKC010000080.1 coordinate 472, forward strand.
TATTAGTTATACCTATTGGTTTTTTGTTTTACTATTTAATTAATTACGTGATTTTTAAAGAGTATATTTCAATAAAAAAGATATGTTTAATATCATTATTTTATATGATTTCATCTTTTTCATACTTGATTCATTCACTAAACATTGTACAATATTTGAAAACAATTAATCATTCATCAACTTTCATTTCTGAAAACTATAAAAAATATGATAGCAATGAGATTAAATTTAAAAATAATAAGAGAAATATCATAATTCTAATGCTAGAATCATTAGATACTGGTTTGACAAAAGATAGCTTTCCTGAAACATTAATTCCAAATCTTGAAAAAATTCGACAAAATTCTATATACTTTCCTGAATTGCAGCAAACATCTGGAACTGGATCAACAATTGCAGCATTAACAGCTATGACATTTGGTCTTCCCTTAAAGGTTCCCTTTGACAGAAACAAATATGACGATAGCATGTTTAGCAAATTTTTATCAAATGCTAACAATATTTTAACAACTTTTGATAGAAACGGGTACAATATAAATCTTATAATTGGAACTTATTCACGGTTTGCGGGACAAAATAACTTATTTAAAACCCATGCGCCAAGAACAAACATATATGATTTAGATTATTTTCTTAGCATTGCTGGCAATACAAAAAATAGTGCATGGGGTTTAACTGACCAACACTTATATTCATTTGCAAAAAAAATCATTTTAGAAAAAGTTAACACTTCAGATCCATTTTTTATTTTGATTGAGACAATAGATACCCATAATGTTGTACCGATTTTTGATGCTTATCCAAAGAAATACTATGATTCTAGGGATACCATACTCCACGCTGATAAAATGGCGTATGATTTTTTGGATTGGTTGAAAGAACAAAATTTTTATGAAAATACTACAGTGATTATTATTGGCGATCATAAACTGATGAATTATGAATTAGAAGATTTTGTGCTAAAGGGAAACAGATATCTTTACAATGCTATTATTAACTCAACTACTCAAATGAAGCCTGAGTACCTCCTGCGTGAGGCTACAATGTTTGATATTGCACCAACAATTTTAGAGTGTGCTGGTGCAAATCTTCCCGATGGACGATTCGGACTAGGTACATCACTTTTCCATAGTGAGAAAACTTTAATTGAAAAATTTGGAGCAAAAAAAGCCCCCAGGAATATTAAGAGTTTGCAAAACCAACTTAGTTTCCTGGGGGCTAAAATGATTAATAAAGATAGTTTATTTTATTCAGGTTTCCAAACTTCCCAAACTTGTCCCACAAGGCCAGGGTTTGGCTCAAGAGGTTGTTTGCCAGGAACCCACGCACAAGGAGCAGCCTTGCCACTATTTTTTTCAATAAATTGATGTGCAGCAATTTGGCGTAAGGTTTCATTAAAATCACGTCCTACCGGAGCTGCTACAACTTCCATACTTTGAACAACACCAGCAGGATTGATTATAAAGCTACCACGTAGGTTAATTTGATTGTCTTCATTAAAGACACCATAGAGTTTGCCTATATCACCGCAAGGGTCAGAAAGAAGGGGGTAGGGATTTTTAGAACCACGCAACTTGGTGAGTTCTTTTTCGTCCCACATTTTATGTACGAAAACGCTATCCATACTAATACCGAGTACTTGGATATTTAACTTAGCAAATTCTTCATACTTTGCTGCAACTGCAGCAACTTCTGTTACTCAAACAAAG
>CAYJKC010000080.1:2190-5853 GCA_964370675.1 uncultured Desulfovibrionaceae bacterium
AAAGGTAAAATCACCGGGATAAAAGAAAAGAAATACCCACTTATCGCGATAATCTTCTAAAGATACTGCTTTAAAAGCACCATCTTCATAGGCCATAGTTGTAAAGTTTGGGGCAGTTTTGCCAACTTTAATCATATTATGCTCCTTTATTACAGTTGTTAAACAACTAAGATTTCAAATTAACAATGTGAAGCAATCAAATAGCAGTATTATTTACTAGCAGCATGGTTTAAAGGTCCATGCCCTTTGCCAGGTGCATAGCTTTTGCGTAAACCCAAATTAACATACTCTTGAGCCTTGCTTACAGCCACACGCAAGGGTAATTTTTGCCCTAAATAAGTGGCAATGGCAGCGGAAAGTGTGCAACCTGTGCCATGGTTATTATTAGTACTGACATGGGCTTGGCTTAAAGCAACTGGATCTGCATTTGATTCAAAAAGCCAATCAGTAATCATAATGGCTGCATCAAAATGCCCCCCCTTAATGAGGACAGATTTTGCGCCCATTTTCAGCAAGGCTTCACCGGCTTTTGCCATATCATCATCATTATTAATGCTGATGCCGGTAAGTAGCTCTGCCTCTGGTCGGTTTGGCGTTAGCAAAAATGCTAAAGGAATTATTTTTTCTTTTAGGCTTGTTATGGCACCCCCTTGCAATAATACATGCCCACTTTGACTAACGCAAACAGGATCAACTACTAATGGAAAATCAAACTTTTGCATATGTGGTGCAAGGGCTGAAATGATTTCTTCTGAAAAAAGCATGCCGGTTTTGGCGGCTTGCACCTTAAACCCATCTAAAACCGTGCATAATTGGTCAACCACAAAACTTGGCTCTGGGGCATGGATAGCGCGAACACCCTCTCCATTTTGTGCCGTGAGAGCTGTAATAACCGTCATACCATAACCGCCAAGGGCCATGATGGTTTTTAAATCAGCTTGAATTCCTGCTCCCCCACCAGAATCAGATCCAGCAATGCTTAGTATATTTGGAGTATTAAACATATCAACCTCATTAATTATTATTCTATGTTTTTCCACCATTGTTCAAAGGTTTGTTCAGGCGTATCCAAATTTATTACCTCACCAATACGCGGAGTAATAAATGAATAATTCTTCCCTTCACTTGCCTTGGCCATTGCATCTAACGGCACTTTCCAATCATGCAAAGCTATTGCAAATTTGCTATTATGGGCTGCGTGCACGCGCTTTGCACCAAGGTCTTGTGCAGCTTTAGCAGCATGCTCTGGCAAGAAGTGAATATGTGGCCACCCCTTGGGGTTGAATTGTCCCACATCTAATATGGCAAGATCAAAACCATTAAATTTTTCAGCTATTTTTTTTATTTGGCTTCCATAACCTGTATCAGCACTATAATAAATTTTTGCCGAAGGAGCTATTAGTGCCATACCGGACCAAAGGGTTTTATTACGTGATTTTAAGCGTGAGGAATAATGGCGCGCTGGCATAATGTGTAATTGAACATTATTTTTAAGGTTTAAGCTATCAAACCAGTCGCCCTCCCATATTTCTTCTGGTTTATAACCCCAAAGTTCAAGGTATGCGCCAACACCTAAGGAAGTTATGACCTTATCAACCTTACCACGCAAAGCAAGCATAGTTTCATATTCTAGGTGATCATAATGGTCATGCGAAATAAAAACATAATCCAATGGCGGCATATCGTCCAACGAATAAAGGACACTGCCATCGAAGGCTCTATTTATAAAAGAAAATGGTCCTGCGTAGTCTAAAAACACTGGGTCAACCAAGATTCGCACACCATCCACTTGTATAAAAAATGAAGAATGCCCAAGTGGTATGACTATATTTTGTTTTGGGTCAATATTTTTAATATCAGTTTTAACAGTAGGAATGGGATCTTTAGGGGTACGATTTCCGCCCTTGGCTACGTGAATATTATACATGCGGATAGCAAAATTATCCTTAACCAAGCTAGTGGGTTCTGGGTCATAGTTGGTAAAAGCTCCGTCTTTGTAATTAGGAGATTTTTCAATGCGTGCTAGACGTTCACCACTGGGATCAATGCCAAAGCGAGGATGTTGAAATTCGTTATATAGGTAAGCTGCGCAAGCTATTAAAATTATTAAAAACCAGTACCGTTTTTTCATATTAAGCCTTTTATTCTTTCGTGTATTCCACTTCTATATCTGGGAACTCTTCTTCGCTAACTTCAACTTCTTTAAAATGTAAAAATGGAGCATTAGTTTCAAGATCATCGCGCATGTTCCAAATATGCTTTACCAATTGTTCTATACCTTGTCCATGCATAGCAGAGATAAAAAATACTGTGCGCTTATCTGCATCAGCTTGGGCTTGAAGCTCATTAATTCTTTCTTCATCAACCAAGTCAATTTTATTAATTACTTCAATTTGTACACGCTGCCCAAGGGCTTCATCAAATTGTTTAAGTTCACTATTAATTAACTCAAAACCAGCCCAAGGATCTTGGTCATTAATGTCTTCAATGCTTAATAAATGCACCATAAAACGAGTGCGTTCCACATGTTTTAAAAAGCGATGCCCAAGACCTTGTCCTAAATGTGCACCCTCAATAAGACCAGGAATATCAGCAATAACCATGCGTCGCCCTGGGTCATATTCATCAATAAGCACACCTAAATTAGGTGTTAACGTAGTAAATGGATAAGCAGCAATTTTTGGTCTTGCAGCAGATACTTGTGATAAAAATGTAGATTTACCTGCATTAGGTAAGCCAATAAGCCCAGCATCGGCAAGAATTTTTAACTCTAGGCGTAAGGTGCGTTCTTCTCCCGGCTCACCAGTTTGAGCAAAGCGCGGAGCGCGCATGGTAGAGGACTTAAAGTGTTCGTTACCCTTGCCACCTCGCCCACCCTTAGCAATGACAAACTCTGCCTCTGGATCAGTAAGATCTGCAACTAATACTTCACCTTCTGGACCTTGTTCATAAATAAGTGTGCCTTCAGGTAGGTGTAAAATACAATGTTCACCTTTTCGCCCATTACACTGGCTACCCATACCTGGTTGACCATTTTGCGCTTCATATACTCTTTGCAAGCGAAAATCATAAAGGCTTAGTAAACGTGCATCAGCACGAACCAACACATCACCGCCGTTGCCACCATCACCACCATCTGGTCCACCCTTAGGCACAAATTTTTCACGCCTAAAGGACACGCAACCATGCCCACCCTTACCAGCGCGCACAGTGATTGTGGCTTCATCAACAAATCTCATAACTACTCATTTTATCAAAAGTAATGCCGCAGCGGTGGCAATCTAAGATTGTCCCCCTGCGGCATGAAATATATTAGCAATGCAAAAACTAGCTACAAACAAGACCAAGCTTCACTTTAAATAAAACCAGTCTTAACTTGCAATTTTTATAACAAAAATTATTGCGCGTTTGCTTCAACTATGTGAACTCTGGTTAAGGTGCGGCGTTTGCGAACATATTTTTCATATTTAACAAAACCATCAGCCTTAGCAAACAGGGTAAAATCTCTACCCATGCCCACATTGTCGCCGGGGAAAATGCGTGTTCCTAGCTGGCGCACAAGGATGCTACCTGCTAAAACACGTTGACCGCCAAAACGCTTAACGCCGCGTCTTTGTCCGTTACTATCGCGACCATTGCGCGATGACCCGCCTGCTTTTTTAT
>CAYJKC010000081.1:0-3187 GCA_964370675.1 uncultured Desulfovibrionaceae bacterium
GGTCTTATGGTGGTACGGTTTTTGAATAAAAGGTTATTACTTGGGGTCACAGACCACCAAATAACCCTTTTGAAGGAAACCGCAGATGACAACGACGCAAATAACATGGAATTTAAGGACGTTATGGAAATGGCTCAACGCCAAAAGTCTGACGACTAGTATTTCTAGCCTCCTCTTTGTAGTGCTTTTGCCAAGCTTGGCATTAGCTGCTCAAGACCTTGTTATGCCTCCCATGCAGTTAACCCTTTCAGGTGGGGGTTCAGATCCTGAAAAAGTAACTGTGCTGCTTGAAATTCTTTTTCTCTTAACTATATTATCTGTGGCTCCAGCTATCATGCTCACAGTAACAAGTTTTACACGTATTATTATTGTGTTTAGCTTTTTACGCCAAGCCATGGGTGTGCAGCAACTTCCTCCAACACAAATTCTTGCTTCCTTAGCCATATTCATGACTGTAGTTATAATGTATCCTGTGGGTAAGCAAATTAATGACACAGCACTGCAACCCTATCTCAATGAAAATATCGATTATCGTGTGGCTTTAGATCGTGCCCAAATTCCTATTCGAACCTTCATGTTTAAGCATACACGCGAAAAAGATATTTCCGTTTTTTATGCCATATCACGCATGGAAGCTCCAAAGAATAAAGACGAAGTGCCTACTATAATGCTTGCGGCCGCTTATGTTATCAGTGAACTTAAAACGGCGTTTACCATTGGGTTTTTAATTTATATTCCCTTCTTGGTGCTTGATATGGTTATTTCTAGTGTGCTTTTAGCTATGGGTATGATGATGCTACCTCCCATGATGGTTTCCATGCCCTTTAAGCTGCTTTTATTTGTAATGGTTGATGGTTGGAACCTATTGGTTGGTTCTTTAGTAAATTCATTTATTTTGTAAGTGAGGGTGTTATGTCTCCTGAATTTGTAGTTGGTTTTGGACGTCAAGCTATTGAGCTTTGTTTGATGATGGCTTTACCCATGTTGGGTGTAGGTTTAGCAGTGGGTGTTGTGGTAAGTATTATTCAGGCAGCCACTCAAATTCAAGAAATGACTCTAACCTTTATACCGAAAATTTTATCCATGTTTGTAGCACTACTACTAGCCCTACCTTGGATTATGGAAAGAATGATTTCATTTACTAAAAGTGTTTTCATTAATATTCCAACGTATATTCAGTAAATAATACTCTGATGAACCTTGCTGTGTCATAATCGGTCGCGGCAAATAATATAAATCAGCCATGAGAGCTCCACTGCAAGTTAATAAAGCTTGTGGTGGAGTTCGTTTTTAAATGCTTCTTGGGCGTTTAACGCATATTTTTCTTGTGACATTATAAAGCTACAAAGCATATTAAGCTACCAATCTTAAAGACTATCACTGCACGCTCTGGTTTAACACTATAAACTCTCTAGACTTTTTTCTGCTACTTGGCACCTACTCTGCACTATCTTAGTACAAATTAAAAAAATGCGGCAAAATTTTCCGCTTTAATTTTAGGAAGCTATGTACTGCTTGGCTATGAGCCCCATTAAAATTGCTCCAGCCTGCGCCACATTAAGGGAGTCGAAATGTTTAAGCATAGGAATGTAAACCATATGTCCACAACGCTTTTCAATACCAGGGCGCAAGCCTTTGCCTTCATTTCCAAGCACCAAGACCGCAGGCAGGGGAAAATTTTGCTCAAAGGCGTTGAGGTTTTGCCCCTGTGCTTTGATGCCGGTACCGAGTATGGCAATGTCCATCTCTTCGGCTTCATCAAGGGCATGACCCAAATTGGTAACCGTCACAATGGGCAAATGCTCAAAAGCTCCGGCTGCAGCTTTTTTAGCTGCATCCCCAAGGTAGGCGCTGTTATGTTTAGGCAAAATCAGTCCAACGCCACCAAGCGCATACAAAGTGCGCGCAATGGTGCCCACATTGCCAGGGTCTTGCACATTATCAAGCGCAATGATGAGTGGCAAGGACGCACTACTAATACTGTCCCACAGCTGAGCAAGGGTTGCATGAGCCACAGCCCCAAGGCGAGCAATAACTCCTTGATGCTGAGCACGACACATGGAGTTAAGCACAGTGCTATCCACCAAGGAAAAACGTATGTTATGACTACGACAAAGGTCCAGCATAGTCTTGGCTTCGGTAGTATACAACCCCTTTTTAATAAAGAGCGTGTCCACTCGAGAAGGTTCAGTTTTAAGAAGTTCCAAAACAGGCTTGATGCCAGGCAAAAGTTGCACGTTGTTCATGGGCGCATCCAATAGGTTAAGGTCAATATTCATAGAGTGTTATAGTTCATTTAAGAATTATAGTTGGGAGTAGATATGTCAAGTAAATTCTTTTTATATTCAGGCAAGCCATATGGTCATGTATTAAAAATTGGTATTATATGTATATCTTTGCTGGGTTTTGGGTGTGCTGCTAAAGATGCAGATGATTTTAGTTCTACTGCCAAAAATACATATAAAGAAGTGGATATAAATGTAAAACTTACTGCAGAACAAAAAAAGATTTTTAACAAAACAGGTGAACTTGATAAAAATATTCCTAAAAAAGGCATGCCAGCAGTGGCTAGGCAATATAGCCACTTTTTAAATAAAGGTCGTATAACTATGGCCAAATTTTCACAACGTTCAGAAGACTATCTTGGTCATGCGCGTGAAATTTTCAGACAGCGTGGCATGCCTGAAGAGTTGGCATTTTTGGCTATTGTAGAAAGTGGCTATAATACGACTATTAAATCACATGCTGGTGCAGCAGGTGCATGGCAATTTATGCCATATACTGGTATGAGCTATGGTTTACATAAAGATTGGTGGATTGATGAGCGTCTTGATCCTTATGAATCAGTAGAAGCTGCTGCTACATATTTGCAAAAGCTGCATAGCTATTTTGACGATTGGCTTTTAGCTATTGCGGCATATAATGCTGGTGAAGGTAAGATTGGTCGCGCCTTAAAGGGAACTGGTGCAAAGGATTTCTTCACCTTGGTTGAGCGAAATTATAAACTTGATTATAAAGCACAATTGCGCAAAGAAACTATTGACTATGTGCCACGTTTCTTAGCCATTTGTAAAATCATGCGTAACCTTGATGCACTTGGTTTTGAAGATGTTAATATGAATAAAGCACCATTACATGCTCGCATTGAAGCAAAGCCTGGCACAGATTTAAAAGCTATGGCAAAAGT
>CAYJKC010000081.1:3287-5313 GCA_964370675.1 uncultured Desulfovibrionaceae bacterium
CTTATGGCAATAAATAAGATTAATGATGCAAGCAAAATACGCTCTGGACAAATGTTAAAAATTCCTGCGAGTAGTACCGCAGTGGCAGCAAAAAAATCTCCTAAAAAGTCAAATTCATCGGGTGGCAAAAAGGCAAAAACTACGGCTGTGGCTAAAGCCACAACACATAAAATTAAGCCGGGTGAAACCTTACTTGGCATTGCTTTAAAATACGATGTGACCACTAAAAGTCTTATGCAAGCTAATAATATTAGTAATGCTAGCAAAGTGCGCTCCGGTCAGGTCCTAACCATACCCAAAGCAGGTGGTAAAGCTGTGGCATCAAAATCAAGCAAAGCCAAGAAAACCCATACTGTAAAATCAGGCGATACCTACTGGGCTATCGCACGTAAATATGATTTATCAACCAGCGAATTACTAAAGCTTAATAAGAAAACTAAATCCAGCACGCTAAAACCTGGTGACACATTACTCGTATCTTTACAATAACCATTTTTTTAAAAGCAAAAGGAAGGGGCTATCATATGCGAACATTGCATATAATAGTCTTTTCTTATTTAATAGTCTGGTTTTGTAGATTAAAATTGTTTGCAAAAAAAGCTTGACCAGCATATAACATGTCTGTATAAATTCCATTTCGGTATACTGTATACATGAATTGCAGAAAAAAGGAGCATGTTATGTTAGATAAAAATATTGGTATAGATGGTTTTTTTGGTCCATATGGGGGACAGTTTGTACCTGATGAATTAAAATCTGTTTTAGATGAAGTGGCAGAGGCCTTTTTTAAATATAAAGATGATGAAAGTTTTATAGCAGAACGTGCACGTTATATGCGTGATTATCAAGGCCGTGAAACACCGGTCTTTTTTTGTGAGCGTTTAAGTGCTCATTGTGGTGGGGCGCAAATTTGGCTTAAACGTGAAGACCTTAATCACTTGGGAGCTCATAAAGTAAATAATACTGTGGGTCAAATCTTGTTGGCTAAGCGCATGGGTAAAAAGCGCATTATTGCAGAAACAGGTGCTGGACAACATGGCGTTGCTACCGCTGCCACAGCAGCACTCATGGGTATGGAATGCGTAGTGTATATGGGGCAAAAAGATATTGATCGCCAAAAATTAAATGTTTTTCGCATGGAGATGATGGGTGCAAAAGTAATAGCTGCAACTGATGGGTATCAAGGTCTAAAAGAAGCTGTAGACATGGCTATAGGTGATTATATTGCAAACGCTGCTACCACGTTTTACTTGTTAGGTTCTGCTGTAGGTCCGCATCCATATCCACTTATGGTTAGTTATTTTCAATCTGTTGTAAGTGAAGAATCGCGTCGTCAAATGAAAGACTTAGGCTTAAAGCCAACCGCAGTCTTAGCTTGCGTAGGTGGTGGTTCTAATGCCATGGGTGCTTTCATGCATTATATAGGTGATAAAGATGTGCGTCTTGTGGGTGTTGAGCCGGGTGGGCAAAGCCTTAACTATGGTGAACATGCTGCTACACTTTGTGTGGGAGAGCCGGGTGTTATTCATGGTTATAAAGCATATGTCTTAAATGATGAACAAGGAGAGCCTGCTAAAGTGCATTCTATTTCAGCAGGACTTGATTATCCTGGGGTTAGTCCAATTTTATCTTACTTAAAAGACGAAGGTCGTCTAGAGTGTGAAAATATAGATGACAAAGATGCAATGAAGGCATTTTTTGCCCTTTCGCGTTTAGAAGGTATTATTCCTGCACTTGAATCGTCACATGCTGTAGCAAAAGCCATGCATATGGCCAAAACTATGAGCAAGAATGAAGTGCTCTTAGTAAACCTATCCGGACGTGGTGATAAGGACATAGCACAAGTAGAAAATATGATTTCTGAAGGTAAGTTCTCAACCGACATAAAATAATGCTTTGTAATTAGCTGTAGTAACAGGAGAAAAAATTAAATTAAAAAAAATTAAAAAAACTGTTGACCTTTGTCTTCTCTTAATGCATATTCCCTCTCCGCGGCAAGGGAGTGACCTTGACGTGACGAATCGGT
>CAYJKC010000082.1:0-4969 GCA_964370675.1 uncultured Desulfovibrionaceae bacterium
CCGGCCCCCATTTATTTTGAATAAAGTTCGACTATCATGTTCTCATTAACTTGGAACTGAATGTCTTCGCGTTGTGGCAATGCCTTAACAACGCCTTTAAAAGCAGGTCCATCAGCCTCAAGCCATACCGGACATCCGCGACGAGCAATTACTTCTTGTGCTTCTTGAAGTACAGGAATTTTGCGGTTCTTTTCTGGTACTTCAATGGTGTCACCCACACGTACTTGCAATGATGGAATGGAAACTTTATGACCATTTAAGGTAAAGATACCATGACGTACAAGTTGACGAGCTTGATTGCGTGAGTTTGCAAATCCTAAGCGATAGACAACATTGTCTAAGCGACGCTCAAGATATGATAGCAAAATTTCTCCGGTTACACCCTTAGCTTTATCAGCTTTTACAAAGTAGCCATGAAATTGCTTCTCAAGAACACCGTAAGTACGACGTACTTTTTGTTTTTCACGCAACTGCACAGCATAGTCACTTAATTTCTTACGCGAACGACCATGTTGGCCAGGAGCGTAAGGACGACGGTCATATGCGCATTTATCAGTGTAGCAACGATCACCCTTTAGAAAGAGTTTTGTTCCTTCACGGCGGCACATACGGCACTTGGCTTCGGTATATTTAGCCATAATAATTCCTTCTAGGCTCTGTTAAACGCGACGGCGCTTAGGCGGCCTACACCCATTATGTGGAATGGGGGTAATATCACGAATAAAGGCCACCTTAAAGCCCACGGCATTGATGGCGCGCATGGCAGCCTCACGACCGGAGCCAGGACCTTTAACATAAATACCAACGGTACGCATTCCATTATCTTGTGCTTTACGAGCAGCTGTTTCAGCAGCAACTTGCGCAGCAAAGGGAGTGGATTTACGTGAACCCTTAAAACCGCTTTGCCCGGCAGAAGCCCAGCTCACGGCATTGCCACGAGTGTCAGTAAAGGTAATAATAGTATTATTAAAAGAAGCCTGAATGTGGGCAATACCCACCGGAATATTCTTTTTTTCCTTTTTTTTGGCCGCTCTTCTTGGTCTTGCCATATTAATTCCTCTGTAGTTATTTTAACAGATTATTTTTTCTTACCTACAGCACCACGTCTTGGACCTTTGCGCGTGCGCGCATTGGTATGTGTGCGTTGCCCATGTACGGGCAAGCCACGACGATGACGAAGGCCACGATAACATCCAATATCCATTAGACGCTTAATATTGCTAACTACTTCACGGCGAAGGTCACCTTCTACCTTGTAGTTTTGCTCAAGCTCTTTACGCACTTCGTTGACTTCTTCATTTGAGAGATCATCTATGCTGCGTGTCCAATCAATATTGACGCTGTCCAAAATCTTCAATGATGTGGTGCGACCAATACCATAAATATAGGTCAAAGCAATATCCACACGTTTGCCACGAGGCAATTCTACACCTGCAATTCTCGCCACAGTTGTCTCCTGCCTAGCCCTGACGCTGTTTATGTCGGGGGTTTTCGCAGATTACTCTGAGTACGCCCCGACGTCGGATGACCTTGCACTTGGGGCACATTTTCTTAACGGAAGGTCTAACTTTCATACCAACTCCAAAGATTATAATGAATTCATAAAATACCAAAGAGGTTTATTATGAATATTTCTCCATAACTACCAACTTCCTTGGCAGGAACAGAGGCTTATATCTGTCTTTACAAGTACTGTCAACAACATTTTGCATGCCCTTATGAATGAGCTTACTTTATTGCTGAGTAATACGCCTTAAACCCTTATCTGAGATACTTAGTATCTGTGGACCTTGTGCAGTAATGGCAATGCTATGCTCAAAATGTGCAGCAAGTTTGCGGTCACGGGTAACAGCGGTCCAATTATCATCTAATATTTCCACTTCATAAGTTCCCACAGTAACCATAGGTTCAATGGCTATAACCATACCAGTTTGTAGCGGCATACCGCCCATGCCAGGTTTGAAATTAGGTACTTCAGGCTTTTCATGCATTTTAGCACCTATGCCATGCCCCACAAAGCGGCGCACAACTCCAAAACCTTCTTTTTCAACCAAGGCTTGCACAGTTGCACCAATCATATATACATCTGTACCAGCCTTTGCTACGGCAATGCCTGCATAAAGCGCATCTTCAGTGACTTTCATCAATTTTTTTGCTTCATCACTAATTTGACCTACAGCAAATGTTCTTGCTGCATCTCCAACAAAGCCTTCATACACAACACCCATATCTACGCTTACAATGTCTCCTTCTTGAAGCAGCCGCGTGGACGGAAAACCGTGTACCACAACTTCATTGACTGAAACACAAAGTGCATATGGGTAACCATGATAACCCAAGAATGCTGGTTTAAGGTTATGTTTATCGCAATATGCTCTAGCTACATCTTCAAATTCCATGGTGCTAACACCAGGTTTCACCATGTCTTCAATCAAATCTAACACGTTTGCAACGTGTCTATTTGCTTCGCGCATAAGACCGATTTCTCTATCGTTCTTTATGTATGCTCCGCGATATTTTTTCACGCTCTACCCTTGGGGCGCGATTTGTTCATTAATCCTTCGTATTGGTTGGAAATAACATGAGATTCCATTTGGCTCATGAAGTCCATAGCTACACCCACTAAGATTAGCAAGCTTGTGCCACCAAAATAGAATGGCACATTGAAGTTTGCAATCAATAACATGGGTAGCACTGATACTAAAGAAATATAAACACCGCCAGTTAGGGTTAAGCGAGAGAGTACAGTATTAATATACTCTTCGGTTTTTTCACCTGGACGAATTCCGGGGATAAAACCGCCAGCTTTTTTCAAATTTTCTGACATTTCTTTAGGATCAAAAATGATTGCTGTATAGAAATAGCAGAAAAAGAATATAAGCGCTATAAATATAATATTATAGCTAATGGTTTGAGGTGAAAAAAACATGGCTATTTGCTGCACGATTTCATGATTGGAAAATTGTCCAATAGTAGCAGGAAATAACAATAAACTTGAGGCAAAAATAGGTGGAATAACACCAGCTGTGTTGATGCGTAAAGGTAGGTGAGTATTTTGCCCACCATACATTTTGCGACCTACTTGACGTTTAGCATAATGAATAGGAATACGTCTTTGAGCGCGCTCCATAAACACAATGCCAACAGTCACCCCTAGCATTACTACTAAAATAACAATGGCTAAGAATATACTCATATCACCAGCTTCTATGAGAGCAAAGGACTGTATAATAGCCCTTGGAATACCCACAACAATACCAGAGAATATAATGAGTGAAATGCCATTACCAATGCCTTTTTCAGTAATTTTTTCACCAAGCCACATAATTAACACTGTACCTGCTGTAAAGGTAAGTACAGTAATTATACGAAACTCCCAACCTGGGTTCATAACCACAAGCGCACCTGAAGGGCTACGCATACTTTCAAGACCAACAGCAATGCCAAGACCTTGAACTATGGTTATGAGAACGGTTAAGTAGCGTGTATATTGAGTTATTTTACGTTTTCCGGCTTGACCTTCTTCCTTTGCCATACGTTTAACACTAGGATTAATAACCTGCATAAGCTGCATAATAATTGATGCAGAAATGTAGGGCATAATACCTAGTGCAAAAACAGATGTATTGGATAAGCCACCGCCAGAAAACATATCAAATAGCCCAAAAAGGGTACCAGACATTTGCTCAAAAAAACTGGCTAATGCACCGGCATCAACCCCAGGAATGGGCACGTGCACACCTACGCGGTAGCAGCACAAAAGCAAAAAGGTCCAACCTATTTTTTTCATTAAGCCAGATTGTGCTGCCATATTGGTTGCTGCATTTGACATTTATAATCTCTTTATATGTATGCTATCAAAAAATTATTTTGAAGCTTCAAGTTCTGTGGCTTCGCCACCGGCGTTGCGAATTTTTTCCGCTGCCTTGGCACTAAATTTATGAGCCTCAACCTTAACCGAACGAGCAATATCACCGCGTGACAAAATCTTAACTGGCTTACCATAAGATGCAATACCACGAGCATAAATATCTTCTAGGCTAATGGCATCTTTGCCTTCAAAAGCTTCTAAAAGTCGATCAAGATTGATTACTTCATAAGTTACCTTAAAGGGGTAGTTCTTAAAGCCATGCTTTGGCAAACGGCGTTGTAGGGGCATTTGACCGCCTTCAAAACCAGGGCGTACGCCACCGCCAGCACGGGAATTTTGTCCTTTATGACCCTTACCAGAAGTACAACCAAGACCTGAACCAGAGCCACGTCCAACGCGTCTACGAGTCTTACGTTCTTCTGGGAATGGATATAAATCATGCAACTGCATAGTAATTTCCTTATAAACTGGCACTAATTGTCAACAACGCTGACTAAGTGCACAACTTTTTTGATCATACCGCGAATGGCGGGGGTATCTTTAAAAGTCTTAACCATCTCACGTCGCTTAAGCCCTAGGGCATCTAGGGTAGCACGCTGGTTAGGATTACAACCAATGCGGCTACGCACAAGTTTTACACTAATTTCAGACATGACTACTTCCTTGGTGTTTCAAGCTTTTTGCCGCGTAATTCAGAAACATATTCAGCACTACGCAATGCAGTTAAGCCTTGGATGGTTGCACGAAGTACGTTATGTGGATTATTGGTTCCAATGGCTTTGGCTAGCACGTCGGTAACACCTACTGCTTCCATAACTGCGCGAACAGCACCACCGGCAATAATACCAGTACCCTTAGAGGCTGGCTTTAACATAACATAACCTGCACCAAAGCGACCTAAAATTTCATAAGGCAATGTACCATCTACAAGAGGAATGAACACACGGTTTTTGCGTGCTCTTTCACTTGCTTTGCGTAAAGCTTCAGGTACTTCTTGGGCTTTTCCAAGACCAAAGCCAACATTACCTTTGCCGTCGCCTACTACCACAAGGGCACTAAAGCTAAAGCGTCGACCACCTTTTACAACCTTGGCAACAC
>CAYJKC010000083.1:0-4936 GCA_964370675.1 uncultured Desulfovibrionaceae bacterium
ATTTATAAAAGACACATTAATACCAATGCCACATCAGACCAAATATTAAAAATGTCAAAAATTTCCACTGGCCTAGCTGGAGTTTGTTGTGTGATTATGGCAGTTATCTTTGCGCAAGGTACACGTATTTTAGATATGGTATACTTTTCTTATACCTTGCGTGGTTCACTCTTTGTGGTACTTTTGCTTGCTATTTACTGGAAAGGTAGCACAGAAAGAGGGGCCGTTATGAGCATGCTCTTTACTGCTGGAGTAGGCTTTTTTTGGATAGTATGGAAAAGCATTTTTGGAGCATATCCTATACATCCTGCTTTTTCAGAAACTTATGCCGCTGTACTTAGCGCAGCAATAACTATGCCTGTTTGCAGCTTGATGACTAAGTCTGCACCTAATAAAAATGTACAATCGTAAGGTTACTTGGAGTGCACTGCGGTTGTAGCAACAAGCGTTTAGCGTAAAGGAGGTTTATTAATGAGTGCATTAAGCATTTTACAAGCAGTTGATAATGTTTTTGCTAAAGTTATGAGATGGGTGCTTATCTTTATAATGACTATTATTCCTGTTATTTGTGCTCTGGATGTTATTTTTAGGTATATTATTAAAGCTCCCTTACATGGCTCTGATGAAATTCTTATCTTATTACAAATATGGTTATATTTTATTGGGGTTATTAGTGCCGGCAGAGAACGTACTCATATTACAGCGCGTGTACTTGAATCAGCCATAAAAACCAATGAAGGTATTGCAAGGTTACGCTGTTTTGTGGCCTGTATTGCTTCTGTGGTTTCATTCTACATGGTTTACTTAGGGTATGGTTATTTTACCTATGCAACACGCGTCCAAAAGACCACATCAATTCTTAACTATCCCATGGTTTGGTATGAATATGCACCTTTCTTCTGTTTTATCCCTCTTGCCATCTATACAGTAGCTGAAGTGTTTTATTACTTAAAGCATGTCAAACACGCCACAGAAAACTTCAAGACTCAAGATGAAGAAATCGACGAAATTATGAAAGAGCTTGAAGAACAAAAAATTATTGATAATCAAAGTCCAGCAGGAGGAAATAAATAATGGAAGTTGCTGTAATTGCTATTATAACTCTTGTAGCCTATTTAATCATGGGAGGACCATTGCCATTTTGCTTTGGTTTAGCTCTCATGGTTATGCATTTTTTAGGTGATGTAAGTCCCAATGGTATGCTTATGTGGGGTCTTGCACAATTAGCTAATCCAACAATGTTAACCATACCACTCTTTATGTTTGCTGGTACACTTATGGGTAGAAGCGGCATTGCTGAAAACTTGCTTGGCTTTGTAAACATTGTTGTGGGCAGAATCAAAGGCGGTCTTGGCGCAGTATCAATTTTTACCTGTGCAATCATTGGTGCTATTTCTGGTTCTTCTCTTACAGGTGTGGCGACCATTGGCCCTATTATGATGCCAGAAATGAAAAAGCAAGGCTATCCTGCTGGGTATACAGCAGCACTAGTTGCAACATCATCTGTGCTTGGACAACTTATCCCCCCAAGCATTATCATGATTGTATATGGTTGGATTACTGAAACTTCTATCCTGTTGTGTTTTGCATCAACCTTGATGCCAGGGCTATTGATTATTGCAACATTAACAGTGGTAAACTTCATATGGGTGCGTAAGTTTCCATTGGTAATTCAAGAACGAAGCTCTACAGAACCATTTATAAAAGAGGTTAACTCTAAGTTTTGGCGCGCTTTTCCAGCTTTACTTATGCCATTTATCATTCTTGGCGGTATTTATGGTGGTATTCTAACTACCACCGAGGCAGCTTCTGTAGCTGTTATCTATGCAATACCAGTTGGTTTTTGGATTTATAAAGGTCTTAATGTAAAAACATATTTACAATCTACTTTTGAGTCTGCCACCAGCGTTGGTACGATCATGGTTATGATTGTTATGAGCCTTATTATTGGCCAAACCTTTACCATGATGGAGCTACCCCAAGCTGTTGCCAAAACATTACTTGAAGCTTCTGACAACCGAATTGTATTACTTCTTATTATCAATGCCATTTTGATATTCCTTGGTATGATTATGAGTGACGTTTCTGGCGCAATTCTTATTGTTCCATTGCTACTGCCACTAATTCAAGAACTTGGAATATCCAAAGAACACTTTGGTGCCATTGTAGGTGTAAACTTTGCAATGGGTGCCATTACACCTCCGTATGCTACAGTGCTGTATCTTGGTATACGCATTGGTAAGGCTGCAGTTATAGACACGGTTAAGGCTGTATTGGTGCTTATTGCTGTTGCCTATGTACCTATACTTATGCTTACAACCTTTGTTCCAGAAGTACCAATGTTTTTCCCGAAATTGTTCGGGTTAATTAAATAGTGCCCTATTAAGGAGGAATGCACGATGTTTAGAAAAAATATTTTTTTGGCTGTGTTAATAGTTTTGTGCTTTGCAGTTACCGCTTCTGCAGAAACCTATAAGTGGAAACTTGCACACACTCGTTCACCTGAAAACCAAACTCATAAAGCCTTGCTTAAGATTGCTGAAAAAGTAAAACAAGGAACCAACGGCGATGTTCAAATTACCATTATGAGCGGTGGACAGCTTGGCAACTGGGTTGTAGCCCAAGAGCGTGTAGCCATGGGTAACTTTGAAATGACCATTGCTCCTTTTGCTACAGCTGTAAGCAAGCGTATGGAAGATAATTGGGAATCTGTAGGCAAAAATATGGTGGTTGGTTCTCCATTTATTGACCTCATTAGTAAGTGGAGTATGGAACAAAATATCGAAATCTTAGGAACATACCCAAGTTACTTTGGTGGTATTGGTTTAACCAAAGATATTGAAAATCCTGGCGATCCTAGCGTGAAAAGAGGGCTTAAGATTCGCATACCCGAACTTGCTTCCTTTAGATTGCTAGTAGGTGGTTTAAAATATATCCCAACACCTATTGCCTATACAGACGTATTTCCAGCCCTACAAACAGGTGTTGTAGAGGGTATTGCTGGTGCTGGTGCTGAACCATTATATACAGGTGGCTTTGCGGACGTATTAAAGTCTTACCTTCCAATAAATACACATTTTGAAATTTGGTTCCTCATGGTTAACCCAGAAAAACTTGCTAAACTTCCAAAAGAATATCAGGAAGTTGTACGTCGTGAATCCATAGCTATGCAAAATAAACGCTTAAAAGATGCTCCTGGTATTGAAAAGCATTGGGAAGCCGAAATGGCTAAAAAAGGTGTAAAAGTTTATGACATTACCCCCGAACAACTAAGCGCGTATCAAAAAGCCATGCGCGATAGCTCTTGGGGCGAAATTCGTAAAATAGTAGGTGAGGGCGACTTTGATAAAGCAACATCTTTATTGAAGTAGTTGTATTCAAAATAATTAATTTTTACCTTAAATTTTTAGGAGTTTGAAAAATGGGCAAAATGGATTACCTAAAGGATATGCCTATAGCCGTACTTGGCGCAGGTGCTATTGGTAGAACTTGTGCTGTTGATATGAAACTTGCTGGACGTGAAGTACGCTTGTATGACCTTCCAGAATTCGCTAAAAAATCACTACAATTTGTTGACAGAACTGGAATTACCCTTGGTGGCATTCAACGTAACCTATATGGCTTTCACCGTTCAGGTACAGCAAGGTTTGACTTGGTTACAGATGACATTGCCAAAGCCATTAAGGGTGCTGGTCATATTGTTATCGGCAGTGCCGCCTTTGGGCATGAGCCTATAATTCGTGCTATGATTCCTCACCTTGAAGATGGTCAAGTTATTAGCATTTTTACAGATAACTTTGCAACTCTAATCTTTGGTAAGCTTATGCGTGAAATGAATTGCACAGCCAAAGTTATTGTTGGTGGTTGGTCAAGTGCACCATATGGTGCAAGAATTGAATTTACAGGCACCTATGGTACGCCGGTAATAAGTTCAAATTATCGCGCTATTACCTTGCGCGCTGCTACATTCCCCATGTGCGATTTTGATGATTATGCAGAAGCCGTAAATCATCTTCCATGCATTGATGCTGTGCTGCAAGGCGATGGCGTTGAGCGTGGCGAAACTTCCATTGATATTGGCCTAAGTAATATCAATCCTGTTATTCACGTTCCTGCATCTGTACTTGGTGTTTCCTCCATGGAAAACTGGGGTAAGATCTTTGGTGAACTAGGTAAACCATATTCCATGTATTCACATGGGTTATGCCCATCCATCTGCGAAGTTCAGTACGCTTTCTACAATGAAGAAATTGCTCTTGCTGACGCCTTGGGTGTGGATTTACCAAAATATTCCTATGAATCATTTTTCAGTCGCCGTAGCGTACTTGCCCAAGAATATATGGGCCTTGATGAAAATGGTAAGGATCGTTTGGTTATTCCTCTTGATACAGCATTCCCCGAAGCTGGTGCTGGACCAAATAATATGCAACACCGCTATATTTCTGAAGACGTGCCTGTTGGTTGCAAAATTTACCATGAACTTGGTAAACAATACAATGTACCAACACCTATCATCGACGCCATGATTTTGCTTTCAAGTATTATGGCAAAGAAAGACTACTTCAAAGAAGGCTACTCTCTTGAGTATCTTGGCATTGCCAATAAGAGTAAGGAAGAGTTGTTGAGCTACCTTCATAACGGCAAATAAATACCATCCTCATAATAAGGAAGCACTGATTGTAATCAGTGCTTCCTTAACTTGCTTCCTAAGACCTTTTAAGGGTTAACCTTACGGCACACTTTACTTCTGGTATGTCAGCGCTTTTAACGCTTGATAAAAAAAGAGCCATCTACGCTTCTAATACCGTAATCATATCGACTCCAAGTTCATTTGAATAAATTTTGGCGATTGGCTTATTGCTTTGACAAAAAAGAAAAATTGTATTCATACTACTGAAAAAGAGAACCACGGAGGCGGTTTAATTACGGGGAAAGG
>CAYJKC010000084.1:0-4419 GCA_964370675.1 uncultured Desulfovibrionaceae bacterium
ACCTTCAACGGTTTTCAAGACCGCCGCGTTAAACCGAGCTCTGCCACCCCTCCGTAGTATATATCTTGTAGCAAATGCTACATGATTGCTTATGATTTTACTTTAAAGATTCTTTTAGTTGTTTGCCTGGGCTGAATTTAGCAACTTTGCTTGCTGGGATAGTGATTTCATCACCAGTGCGTGGGTTGCGACCTTTGCGAGCGGCGCGTTCAACTACCTTATAAGTACCAAAACCGGTAAACGTCACTGATTCACCGCTAACTAGGGCTTCACGTACAGATGCAATCACTGCATCAAGAGCATTTTCAGCAAGAGTTTTAGTAGGTAGTCCTGCTTTGGCATAAATTTTTTCAACGAGTTGTGCTTTAGTCATGATTATTTCTCCAAAAAAGTTCGCTATATTTACGCAACAAACGAAGCGTGAACTAATGTTTAGATAAAAGTAGCTGCTTTTGTCAACATTAAACTGGTTTTTTTTAATAAAAAAACTTATCCTTGTGATTTGCTATAATGCTTTTTCTATTATTTTAAGTGTTTTTTCCATGGTTTCAAGATTTGCTTGACTGCCCATATGACCTAGGCGAAAAATTTTACCCTCAAGCACATCAAATCCATTACCTACACAAAGCCCATGTGACAGTAAGGTCTCATACCAAGTTTCTGAGGTAAAACCTTGCGGTATATGAGCTGTTGTAACTGTAGGTGCAGGTATTGCCATGGGGTCTGCCCACAAGGTTACTCCCAATTCTTGTAGTTTTTTTCTGCATAATTGGGCAACATCTTCATGTCTTGAAAAAACATGCTCTAATCCTTCTTTGAACAAGCTTTGCAAGGACGCATTAAGTGCAGCAACGCCGCTCCAATATGGAGTATAAGGGCAGCATTTACTTTCTTGAACATTTTGCCAAGGCACAAGTGCATCATATCCTTGATACTTAACAGTATTAATAACTTCCCATGCCATGGGGCTTAGTCCAAGAAAGCTTAGATTTGGCGGACATGAAAAGCATTTTTGGCTTGCACCTAGCAATATATCTATATGCCAATTATCCATGCATACTGGTGTTCCACCAAGGCTTGATACTGCATCCACATAAAAAAGCGGCACGGCATATTTATGTTTTAGTGCACCAATGCCATGCAGTGGGTTAAGTGTACCGGAAGGCGTTTCGCAATGTACCGCGGTGATCATATGTGGTTTGAAGTCAGCAATGGTAGCTTCAATTTTCGCAAGGTCACCAACGCTTGCATTAAAAGGATAATCAATCACACGCACTTCACAGCCAAGACTAGCTGCCATTTGTCCTATGCCTTTTCCAAAAATACCCGTAGCAATGGCTAGAACTTTATCATTTGCTCGCAGGCAATTTTTTAGCCCAGCCCAAAGAGCAAGCATGCCCTCACCAGTCATAATTACTGGATAGTGTTTAGTACCCATGCATTGTGCTAGAAGTTTGCTAGTGTCATGATAAAGTGGTAAAAAATCCTCCTCAAATTGCCCCAAGCCATGATTTTTGGCTATAACTTCAAGCACGAAGTCTGGAACTTGAACAGGCCCTGGAATCATACTAATTTTATTATATTTCATATGCATTAATTTTTTATCACGCTTAATGTGAGAATTGCTTGGTATTTAATGTGATTATAGTATAGTAACATTATAAGTCTATATGCTCTATCATATTTTTTTCTAAGGTGCGCCCCAAAAACAAACTGCCAACTCGGGCAAATCGTTCAATATCATCAGTGGTCATAAAATGGCTTTGACCATAATTTGCAGTATTTAATAAAGATTGTGCGTTTAGTTGTTGTTCTACAGCGTGAGCTGTGGTGGCAGCAGAATCTACTAAAATAACGTCACCACCAACCACATTGGCAAGAGCGTGGCGCAAAGGCGGAAAGTGCGTGCATCCAAGCAGCAAGGTGTCTGGTCGTTCTGTGTTATTTTCAAAAATGTGGTTGAGATATCGAGCGGCAATACCTTCCACCAACGGACCATCCATCCATCCTTCTTCAGCTAGAGGAACAAACAATGTACAAGCTTGACCAGTGACGCGTATATCGGGGCATAATTTAGCTATGGCTTTTTGATAAGCCTTGCCTTGGATCGTGCCTTCAGTGGCAATAACAGCAATATGCTTATTTTTTGTCGCCATGGTGGCAGCACTTGCGCCAGGTTCAATTACTCCAAGTACTGTGAGAGGTGCAAATTTTTCTCTTAATGCTGGTAAGGCTGCCGCTGTGGCAGTATTGCAAGCAATGACAAGCATTTTTATGCCCCTCTCCACCAATTTGCTTGCAGCTTGTAAGGCGTAGCAAGTGACAGTTTCGGGACTTTTTGTTCCGTAAGGTAGGCGTGCAGTGTCACCAAGATAGATTAAATCTTCATGGGGTAGGGCATTATGTATGGCGTTTAAAACGGTAAGTCCGCCAACTCCTGAATCAAAAATACCTATGGGCATATTTTTCATTATATATCTCCCAGTAGCTCATAACTTGCAGCAGTAACAGGTGTGCGTAAATTTTCTAATACCCTTTCAAGTAAAATACCTTCGCGATTAGGCATGTTATGCCCAAAGGTTGCACGTATGCCCATGCTAACAAATTGTACAGCTCTATCCATAGCTAAGGGCAAGGAATCTCCAAGTAATAAACTGCCAGTAAGCACTGATGCAAAACAATCTCCAGTTCCAGGATAAAACGCTGGTATATAGGGACAGTCAACACGCCAGAATCGTTTTTGCTCAGCATGATAAGCTACAACGGAAGTAAAGTTTGGTCGTTCATCAATGGGAGCACTGGTTATTACAGCCACCCTTGGTCCCATCTCGGTGAGTTGTACTAATCTTTGCCTAACTTCATGTATACTTATATGTGTTGTATATGGAATATCAAGTAACCAACAAACCTCGGAATGATTAGGTGTAATGCAGTCAGCATGCGCAATCAAAGTGCGCATGCGCGCGACCATCTCAGGGGTCATGGTGGGGTCAAGCTTGCCATTATCGCCAAGCACTGGATCAACTACTGCTAGTCCATGTTCAGTTTTACAATATTTTATGGTTTGCTCCACCACGTCCATTTGCTTGGGTGAGCCTAAAAAGCCAGAGTAAATGCCATCAAAATATAATCCAAGCTTTTTCCAATGATCTAAAAATTTTGGCATTTCATTAACCAAGTCATGAAAAGAAAAGTCTGTAAATTCTGTAGTATGGGTAGATAAAACCGCTGTAGGCATAGGGCAAACTTGTATGCCCATGACAGAAAGAATAGGCATAACTACTGTTAGGGATGTGCGTCCAAAGCCTGAAAGATCGTGAATAGCCGCAATGCGTGGTACAGGAGATTTCATTTTTATTTTAAGCCTTTAATTCGTTTTTCTAAGTCATTTTTTTCATCTGCATTTAAAGTTGTACTATGTGCAGCTTGTGGGTAGGCACGTGTGCGCACATCAGTAGCATAATTTTGTATAGCTTTGGTAATTTGCTCTCCTAGTTCAGCGTATTTTTTTACAAATTTTGGAGTATGCCCAGAGTTTAGCCCAAGTAAATCATGCCAAACCAATACTTGCCCATCACAACCAAGCCCAGCTCCAATGCCTATGGTGGGAATGCCAATGGACTTGGTAATAAGTTCTGCCACTTCTTCTGGAACACATTCAAGCACTAATGAAAAGCATCCTGCTTCTTCAAGGGCTTTAGCCTCTTCCAAGAGCACAAAGGCAGCTTTAGCGGTGCGCCCTTGAGTGCTATAGCCTCCAAGTGTTGCCACGCGCTGTGGAGTGAGACCTAAATGTCCCATAACGGGAATACCTGCTTGCACTAGGGCTCGGATTTGCGGCAATATAGTATTACCACCTTCAAGCTTCACAGCCCTAGCACCACCTTCCGCCATGAGTCGTCCGGCATTAAGTAGGGCATTTTCTGTGCTGGTTTCATAGCTTAAAAATGGCATATCGCATACGACCAAGGCCTTGCTTTGTGCCGCACTGACAGCCTTACAGTGATGCACCATAATATCCATGTTCACTGCCAAGGTATCTTTATGCCCAAGCATTGTCATGCCAAGCGAGTCACCAACTAGTAAAATGTCTACCTCGGCTGCATCTGCTAAAATGGCAGAAGGGTAGTCATATGCTGTAAGCATGACAATTAATTTATTACCTTTATAATTATGTATCTGCACACTGGTGAGTGCTTTTTGTATGGTTTGCGTGGACATAAAAACTCCTTATCTTGTCATGAACTGTGTTGTACGCACACATTGTTTATAATGCAAAAAAAAAAAGTGGGCAAATTTTTCCTATTGCCCTAAACAGTAGGCAAATTTTGCCGATAGATAAATCAAATGGCGATATGTTTCATGGACGAAACTGCATGGTGCGTCGCCTAAATGTCTGTCATTCAAGGAGGAATGTCA
>CAYJKC010000085.1:0-4345 GCA_964370675.1 uncultured Desulfovibrionaceae bacterium
CATGGTCAGCAAGTGGAATAACCGTAGAGAATATGGTGGCGTTTATTATGGGTAGTGTTGCGCTTAATAATGCTATAATAAAAAATAAAAATCCTGCTCTTATAAGATCTGAACAAGACATTTCCCATGCCCATAAAAGTAACATTTTCAATGTAATAGGTTTATTGGGAAAGGGTTTATAAAAAATAGTTCCTTTATTAGTTAGTTTTTCAAGAAAAGCATCATCTACTCGATGAGTTTTTGCAGTGGCACTATCATACCAATGCCACACACTGTCATCATCAAGATGAAATACAGCTACTCTTTCACCCGTTACTAATGTACCTAAAAATGGTATACCACTTTTATATTGCCAGTCGGCCTCTAGTGTAATGTTTCTTTTGCGTATGGAGGATTGTTTACAAATAATATCAAGGCTTGCGTATTCATCTGTTTCAAGAGCAATATCTGGTATGATAAATTTAATATCTTGAACCTTACCAAGGGTAGTAATGGATCCAATTAATGTGTTTGGGTTTGCTTCAAAATTATATTTGCTGTTAACATTGAAAAAACTAAAAACATTAGACTTTGCCTTTTTGTGTGATTTATTTGATTCATGTTGAAGTAATTTGTACTGTTCATTAAAATTTGTTTTTTGGTGAAAAACGAAATTTTGAAAAATTTCATACAGCTCTTTGTTGTTCTCCACAAAAAATCTTGATAAATTATCAAAGCAAAGTTCAATATTTGGCACAGCTGTTTTTAATAGATGTGCCATAAATGTAGTAAGTTCTTCTTTTATTAAAGACCTATCCGGCTCTGCCAAAGCTTCAAACTCCATATATGGTAGTTCCAGATATATGGTGTTTAAATTTGCAACGGCACATAACTTTATGGTGCTATTTTTATTTGGTGCTATACCGCGAAGCGCAGTACAGCCATAATTTGAAAGTGAGCCATAGTACATTCTATGCATAGGCTGGTTTTTAGTATCAAATTCTACCAAAAATAAATTAAAATCTCCTTCTTTTAAAAGATAAATCACATCTGGATTATCTAAGACAATCAGTTTTCCACTACTTGAATATTCCAAAAGATTGTCAGGCAAAGTTTGAAGTGAGTTTATCATTACATGCTCTTAATTAAATTGCTATAATACCCATTAAGGGTAAGTAGTTCTTGATGATTTCCTTGCTCAACAATTTTGCCTTGCTCTAAAACTATAATCCTATCCGCATCACGTATAGTGCTTAATCGATGCGCAATAATTATAGTCGTACAACCACGTCGCCGAATATTTTTGTCTACATTTAATTCTGTGATGGGGTCCAGCGCACCTGTGGCCTCATCTAAAATTAAAACACTTGGGTTTATAGAAAGTGCGCGCGCAATTTCAAGTCTTTGCCTTTGCCCGCCGCTGAAATTTTTTCCGTATTCATCTACTTCTGAAAAGAATCCTGAAGGACGTTGAGTTATTTCTTCATATATTTCGGCATCAAAAGCTGCTTGTTGTACTGTGTGTATAGAAATAGCACGATTCCTCATGCTCAGATTTTCATAAACTGTCCCTTGAAACATAAAAATATCTTGATCTACAACAGCAAAAGAGTTTGCAAATAAAGTGGGATTTAACTCATTGCGGGGTTTGCCATCAAAAGTAATTTCACCAGACCAAGGAGTATATAAACCTGTGAGTAGTTTAGCAATGGTAGACTTACCAGAGCCAGAAGAACCAACCAAGGCAATGCGCTCTCCAGCAGAAATTTTTAATGATATATTTTTAATGACTGGTTCTTTTATAGGATTATAACCAAAAGTGATATCATGTAATTCAATATGTCCTTGAAGTTTCCCCATATTTTCATGATCAGAATTATTCGTATTGGTCTTAAAAATATGATCTTTTTTATATGTCAATACATCGTCGATGCGCTCCATAGTTACATAGAGCTTTTGCACCGATGAAAGCATCCCTACATGAACCACAATTGGAGCGAAAAAATACCCAATAAGTATTTGAAATGATAATAATTCACCCATAGTCATAGAGCCTGAAAGTACGCGTAAAGTTCCAAAAACTAAAATTCCAATAGTATTTAAAGAAATGAGTATTGTGGGTATGGTTCCTATGAGAAGAGAGGATAACTCAAGCCTTTGAGCAGACATAATAGCATTTGTTTGAACACCGCTAATGGTTGAAAAAAAATCGTCTTCTGCCCCTGTTGCTCTTAGTGTTTCCATAAGCATAATGCCCGATGCACTACTACCCACTAATCGTCCAAAGTCCAATTGCGTTGATTGACTTATAATACGTTGATTTTTGATTTCCCAGGTTAAGACTAATATGGTGCATATGGCAGTAAAGCTGGCAAGTAAACCTAAAAAAGGATCATAATATACAAGTAAAGCTCCATAAAATATAAAAGTTATGAATGACAATATATTGATGGCTAAATCTTGAGAAATAAAATTTGCAATATCGTCAACAGCCATTAATCTACTGGCTAATTCACCAGGTTGGCGTAAATTGAAAAAATTAATGGGCAAGCGAATAATATGTTCAAAAAACTTAAAAGAGGATTCAAGCGAAAGTTTGAGATTAAAGCGAATAATAGCACCTTGTTGCATATTGTTTAAGGTTACAATCATAAAAGCAACGATAATGGCAACAAAAAGCAGTGGTGTGCCCCAGGCATAGTTTTCGCTAGTAATGACCCTATCTACTAAAATTGCTGAAAAGTTTGGCACTAAAATATTTGCAGGAATAAGTAATATACCAGCCAAAACAGTATAGAGTAGCACGTCTTTGTATTGTAAAAAACGACTTTTTAAGAGATCAATAAAGGATCGCGGTTTGCCCGAAGGAACAAAGTTTTCATCGGGATAAATCTCCAAGAGCACACCACTAAATGATTGGTCCATCTCTTCTGTGGTGACAATTCTTTCTCCGAATGCCGGATCGTTCAGATAGTGTTTATCCCCTTTTCTACCAGTATATAATAGGAAGTGATTAAAATTCCAAAAAAGAACAATAGGCAGCTTGTATTCGCATAAATTGTTAATATCATGCTCTTTATATCCTGTAGCCACCATGCCATGTGACCTTGCTACCTTTAATAAAGAAGTAGCTGTGCTTCCATCGCGAGAACAACCACATTCATCACGCATGATTTCTAAAGGAATAAATTTCTTGTAAAAAGCAAAAATCATTGCCAAAGAGGCAGCGCCGCATTCAATGATTTCCATTTGTAAAATTAATGGAACTTTAATTGGATGTGCTGTAAAAAGTCGTTTGATTTTTTTTAGTATATTTTTAAACATGGTCAAAGCTAATGTAATATTTTTTTGACTTTTTGTTCAATCATATCTTCATTAACACCTGTACCAAAAAGCATTTTTCGAACTTTAGAAAAAACAATTTCAATGGGGCGTAATGTTTCAACAGCAATGCTTGCACTGCAATAAGTACCTTCCGGAATTTTAATATTAGGTCCAGATCCGCTTGTCCATTCAAATCCACTAAAATTATCAGCATTGCTAGTGAGCATAATTTTTACTTCCACAGGCATATTATTGCTCATCTTAAAAATAGCATCTGAAAAGTTTTTGTTGCGATATTTTAAATTAAGGGCCTCTGGTGATTGTACATAATTATTTACAGAATGTACAACTCCACGCATTGAACCTTCTCTTTCAGCTTTTACCATGGAAGGAGTAATTAAAACGGGCATGCCTGCTTTAATTTTACCGCTATTAAGTAGTGAATAATAGGCATAAAGCACCCAGCTATCTGCTTGGCTTTCAGATGCATCATTAATATTTGCAATTGCTTGGTTTGTTTCAACTATCATTCCATGCTCAGCAAGAACAGAAGTTACATAACCTGTACCAGAACTTATAACCTGAGTATTAGTTCGATAAAGATTATTTTTTTCAACTAATTCTTCACTGAGCGCAATTAATTCTAAGTATAGCTGCAGCTCTTCGTGGTTTATTTCTTTTTTTTCCTTTAAATATTCAGTTTCTGCCTTCTTTAATTCAGTAATTTTTTCAACCAAATTCATGGTCACTCTATCTCTTTCGGTGCGAAAATCAGCATACTCCTTGTCTGAAGTAGCCCCTCTAGACCGCACCCCGCTTAATTTTATCAGAAAATCATCATACCATTCTATTTGTTTTTTTAAAAGATCAATGGTTGTATTAATACTTTCTTGCAGCTGTGTTTTTTGATTTTCGTTACTTATATCAAGAGATGCGTTGAAAGCGATAATTTGATCGCTCATTTTCTTTTTGCGTTCAATTTTATCAATCAAACTTTTAATCTCTGAGCGATCTTTAGGAATTAAAATTGTAGCTATTAAAT
>CAYJKC010000086.1:0-3926 GCA_964370675.1 uncultured Desulfovibrionaceae bacterium
AACTGACGCCATAGCTGATCTTAAAACTGCGGCTAAGGTGTAAATTTTATTTGGAGAGTGCTGACAAAGTCAGTACGACCGATAAATCAAGAGTAGGTGGAGCTTTGCTTCGCCGTTAAGCGATTGATTTTCGTGCCTTACTGCCAAGGCAGCTTGTCTGCCTTAGGCGGCACAAACACCTGCAAGGGGGTTTGTCATCAGTCTGAAAAAAGGGGAGTTTATAATAAACTCCCCTTTTTGTTTTATCAATTTATATTATTCTTATTTCTTTACTTCAGTATATTCAGCATCTACCACATCATCATCTTGCTTTGCGCTTTGCTCAGAGGCTGCGGCATCGGCATTTTCTGCACCAGTGGCATCAGCACCTTGTTGTTGATAGAGTTGCTCAGCTAATTTATAAGAAGCTTGGGCTAGTTCTTCAGTGCTTTGTTTAATGGCTTCGCTATCTTCGCCTTCCATAAGGGTGCGTAAGGCTGCGATTTTTTGTTCAATATCAGCTTTAACTGCGTCATCAGCCTTATCGCCAAGGTCTTTTAGGCTTTTTTCAGTGCCATAAATTAGGCTGTCGGCATGATTTCTAGCTTCAATAAGCTCTTGTTTCTTCTTATCATCACCAGCATGAGCTTCAGCTTCACGCACTAAGCGTTGAATATCGTCTTCTGATAAGCCAGAAGAAGCAGTGATTTGAATAGATTGCTCCTTGCCAGTGCCAAGGTCTTTAGCAGAAACATTTACAATACCATTGGCATCAATATCAAAAGACACTTCAATTTGTGGAACACCGCGTGGAGCTGGTGGAATACCGGTTAAGTCAAAGCGAGCAAGTGTCATATTGTCACCAGACATGGGGCGCTCACCTTGCAAAACATGAATAGATACCGATGGCTGATTATCTGCGGCGGTGGTAAAGGTTTGGCTCTTATGTGTTGGTATGGTTGTGTTGCGTTCAATAAGTTTAGTAAAAACACCACCCATAGTTTCAATGCCAAGTGAAAGTGGAGTAACATCAAGTAGGAGAACATCTTTTACATCACCTGCAAGAATACCACCTTGAATGGCCGCACCCATGGCCACAACTTCATCTGGGTTCACAGAGCGATTTGGCTCCTTACCAAAGAAGTCCCCAACCTTTTTTTGCACAAGTGGCATGCGGGTCATACCACCAACAAGCACTACTTCATCGATTTGTTTAGCGTCAAGACCAGCGTCCGCCAAGGCTTTGCGACAGGGCTCAATGGTGCGATCTACTAAGTCATCTACTAATTGCTCAAGTTTAGTTCTTGAGATTTTAATAAGCATATGCTTGGGGCCATTTTGATCTGCAGTGATAAATGGCAAATTAACCTCAGTTTCCATGGAGGTGGAGAGGTCTTTTTTAGCCTTTTCAGCTGATTCTTTAAGACGTTGTAAAGCCATACGGTCTTGAGCAAGGTCAATGCCGTTATCCTTTTTAAATTCTTGTACAAGGAAGTCGATGATGCATTGGTCAAAGTCTTCACCACCAAGGAAGGTGTCACCATTGGTAGCACGCACTTCAACTACATTGTCGCCTACTTCAAGAATGGATATATCAAAAGTGCCGCCGCCAAGGTCAAATACAGCAATTTTTTCATTGGCTTTGCGATCAAACCCATAAGCTAGAGATGCTGCAGTAGGCTCGTTGATAATACGCTTTACTTCAAGACCAGCAATGCGCCCTGCATCCTTGGTAGCTTGGCGTTGAGCATCATTAAAATATGCTGGCACGGTAATAACAGCTTCACTTACGGTTTCACCAAGATAGGTTTCAGCATCACTTTTTAGCTTAGCTAAAATCATAGCAGAAACTTCCGGTGCGCTATAAGAGCGTCCGTCTACTTCTACAGCGGCATCACCATTGCTGCCACCAATAATGCTATATGGAGAATGCTCTTTCCAACGCCCTACCTCAGGGGTGTCAAAGCGGCGCCCCATAAGGCGTTTAACAGCAAAAATAGTACGCTCTGGGTTTGTTACAGCTTGGCGTTTGGCAATTTCGCCCACAAGGCGTTCTTTATCGGTAAAAGCTACTACTGATGGTGTAGTGCGTCCACCTTCGGGGTTGGTTATGCATTTTGGGTCTTTGCCTTCCATGACATAAACACAAGAGTTAGTGGTTCCAAGGTCAATACCTATTATTTTAGACATAAAAACTTCCTCCTAAACGGAATATGTAAAATCCTAAAAAGGATTTTTAACTTAAGCTTACCCTTTTTATGGGGCGTGCGTGAAATAATTAAGTCTTGTTCCTAAGTCGTCTAGGGGGAAAAGAGAAATTTTATGATTTTTTTAAGGATTTTTTATGTGACCTTGAACAGAATATTCAAGGTCACATGGTTAACTATGTGTATTTTTTAATCTTTAGAGCGCATATCTATAATGCGCTTAGCCTTGCCTTCGGAGCGCTCAATGGAGTGTTGTTCTACAAGGCGCACCTTGACCGAAACTCCAAGGAATTCTTTAATGGTTTTTTGCATGCTTGCTTCAATAAATTGTAACTTGCGTATCTCATCAGCAAAATTGCCTTCAGCAATCTCTACGCGAACTTCTACTTTATCTAAGTTATTTTCGCGAGTTACAATAATTTGATAATGCGGTGAAGTGCCTTCACTTTCTAAAATAATGCTTTCAATTTGTTGTGGGAATACGTTTACTCCACGAATAATAAGCATATCATCACTACGCCCTTCAATACGGCCAAGGCGAGCATGGGTGCGTCCACAACTACAAGGAGTATAGTCAAGGCTTGTTAAGTCACGTGTGCGATAGCGTAAAAGCGGAATGCCTTCCTTAGTAATAGTGGTGATTACAAGCTCACCCACTTCTCCAGCTGGCAATGGTTTGCCACTAACAGGATCAATTATTTCGGGTAGGAAGTGATCTTCAAAAATGTGCATGCCACACTTAGCCTCAACACATTCCATAGCAACACCAGGGCCGATAATTTCAGATAAACCATAAATATTTAATGCATCGATGCCGAGTTTTTGCTCGATTTCAGCACGCATATTCTCACTCCAAGGCTCTGCCCCAAATACTCCAATACGCAAGGGTAGGGTGTGAAAATCAACCTCAAGTTCCTTAGCTGCGTCCCATAAATGCAAGGCATAAGAAGGGGTACAACAAAGCACTGTGGCAGCAAAATCGCGCAAAAGTTGCACTTGTCTTCTGGTAGCACCACCAGAAGCAGGTATGACTGTTGCACCCAACTTTTCTGCGCCATAATGCACACCAAGCCCACCAGTAAATAAACCATATCCATATGCAATATGAATAAAATCGCGCGCACTAGCTCCAGTACAAGCAAGACTTCTGGCAGCCACTTCTGCCCAAGTTTCTAAGTCGCGCTTGGTGTAGCCCACAACTGTGGCACGCCCTGTGGTTCCGCTTGAAGCATGCACACGAACAATGCTTTCATGCGGTACAGCAAACAGACCATAAGGGTAGTGGTCACGCAAATCTTGTTTTTCTGTAAAAGGTAAATTGCTTAAATCACTTAATGAATTAATATCTGACGGAGTAATGCCTATATTGTCAAAGCTTTTGTGATAAAATGGCACATTGGCATAAATACGTGCGCAAAGGTCTTTAAGTCTGCGAAGTTGTAAAGCTTCTAAGTTTTCACGTGGCAAAGTTTCCTTATCAAGATTAAAAATCACGGTATTACTCCTAAGTAAACTGTTTTGTCCGCATAAAATGCTAGTAAATCCTAAAAATAGGACCATGCCGCATTTTTTTAATCTGGTCAAGGTCTGGGTTAGAAGAAGTCAGGGCAAACTCACGGCATTCTAATTTAAAGAGTGATTATCATTTGAAGAAAAGTATAAAATTATAAGCTTTTGCCACGGTTAGTACACATCGCTCATATGGTGTTTTATCCCTTCGTGGCTATTTGCGAAGCAAAT
>CAYJKC010000086.1:3936-4251 GCA_964370675.1 uncultured Desulfovibrionaceae bacterium
GTTGGGGCCTCTGCCCAACCAAACCCCCCACTAAGGGATAGGCCATAGCCGAATGCAAGGCAGGGGAGGGGGTTCGTAAGGGGACCGGGGGCTGCAAGCCCCACCCCCTTGCCCACCGCGGGAGGGGGCTCAATTTAATTATGAAAGCTATACTATCTAAAAACAAGATAAGCAAAAAACAAAAAATCACATCTTTCCATAATACTTAAATTAATAAACAAATTTTAAATTAGAATGACGTGTGGTCAGTCCATAACTACTATGTACTTTTCTTGTCATTTTTTCCTTTTTAAACTACATTGCTGTATATTAAAA
>CAYJKC010000087.1:0-4231 GCA_964370675.1 uncultured Desulfovibrionaceae bacterium
AAATTTAATTTATTCACTGAGGATAGAGCAGAAGAGTATTTAAAAATAAATAATTCTGGAACGATTTTAAATTTACACTTGATAAAAACTGTGTAATGACCTATTATAGAGACAATCTGTTACATCGGAGGTAAACTATGAGCATGGATATATATTCAACGGGAATTGGATTTTATGAATTAGCAACTTTGCAGTATCCTTATGTACCACGCCCTACTACGTATGAAGAATGTAGAGAAGCTCATTTACTAAAGTATCTACACTAGATAATGAAATTAAATATAACTAACTCGTAGCTTATTTTGTAGGAAAATTATGCAACAGATTCTACTTATTGAAGATAATCGTGACATTGCCACAATGCTTTTCGACTTTTTTGAAAGCGAAAATATCACTCTTGATTATGCTGACAACGGCAAACAAGGCCTTGAACTTGCTTTAAAAAATAACTTTGATGCCATTATTCTTGACGTTATGCTTCCTGACATGAACGGTTTTTCTCTATGCAAAAACCTTAGAAATGCGAATAATACAACCCCTGTGCTTATGCTTACAGCCCTTGCGAGTAAAGAAGATTTGCTTTCTGGTTTTGATTTTGGCGCTGACGATTATCTCACAAAACCTTTTGATCTTGATGTACTTAAAGCACGATTATTTGCATTAATCCGTCGGCATCAAAATGAATTAAAAAGTGTAGATTTAGTATATGATACATTAAGGATTAACCTAAAAACACGC
Organism: uncultured Desulfovibrionaceae bacterium; assembly: GCA_964370675.1. Taxonomy (GTDB): domain Bacteria; phylum Desulfobacterota; class Desulfovibrionia; order Desulfovibrionales; family Desulfovibrionaceae; genus CAYJAD01. The sequence continues at coordinate 739 of CAYJKC010000087.1, forward strand.
GAAGTTTATAGAGAAAATAGACCAATTATGCTTAAACCTACATCATTCAGCATTTTAGAATTGCTTATGAGAAAAGCCCCAAATATAGTGACACGGCAAGAAATTTTTAGAAAAATATGGAATGAAGACGAATGTAAAGATGAAATTCTTAGAAGCCAGATTTACCAACTCCGCACGCAAATAGATAAAACATTTTCCTACTCTCTACTCATAACTGTTCCGAAAGTTGGTTTTCGCCTATCAAATTTGACAAAAACTGAAAAAGATTAAATCAACATTTTTTATTTTTAGGAGCTTAGGGTGAAAATTTTTTTCAAAAATAACATAAAAACTATTAAATCTCGCATATTTTTTTTATTTTGCACTTTACTAATAATCACAGTAGTTATGAATATTTTCGTCTTTTTGGCCGCCATAGAATGGGCTGAAAGCGAAATAGCAATAAAAAGGATTGCTGCATATGAAAAAGAAGCTATAGAATATTTTATAAATAATCCAGAGCAGGATATATTATATACAGATGAAAAGACAGTAGTTTACAATAATATTAATAAAGTTCCTGAAGAATTTCGTAAATATTTATCATATTATGAAAACCGCTTTGAAGAAGTAAATTTAGGCACGGATGGTGAAAACTATTTTATTAATCTGAGTGAATACGAATACAAAGGGCAAAGACATCAGCTCATTGTTATATGGCCTGTTTATGAAATAATGCATCGCATGGATTCACATATATTAGGACCGCTCGCCATTTCTTTATTTGTTGTTTTTATCTGCATAGGCGTGATTATGTGGCATCTGTACAGAACTTTATTTAATCCAATAATAACTTTAAAAAATCAGCTTGATGAATCAAAGGGAAATCCTAAATATCAATACAAAATAGCTGAAAACTCTCTTTCTGAATTTAGCGACTTTACAAATCAACTCAACGCAAATAATGTTCAAATTGATACTCTAATTACGAGAGAACAAGCTTTTGCTCGCTATGCAAGCCATGAATTAAGAACACCTCTTACTTCTATTATTGGTTCAAGTACTCTTTTAGAAAAATCAGAACATAGCGATTTTCAAGAACGCCAAATCACACGAATAAAAAATGCATCAAAACAAATGTCTTCAATCGTCGACCTACTTTTATCTCTTGTGCGTTATGAAAAAAATAATGCACAAGTGCCAGTCAGACAAATAAACAAAGAAGAAATTGAAACCATTATAAGCAAATATAAGGAGCAAGACAAAAGTGAATTTTCTAAGCTCAAATTGTCTATTGAAGGCACACCTAGAACAGTAGCAACGCCTATTGTTCTTGATGTTGTCGTAGGTAATCTGATAAAAAATGCCCTTATAGCGATAAAAAGTAATCACACTACACCTGAAATATCAATCACTTTAACCGATAATGGTATTACAGTAGAAGACAATGGTAAAGGACTTGTTACAGAATTTATACCATACGAAAAGAATCAAAATAATCAAGAAAATCAGCATGATTATGAAACAAATAAACTACTCCCAAGTCACGGTTTTGGACTCGGCTTACTTATTATTCATGAATTATGCCAAAGATATTCATGGGACTTTATGCTTGAAAATCGAACGAATTCTGGTTGTATTGCAAGGATTACATTTCCACCTTTGGACGATTCTCAAGCAAAAAATCCTCTCTCACAAATTAATGACTAAGTTTTAATTTTATGAGCGATTGTTTTACATCTTTTGTAAACATACTTATATCATTCGTTATCTTAAGTAAAACTGGAATAAGTATGAGCGTGATGATTGTGCCAAACAAGATTCCATAAGCAAGCGAAGTAGCCGCAGGGATGAGCATTTTCGCTTGTTCTGAATCGTTTGAAAAAAGTGGCACTAATCCCATGAAAGTGGTAGCAGAAGTCAATAGTATAGGTCTTAGTCGGCTGAGACATGCTTTTTCTGTTGCCTCTAAAACTGTAAGGCCTTCTTTTATATTGTCATTGTAAGCAGTTATAAGCAAAAGACTATTGTTTATTATAACACCTGCTAAAGCGATAACACCCATTATAGACATGATTGAAAAATCAAATGAAGTTAGCCAATGTCCTGTTATAGCCCCAACAAAGCCAAATGGAATTACTGACATAATCAACAAGGGCTGAAAATAATTCTTCAAGGGAATGGCTAATAATGTATACACGATAAGCAGTGAAATTATCATAATTATTATAAGCGAATTCATTGTTTCGTCCATATCCTCTGTTTCGCCGCCGTATTTCATGCTCAAACCAGGATAGCGCAGATTAAGATTTTCCATTATTTCAGTCAGATGTGTTTGTACTTCGCTAGCCGAAAGTCTACTCTTGTCAAGTAAAACGGAAAAATAGGCTATACGTTTATTTCCAATACGAGTAATTTTTTCTTCGCTACTTTCTATTGTTATTGTAGCAATAGCCGTGAGTGGAACTATTTTACTATCTGGAGTTCGTATAAGAGCTTGTTGTAATTGACTTATATTGTTCTCGTTTTGTTTTTTATAGCTTATTTTTACATCAACTTCATCTTGATTTCTTATGAAAGATTGCGTTGTGATGCCGTCAAACATAGCATATATTTGTTCATACACCATTTCATTAGTTAAACCAAGAGCATAGCCTGAATTATTCAATTCTATCTGCCATTGCTCTGTTGTGTCAGTAAGATTATGCTCAACATTTAAAACACCAGCTAGCATTTGTAATTCATTAAGAATATGTATGCTTGCTTCTTGTAAAATTTCTTTATCGGCATGCGTGAGTTCGGGAGTAAAATTTTCAGCAATATCCACGGTTGAACTCACATTTACAAAAATTGTGCCTTCGGGCGTACCGATACGCTTTTTCCATTCTTCCATGAAATCTTGCATAGTATATTGAGCATTTTTTATTTCTGAAAGAGTTTTTGCTTCGACAAGGGCTATAACTTCTTCATCATTTGGACTATTTATAAATATGCTTTCAATAATAGAATCATTTTTTCCTCTTAATTTTTTATCGGCTTCTATGGCTGTGTGCTCTAACATAAGGGCATGCTTTTTTGTTAAACCGTATCCACTGTCAAGCCCCATAGTAATTTTTGCAGTGATAAGGTTATCTGCTACTGTCGGGAAAAAAGTAAAACCTACTTTTCCATTTATAAGCAAACCAGTCGAAAGCACAAAAATAGCTATAAGAATTATCAAAGCCGCATAGCAATTTTCAAAAGCAGTACGCAACAAAGGACGATATATGTTTTGTGCAAACTTCTCAAGGTAAGCATTTGCCCTCGCCTGAATTTTTGTAAGTCCACTCAAAAAACCTTGTTTTTCATTTTCTGAATAAGGGGGAAGAGCTGCCAAATGCACAGGAAGAATTAATTTCGATTGCACCATCGAAAGCAATAGAGCCACGCTGACAACTGTAGCAAATTGCCCAAATAAATCGCCAATCTCTCCGCTAACAAATGCAAGTGGAAGGAAAGTAGCAACGGTTGTAAG
>CAYJKC010000088.1:0-3966 GCA_964370675.1 uncultured Desulfovibrionaceae bacterium
CTGGGGCAAACTCATTAAACCTTTCAACCCATTCTAAAGACTCAGGTATACGATTAGAAACTTCTGTAATGTCCATAAGTGCGCCCACTGCTTCTTTAATGCGCTCAGTGTCAGCACGGTCTGAACGTTCTTCACTCAAGGCTTCAAAAAGTTCCAAAGTTTTTAAATTATAAGTATATGCTTCCTTTATATCCTGCCTTTCTTCAGCATCCTTTGCTAAAAAATATGTAGCATATGCTCTTTGATAAAGCTGTATTTCATTACTTTCTGATAAAGGCTTCCAAAGGGCTAATGCCCTGTCTCGTAAACCTAAATTTTCAGCAGAAAGGGCCATAGCATAGTCAAGTTGACCGCGCATAATTGGAGTCATATTCCAATTTTTAACTAATTCACCAAGGTCTAACATGGCATTCCAGTTGCCACTTTCAAGATACTTATTAAAATACAATGCAAAGGTTGGTTGGCTATATTGCGGATCCATAGGGGTTTTTAAGAATTCAGCCAACATCTCCATGGCTTTTTCATCTTCACCACGCTCTAAAAATCCTCGCCCCAAGGCATTACGTAACTCTTTATCAATAGGTCCATAACGTTCTCGAACCACTGGAAAACCATTCCATAAAATTAAGACGCGCCCATAATTTTCTTCTGCCAGAGAATTCTTCAAGTCAGCCATAAATCCACGCATTATTGCATCTTTAGCAATTTCTACATCAATATTTTCTGGATATAAATCAATAAAGTCAGCAGCACTGCCCATGGCATCGGTATATTCTTTATTCCATAATTGCCAAAGTGCATATTTTAATTCACTGGTTATACTACGTTTATCATTTGGACGATTTTTTTGTAATGTTTGATAAGCTACCTGAGGTAAGGGTGTGCCTGGATTTTCAAAAACGGCAAACATAGCAGCCATATTAATAGGGCTATCATATATACCTTGCTCAGAGCGGCGCAAATAGGCCAATGCTGCAGAATCTGAATCAGGAAAACGTGCTTCAATTTCTGCAAAAGTTTCCAAAGCAGCCTTGGGTCGCCCTGTTTCAAAGTATAAATCACCTATTTTTGCTAACACTTCTGAGCTACGCTCATTTTTAGGGTCAAGGTTATATAGTAACCAATAACGCTGAAGTGCGGCTTCTTTATTACCAAGACCATAGTCCATTTCAGCCAAGTAAGTTAAATAATCAGGATCCTCAACATAAAATCTGGCCCAACGCTTGCTGGCAAAATCGGCATAAACTTGGGCTTGTTTAAAATCTTTTAATTTCACCAAAGCCTTAACAAGTGAGGTAGTTGCTTCATCTAAAGCCGATGCATCAGGATATTCATTAATGACCATACGAAAATTCTTTTCTGCCTCAGCATAAAGACCTTTTTCCATTTGCACCTTACCAAGCTGATAAAAAGCTGTTGGAATATTAATATCATATGGATAGCGACGTTTAAGAGCTTTAAAATATCCTTCAGCTTCAGCAAGATTATCTACACCTAAGTGAATAAGTCCAAGGCGATACAAGGCATCTGGCACACGCGTGGAGCGCAAATTTACATTCATGGCTTCATGAGTAGCATTACTAATAGGTTCAAAACCTTCTAAGGGCTTGCCTTCATAAATAATAAATAATGCATCACTAAGATTATATAAAACTTGCTCACGCATTTCGCGTGTAATATTAGGCATAGCTCGTAATTGCTCTAATATGGGTACAGCATCAGTATACCTTGAATCATAAATTAGCTTCTCAGCCTCAGCAAATAACTCATCAGGATTTGGTGGTTTTTCCACCACATTACCCTCTTCATCCATATATATAACTGGTCTTGGTTCTTCTGGTTCAGCAACTACTTCTGGTTTACCTTCAGTATTTACAGGTTGACGCACACCATCATTAACTTGCACTTCTTGGTCCATTGGCGATGCAGTAGCCTGTGCCTCTGGGCTTACTTGGGGTGTTGGACTTGCATTAGGATTTTGTGCAGCAGGCGTGCCCTGCTCTACTGCAGTATCTGGCGTATCTTTTATAGTAGAATCAGCAGCAATAACCTCTTTATTAACAGCTTTTATCACACTTGAACTTGGAGGAAGTGTAGTGTCTATTCCAGCATCTTCTGGCCAATCTTCAGGTCCTGATTTATTGATACTGCCAACAACTTCTTGCGCTCCCAAAGCTTTACCACGTGGCGGTTCAGTTTTTATCACATCTTGACTTAAAGTATCGGGCTTAGCAGTAGAAAGATCATTTACAGTATTAGGATTAGCAGCAGCAACCAGTCTTAATTTAGGGGCTGTGTTATCTTTAAGTAAGTCTTGCAAAATGGGTACGCGTATAGATGAACCCTGTTTAGGATTAGGCATAACCGAGTCTGGCATAGGAGCAGGCTTTACGCTCTCTTCATTACTCAATGTACCGTTGGCATCCTCTAAAGGTAGAACCATATTATTTTGTATCACAGTGCCATCAGTGGGCGGCACTGCTTCAGGAGGCATAGAAAATGATTGTTCTGGCGCACTTTCTTGTGGCATGGCTGGCGTGCTAAGATTATTTTCTGGTGGCATAGCATGAGGATTAGATACAATATTTTGAGCTGGGGCTGGCACTTGAATATTAGCTGGTGCTGAAGTTGGAGCAGGTACATTTTGCGTAACAGCAGGTTGGCTTATAGGCTTAGTTTCAACAGGCGGACTTACATCCTTTGCCAAAACGCCCTTTGTGCCAGCAGGGGCTAATTTACCATCAGGCTGCCAGCGCGCGCCCAATGGATCTGGAAAAACATCTATAATGATTTGCCTTGGAGAGGGTTGACGCATAAAATACCCAAAGGCTGAGTTTTGTAATTGCAAACTTAATCCACCAGCAGCTACACTTAACTGTGTTGTAAGCTTATCAGAGCTTGGTGCAGCACCATTTAGAGTTAAAGCAGGAATATTTACAGGAATTAATACAGAATGAGTGCCATCGCGTTTTGCTTTTATTTTAGCTTGGTCTTGATCTAAATTAATTGTAATACGCTCGCCAGCGCCAATGCTTTGCCATTGCCAAGAAGCAGCCAAAACATTGAAGCTTAACATGAGTAAAAGCAAAAGAGCTATAAAAAGAGGCCGACCAGCGGCAAAGCATTTTTTTAACATCATAAAAATCATGCAATAATTATTCCTAAAAAGCAATTTTTTGATTGCTAATCAAGCCATTTAAGAATTTTTTATTTACTAGCTACCTTTCTTTTTTAATTTTTCAATGAGTGTGGTGCGTTTAATCCTTAAAAGCTCCGCAGCGTGATTTTTTACACCTTGAGATTTGCTCAAAGCTTCATCAAGCAAACGCTCCTCAATGCTATCTAAAAATTCTTTCAAACCCATATCAAATTTTTCTAAATCATCTAAACATGGCCAAACAAAACCTTGTGTAGCAACTCTTTCAATGGGAGCATCTGCATTAATATCAACATTTTCTTTTGTAACATTGCTTTGTGTTTGGCAGCTTTGTATAAGGTGAGCATCAAGCTCTGGCAAATTTTCTATATCACCTACAGCATCCAAAATTTTTTTAGGTAAATCTTCTAATTCAACAACATTACCTTCCACCAAAATACTAAGTCGCTCCATAAAATTTTCAAGCTCACGCACATTGCCTGGCCATGAATAAGCACAAAGAATCCGCGCTGTAAGTGGTGTCAGTTCAATAACTTGCCTTTTCTTTTTCTTGCAAAAATTATTTAAAAAATGTCGCACTAAAAGTAAAACATCTCCCCCACGCTCACGTAGTGGTGGCAAATGCAAAGGAATTACATTTAACCTATAATATAAATCCTCGCGAAAACGCCCTGCTGCTACTTCTTGCTCAAGGTCACGATTGGTGGCTGCAATAATTCTTACATCTACTTTTTTTATACCAGATCCACCAACTCTTTCAATTTCTTTTTCTTGTAGAACACGCAAAATTTTAACTTGTAAACTTAAAT
>CAYJKC010000089.1:0-3825 GCA_964370675.1 uncultured Desulfovibrionaceae bacterium
GTTCACACTCCATATTTCAAATTATTTTTCAATTTGATATGGAAGTGTCGTTCCATAACTCAAAACTTTTGGGTAATTTTTTTAATAAATACTCCACAGACTAAAGTAGGTGACTTCGGATAACAGCCAAATCTAATTATTATGGATAAAATCCGCTTAAAGCTAACTCTTGATGCAGTTCTAAAGTGGATGCTTTGCTGTCCATTTACGTAAAGTTCGCAAGCTCACCTAACGCAAACGCTTTGCGCCCTTCGGGTGGCTGCCACGAAAAAACGCTAATGAGCTTATCTCTGTACTTAGCGCCCGAAGCGGATTTCTCGTAATTGACTTTGATCGACATTCTTGCCATAAAATTAATTTTTTCTTTGCACATAATTTCTGTCAACAACTACGAGGAGACCAAAGGCACGAGGGGTGACGGGCAGCCCATGCTTAACTTTGCACAAAAGCTAGCTGAAACCACGAGCTAAATCTGGGGATTTAGTCCTCTAATACTGAGACAATAAAAAACTGAGATAATTACTTTGAAGGAAATATAATAATGTACTCGTAGTCAAAATTTTAATTTTTAAAAATTAACAGTATCATGACCTATATTTGTGTATATTTCATACTACACTCAGTATTAGAAATAACTTACCTTTAACCCTTACCTTTTCCATCATGAATGCTTACCCTATAAGTAGGGTAAGTAGGAACATCAGGAGGGTTATATATGCAAAATATTATTGTAGATAATGCTAAGGTCATGTCTAAAGGGCAAATTACGCTGCCTAAGGACATCAGAGATGCTTTGGGGTTAAAAACAGGGGATAGAGTCACGCTTATTCATCAAGATAATCAAGTTGTTATGATGAATTCCACTGTATACGCCCTTAAAGTGTTACAAGGCTCCATGCATGGAGAAGCAGAAAAGGCTAATATTCACTCTGTGGAAGATGTGGATAATTTAATTGCTGAAATACGTGCGGAAAAAACATAGTGCGATGTCTTATTGAGACAAATATTCTTATTTTTGTAGCATTATTTCCAGATAGCGTACCTTCTCAAGCGTTTATCAAAGCTGTTGCTCCTCCACACACTGCCTTAATAAGCGATTTTTGTTTAGCTGAAATGAAGCGCGTGTATGAACGTAAATTCCCACACAAACTTCCAGAGTTTGAACTATTTTTGAAGCAAATATTACCGGTAATAGAGTACGTGCTAACGCCTACTGATCCAGTGACAAGTAGTATTAAGCTTAGCAAAACATACGTAACATTAACGACCGACCTATATATCGAGCGGCTATTGCTTCCAGAGCAGGCATTATTATAACAGGCGATAGAGACCTGCTTGAGGCTGACATCACTTACCCCCAAATTATTACAGCCGCTATTTTTTTGGATAAGTAACAAACACAACGTTGTGTAAGTGTGCCAATACTTGTATAAGGCGAAACCCCAGCCTGTTACTTAAGCCTAAGCTTCACGAATATGTGGTATAATACGCTCAAATTCTTGTTTTTTATTTTCTTGCAGCAACACCGCCTCGTATTGTGCTTGTAATGTAATCCACATTTCCATGTCTGTGTCTAAATAGCGTGCAAGCCTAATGGCAGTGTCTGTGCTAATACCGCGTTTTTCATGGATTATATCATGAATGCGTGTGGCTGAAATACCAAGAGCTAAAGCTAGAGCATTTGCCGTGATGCCTAATGGTGCCATATATTCTTCACGAAGTATTTCACCTGGATGTATTGCAAGCATGATTATTCTCCTCTTAATGATAATCTACAACTTCAACGTCATAAGCATTGCCATTTTCCCACATAAAGCAAATACGAAAGTGATCATTTACGCGTATGCTGTATTGCCCTGCACGATTACCTTTCAGACTCTCTAGCCGATTACCCGATGGAATACGCAAGGACTCAAGGCGTGTAGTTGCGTGTAAGATACGTAGCTTACGCAAAGCAGAGCGAGCCGCTTGACCAAGAGACGGACAGTACCCACTCTCAAACAGTTTACGTGTTGCTTTATTTGCAAAGCTAACTATCAACTTTACGCTCTCCATATTACGTTCATCGTAATATAAAACTGTTTATACCTTTTATCAACACAATGGCAACATCACTGTCAATCTCACCACTTAGTCGATGCTGAAAAACGCATTTCCACGCATTTTTCAAAAAGGCACGCCCACTCCAAATGCCCCTTTGGGGACACTAGTAGCAAGTTGCGGCTCATTTTACGTGACGCAAAATTTTTGCTGTCGCAAAAACTTTGTTAGTCGCCACAGAAAAACTAAAATTTAGCGTCATAAAAATGCCAGAAAAGTGCATTCATGTTCTTATTTCTGGCATTTTTATTTGCGTATTTTTTATAAAAAATACTTTGTTTTCAGTCTATTGTATAGGTTTTCAGTGTTGACTACTTAATAAACTTAAATGTTTTTTCAACATACTCCATTTATCATGAATATATTTTACTCATCCTTCTTTTGCCCAAAAATATCATCCACCACACTAGCCGCTTGATGCATGGCTTTATCCGCTAAATGTGCATAGCGTTGGGTCATATCTTGACTTGAGTGGGTCAGAAGCTTTTGCAAGGTTAGCATGTCTACCTTACCGCTTGAGGCTAGAAGTGATGCAAATGTATGTCGCAAACCATGCAAAGGACGAAAGCTATCTGGCAAGCCAGCTTCTTCACGTATTTTTATGGCCATACGCCTAAAAGATTTTCTTGGTCCACCATCCTTGCCTGGGAATACATACTGATTTTCATTATGCCTTTTTAATGATAACAATATATTACGCGTTGTATTATTTATGGGAATTTCGTGAGTTTCTCCGTTTTTTGCTATTTCCCCACGTAATGAAATAAAGTTTCGTTCAAGGTCTATATCTTCCCACATGAGATTCATAATGGCACTTTTGCGCATTCCCGTACTGAGGGCGATACGTAAGAAAGCTGCACCCTCTTGATCAGGGTGGGCATCTAGGGCATTGATATAAGCCGCAAGTTGTGCCTCGGTCATCATTTCTGTAACTTCATTTTTTACATCTGGCATATCAAATATTAATTTACTAAGAACAGACCCATCAACCATGGCAGAGCGCACAGCAAAGCGTGTAAGCAACTTCAAAAGAACAAGTACTTGTTTTACAGTAGCAGGTGCAAGGCCCTTTGCTTCTACTTTTTTACGCAAAGCTTCTATGGAATCAGTAGAAATTTCATAAGGGGTCAACATATGAAATTCTCTTAAATGGTTCTTAAAGGTATAGGCATCACGTGATAATGATTTCTTTTTGCCCTCGCTTTTTTCCTTACACTTTTCCCAAATACGAGCGTACGTTGGGCGATTTAAATGCTCCTGCTTTTCAGCCTGCCTTTTAGCCCTAATATCTTTTGGGGCATCACGCTTACCTTCAATGCGCTCCGAGCGTATGGCAGAAGCTTTTGCTGCTGTCATATTGTCGGCGTACTGTCGACCTGCCTTTTCTTCAATGGTCTTACCATCTTTTTTAAAGACAATATAAAACATCTTCTCAAGGCCCTGTCTTCCAACACGCTCTACATCACGAAAATATACCCCTGGGTAATTTGTTTTTGTCCTCTTACTAGCCATTGGCCTACCTTTTCAAGCTTTAAAATTCCAACCCTATTTCCAACCTCCAAGATGTATTTTTATACAAATTGATGCAATTAAGCGCAAGTTGTTTTTTGCTAATATATTAAAATTTCAGAACAATGCAAAATAATACAAATAGGTGAAAATGGGCTTTTGAGGACTGAAAATCCTCGTGTCGGCAGTTCAATTCTGTCCCGCGGCACCATAAAA
>CAYJKC010000090.1:0-3239 GCA_964370675.1 uncultured Desulfovibrionaceae bacterium
AGTCCAAGTGGCATACCTAGTATACGCGTACTGTGAATAACCGCAAAAGAGCGGCCTAAGTATTCTTGTGGAATGGTAAGCTGAATAATTGCACGCTGAATACCTTGATAAAATGGTATTGCAAAGCCTGTTATAAAGGATAAAAATAGATACGGAATAAAGCTTTCTTGTGGGAGTAATCCAATTAAAAAGGTAGTAAACCCGTAAAAAAAGATAGAACCTGCAATACCCGCTAACTTTTGTATATTATTTGCAAATCTTCCCAGTACAAAGGCACCAATGAGAGATCCACTTGCAATGACAATTTCAACGTATCCTGCTTGTGTGGTGCTTGTCATAAAATAGACGAGTGACAAGTGTGGATACAAGGCGCCTATTGGCGAATAGATAACACAGTACACCATTCCCAATATAACAAGAGGAACAATGCCTTCTTGGTTTTTTAGTATATGAAGGCCTTCAATTGTTTCTTTTATTATACGAGGTTTTTTTGTTTTTACATGGCTAAAATCTTCTTTAGGAAGTGTTATAAAAACAAGTATGGTTATAGCAATAAGTGCTCCAACAGTGTCGAAAGCCATTATATAGGCAATAGGTAATACATTATATAGCGCAATGGCAAGGCTTGGACTAAGAATAAGGCTCATATACAAGAATGTTTGTGAGTAGCCTGCATACTGCGTTATGTAGGTTTTGGGAACGATAAGAGGGGTGAGCGACTGTGTTGCAGGCTCATGAAAAGCCTTACCAAGGGAGCGCAAAACCAAAATAATATAAATTGACCATATGGGCATATTATCGGTAAAAGCTAAAAAGGCAAGGAGCAAACTTACAAGCGCTATTCCCATATCGGCAATTATCAATATGCTTTTTTTAGAATGCCTATCAATAATAGGGCCTGTGAAGGATCCTAAAAGCGCTTGTGGCATATAGCCTGCTATGGTTGCAAGCGTTACATCGAGTGCAGAGCCAGTAGACAATGTTATATGCCAAACGATAGCCATCTGCATTACAGAGCTTGTAAGTAGTGAGACTGACTGTCCAAACAGTATTGCAAATGCTTTTCGTTTATAGTTTTCTATCATTAATAGTATGCCTTTTGGCGTTTATTGTCCACTTAATGATTTAAATGCTGTCCACACTTTAACATGTGCTTCGTCTGCGCTAGAAGAAATATTTTGAATCATTTCTGTTTCGCTAGAAAAGTCTGTTGGAAGTGTTAAAAATGGTTTATAGGCATCGTCAATTAAAGCATCTGCTTCTTTATTAGTACAGTAGTAGCCAAGCCACTCAAAACTTTGTTTTCCCATTTGAGGGTCTAAAATAAAGTTTATAAATGCATGAGCTGCATCTGCATTCGGTGCTCGCACAGGAATAAATTGAACTATTAAGCCAAAGCCAACACCTTCTTTTGGATACACAACTTTAAGCTCTGGGTTTGCAAGCATTGCCATTGTTACTTGGCTTGTATACATTACCGCAGCTCCAACTTCGCCAGACAATAAATCGTCTTGAATATTATCATCTTTAATAAGGCGAATATTTGGTGCTAGTTCATTTAGAAGCCTTCCTGCATTTTCAATGGTAGTAACATTTTCTACATTGTAGCTTTCGCCCATTACTTTTAGTGCCATACCATTTACGACGCGATAATGTCCAATTACGCCAAGATTATCTTCTAGGGCTCTATTCCATAAATCTGAATAACCTGTAATTTCAATGTCTACTAATGAAGGGTCATACACAATTGTTTGGACGCCTGCACCGTGAGGCACGGTGTACTTGTTTTCAGGGTCAAAGAATTGGCCTTGGTATACAGGGTTTACATTTTTAATGTTAGGAATTTTTGATGCATCAATAGGAAGGGCAAAACCTTCTTTAATAACCGTTTCGCTAATATAATCATCAGCAATAATGAGGTCATAGTCACCGCCGTCTGCCGCTTGAAGTCGAGAAAACATTGTTTCGTTTGTGTCAAAGCTAGAGTAGTTTACCTTTATACCTGTTTCAGCGGTAAAGGCTTCTAAGACTTCTGGTGGAAACATTCCTTCCCACGTAAATAAGTTAAGTTCACCAGTGATTGCAACTTCATTTTCTGAGCTTTTGCTACATGATCCTAAAAGCACTACAAGCACAAGTGCTAAAATTGGTAGTAATTTTTTTGTCATTTTTTGTCTCCATTTTGTTTCATATTCAATATGAAATATCTTATTTATTGTATTTTGAGCGTCCTATTACGTTACTCAATATAACAAACAAAAGTGTTATTGCAAGCATAAGCGTGCAAAGTGCATTTATTTCGGGCGTAATTCCCGTTCTAAGTTGTGTGTATACCTTTATTGGCAAGGTGTTTACATTTACACCCGTTACAAACAAACTTATTATAACATCATCAAAGCTCATTGCAAAGCTTAAAAGCATACCACTTATAATTGCAGGAAGTAAAAGCGGGAGCGTTATGTCAAAAAAAGCCCTTGTTGAGCTTGCGCCTAAATCTTTTGAGGCTTCAACTAAGCTCTTATCCATTCCAACAAGGCGCGCTTTTACTATCATATAAATGTACGGAATACAAAAGGTTGTATGCCCTATAATAAGTGTTGTCATTCCAAATGGTAAGCCGATTAGTGCAAAAAATACCAAAAAAACCATTGCAAGAATAATTTCAGGTATCATTAAGGGTAGCATGGTAAGAATTTCTATGGGCTTTTTTGTTTTTGTCTTTATTTTACTAAAACCAAATGCACCGAGTGTTCCAATAATTGCTGCTGCAAAACTTGAAGAAAGTGCAAGGATTATGCTATTTAACAAGGCCTCAAACATTTCACTGTCGTTAAAAAGCTCTTCATACCACTTTAATGAAAATCCACCCCATATGCTAGAGATTTTACTTTCATTAAATGAGTATATAATTACTAATGCAATGGGTAAGTATATTGCGCATGTTATAATCGCTAAGTATACATGTGATAGTTTTATGTTTGAAAGGCGATATTTTTTTGTCATGCAAGCCCCTCAAGTTCATCACTATTTGTTAAACGTTTATATAATGAAATTAAAAGTGTTGTAAAAATCATGAGTACTACTGCAAGGGCAGCGGCAAAGGGCCAGTTGTGTGCCTTTAATAGTTGGTCTTGAATAAGACTTCCCACAAGCACAACCTTATTTCCACCAAGAATATCTGCAATAAAAAAGAGTCCCATGCTTGGTATAAAGGTTAAAATTATTCCCGATAGTAAGCC
>CAYJKC010000091.1:0-3210 GCA_964370675.1 uncultured Desulfovibrionaceae bacterium
ATCAAACTTTTAATCTCTGAGCGATCTTTAGGAATTAAAATTGTAGCTATTAAATCACCATACTCTACATAATCACCAACAGAAACATTCACTGAATCAACAATGCCATTGGCAGGAGAATAGGCACTGTAAATTCCTTGCTTGGTAATTATAATACCACTTGCAGTTATGCGCTCGTGTATCTTGCCAAAAACACTCCAATAAATAATTAAAACAATTAATAATCCTAAGCTAAGAAGACCTAGCCAGCTTTTTTTTGATACAATAACCAGCGAGCGGTCTAATTCCAAGGGAGAAAGCATTTTTTGCAAAGCATTTTTTCTGAAAAGATTTTTGTTCATATTGTATTACTTTACGCACCTTTGCGTGCCTACATTTGCTACGCAAAATCATAGCAAATGTAATAAATGTGTTTCAGTATCATGATAGGAGAGTAAAAATTGATGCTCATAAATAAACATGAATTTTTAATCAACAATTCCAATATCAACTTTCTTTAAAAAATCGTATAGTTCTCTTGCACGAACAATGTTAATTGGATAATTTTTCACATAGCCATCTTCACTAAATGCTATATCACCTAGTGGTGTTGATAGTGTTTGTGTATTCATATAGTTTAACACTGTGTTTATATCATTAGATTCTGCTTGTTCTAAAGCATTAGACAACATGAAGATTGTACGATATATTATAGGTATGATGTAAAGAGTTGTTTTTATTCCACCTTCATAGTAAAGTTCTTTCATTGTTGCAACTAAACTATCATCAAGCTTATAATTTAAAATTATATAACTTTTATCAATGTTTGGTAGCAGTTGTAACTCTTCCCAGGTGATAGCATCTTGATTAATAATAAAATCACTATTTTTAATTTTTTGTATAAAATTTGTATTACTTTTATAAAAATCTAAAAACATAGCGCTATTTCCAATAGAGATAATATTTAAATCTGGTGCAAATTTTAATGATTCCGTTATATATCTTTGCACATGCCCGCTTGAATTTTTCCTTTCATAATTTAATGACCCTAGCATATTTAAATTATTTTTATGAAAATTGCGTAAAAGAGCACTAGAATATTTTTTGCTATATAAATCACCTTCATGCATTATGATAAAGGGAGTTTCTTCCTCATAATTTTGAGCATTCCATTTTGCTACTGCTTTAGCCTCCGAAAAAACTGAAGCATTGCTTGAAAAATAACTCTTAGCACGAGGCACTATTAAATCTATATCCCCTTGTGTCATAGTGATGTGTAATAAGTTAGCAGCAGCAACTTTATTCTTTATAGTGGAAACGATGGCAGATTGGTGTGGACCAATTATACCAAAGATGTCTTCTTGGGCTATTATTTCGTTTACTAAAACATCACTTTTTTTTGCGGATCCTTCAGTGTCATACCATATTATCTCAATTTTTTTGTCTTTATTTTTCTTTTGAGAATTAATCTTACTAACAGTAAAATCTATGGTGTCTTTTAACCTTATGTTACGATTGT
The DNA here is from genome assembly GCA_964370675.1 of uncultured Desulfovibrionaceae bacterium. Taxonomy (GTDB): domain Bacteria; phylum Desulfobacterota; class Desulfovibrionia; order Desulfovibrionales; family Desulfovibrionaceae; genus CAYJAD01. The sequence goes on from CAYJKC010000091.1 coordinate 1,499, forward strand.
CCCAATTTTTCCAAGCGCCAAGGGCAGCAAATTTTATAACCTCTCTTGGTTCGCTGTAATATCTTAATCTGTTATCTCCAAGTTCCTGTAAGTTTAGCTCTTGTGTTGGTATGAAAGATGATAAAGTGACCAAATTTTTTAGGTCATTAAAATTGAGTAAAAAAAACATGGGAATTATTGCAATCAATAATATTATTAGAACTGCCTTCTTTGGCATTGTATTCTCCGTAAGCTTAGCACATGCCAATCAAATATTTCTGTGGAGCTTATAGAAATTATCTCAAAAAAGTAAAAAAGATAAGTACATTGTTAGTGTAAACTATAAGCGAATTTTGTCAACTTAGGCTAACTCACTCTTAGTGATTGTGAGATGCTGCTCCAAAGCTAATTTCGTGACATAAAAAACTCCTAACGACTTTGTTTGTACGTTAGGAGTTAAAAACAAAACGGATTTTATCCGCTAAATATATACACTGTAGTTTATTAGCTCTATTAAGACATCGTAGGAGCTGGTTTTGGGGGGGCCGTTCTATCAGTGCCGCCACCTGTAGAGCAACCTTGCTTGAAACCACCAGTAACAGAGTCCAGTGACTTCTCGTCAAGCTCATTGGCTGACTTATTAATTTTTGAGGACTGTTCTTGTTTGATTTCTTGGTTAAGTTCACAATCTTTCTTTGTTAGATTTTCCATCATACACCTTCTTTATGGTTTTAATGAAGAAACGCTGCAAAAAACTTCATGCAAGCGCATCACCTTGCTGTGTGTTTTTACAAACACAGCGAAATAACAGTACTCTAAAAGGTTAAATTTGTCAAGTATAATGGATCTTCCTCAAGAAGGGGGCAGGATTTGAACTTACGACCTTCGGGTTATGAAACATAACCATGAGGGCAGCATAATGAGTAAAAGAAATAAGAATTTTGAAATGTTTTATGATGAGTGCGAAACAAGCATTTTGCGTTTGCTTAAAGAGTATACCTTGCCCACATGCGCAATAAGTAGTGTTGCTGTCAAAATACCAATGCCGGGTATTTGCATAATACGCTTGCAATCGTCATGCGTCTTGGCTATTTGTTCCAACCTTTTTTCAAGGAACTTAACTCTTGCCTCTATGTCTAAAAACTCTTCGTGTAAACTCATTATAAGTCCATGCAGTTGTATATTTGCAGAAAGTTGTTCATAGATTGCATTAAGAACTTTACAAAGTTTTTTCCGACCCTGAGGAATAAAAATGCCAAATTCATATATAATTCATCGTATTTGATTAGCAAGGGCTGTTCTATTTTTTACCATTCTTACTTGCTCCATGCACTTGAAAATATAACTTGGCAATGTCCATACCGATGTAATAAGCTGACTTCATGACCAGCTCTTTTTTTGTGTTTATATGATTACAAACACTTTGGCACATAGATGCGGTGCGACAAGTTTGCCTTGAGGGGGCGGGTCTATCTCATCTGCCCTTGGTCAATCCCCCTGTAATTGTTTATCTACAATCACAAGAATCATACCAACCATAACTCCTGCTACAATGGTAGCAAAAGTATTTAACAGAATATACTCCATAAGCATATCCTCCTTGCTTGAACTCGGAGGACTGCCCACGCATTTTGTACGGTGTTTCGCCTTAAAAGGCAAGAAAATTAGCGTTGCTATTGTTCTTTTAGGTATTTATAGGTCATGTTGCTTGTATTTATTATTGTAGATTCAAT
>CAYJKC010000092.1:0-3161 GCA_964370675.1 uncultured Desulfovibrionaceae bacterium
GTATTTTGAAATAGTGTGTTTGTATTCACGGGTGATTTATGATCACCCGTTTTTTAACTTTCTTCGCAGTTGGTATGTTTTCTTACATTAACAATTATAATCTTTCCATAATACCTTGTATTGCCTCAACAAGAGTTTGACTTCGCACTTCTTCGCGAGTTCCTTTGAAGTGAAATAGTCTTGCTGATTCAACTCCCAAAACGCTATAGCCAATCCAAACTGTACCCACAGGCTTTTTTGCTGTGCCACCATCTGGTCCTGCAATGCCAGAAACACTTATGCCAATGGAAGTATTGAGTCTTTTGCAAGCTCCCCTAGCCATATGCATAACGCAATCCCCACTAACCGCACCATGTTCTTCTAAAATACTTTCTGGAACATAAAGTTGTGATATTTTAACGTTATTATCATAGGCTATAATACCTCCCATAAACCAAGCCGATGCACCAGTAATGGATGTAAATATAGCTCCGAGTAAACCTCCGGTGCAAGATTCTGCTGTAGCTAAAGTTAGTGATTTTTGTTGCAGTTCTTGCCCAAGCTCTACGAGCCTGGTTTGTAGCATGGGTGGGACATTAAATGTTGGGAACATAATGGCTTCCATATGGTTAAAATATTTTCAGAGTAAAAGATGTTAAGCTAAGAAATCTTTTGTGACAAGTTTATCATATTGATGCATTTGGTCCAAACTTTGCAAAAACATAAAACATGGACATTTTTAATATACCAGCCGTCACTATTTTGAGTTTTTTACTAACCTTTATGCGCGTTAGTATAGTGATGTTTTTATTGCCAATCTTTTCTTCTGAGCGTGTGCCCATGCAAGTTAAGGCTGCCATAACCATTGTATTTACTCTTGGTATTTGGCCAGGTCTTTCCTTACCGGGTGAGGCTATGCCTTCGCATCCATTTAATATATTACTGCTTTTTATTAATGAATTGGTGCTTGGTCTTGTAATTGGCATGTGTATTAACTTTGTATTTATGGGCATTCAAGCTGGGGGCGAGCTGTTTGGATTTCAAATGGGTTTTAGCATGATAAGTTTTGCAGACCCTCTAACGGGCAATCAAACCGGCATTACAGCTTTCTTTTTGTGGATGGTTGCTATTTTGACATTTTTAGCCTTAGACGGGCATTTATATATGATTCAAGCCTTTAGTTTAAGTTTTCACCTCATACCTGCTGGCGGGCTTGTGCTTGGTGATATGCTACTCACTGAAGTGCTTAATTTATCAACTCAAATATTTATAGTTGCCCTAAAAATTGCAGCTCCAGTCATGGTTGCATTATTCATGGTGGAGCTAGCTTTAGCCTTAGTTAGCAGAACCACTCCTCAAGTAAACATTATGGACATTGGCTTTCCGGTGAAAATAGGAACAGGCTTTTTCTTTCTTGGGGTATTATTGGTGATGATGTCTGAGTATATGTCAAGCTATATTATAGGTTTGGATGATATGTTGGCAAATATTATGCGTATTGCAAGCCCCTTTAATTAAAAAGGATTAACTTATGTTTGGTGCACAGCAAGACCCTAGCAGAACAGAAGAAGCTACCCCTAAACGCGTCAATAAACAACGCAGCGAGGGTAATGTAGCAAAATCACAAGAAATGAGTAAGTTTGTAAGCTTAGTAGCTGGACTTATAGGCTTATTTTTATGGATTGATGATATGGGTGAAGATATCATGAATCTGTATCGTCATTTTTTAACTCGTTCTTTTGAGTTTCAAGCTGATACTGAAACAATATATGCTTTATTTTTATGGATTTCTGTATATCTTGCGAAAATTTTAGTACCAATTTTGTTATTTCTTGGTGTTAGTGCCTGGCTTTGTTTACGCTTACAGGTGGGTAAATTGTGGACCACTAAGGTATTTGTCCCCAAATTAGAAAAATTTAATGTAATCAAGTCACTAAAGCAAATGCTACTATCGCCGCAAACAATATTTCGTTTGTTAAAAAGTCTTATGTTTTCTATTGTTATTGCCACTATACCTGCCATTATTATTAGTCAAGAATATGTCAATTTTTTGCCTATGTTTTATGAAGATGCAGCTGGTGTTGTGCGCTATATGTTAGATACAGGTTTTACCTTGGTTTATTATACGCTTATTCCCATGGGTGCCATTGCTGGTTTTGATGTTTGGCAAAGCCGCTATGCTTATAATGAAGGTAATAAAATGACCAAGGATGAAGTTAAAGATGAGCGTAAGCAAGCTGAAGGTGACCCGTTAGTTAAGCAACAACAACGCCAAAAAATGATGGAACAAATGGCAAGACGTATGCTTCAAGATGTACCCAAGGCCGATGTTGTTATCACCAACCCCACACACATTGCCGTAGCTTTGAGTTATAATGTAATGGAAGCTCCAGCTCCCATAGTTTTAGCCATGGGTGCTGACCATATGGCAGAAAGAATTAAAGAAGTAGCGCGTGAACATAATGTGCCCATTCGTGAAAATGTACCTTTGGCACGGGCTTTGTATAAGAGTGTAGAAGTGGGGGAAATGATCCCTGAAGATCTGTATAAGGCCACCGCATCCATCCTTGCAAGTATTTGGCGCATGAAAGGTAAGATGCCAAAAAGATAGAATAAAAAATAATTTGTCCACATGAAATCAAAAATGTGGGCTTAACCAAGAGGTGTCAGTATTATGGCAGCATTACCAGAAATGAACTACGAAAGATTTGCTAAGCAGGGTGATTTACTACTTGCTGGCGGCGTTGTATTAATTCTTTTCATGATGCTTATTCCATTGCCCACATTTATGTTGGACATCATGCTATCTGTTAGTATTGCTTTGGCATTATTGGTGCTTATTACCACCATGTTTATGACATCTCCACTAGAATTTTCCATATTTCCTTCACTTTTGCTTGTCACAACTTTGTTACGCCTTGCTCTAAACGTATCATCAACTAGACTTATTTTATTAAACGGTGAAAAAGGCGTTGAGGCAGCAGGTTCTGTTATTCGTGCTTTTGGTGAGTTTGTGGTTGGTGGTAGTTATGTGGTTGGTGCTGTTATTTTCATGATTTTATTTATTTTGAATAAAACTGTTATTACAGCTGGTACCACACGTATTGCTGAAGTTGCAGCTCGTTTCACCTTGGATGCTATGCCTGGTAAGCAAATGGCCATTGAGGCAGACTTAAATGCTG
>CAYJKC010000093.1:0-3121 GCA_964370675.1 uncultured Desulfovibrionaceae bacterium
ATACAAGCTTATAATAAAGCATTACAAAATTTTGGTCAGACAGAAGCACATTTAAAAGAATCTACTTCTATTGGTGGTAATAAATCTGCTTTTGCCCATGTGCTTGATCAATCTCTTGTGCGAGATAGCGTTGATAAAGGTGAAAATTTTGGAGCGCATGCTGATTTTATTAAAAGCCGTGTAGCTGAAACCCTACCTGTTGCAAACCCTAATACTTTTAGTGACACCATATCTAATGGTTTTAATAAACTGCAATCATTGCAACATGCCAAAGCAGCTGCCATTGATGAATTTGCTTCAGGTCGTAGTCAAAATGTGCATGAACTTATGATTACTTTGCAAAAAGCCAGTGTTGCCATGAGCCTTACTTCTGCTGTACGTGGCAAAGTTATTGAAGCTTATAAAGAATTAAGTCGTATACAATTCTAAGTGAATGTAGATAGTTGAGAAAACCTAAATTAAACGGAGAATAGTTATGCCAATGCCAGAATTCAAACAGTACGCCGAAAAAGCTAAAGATTTTTGGACCAAGTTTACCATGACCCAACGCTTTATTATTGCTGGGGTTGCTGTATTGACTATAGCTGGATTTATTGCACTAACAGTTTGGATTAACAAACCTAATTATGGTTTGCTATATTCTAACTTAACTCCTGAAGATGCTAACCGTGTTGTAACTATCTTACAAACTGACAATATTCCATATGAACTAACCAATAATGGTACAACCATTATGGTTCCTGCTGAAAAAGTATATGATTTACGCTTAAAAGTTGCTGGTGAAGGAAACTTGGTTGGTCAAGGTATTGGCTTTGAAATTTTTGATCAAACTAAAGTTGGGCAAACTGATTTTGTACAAAAGGTCAACTATGTGCGTGCCCTACAAGGTGAATTAGCTCGCACAATTTCTGCTTTTCCTAATGTAGAAAGCGCTAGAGTGCACCTTGTTATGCCACAACGTAGCCTTTTTGTGGAAGAGCAACAAAAACCTTCTGCATCTGTTGTGCTTAAATTAAAAAATCCAAGTCATGAACCAGATAATAAAGAAATTAGTGCCATGGTTAACATGATGCTTATGTCTGTGGAAGGTCTTGATAAAGCACATCTTGCTATTACTGATAATAGTGGTAAAGTGTTGTATCGCCCTGAGGAAGATTCTTTAACTGGTATGTCTTCAACTCAAATGGAACATAAATTACGTGTGCAGCGTGACCTTGAACGTCGCATTGATGCCATGCTAACACCTGTTTTTGGTCCTGGAAAAGTGGTTTCTAAAGTTAATGTGGACATGGATTTTAGCCAAAAAACCATACGTCGTGAGATTTTTGATCCTGAACAAACTGCAGTGCGCTCCGAACAACGCAGTGAAGAAACACAACAAGGTCAAGCCAATTTAGAGGCTGGTTCTCCTGATGTAAACTTTCGTGGTGATGGTATAACTGGTTCTGTTTCTACACAAACCGGTAATAGAGAAACCCGTACCACTAACTATGAAATTAATAAAGAAGAACAAAACATTATATCAAATGTTGGCGATGTTAAGCGATTAACTGTTGCAGTTATTGTTGATGGCACGTATGAAAAGGTTGACGGTGCGTGGACATTTATGCCACGTAGTGCTGAGGAAATTGAACGTGTGCAGCTTTTAGTTGCCAATGCTGTGGGTCTTGATAAAGCACGTGGTGATGCATTAGAAGTAAGTTCTGTGCCTTTTAGCGACTCAACACCACCAGCAGACCCCAATATGGCTGATGTTTTAGTTGATTATGCTGATCGTCTTGGCAAGCCCCTACTTAATGCATTGCTTGCCTTCCTCTTCCTTATGTTAGTTGTGCGCCCTGTGGTACTTGCCCTTATTCGTCCAAAAGTTGAAGCTGGGGAAGTTATTGAAGGTCTTGAAGGTCTACCTTCTGCTGAAGAACAACTAGCTCTTTATGAGGCATTAGAAGAAGCAGCCCGTGAAGAAGGTGCCACTGACGATATGATAGATGATGACGATGATCTTATGCTCTTCAAAGATATTGAAGCTTTAAGAATACATATATTTAACTTATCTGAACAACATATGGATCAAGTGATCTCCATAGTGAGAGGATGGATAAAAGATGGCGAACCAGTCCGAGCTTAGTGCCCTAACTGCCGCTGCCAAGCAAGGCGACGGGCAAGCAATTGCACGCCTTAAAGCCTTGCGCAAAGAACAAAAAGAAAGCTCACGCCGAGCAGAAGAATTAAGATTGCGCCTATTACAACTTACTGATAGGCATTGGGAACAAGCCCTAAGTATATTAAAAGGCTGGATGAATAAAGATTAATGACAGATAGAAAAGTTTAGTGTATTATAAATGCACATTGCCAAAAAATTGACTATACTGTTTGAGTGCAGGGTAAAAGGAGTGGGAAGATGGAGTTAAACGGCCAACAAAAAATAGCAGTGCTCTTGCTTGCTATGGGCGATAAGTTTACTTCCGATGTGTTTAAGCGCATGGATCGCCAAGAAATTGCTACAATATCAAAAACCATTGTAGATCTTGAGCCTGTGCCTAAAGAAATAGTTGAAGAAGTCATGCGTGAATTTCATGATGCACTTGTAGAAGGTGTAGATATGATTTCTGGCGGCTCAGACATTCTTAAACGCCTACTCACTAAAAACGTGGATCCAGAAACAGCAAAATATATTATGGATTCACTTAACTTAAATGCTGGTCCTGCACCATTTCGTGAGCTTGAACAAGTTAGCCCACGTCTTTTATCGCAAATACTTCGCAATGAGCACCCTCAAACCTTGGCCCTTATACTTGGGCATTTACACTCAGATCAAGCCGCTAATTTACTCGTAAATTTACCGGCTGGTGTGCGTCCTGAAGTGTTAATTCGTTTGGCAAAGCTTGAAGCTGTGCCGGAAGATATGTTGATGGAGGTGGATAAGGTGTTACAAAGTCAGCTTATTGCCATGGGCGGTAAGGAAGGTAAAAAAGTTGGCGGTGTGCAATCTGTTGCAGAAATTCTCAATGCCGTTGACCGTGCCACTGAAGAAGAAGTGCTTGCAGAAATTGAAGAAGATTCTGCACAAATGGCTGAAGATATTCGTAACCTCATGTTCGTATTTGATGATTGTCGCTCC
>CAYJKC010000094.1:0-2965 GCA_964370675.1 uncultured Desulfovibrionaceae bacterium
TTTGGTAAATTGCCCTTGGGCTTTCCTCCAGATTGGGTTTATGAAAGTGCTTTTGGGAATAATTGGAAAAATGCTCTCTTGGAGCGCGTGGATATTTCACCCTTGGAAGTATTGCAAGATGTAGATTTTGCTGCAGAAGAACAAGCTCTTATGGATATGATTCGTCGTAAACCCACTAAAGAAGAGTTTGTGCTATACTTAAATCATCCAGGTGATGCTATTAAGACTATAAAATATAAAGATATTTTTGGCGATGCCAACAAATTACCTTTGCATATTTGGTTTGAGGGTTTGAAAATTGGTCAAGATTTATACTTTGAAGATAGCAAGGGGAAACCACATCATTTAATGATTTTAAGCGTTTCAGAACCAAACTTCGCTGGTATTGCTGTATGTCGTTATGTACTTGATTCTGAAATTATGGCTACCGATGTGCAAGTAACTGAGCCTTCTAGTGAAGGTATTGAAGGTATACCCATGGCAGATCTGAATAACCCTTGTCATGTGGCAGCACCAAGTAATGGTGATTTATGGGTAACCTATGTACACCCCGGTGAAATAGTTAAAAAGGGTGAAGAATTATTTAATGTATCTATCATGAAGCAAGAAAAAGCTGTGCTTTCACCTATGGATGGCATTGTTAAGCGTGTATTAAAGAGTGCCAACTATAAAGAAAGCAAAGAAATGGTTTCTGTGCGTGAAGGTGAACTTATTGTTGAACTTGGAGCAGTGCCACGCCTTTGTGACAACAAGGCTTGCGCTCATCCTATACCAATGAGTGATATAGATTTTTGCCCTTATTGCGGTGATAAATTAAGCTAAGGAAGGACTTATTAAGTGCTTTTTTCTTAATATACTACTTTAAGGTGTAAATATATGCATATAAAATATGTTGATGGCTTAAAGGGTTTTTGTGCTCTTTTAGTTGTATTTTTACACTATTTAATGGGCTTTGTGGGTAATGGTTATACTGGATGGCAATCCGGTATACCAGATGCCCAGAAGTTAGATTATTTTTGGGCTAACTTTCCTTTGTCTGCTGTAATTAACAGTACGTTTATATTACAAATTTTCTTTACCCTAGTAGCCTTTTTACCTGCTTGGCATTTTTTTAATAAAAATGATGTTGAGTGGGTTAAAAGACAAGCTATCATTCGTTATTTTCGCTTTGTCCCCTATACTCTTGCTATCATCATTATTTCATATATTACTTATTTGAGTGGTGGTTATTTCAATCAAGAAGTTGGAGACCTAATTAATTTAAGGTGGATATCTGCTTTAATGGTAGGAGACTTTTCTTGGTCTGATGCACTTTTTACGGCCTTATTGAAATGTTTTTTATATGGTGACAGTGGCTATGTGGCAGTGCTTTGGTGTATGCACATTATTTTTTTAGGTTCATACATATCGTATGCCAGTATACTTTTTTTTGCTTCCTGTAAAAGGCATATGTATATTTATACTACGCTTGTTTTGTTATTTGCTTTTATTCTACCTTGGAGCATGGTTTTTGTGGGTGGAATTATGATTGCAAGCATTGCCTGTGCTGAATTAAAAAAACCTTCAAGCCCAAAACTTAGAAAGATAGTTGGTGTAAGTACTTTAGTGCTTGGTGTAGTTTTAGGTATGGGGGTTGATGGCATTAGTATTGATAATACTCACCAAGATATTATTAAAAATTGCGCTGCATTACTTGTGACATTTAGCATATTTTATTTAGATTTCTTACAAAAATTCTTTCAAAATGCTTTTCTTGTGCGCTGTGGAGAATATGGTTTTTCTATAATTATAACTCACTCAGTAGTAATGTTATCCATATCATCTTGGATGTTCTTAAAATTTCACAGCTTGTTTGGTTATAATTTAGCCTTAGTGTTTACATTTATTTTATCAATTATTCCATTATATTTAGCAACCATAATTTTTGCTAAAATTATGGATCCCATCTGCATAAAGTTGTCAAGCAAAGTATATAATTACCTACGTTAAGTGGCAGGTGATTCCGATTTGCCTACTTTTGCATTTGATGTGTGAGGTTCGGTAAAGTTTTTTTAGCGTTGCAGCAAATTTCTTAAAAAAACTTCCTAAGTTGCTTGGTATACGCATAAAAACAAAATTTTCTTGACTATAGTTACCAATCCGAATCAGGGGCATTACATTCTTTATAAAATGCTTATAAATTAATATGTTATTTGAAAAAAATATTATATAAAGAGCTAGACAAAATATATATTTTTTGATACTAACAAGAAGCTAACTAAATAAACTTTATTCACTACTTTGCTTTGTAGTATTTACTATTATGGAGGACAGGAATGACAAAGAAACAGCCAGCACCAAAGGCTTCTAGTAACACTAAAAAAGATAAGACTGATCTTAACGCAAAGCTTATTCTTACTGGAGCTGATATTGTAGCCATAGGTGAAAGTGCGGAACTGATAGTTGGAGGCAAAAACTACAACACCGCCTTAATATCTGAAATTAAGGGTATTCAAGCTCCACATTTTAGGGCTATATCTTCCATTGCTTTTCATATGTTACTTGATGAAACAAGTGTTATTGCTTCTGTTATTCGTAATGTGGTGGATAAAGAATATAAACGTATTGATTGGGAAGATTCCGAAATTAATCAAGATCCAGAATTTTTACAAAAATTTGTGCGCAGCCTTGGGCGTATGGCACGTGAAGCTAGTTTAGGCTTAAAAGATGTGCGCATTCCTTTGCGCACCTTTATTAATAACGTTGTTGATGGCTTTGCCACTTCACCTGAAGGTATTGACCAATTGCGCAAGCGCTCTGTTTTAGTACAAGCTGCTATACTTTCTGTAGAACTACCTCAAAAAGTTAGTGAGGCTGTGCAATCTGCTTATGCCGATATATGTAATGATAATGAAGGCGAAATTGTGCCAGTTGCTGTACGTTCTTCTGCAGCAGGTGAAGATTCACGCAAAAAAGCTTTTGCTGG
>CAYJKC010000095.1:0-2800 GCA_964370675.1 uncultured Desulfovibrionaceae bacterium
TATTCTTCTAAGTGGCTATGGGTTTTTGCACTGATTTTCCACTACTGTTTCTTGGTAGTATTTATTAGGCACTTCCGCTTCTTTGTAGAGCCTGTACCAAGCTGTATTACATGGCTAGAAACACTTGATGGCATGCTACAAGTTGGTGCACCACGTATGTTTATATCCGGTGCGCTTTTGTTGGTAGCATTGCTATTTTTATTGTGTAGACGCCTATTTAATGAACGCTTGCGCTATTTATCTTTAAATAATGACTATTTCCCACTTTATTTGATCATCGGTCTTGTGGGTTCTGGCATTATGTTGCGCTACTTTGATAAGACTGACATTGCAAGTGTTAAGGTTATGACTATGGGACTAGTGACTTTTAGTCCTACAGTACCTAGTGACATTAATGGCATGTTTTTTGTTCACATTACCTTCCTGTGTGTTTTGTTAATGTATTTCCCATTTTCAAAACTTATGCATATGGTAGGCATATTCTTTAGCCCAACACGTAATATGGCTAATAATTCCCGCGCTGTGCGACATATTAATCCATGGAATCCGCCCAAGAAATACACCACTTATGCTGAATATGAAGATGATTTCCGCGAAGTGATGGCAGAAGCGGAGTTACCATTGGAAAAGCCCTTTGTACCTGCTGAAGCAGAAGTTGAAGCTGATGTTGAAGAAGATGCAAGTGATGCAGAACCCGCAACAGCCCCCGCCAAATAAAGCGGTTTAAGGAGATATTATGGCTAAGCTGCCTACACCAAAAGAACTGGTCATAAGCCGTCCGGCTTTTCCAGACCAGAGCTGGATGGATACAAAGCCCGTCTTCGAAGCGGGGAGCTTTTGTTATCCGGCAAAAAAAGAAACCATGGAAAAGCTGCATATGCCCAATCCACATGAGTGGGACCCTGCAGCAGATGATTGGAATTTACCAGAAAATTGGGAACAAATACTTTGTGATGCTTTTGAAGAACGCTTACAAAAACACCGCTCATTAAAGGTATTTTTAGATACCTGCGTGCGTTGTGGTGCTTGTGCTGATAAGTGTCACTTCTTCTTAGGTACCAATGATCCTAAAAATATGCCAGTATTAAGAGCTGAGCTTTTGCGCTCTCTTTATCGTCGCGACCATACCCTGTTAGGCAAAATACTTGGGGCAAAGGTTGGAGCACGCTCTTGGGATTATAGCATTGTTAAGGAATTATTTTATTACTCTTATCAATGTACTGAGTGTCGCCGTTGTTCGCTTTATTGCCCTTATGGCATTGATACAGCTGAAATTACAGCCATTGTGCGCGAGCTTATGCATGAAGTAGGGCTTGGTACACACTGGATCATGGACCCTGTAAGTAATTGTAATCGTACAGGCAACCACTTAGGTATTCAGCCCCATGCTTTTAAGGAAATCGCAGAATTCTTGGCCGATGACTGTGAAGAAGTTACCGGCATTCGTCCACATGTTCCTTTAAATGAAAAAGGGCATGAAATACTCTTTATTACTCCATCAGGTGATGCATTTGCTGACCCAGGTATTTATACTTTTATGGGGTATTTATTACTTTTCCACGAGCTTGGGCTTGACTATACCATGTCAACCTATGCTTCAGAGGGTGGCAACTTCGGATCATTTACAACCTTTGATATGGCAAAGAAAATCAATGCTAAGATGTATGCTGAAGCAGAACGCCTTGGTTGTAAGTGGATTATAGGTGGCGAGTGCGGTCATATGTGGCGCGTTATTAACCAATATATGGATACATATAATGGTCCAACTCCTGCTCATATGACAGTACCAAAATCACCTATAACTGGAACTGTATTTGAAAATGCTGCATCTACTAAAATGGTGCATATTGCAGAATTTACTGCTGACTTAATTAAGCATAAAAAGCTTAACCTTGACCCAAGCCGCAATGATCATATCATCACAACTTGGCATGACTCTTGTAACCCTGCCCGCGGTATGGGTCTTATGGATGAGCCACGCGAAGTATTGCGAGCAGTATGTAATAACTTTGTGGAAATGCCAGATCGCACCATTCGCGAAGAAACATTCTGTTGTGGTTCTGGTTCTGGTCTAAATACTGAAGAAATTATGGAATTGCGTATGCGCGCTGGCATGCCACGCGGTAATGCTTTACGTTATGTACAGCAAAAATACGGAGTAAATCATATGGCTTGTGTATGTGCCATTGACCGTGCAACTTTGCCGCCTGTGGCAAACTATTGGGCACCTGGCGTTAATGTTAGTGGCTTGCATGAGCTTGTGGCCAATGCCCTAGTTATGAAGGGAGAAGGACCACGCACTATGGATATGCGCCAAGAAGATTTGCCCAATGCTGTCATAGCTGATGAGGAGGACGAATAATCATGTATAACTCCAAATACGTTATCTTGGGCATTATCGTCTTTGCGGTGATCTTTACCACGCCATTTTGGCTTGGTGGTAATGAAGGCGAAGGCGCTTACAAACGCCCAGAAATCATCATACCACCAGAGATTGCTAAGACAGAAAAAGAATGCATAGAGCCAGTAGAATATATGCGTGCTGAGCATATGCAACTATTAAATGATTGGCGCGATGAAGCTTTGCGCAAAGAAAATCGCACCTATGTATCATCAAGTGGTAAGAAATGGGAAATTAGCCTACAAAATACTTGTATGAAATGCCATTCTAACTACGAAGATTTTTGTCAAAAGTGTCACGTTTCCAACAGTGTATACCCATACTGCTGGACATGTCATATTATTCCACAAGGGAGCAAGTGATGAAAAACAGCAGAAGAAACTTCCTTAAAGTGGCAGG
>CAYJKC010000096.1:0-2646 GCA_964370675.1 uncultured Desulfovibrionaceae bacterium
ATATCCCCAGCAACCAAACCCTCAGGTGCACTTTTAACTAACAACCTGAATAAGTCTAGTCGTACATCAGAAGATAGAGCTTCAAATACTATGCTTGCTTGTTTTGTTTCCATAATTTGATATTTCAACATTATTTGAATTATGTCAAGTTAATTTTTTTCAAAAAACATTCAAAAAAGAAAGTTCTTTAAAAAATTAAAATTAAAAATAATTATTTTGCTGTTTTGCTGTTTTTATCAAAAATAAATTTTTTGAAAAAGAAAAATTTGAATATGGTGGCGCAGCTTTGTATGACAAGAAAAACATATAAATAGTAAAAGTTGTAAAATTCAACAAATATCCAAAATAGGCAAAATTCAACTGCACGAAACATGGCTGAGGAAGATAAAAATTGTGCATATTGTTTAAAAAATTTAGGACGTATGGCTTCAGTAAAGACAAAATAACGGCAAACTAAGAATGAGACACTAGTAGCACAAAAAATTGATAGTAAATAACCCAAGGTTTCTGGAAAGCGTAAAATTTCAACACTAAAGGTTAGCACCACCATATTGGTAATGAAGGCTGCCAATGATGAATGCAAGAATTTAAAGCCTTTATATAATAATTGCTTTAGATTATTTTTGTCATATTTTAACATTAAACTATAGCTTTCGTGAGCGCTCAAGGTATAAAATTTCTTCGGTAATGCGCCTTTGGGCTTTCATAAGTTCACCTATTACAGCTAAGGCGTTAAATATTATAGCAATTAAGCTGGCAATAACTACCAAGAGTAACGATGGCAAATGTTCTCGAATAAAGCCCCCTGTACCCCAAGCTAAATACAGAGCTCTAAAGCCAATTAAAAATGCTAAAGCCCAAAAGGGTATAGATAAAAAGGTAAAAAAACGACTAGGGCGATATAATACAAACATGGAGATAATAGTTGTACCGGACTTGGCAATATATTGCCCCATACTGGTAAAAAGTCTGGAGTCGCGAGTTTTGGGATTAACCCTAATATCTACAGATGCCACGCGCAATTTATTTGTTCCCGCATGGATTAGGGTTTCCATACAGTAAGAAAAATCTGAGTGAATAACAGTTCTAAGCATTGCCTCGCGCGAAAATGCCCTATAACCACTAGCAGCATCGCGTACGGTAGTTTTAGAGAGTTTTCTTAGTGTCCAACTGCCTAATAGTTGGAGTAGCTTTTTAGCAGTACTAAACTCTTGATGTTCTTTAATGGGGCGACACCCTACAACAATATCTGCAAGACCATCTACTACAGGTTTACAAAGTTTATCAATGTCTTGACCACAGTATTGATTATCTCCATCGGTATTAACCAATAAGTCGGCGCCATGTTTAAGAGCGTATTCAATACCCATTCTAAAGGCTGTAGCTAAGCCACGGTTTGTCCCAAGGCTAACAATATGTTTAACGCCTAAAGCTTTGGCTTTTTCAACTGTTTTATCGGTGCTACCATCATCAACCACCATAATTTCAATTTGGCTAATACCAGGAATAGACGTAGGAAGGTCCTTTATGACTTGTTCAATGGTATTTTCTTCATTAAAACATGGTATCTGTACGAATAAAATCATGTATTACCTTTTAATGCTATACAAAAATAATAATATCTTCACATTTTAGGAGTTTGAGTGGCATATGTCAAGACGGTATTATTTAGGGTTTTTCTTCTTAGATAATAGAGCTTTTTGTCTAAAATTAAGTGCATCATCAAGCCCGCGTCCAGCATCGTATATGCCTACAACATCTTGAATAACTTTAATACTCTTGGCTCGACGTGAGTAACGAAATATATTTTTATAGTCAGCTTCATATTGATCACCAAGCCAACCTTGGCAAAGTGTTACTACCAGCTCACGCGATAAGCATAAACAAAGTGGGTCAATATTGGTGGGGCGAATAAGTGGTAAATCATCTTCAAGGCGCGGTAATAAGGGGATATCATGAGCGTTAGAAACATCAATACGTGCAATTAGCATATCATATTCTTTATGGCTTTCATAAATAGTAAAAGCATGTTTTGTTAGTATATTATCATCATCTAAAAAAATCAGTCGCTTACCACGTGCTGCTTTAAGTAGAGCATTTCTTATGGCATTACCAAAATCATTATTGCTTGGTAAGTCATAATACTTAATAGTCTTACTTTGGCAAACACGCTCACCCTTTACTCCATCAAATCCTACTAAAATTTCAATACAGTTTTCTGGTAACTTCGCAAATTCACGTGCTTCATTTACTGAATCTATGGCAAGAGCTAAGGCCTTTGGTCTATCTCCGCGGCTGGGTATGATAATAGAGTAATCAAGCATAACCAAGGCTAACATGTTTATTTTGGGTCTTCAAGAATATTTCAATACCAAAAAAAGGGCGAAGCCACAAAGACTTCACCCTTTAAATAATCTAATGAGCAATTTTGAGCTTTCCCCATATTAAGTATGGGTTCGTTCAAAAATAGTTCAAAAGGTATGAGATGCAAGGAAGTGAGGAATTTTAGGAGGGGAGTGGGGTTCTTTCCCCCATGACCTAACTAAAATTTTTCACTAACGCAGCAGGTGGCACCTTTTCAACTATTTTAATACATGCCGCCCATGCCGCCCATACCACCCATGCCGCCCATATCAGGCATAGCAG
>CAYJKC010000097.1:0-2415 GCA_964370675.1 uncultured Desulfovibrionaceae bacterium
CATGTTATCAATGGTGTTACTTTAAGAAAGTCGTTATAGATGTACATTCAAACCTATCCCCTTTTATCTTGGTTATTGGTGTTATCATGGATGGCTTAAAATACAAAAACTCCTTAGTTAATATTTCCACCCTTTTCTTAATTTAAAAAATTTATAATTAGTATTTTGAGCATTTTCTTAATTAAATTTTCTTGATTGCTCTTTGAATTTATCACTAACTACTATTTTGATAATACATGGAAATTGATTTATATCATCTAAAAAGAGCTTTTTAGATTTATTAAAAATAGTAATTTGTTTTGGAGATTAGCTTGCTTAAGATTTTCAAAAAAGGCAATGCATCAACGTATTATTTCAAAAAGTGTAACACTTTGATGAATTACAAGGGAATGTTTGTGATATTAATCAATTACATTTTTAGTTGTTGCATGATTATAAATCTCGATTATAGCATTCATAAAAGCTTTGTAGCTGAATATAGGGGTAGCATTTAATGAATGCTACCCCATAATTTTGTTAATCAATAAAGCGACAAATTTCCTCTACACTCTTTCTAGCAGTTGCCGGAGTATCCGTGTCAGGGTATCCATAAACAATAAGTGCTGCCACAGTTTCATCTTTTGGAAGTTTGGCAATTTTAGCCAGCTCTACATCATTAATCACACCCATTATGCAAGTGCCGACACCGTAAGCATGGGCAGCAAGGCAAAAAGTTTGACAAGCAATACCAGCATCAAAAACTTCCCATACATTAGCCTTGTTTGTAGCATATTCATCTTTTTCTGGGTCAAGTTTCCCACTTTTACCTTTTACAAAACTTAAAATGGCCACATTTTTTGCATTTTTTAATGTGCCTATATTATATGCAAAATCATTGACTCCATCGGTAATACACTGAGATATTTTATCAGGCGCAGTAATAAAAGTATATCGTGCCACTTGAAAGTTAGCCCAAGAAGGAGCAAAACGAGCAGCATCCATAATTTTTTGCATCACTTCATTGCTCACAATTTCATTTTTGTAAGTGCGTACACTTCTACGCTCTTTTAACAATTCAATGCCTTTTACATTTTCCATCTTTTTTTCCTTAATTTACACATTATTGCATGATTATCCATGCAATGTTTAATCTTGATTGTTTTACTATTATTGTACAAGCTTGGTTCGCACTATCAAAAAAGGCGGTTTTGTTATATCTTTGCCGTTATTAAGCGCAGCTGATTTATCTAGTTGATTAACTACTCCATACACATAACCATCTCGAATAAAAAGCCCATCAGGCCAAGATTGTCCAGCAGGAAGGCGAGCTATATCTTTGTAGCTTCCTTTCTGGGTGACGCCAATGGTTTGATCTATTATATTTGTTATATAGACATTTTGTTTAGCATCCACAACAATACCGTCGCTATAAGATTTTGGTCCATACAACTCTATGCTTTGTAGCAATTCTTTTTCACTATCAAAGGCTTTTGCCGGAGCACGAAAAATCTTAGTTCCATGCAAAGAGCCGAAGTAAACCCACTCCTGCTGCGGATCTATGGCAATGGGATTAAGAGGGGATCCATTTTCTTTTTCAGACTGTAAATCTTTATAATTTTCAGCCATGCGCACACCTTGACCGCTAGTCATATCCATCACAATAAAAGCCGGGGATTTTGGGTCTTGACCTCGTGTTGGGTCGGCAATAATAACTCTATTACGTTTTTCATCCAAAACAAAATCTTGTAAAAATGACGTATCTTTAAGAGTATTTGCAGGGACTTTAAGAATTTTATGGAGTTTATTCTTCTTAGTATCCCAAATAACAAAGGCTCTATTTGCCATATCTAATACCCAAAGGTTATCATTGCTATCCATTTTTGCACCAATAGTGCTTTGAATAACCGAGTCTTTGCCCGTAGCATATTGTGCGTTGGGATAGGCCTTGGTGCTCCCATCGGTGAAAAGTTCAACCACTTTGCTTTCAGGGTTAGAAAAAGGTGATACAGTTAAAAAAATGCGACCATCGCTTGACATGGCAACATAACCTGGGCGCAATGTATCAAACTGCGCAACTATCTCCACTTCCGCGAGGCTATCGTTACTTTTCTGAGCTGCATAGACCAAGGGTGTATTAAGCATGAGCAAAAAAAGTAAAATTGCCTTTATAAAATGGCCAATTTTTAAAGATTTCATTGATACTATTTTCATGATATTAGCTCCAAGTATTTTTACGAATACGTTCGGGGTTAAAATGGTCTTTTTGCTTTGGTATTGATTTAGGATAACCAATAGGCACAAAAGCAAGCGGAATAATATTTTCCGGCAAGTTAAACTCTTTTGAGTAAGGAGCAACAAGAGCTTTGTTAGGATAAATTCCCGTCCAAGTGGCACCAAGTCCAAGAGCATGTACGGCAAGCAAAATATTTTGCGTTG
>CAYJKC010000098.1:0-2400 GCA_964370675.1 uncultured Desulfovibrionaceae bacterium
TGCCAAGGCAGCTTGTCTGCCTTAGGCGGCACAAACGCCTGAAAGGGGGTTTGTTATCAGTCTGAGCGCCAGACTCGCTGGTGGTTTCAAAGTACTGACAAAGTCTCTGGAGAAACCTTTTTTGTGAACAAAAAAGAGTTTCCCCAGACCCCTTCCAAAAAAAACTTTTACTGCGACAGCATGTTATCATTAGAAAAATAGTTTGTGGCGCAATTAAAAATACTAAATTTTAAACACCATGTTTTAAGTTTAAAGTCTTAAAGTTAAAAAAATGACCTTTAAGTCATAGCTAAAAAAATACTTTTTTTGACCTAGGGTCTGTCCATAGTCTGAAACCACCAGCCTCGCTGGTGGTTTTTATTTAACAAACAAAAAAGGGGGAAAATATAAATTTTCCCCCTTATGTTTTTTCAGCTACTTTTATTAAAAAGTACCAGCTTCCTTTTTCACTTCTAAAGCAATTTTCCAAAGTATGGATAGTACTAAGAAGCCAACACCGTATATGGCCACCACAATGGTTATTTCAGGCAATGTGGGGGTATATTCAGTAATAGTTTCAAAAGTATTAGGTGTGAAACCAGCTATAATCAAACCAAGACCTTTATCAATCCAAGATGCTAAAACTAGCATAATTAGAGCAATAGGTAATATATTATGGTTTTCACGGTACTTTGGCGGAATTAGCATGCCTAAGGATAGGAATGCCATAACCACACCAGCCCACATCCAATAGCTCACCCAGCCAATGTGTCCATCATGCCCTGCAAATAGATAGGCAAATGGATGTTGGTGACCTGGCATACCACTATAGAAAGCGGTAAATAGCTCAAGAATGTAGAAGAACACGTTAATACACATGGCATATGTTATGATAACAGTAAGCGTTTTTACAGCTTCCTTACCTGGGTCAAAGTTGGTCAAGCGCTTTAAGAGCAACATTAATAGAAGCAAAATAGCTGGACCTGAGCAAAATGCCGAGGATAAGAAACGTGCTGCCATAATGGCTGTTAGCCAGTAGTGACGACCAGGAATACCTGCATATAGGAAGGCCGTTACTGTATGAATGGAGAAAGCCCAAACAATGGATGTATAAATTAAATACTTTATCCATTTAGGTGGATCTACATCATGGCGTTCTGCTTCTAAAGTTACCCAACCAATAATAATGTTAAGGAATAAATATCCTGATAACACCAACATGTCATAAAACATGACAGAGTTAAGGGTAGGGAATAATATAACATTTAACACACGCTGGGGTTGCCCCATATCGGTAACAATAAAGAGCATACACATAATTACAGCAGCAATGGCCATAAATTCACCAAAAATAATCATGCGTTTAAACTTCTTATAATGGTGGAAATAGGCTGGTAAAACAAGCATTACCGCTGAAGCCGCAACACCTACAAAATAGGTAAATTGCGAAATATACAAACCCCATGACACATCACGGCTCATACCAGTAATGGTAAGACCTTCTTGTAATTGGTAAATATAAACACAAACACCAACACCAATTACACCAAGCAAGAAAAGGAGCCAGATGTAGTAGGCTTTGGAGCCTTGCAATACTTTTTCAATCATGGCTGCCTCCCTATATTAAATAGTAAACACCCGGCTGAGTGCCCAATGAGGGCTTACGGCGGATATTAAAGTTTTCGGCTAATGCCTTGCGTACATCGGAATTTGGATCTTCTAAATCACCAAATAAAATAGCACCATTGGCAGCTTCAACACATGCAGGCATAAGACCTTTAGCTAGACGTTCAACGCAAAATGTGCACTTTTCAACCACACCAATCATCCTAGTAGGATATTCGGGGTTTGGTTCTGGTTTTGAAAGATACTTACGTGGGTCCATGTAGTTAAAGCTACGTGCGCCATAAGGGCAACCAGCCATACAAAAACGGCAACCAATACAGCGGTGATAGTCCATAGCCACAGTACCATCATTCATCTTAAATGTAGCTTGGGTTGGACACACACGCACGCAAGGTGGATTTGTGCAGTGGTTACAGAGTAAGAAGAACTTTTGTCCCTTCACCTTAGTGGGGAGCATTTCATTCATATCATCGGGGAAAACGTGCTCATAACTATCAGTCCATATCCATTTAACATTCTGATTTGTAGGAATGTTTGGAACATTATGCACTTTATTACAAGCATCAATTATGGGCGTAAAATCTGCATCTTTCATAAATTTACGCGTATCAATAACCATGGCCCAGCGTTTAGCCGTTAGTGCCTTTGCACTTGGCTCATAACTGCCAATTCTAGCAGCAAGGGCATCAGTGGCAGCAAGGGTAGAGCTTACCCCGCTCCCTAGAGCAAAGGCCGAAAGACCTGCCACTTTAAGGAAGTTTCTTCTGCTGTTTTTCATCACTTGCTCCCTTGTGG
>CAYJKC010000099.1:0-2362 GCA_964370675.1 uncultured Desulfovibrionaceae bacterium
TAACTGTTAATGAACATAGCGAATTTACAAATATGCGGCGTGGAGTGATATATTTGGTATTTTTTAAAGGCATGTATTCAACGAGGTGTACTTGCGTACACTTCCTCTGAATGACAAGCCGTAGAGTGTCATGTCTGCATGGACTTGGTTAGGCGTAGGGTTTTATTCATGTTGTGATTTTATAAAAATGATAAAAGATGTATTTTCCAACTTTTATAAGCTCAAATCTCTCTGGACAATGCTTGATTGTGCGTGTATAAGTTATGACCAATTAAATATATTACTATAACTTGATATGCAGATACTTAATAAAAATTCAGAAATTTATGACCTTTGCATGGCATGGAAGGCGGCTGGAGAGCAGGTAGCCCTAGTTCCTACCATGGGTTATTACCATGCTGGGCATGCATCGCTCATGAAATATGCACGTGAAAATGCCACTAAAGTAGTGGTTAGTCTTTTTGTTAACCCTATGCAATTTGCACCTACAGAAGATTTGGCTGCTTATCCACGTGATTTAGAATATGATTCAGCCATTGCTAAGTCAATGGGGGTTGATGCTATTTTTGCTCCAGATACCAGTCAAATGTATGCAGAAGGATTTAGCACTGTGGTCAGTTTGCCAGCATTAAATAAAGGTCTTTGTAGTATTTCAAGACCTACACATTTTGACGGGGTGGCTACGGTTGTCTTAAAACTATTTATGATAACGCAAGCTCATATGGCTGTTTTTGGTCAAAAAGATTGGCAGCAGTTAACTATTATTCGTCAAATGGTGCGTGATTTAAATATCCCCATTAATATTATTGGTTGCCCTATAGTGCGCGAGGCTGATGGTCTAGCCCTAAGCTCTCGTAATGTTTATATGAATGAAGATGAAAGATCTCAAGCACCACACATTTATAAAGCGCTATGCAAAGCTAAAAAAATGGCAAGTGTGGGTGCTAAATCAAGTGAAGTGTTGCAGATGGTCGAAGCATATTTGGCAGAAAATATACCACTTGGGAATATTGATTATGCCTCTATTGTGGATAGTAAAACTTTAAAACCTCAAGAAAATTTAAATAATACGTCATTGCTTGCTTGTGCTGTGCGCATCGGTAAAGCAAGGCTTATTGATAATATGTTATTGTTTTAATGTATAAAATGTTTTTTAAAAGCAAAAGGAGTATGCATGCAACCACATAAAGGAACTTATTTATTTACTTCTGAATCTGTTACAGAAGGTCACCCTGATAAGGTAGCGGATCAAATTTCAGATGCCATTTTAGATAGCCTACTTGCTCAAGACAAAGATTCAAGAGTAGCCTGCGAAACTCTTGTTACTACTGGTATGGCAGTCATTGCTGGTGAAATTACCACCAAGGGCTATACTGACTTTGCAGATATTGTTAGAGAAACCATTAAAGATATTGGCTATACTAGCTCTGAAATGGGCTTTGATTGGCAAACTTGTGCAGTATTATCTTCTATTGATAAACAATCTCCAGATATTGCCCAAGGTGTTGACCGTGTTGCCCCAGAAGATCAAGGTGCTGGTGACCAAGGTATGATGTTTGGCTTTGCTTGCAATGAAACATCAACCCTTATGCCTGCTCCCATTTATTGGGCACACAAGCTTTCAGAGCAATTAACCAGGGTGCGCAAAGCTGGTATTGTAGATTTTTTCCGTCCTGATGGTAAAACCCAAGTTTCATTTGTATATGAAAATGGTGTTCCTGTGCGCATTAACAATGTGGTAGTTTCAACTCAACATAGTGATAGTGCAAGCCAAGCCGACATTGAAGCTGCTGTAAGAACCCATGTTATTGGTCCTGTGCTTGAGCCATCAGGATATTTTGATGAGAAAGATTGCGAAATTTTTATTAATACTACCGGTCGCTTTGTTGTGGGTGGGCCCATGGGTGATTGTGGCTTAACTGGTCGCAAAATCATTCAAGATACCTACGGTGGTGCTGGTCATCATGGCGGTGGTGCATTTTCTGGCAAAGATCCCTCAAAGGTTGACCGCTCAGGCGCTTATATGGGTCGTTATATAGCCAAGAATATTGTGGCAGCAGGTCTTGCCCCACGCTGCGAAGTGCAAATTGCTTATTGTATTGGTGTGGCTGAGCCTGTATCTGTGCTTGTATCTTCACTAGGTAGCAGTGATATTCCAGATAGTGTATTGACCAAGGCTGTGCGTGAAGTATTTGACCTTCGTCCATATTATATCACTTCACGCCTAGACTTAAAACGCCCCATTTATAAAAAGAGTTCTTGCTATGGGCACTTTGGGCGTGAACTACCAGAGTTTAGCTGGGAAAAAACTGACGCCATAGCTGATCTTAAAACTGCGGCTAAGGTGTAAATTTTATTTGGA
>CAYJKC010000100.1:0-2352 GCA_964370675.1 uncultured Desulfovibrionaceae bacterium
CTTACGCTTTGATTAACGTGAGGTTCGCAAGCTCACCTAACGTTAACGGCTTCCCCGCCGGCTAATTGCTCAAAAAGAACCCCAACCTTAAACATGTTCTTGCCAAAATAAGCGTAACTGGTAAAAAGTTTAAAATTAGCCATGCCATGGATATTTAGAATGAACATTATGGGAAAGATAAAAACTTTTCAAAACGCGTTACTATATTATAAACCATGTGTTAATAGGAAAAAATATGTTTTGCTTATCTATGTCATCCTTGCCAAAGGCCTTAAACGAGTGGAGTAAGAGTGCCAAACTTTTTACACCTCAAGGCAATGCACAAAATGCGCACTTTGCGCCCTATGTGGAATCAGACACTCTTGCACTTAATCCTGAAAGTTATGTCAATACAGCTATGTCGCCCAAGAATTTTGTTTTTGCAGAAAGTGAGGAATTATTTAGCTTTGAGGGTAAGGAGAGACTATGGGTGAAGCCTGCTGACATAGAGAGCAAGTTAACTGACCATATAATTTTTGGGGTGCGCCCTTGCGATGCTTATGCTCTTGCCTTTATGCATAAGTTTTTTGGTGATGAGTATGCGGACGTTCATCATGAATTGCGTCAAAAACATCTTTTTGTAATAGCTATGAATTGCACTAAACCTGGTGAGCAATGTTTTTGCTCTGCTCATGGTGGAGTTACCGGACCCTTTGCTTCACTTGAAGGAGTTGCTGGGTGTGACATAAGTCTTACGCCTGATTTTGAAAATGACGTTTATATTGTGCATGTGCATAGTGCCAAGGGTGAGCAACTTTTAGAAAACATTGCTCACCTTGTGCAAGAGCATAATAATGCTAGTGAACGCCGTCTTAGCTTATTAGACGAAACCTTACCCCGCTTTGCCAAAAAGCTTGATTTTACACATTTACGCGCAGCCATGCGTGCAGGTTTTTCTCATCCCATATGGCAAGAAATAGCCCCACGTTGCATTGCTTGTTCTGGTTGTACAAGGGTATGTGGTACTTGCACGTGTTTCACCACCCATGAAGAACATGATTTGCAAGGTGGGGGTAAAAGGGTGCGTTATTGGGATTCTTGTCAGTCGCAAGGTTTTACTCGCAATGCTGGTTGGCATAATCCGCGACATTGGTTAAGCATGGTGCGCTATAGAATTTATGATAAGTTACAGTATATTGAAGATCGTTTTGATTTTAAAGGTTGCACAGGTTGTGGGCGTTGCTCTGCTACTTGTCCTGCTGCTATTGATATGGCAAACATTGCCCAAACCTTACTCCATGCCTATGATGAAAATAGCTATGGTTTAACTGAAGCAAGTGAGCCTGTTCAAATTCCCTTTGTAAAGCCTGTGCCTAAATATAACGCAGAATTATATGTTCCACGTAAGGCTAAAATCATTGATTTATATGATGAGGCTAAAAGCATTAGGCGTTTTACCGTACGCCTTGAAAAACCAGAAACTCTGCCTTATGCTGACAGACCCGCTTTGCGCGGACAATTTTACATGCTCACAGATTTTGGCGTAGGTGAAGTGGCTATTTCGGTGCCTTTTAGTGATAGAGTTGAGCATGAACTTTCATTTTATATTAAGAAAGTAGGCAAGGTTACGTCTAGCTTGTTTAAGAAACAAGTAGGAGATGTTATTGGTTTGCGTGGTCCATATGGTGTGCCATTTCCATATGATAAATTCAAAGGACGTAGTTTATTGGTCATTGGTTCAGGTGTGGGGTATGCACCGGTGCGTTCTCCTCTCATACGTGCCATTGAAAATTATAAAGATTTTAAGCATATTATAATTATTGCCAGTGCTTTAACCTATGCTGAGCTAATGTTAAAGGAAGACTTTAAGTCTTGGCAGAATGTTCCTAATGTACATATACTTTATGCCTTGGCAAAGCCTACTCAAGAGGTAGATGCACATGTGGGCTATATTAACGATCTCTTGCCAGGTTTAGAGCAAGACTTAGGCCTTAATTGGCAAGAAACTTCAGCTATTGTTTGTGCATCTGCTAGGCGTATTAAGGCTGTAGCCAAGGATTTGCTTGCACTTGGCATGCAAAGCACAGATATTTATACTGCCCTAGAAACAAATATGCGTTGTGGGGTTGGTAAATGTGGGCATTGTAAGGTTGGTCCACATTATATTTGCGTCGATGGTCCAGTTTTTACTTATGCTGATATGCTACAAATGCCACCGGAATTTTAATTTATATACGTAAATATAATAAACAGGTTATATGGCTATTGCCTTAACTCAGCACCCCATCACAGGTGCTTTATAGCGTTTTTCGTTAGTAATAGTATAAAAATACTGGCATCAATTACATCGATGCCAATTGTATTTTTATACTA
>CAYJKC010000101.1:0-2306 GCA_964370675.1 uncultured Desulfovibrionaceae bacterium
GAGACCACGCTTTGGCATAAATACCGCAGGTGCTAATGGGGAAAATGTCGCCGACTAAGGTTGGATAAATTTAGATGCGTTTGCCCTATAATTATTATGTATTTTTCTTGTCATTTTTTCCTTTTTAATATATACTTTGGTATATTACAAATATTAATAGCCATGAAAAAGGGAGCTTATGCAAAGTAAAAACGCGCTAAATAATTTAATTAATCGTTACAAGGCTGTGCTAAAAAAATGTAATATCTTAAATAATTTTGGCACTTTGTTAAAACGTGCTGCAATTACTGCTGGTTTTGTGGCAGTGCTTGCAAGCTCTGCGCTTAGTCCAAGTGCAGCGCAGGCCGTACATCTTGAGTGTGTCACGTCGAATAGCTCGACAATTTGTTATACTGTTCCTGATGATAATGATAATGTTATAATTCACCCATTTCGCAGTGGTGTAAACTATGTAAGCACCTTTTCCCTGCCCGGTAGTGGTACACATGGTTTATTATATAAAAATCCTGCGGACCCTAGCAAAACATATAGTAACATTAACGACCTCTTGGGTGTCATTATCCCCCAAACTCAGCCCGGGCGTTATGTTATTGGGCAAGGTTCTGCGCCAGCAGGAAGCCTTGCCTTTACTACCAACGTTGATGGGGTAACTACAAATTACTATGTAATACCCTTACAAGGGGCAACTTTAGGGCGTATTAACAATACCCTCAGTAGCGATATCACCAGCGGTGCTTTTTATGGTATATCATCTGGCACCAACGGCGGAGCCATTTTGAATGGAGATCAAAACGGTGCGTTTAACATAACCGTAGATTTTTTCAACAATACTGCCAACTTCGGCGGTGGTTTTGTAAATCATGCCACCACTAACGCTAAAGCTAGCATTGGCAATATAAATGCCAGCTTCATAGCCAATACAGCTGTCTCGAGCGGCGGGGCTTTTTATCATCAAGCCAGCGGCGTTAATGTCACATCCAGCATTGGTAATATAAATGCCAGCTTCATAGCCAATAGAGCTGGCACAGACGGCGGTGCTTTTTATAATTTAGCAAGCGGCGTTAATGGCACAGCCAGCATTGGGGATATTAATGCCAGCTTCATAGCCAATACTGCTGCTAGCGACGGCGGTGCTTTTGTAAATCATGCCACCACTAACGCTAAAGCCAGCATTGGCAATATTAATGCATCCTTTATAGCCAATAGAGCTGGCGAGCATGGTGGAGCTTTTTATAATTATGCCACTAGCGGTAACACAGTCAGTATTGGCAATATTAATGCGGACTTTATTTCCAACATTGCTGATACTAATAAGACAGATGCTATTTCTGGCCTTGGTGGGGCCATCTGGACCAGTAGAAGCTTAAATTTCTTAGCTGACAGCAAGACTAATATCTTTAGTGGCAATATGGATAGCACTGGCTATAATGCCATATATATTGAAGATAGTGGGCATGGGGTTGATTTAGCCTTAAACTTTGCTATGCAAAATGTTGGTTCATTTATGCTAAATGATAGTATTACCGCCAGTGTGGCTGGTGCTTATGATGTTAACATTGCTGGGCAAGATGCTAGTAAAAATATCTTCTTACTTAACAATGTTATAGATGGTGCTGATAATGTTAATGTGCAAGGGGCAACTTTAAGCCTTGGCACTGTAAACCATGCTGGAGCTAACTTTATTGGTGGTATTAATGCCAACAATACCAATGTTAACCATGGCGGCGTATTAGAAGTTGCCGTGGGGCATGATAATGCTGCTAATATTAACAGTAATTTAAATATTAATAATGGTGGTAGTTTTAGAGCAACTAGCGGTAGTCTAAATGTTGGTAGTGTGAGCTTTGCCAAAAATACGTCCATGCATTACTACATCGACAACATGGAGAATAATGCTGCTCTTGTGAGTAATGGCGGTACATTAAAAGTTGCAGAGGGTGCAAAGTTGCATGTTACTAGCTCCAAGCCAACTGGTACAAAAATATTTATAGCCAAGGGCTTTAGCAATAGTGCAAGCTATGTGCATGGCTGGAGCGGTGATGATCTATCTTATTGGACTCCATCATCATTACAACAAATTAAAGCAAATCCTTTTGATTATAATACAGGCAACTTTAGCGTAGAGCTTGTACGAAACACCCCTGCCGGCATTAAATTTGACTACCCGCGCCTGCAATATAAGACTGCGTCATTTTTATCAAATGTTAGTGCCGATATTCATAGTCAAGATGCCGGAGTGCGTTTAATGTCACGCGCGGCTGATGAACGCTATGTGGGGCGCACCGATTCTAAAGATGCCGCAAGAA
>CAYJKC010000102.1:0-2259 GCA_964370675.1 uncultured Desulfovibrionaceae bacterium
ATTAATTAATTAATAATTTTAGAATTCTAACCTAAACAATAAATTACCACCATGGCTTTCTTGTTGCACACCATATTGACCATCATAAGCTAAACTCACACTAAAGTTACCCTTACGATATTCAACACCTGCATCAACTAACCAAGTGGTCCAATCTTCTGAATCATAGAAAGTGTGACCAATCTCACCCATGGCTATATGGCTCATGAGATCACTACCGCCAAGCTTATGACGAAGCCCAACTGAGGCAAGTAATGCCAAGGATGAGTCATTAGCAAACTGCCATTCACTGCGCCAGTTAAGGCTTAAATTGCCATAAAATGCTTCATAGTAGCTGTCTTCAAACTTTAAGTCATAAAGACCATTATATTCACTGGCATCTTGGCTATTCCATTTTAGGTTAAAGCCATCATTGCGTAAACCAATGTAGCTAATGCCAAGTTCAGGAGTTAGGCTATGCCCCTTGGCAAATTCAAAAACATAACCTGTATTAATGGCACCATAAATGGATTGACCGGTGGTAAATGTATCAACATTACCAAGGTCGAGCAAGGCAGCGGAGTCATAGTAGTTAAAACTTTGGCTATAGGCTGTGGTTAGTTGGCCTGTGATATACCATGCAGGGAAAATGTTAATGTTAGCATGTATACCCACAGCAAAGGAGTCTGAATCACCTTCCATACCCATAATACTGCCAAATAGATCACCATGGTTAAAGTCAAAGTGCGCGCCTATGGCAAAGTGTTCATTAACACGGTAACTTGCTCCACCACTAACACCATAGCTATTGTTGGTAAAGTTGTATTCATTGTTATTCACAATATCTACATATGGGCTTAGAAACACTTGCCATTTGTTATCGGTCATATATGAACCAGCAGAAGTGCCGCTTAAATCACTAGCTTCTGCTACAGCATTGCTTGAGCTTGCAGTATAAGCTTGTGCTCTTAAAAATCTTGAAATGTTACCATATTGAGTCATGGCTTGATTTAAGGCATTTTGCAAGCCAGCAGTGCCTGGTAGTTCGCTTTCATTAAAGTCAAGGCTAACTGACGGAGCATTGGCAGGACCTGAAAGCTTGGCTTCTAAGAAAGAAACTTCTGATGTAACAGCACCAATATGACCATTAATGGTAGTTGGGTGTTGCATATTAAGATCACTGGTGGGGTCTACATCAACGGCAATCATGCTAGTTAAGGCAAAGTTTTTACCTAGAGCAAAACCTTCTGCAAAACTACCAGGACGCAAGATCAAGATACTATTGGAGTCAAAGTGCACACTACCATTACCACCACCTAAGTCATAGCTAGTATCATATGTACCAAAAACAGTATCAAGAGGGCTATAATTACGTAGTGATGTTGCAAAAGTGCCCACGCGATAATCATTGCCACCTAGCACTTCATAGGCACGCCCACTAGGTGCATGAGTGTTAATAAAACCATAGTTGTGCACATAGTGTGCGCCACCTTCTATATTTTGACCAAATACATGCATACCAGTTGCTACACTGTCAGCACCAAAAGCGTGAGCATTAATAACGCCTCTGTTGGTTATATAGCTATTGGCAAAGCCATGTTTTCCAGAATATAAATTACCACTAGCACTCATACCAACGCTATATGCATCTTTAGCATATGCTAAGGTATTAATGGTGCCCATATTGACCAAACCGTGGCTACCTTCGCCTATGGCGCGCATACCAATGGCCTCTTGACCGCCCATGGCCCTAAGATTGCCCATATTAACCATGTTATGGTTACCTACACCCTGATCAGGGTTTGGACCTGTGTCTAATATTAGTACATTTGTTTGTGCATCCATAGCAACAGCAGAGCTCTGAATGTAACTATTTTTAGATGCATCAATGGCAATATCAGAAATGGCATTAATATTACCAAAGTTGGCAAATAGATGACTGCCATTTGTTGCAATTGCTTCCATGCCTTTAGCTGTGCTCCATACATTCTCTTGATTGCCAACGTGAGTTGCCACAACGTTAAGGTCGCCTGTATTAACTGCAGTATGGTTGCCCTCACCACCAATGCTAATACCAGTGGCGTTAATGAAGTCTAAATTACCACTCACAAAAGTAGCACCTGTGAATGGGTCAATACTATAAGTAACTTCATATGGACCACTATTATAGTTGGTGGCACTAGCATTTAAAAGCCCGGTATTGATTGCAGTATGGTTTCCTTCGCCACTTAAGAAAGCGCCAGAAGCAACAGTTGAACTGCTTCCACCATTTTGGGTATT
>CAYJKC010000103.1:0-2178 GCA_964370675.1 uncultured Desulfovibrionaceae bacterium
ACTTAATTGTGGCAACCTTTGGCGATTTGTTGCGCATTCCTGGACCAGATGGGCGTAGCTTAAAACATGCTAAAGCAGAAGGGGCTAGAGTTGAGATTGTTTACTCTCCTTTAGATGCACTAGCTTTAGCTAAAAACAATCCTAATGATACAGTGGTCTTTCTTGGGGTTGGCTTTGAAACAACTGCTCCAACTGTGGCCGGAACTATGCTTATGGCAAGGCAGCAGGGTATAAACAATCTTTTAATCTTTTCGTGTCATAAGCTTGTACCACCAGCTTTGCGCGTGCTTTTAGATGATGTAGAATGCGCTGTTGATGCCTTCCTCTTGCCCGGTCATGTTTCAACCATTCTTGGCTTAGAGCCTTATAAATTTTTAGAAGAATATAAAACCCCCGGTATTGTTGCCGGATTTGATGCTGCAGATATTTTGTTAGCACTGTGCATGATGGCAGAGCAACTGCAAGGTAGTCAAAGTAGCATTCAAAATGCTTATATTCGCGCGGTTGATAATGATGGCAATCCTCGTGCAAGGGCTATACTTGAGCAGGTATTTGTGCCCGGTGATGCATTGTGGCGCGGCATTGGCTGCATACCGCAAAGTGGTCTATCTATAGATAAAGAATTTGAAGATATGGATGCCATGCTTAAACTTGGTTTAAGCCTACCAGAGGTTAAGGGTATAAGCGGTTGTAAATGTGGAGATGTGTTAAAGGGTAAACTAAGCCCCCCACAATGTAAACTTTTTGGTAAAGCCTGTACGCCGGCAAAGCCTGTGGGGCCTTGTATGGTATCTACTGAAGGCTCTTGTGCTGCCTATTATAAATATCGTTTGGGAGTATAGAATGGAAAAAACCATTTTACTTGACTATGGCAGTGGAGGTAGAGCATCTCAAAGGCTTATTAATCAATGTTTTTTAAAGCATTTTTCCAATGACATTTTGGAGAAAATGGACGATGCCGCCTTGCTTAATATAAATGGTCCCATTGCCATGAGCACTGATTCATATACTGTAACACCGCTATTTTTCCCAGGTGGTAGTATAGGTACATTGGCTGTGCATGGAACTGTTAATGATGTTTCTATGTTAGGTGCAAAACCATTATACTTGACTTGCGCCTTTATTTTAGAAGAAGGGCTTGATTTTGATGTTCTTGAGCGCGTAGTGCAAGATATGGCGCAAGCTGCCAATGAAGCCAATGTACGCATTGTTACCGGTGATACCAAGGTTGTGCCCAAGGGTATGTGTGATAAAATATTCATTAATACCACGGGTATTGGTGAAATCATAAGTAGTAGCCCGCCTTCTGGACATAATGCTCAAGTTGGAGATGTAGTGCTTATTAGTGGTCCTATGGGTAATCATGGTTTAACCATTATGGGGCAACGTGAAGGACTATCCTTTGTAAGTGATGTGCAATCTGACTCAGCTTCGCTTAATCATATGGTGGCTGATATTTTAGCCAGTGTGCCAAGCCATGAAAATATACACGTTCTACGCGACCCCACTCGTGGCGGTCTTGCCACTACCTTAAATGAAATTGCAACTCAATCAAGAGTATGTATTGAGGTGCAAGAAAGCCTTGTGCCTATTGATGAAAATGTACGTAATGGTTGTGCATTTTTAGGTCTTGACCCCTTATATCTTGCCAATGAAGGTAAGCTTATTTGTATAGTACCACAAGACTGTGCTGATAATGTACTCAATGCCATGCGTAAAAGCCCATATGGGCATGGAGCAGCTTGCATTGGAAAAGTTTGTGCACCTGAAGAGGGTCTTACCCGTGCCGGACAAGTGCTTATGCAAACTGATATTGGCGGAAGGCGTTTGCTTGCTATGCTTGAGGGGGATCAACTTCCAAGAATTTGCTAGGAAATTACGGCAATCTCATTTCAAGGAGGGTATTTCCTTGTTATGTAGTTTTCTTGTCATTTTTTCCTTTTTAATCTATACTGCTGTACATTATAAATATTAATAGCCATAAAAGAGAGTGCTGACAAAGTCAGTACGACCGATAAATCAAGAGTCCTGCCCGAAGGGTGCGAAGCATAGCCGTTAAGTGAGCTTGCGAACTTTACGGCTACAGAGAGCAGGGATAGGCGGAGCTTTGCTTCGCCGTTAAGCGATTGATTTTCGTGCTTTATGCCAAAGTATAGACGATAGTCTATACGTGGTACT
>CAYJKC010000104.1:0-2018 GCA_964370675.1 uncultured Desulfovibrionaceae bacterium
TACGGCATTGCCCATGGTGTCAGCATCATGAATAAATAAGCTATTGGAAGCAAAGTTTACATTGGCATTATTTAAACGCCCACTGGTTGCCTTAAAGCTACCGCCATTATTAATATTTAAATTGTTACTTATATTAGCAGTGTTACCATGCCCCACGGCTACTTCTAACATACCGCCATAGTTGATATTGGTATTGTTGGCATTAATACCGCCCACAAAGTTTTGCCCAGCATGGTTTACTGTGCCAAGGCGTAAGGTGGCAGCTTGCACATTAACATTATCAGCATCATCTATAACATTGTTTAAGTAGAAATTATTTCTTGCAAGCCTTTGTCCCGTATAGGTGCGCTCATTAAAATTATCAATATTAATACTAGCATCTTGCCCGCCAATATTCACATCATATGAACCAGCCACATTGGTGGTAATGCTATCATTTAATATATATGAACCAACATTTTGCATGGCAAAGTTTAAGGCCAAGTCCACATTATGCCCTGCAGTATCTTCTATATATATGGCATTATATCCAGTGCTATCCATATTGCCACTAAATATATTAGTCTTACTATCAGCTAAGAAGTTTAGGCTTCTATTGGTCCAAATGGCCCCACCAAGACCGGCAGTAGCATCAGTCTTATTAGTGTCAGCCATATTGGCAATAAAGTCAGCATTTATATTTCCAATCTTGACTATGGCATCACTGTCTTCAGAAAAATTAAAAAAAGCCCCGCCATGCAGACCAGCTCTATTGGCTATGAAGCTGGCAGTTATATCCCCAATACTGGCTTTATCGTTATTGACAAGGGCATAATTTATAAAAGCCCCGCCATACTGACCAGCAGTATTGGCTATGAAGGTAGCATTTATATCCCCAATGCTGGCTGTGGCATTAGGACCGCTGGCAAAATTTGTAAAAGCCCCACCGAAGTTTGCGGTATTGGCTATGAAGCTGGCATTTATATCTCCAATGCTGACTTTAGCATTATCGCCATCGGTACGATTATGAAAAGCCCCACCGAAGCCACCTGCGGTATTGGCTATGAAGCTGGCATTTATATTACCAATGCTGGCTGTTGAGTTATCATTGATGGCAAAATTATAAAAAGCCCCGCCGTTATTTCCAGCAGTATTGGCTATGAAGGAGGCATTTATATCCCCAATGCTGGCTGTTGAGCCATTGCCTCTGGCCCAGTTATAAAAAGCCCCGCCATGCAGACCAGCAGTATTGGCTATGAAGCTAGCATTTATATTGCCAATGCTGGCTTTAGAGCTAGCGCCGTTTGCATAATTAGAAAACGCCCCGCCATGCTGACCAGCAGTATTGGCTATGAAGGAGGCAGTAATATTGCCAATGCTGGCTGTGGCGTTAGCGCTGGCCTCATTATAAAAAGCCCCGCCGTCAGTGCCAGCAGTATTGGCTATGAAGGAGGCAGTAATATTCCCAATGCTGGCTGTGGAGTTATCGCCGCTGGCCCCATTATAAAAAGCCCCACCATCACCTGCAGTAGCAGTATTAGCTATGAAGCTGGCATTTATATTCCCAATGCTGGCTTTGGAGTCAGTGCCGCTGGCCTCATTAAGAAAAGCCCCGCCGAAGCCAGTAGCATTATTATCAAAAAAATCTGCGTTAATATTATAGCCGTCGTTTCTATTTCCATTCGAAATGGCGCCGCCGTTAACGCCAGACATACCATAAAAAGCCCCGCCATTGATGTCTGTGCTGAGGGTGTTGTTAATACGCCCTAAGGACGGAGTTTGTAAGGGTGTTACATAGTAATTTGTAGTTACACCATTAACCATAGTGTCAAAGGTAAGGCTTCCTGCTGGAGCAGCACCTTGCCCAATAACATAACGTCCGGGTTGAGTTTGGGGAATAATAGCTCCCAAGAGGTCGTTAATATTACTATACGTTTTGCTAGGATCAGCAGGATTTCTATATAAAAGACCATGTGTGCCATTACCGGGTAGGGAAAAGGTGCTTACATAGCTTTTACCACTTTGGGTAGGCTCAAGCA
>CAYJKC010000105.1:0-1932 GCA_964370675.1 uncultured Desulfovibrionaceae bacterium
GTGAGCCTGTGGCTTTGCGTATAGACCAAAGCCTTACCCAAGATGCTACCGGCACTATGGCTTGGTTGCAATTTGAAGCCTTGGGGGTGGATAAAGTGCAAGTGGATTTAGCCGTAAGCTATGTTGATCATAATACTTTACAAACTAACTTTCGCAATGCCGACGACCACCGTTTTTTACGTACTGTGGCAGCCAAATATGGAGCATTGTTTTCTCCTGCAGGAACAGGAATTTGCCATCAATTACATTTAGAAAATTTTGCAAAACCAGGCTCAACGCTTATTGGTTCTGATAGTCATACTCCCACAGCCGGTGGTATTGGTGCGTTAGCCATGGGGGCAGGTGGTCTTTCTGTAGCACTAGCCATGGCTGGCAAACCCTATACCATACCCATGCCCAAGGTGGTGCGCGTATGGCTTGAAGGATCACTTAGCGGATGGGCTTCTGCCAAGGATGTTATCTTAAAACTGTTACAAATGCGAAGTGTAAAGGGTGGAGTTGGTAGTGTTTTTGAATATGCAGGACCAGGTGTTGCAACACTTAGCGTACCAGAGCGCGCCACCATTACCAATATGGGGGCAGAACTTGGTGCAACTACATCTATATTCCCAAGTGATGAACAAACGCGTATTTTCTTAAAAGCCCAAGGGCGCGAGCAAGATTGGGTTGAACTTATGCCAGATGCCGATGCCAGTTATGATGAAGAAGTACGCTTAGACTTAAGCCAAATTGAACCCCTAGCCGCTGCCCCACATATGCCCGATAAAGTGCTACGTGTGGCAGACTTAGCCGGCACTAAGGTTGAGCAAGTGGCCATTGGTTCTTGCACCAATTCATCCTACAGAGATTTATGTCAAACTGCGGCAGTGTTAAAGGGTAAGCAAGTTGACCCTAGCTGTCCTACAGCCATGGCGCCTGGATCTAAACAAGTGTTAAGCATGCTAGCAGAAAATGGCATATTAAATGATTTATTGCTTGCTGGAGTGCGTCTTTTGGAATGCTCTTGCGGTCCTTGTATTGGTATGGGTGGAGCGCCTGTATCAAATGGGGTTAGTGTGCGTACATTTAATCGCAACTTTGAAGGTCGCAGTGGCACAAAGGATGCTCAATGTTATTTAACAAGCCCACTCACGGCTGCACAAGTGGCCTTGCATGGTGAATTTACTGATCCAAACACTTGGGGAACACCCCCAAGCTGTGCCGCTTTGCCAGAAAATGTGCCAAGTATTAAGGATTTATTTGTGCAACCTGCACAAGACTCAAAAGATGTTCAAGTTTTGCGCGGTCCAAATATTGTGCCGTTGGAAAACTTTAGCGGTTTGCCCTCAAGCTTTAAAGGTCAAGTAAGCATTGTTTTGCCAGATAATATCACCACTGACCATATTATGCCTGCCAATACGCATATTTTAGCATTGCGCTCTAATATTCCAGCCATTGCCGAATATGTTTTAACTCCCGTAGATGCAGAGTTTCCTGCCCGAGCACGGGCTATGCAAAATGGAGTAATTGTGGCTAGGGAAAATTATGGTCAAGGCTCTAGCCGCGAACATGCAGCTCTAGCTCCAAGACATCTTGGCATACGTATTGTTTTAGCCTGTTCATTGGCACGCATACACCGTGCAAACCTTATTAACTTTGGTATATTGCCCTTACTTTTTGTTAATGCTGCTGATTACAATGACATTGAGGCTTCCATGCCTATAAATCTTGATAGCACAAAATTAGAGGCTGGTAAGCAATGTAGTTTGCAAGTAGGTGATAAACAAATTTTAGTAAGCAATGATTTAAGCGAGGAAGAACTAGCAATTATTCGCGTAGGTGGGCTTTTGAATTCTGTTCGCGCTTAGGGTATATAGCTGACAAAATCTTTTGGGGGGGGGGGGGGGTTTTTGTGGAATAAATGGTGTGGCGGCCCCCCCCCCCAAAAAAAAA
>CAYJKC010000106.1:0-1911 GCA_964370675.1 uncultured Desulfovibrionaceae bacterium
CTGTACCTGTGGGTGACGCTGTTATGGGTCGTGTACTTAACCCACTTGGGCAACCACTTGACGGTCTTGGTCCCATTGATGCCAAGGAAGTTCGTCCTGTGGAACTAAAAGCCCCAGGCATTATTGCCCGTAAATCAGTACATGAGCCAATGCCTACAGGCATTAAGGCTATTGATGGTATGACACCCATTGGGCGCGGTCAACGCGAACTCATCATTGGTGACCGTCAAACCGGTAAAACTGCCGTATGTATTGATGCAATTTTAGCCCAAAAAGAAACCGGTATCCACTGCTTTTATGTAGCAATTGGTCAAAAGAAGGCCACAGTTGCACTTGTTGCTGAAACCTTACGTAAATATGGTGCACTTGAATATACCACCATTATTTCAGCCACAGCTTCTGAGCCTGCTCCATTGCAGTTTATTGCTGCTTATACAGGCTGCACCATGGCAGAATACTATCGCGATAGTGGCAAACACGCCCTTATTGTTTATGATGACTTATCAAAACAAGCTGTAGCATATCGCCAGATGTCACTATTACTTCGCCGCCCACCAGGACGCGAAGCATATCCTGGTGACGTTTTCTACCTGCACTCACGTTTACTAGAGCGTGCTGCTAAGGTTAATGATGAGCTAGGTGCTGGTTCTTTAACAGCTTTACCCATCATTGAAACTCAAGCTGGTGACGTTTCGGCATATATTCCAACCAACGTAATTTCTATTACTGATGGGCAGGTTTATCTTGAACCAAATTTATTTAACTCAGGCATTCGTCCAGCTATTAACGTAGGTCTTTCTGTATCTCGCGTTGGTGGTGCTGCACAAATTAAAGCCATGAAACAAGTAGCTGGTACTATGCGTCTTGACCTTGCACAGTATCGTGAGCTTGCAGCCTTTGCACAATTTGGTTCTGATCTTGATAAATCCACTAAGGCCAAACTTGACCGTGGTGCTCGTTTGGTTGAGCTTTTGAAACAAGTTCAGTACGCACCAATGCCAGTAGAAGAGCAAGTTGCTTCCATGTATGCTGCCACACGCGGTTATATGGATGATGTGCCGGTGGAAGAAGTTCGCCGTTTTGAAAGTGAAATGCTCACTTACTTGCGTGAAACAAAAAAAGAAGTTTTGGTGTCCATTAAAGAAGTTCAAGCCCTTGATGATAAAGTGGAGCCCGGGCTTAAATCTGCCATTGAGGCGTTCAAGCAAGGCTTCCAGGCCTAAGGCCGGGGGTGATATATGGCTTCATTAAAAGATGTCAAAATGAAAATCGTAGGGGTTGGCAAAACCAAGCAAATTACTAAGGCCATGAATATGGTGGCCTCTGCTAAGTTGCGTGGTGCACAATCTCGTATTGAGCGTTTTCGCCCTTATGCATCTAAATTCCAAGTTATGCTTAGTGATTTAGCTGCCAAGGTCGAGGGCAATGCTCACCCTCTGCTTGAAACACACGCTGAAAAACGCGTTTGTACTATTATCATAGTAACTTCAGACCGTGGACTTTGCGGAAGCTTTAACGGCAACTTAATTAATGCGGCAAGCAAACTTGCCAGAGAAAAAGTTGCTGAAGGCATGGAAGTAAAGTTCATTTGTATTGGGAAAAAGGGTCGTGATACCTTTGCCAAAACTGAGTATGAAACCCTACTTTCCTTTGGCGATAAAATGGGCAGCTTTGATTTTTCATTAGCTGGTCTAGTGGGTAATGAAGTAATTCACGGATACCAAAGCCTTGCTATGGATGAAGTATACCTTATATTTGGTGAGTTCATCTCCATGGCAAAGCAAACTCCTGTGGTTCAACCACTTCTACCCATTGCCCCACCTGAAGTACATGCACATGATAAAACTTTAGAAGAAGAAACAGCAGGGATTGGGCAACAATACCTTTATGAACCGCAAGAAGAAGAGCTTC
>CAYJKC010000107.1:0-1873 GCA_964370675.1 uncultured Desulfovibrionaceae bacterium
TTGACCGATATACCACAAGACGGGGACGAGCCGCTGTGCCGCTAATTTTTTTGCGTATACGCACTTTACGGCTAAGTCTACTAGTATTCTTAGATATTTTCATTGTCTTACCTACTTCTTGCCACCAGATTTACCAACCTTACGGCGGATAATCTCAGTGTCATACTTAATACCCTTACCTTTATAAGGCTCAGGCTTACGTATTTTACGAATTTGGGCAGCAGTTTCACCAACCAAAACCTTATCAATACCTGTAATAGTTAGCTTTTGACCTTCAGCAGTTGCAGCTATACCCTTTGGCAAATCTACAATTACTGGGTGAGAGTAGCCAACACCAAGTTCTACAATATTACCCTTTACTGCAACTTTGTAACCTACACCAATAACTTCGAGAGTTTTAGAAAAACCCTTGGTTACACCTTCCACGCAATTAGCAAGTAGGGTGCGACGCAAACCGTGCTGAGCACGAGCTTCGCGGCTTTCATCTTTGCGGGTTAGTTGCACTTCGTTATTGTCTATTTTATACTCAATGCAAGGGCAAAGCGGAGTAGTAAGAACGCCTTTTGGGCCTTTTACTTCCACAGTATCACTACCAAGCTTAATTTCCACACCAGATGGGATGGACACAGGTTGTTTTCCAATTCTTGACATATTGGCACCGCCTACCAGATTTCGCACAAAAGTTCGCCGCCCACCTTACTATCAAGAGCACTGACACCGTCAAGTACTCCACGTGAAGTGGACAGAATGCAAATACCAAGGCCATTTTGTACCTTTGGAATACCACCAGCACCAACATAGACGCGACGTCCTGGAGTGCTAATCCTCTTTAAGCCAGAAATAACAGCCTTACCCTTATAATATTTAAGAGTAATGGTAATGGTTCTGTCAGCAACGGCCACGTCTTCAACGTAACCTTCCTGCTTCAAGATTCCGGCAATAGATTCCTTCATCTTTGAGCGCGGCACATTCACTTCCTTATGTAGGGCCAAATGTGCGTTGCGGATACGCGTAAGCATATCTGCAATAGGATCTGTTAACATTTTTAACTCCTTGAGTTCATAAACCAAGATTAAAATCTCGGCTAAAAATAAGCCTTGTATTAAGTTACAAGTCTTATACTACCAACTAGATTTGCGCACTCCGGGTAGTTCTCCCCTAAGTGCCATATTGCGAAAACAAATACGGCAAAGCCCAAACTTACGCATATATGCACGTGGTCTGCCGCAAATAGGGCAGCGGTTATATTTGCGTGAAGAAAATTTAGCCTTACGTCTTGCTTTTACTTCAAGTCCTGTACGAGACATTGTTTACTCCTACTTCCTAAACGGCATACCAAGTTGATCAAGGAGGAACTTTCCTTCCTTGTCGGTCATGGCCGTGGTCACAATGGTAATATTCATACCCTTGGGGTTATCTACACGATCTATTTCCAATTCAGGAAAGATGGTATGTTCTTTAATACCCAAGGTAAAGTTTCCACGACCGTCAAAACCGCGGTCTGGTATACCGCGGAAGTCACGTACGCGGGGTAGGGCAAAGTTAACTAACTTATCCAAAAAATCCCACATGCGTTCTCTACGCAAAGTAACTCTTGCCCCAATGGGCATGCCTTCACGCAACTTAAATGACGCAATTGATTTTTTAGCACGTGTAACCACAGCTTTTTGACCGGCTATAGCGGTAAGTTCAGCAATGGCTTCTTCCATAAGTTTATTATTTTGGCTTGCTTGGCCAAGCCCTATATTAAGAGATATTTTTTCAATACCAGGTAATTGCATGGATGATTTATAGTTAAATTCCTTTTGCAATTCTGGCACTACTTTCTCTTTGTATACTTTTTCAAGGCGGGTCATTGATTCACCTTATTCCA
>CAYJKC010000108.1:0-1748 GCA_964370675.1 uncultured Desulfovibrionaceae bacterium
ACCAAGGTTACATTGCGCTGTGTCTTGGAGCTTTTGCTCTCCATGGCATATTTAATGGCTGCACGCACCAAACGTTTAGAGCGCATGGGGCTCATGGGCTTAATGCCAAGGGCACTATCTGGATAAATATTTACACCAAAGGCTTCATGTAAAAAATCAGCTAATTTTTTTGCTTCTGGGCTTTGGCTAGCATATTCAATGCCGGCATACACATCTTCGGTATTTTCTCTAAATACTGTAACATTAACTCGTTCTGGATGCTTAACCGGGCTTTCAATACCTGCATAATGCTTTATGGGGCGCACGCAAGCAAAGAGGTCTAACACTTGCCTAAAGGTCACATTAAGACTGCGCATGCCTGTGCCAACTGGTGTTCCTAGAGGACCTTTAATGGCCACTTGGGCTTTTTTCAAATTATCAAGTGTGGCTTCCGGTAGGGGTGTGCCCACTTCTTTTAGAGCTTTTTCACCTGCTAGTAACTCCACCCAATTGATACTTTTAGCATATGATTTTTGCACTGCCGCATCAATTATAGGACGTGCCACCTGCCAAATTTCTGCCCCAATGCCATCGCCTTCAATCCAATAAACAGTATTATTTTGCATATGTTATCCTTAAAGTATAAGTTGAACTATTTAATTTTTACACTTGTGTTCCAATGTCTTCATGCTCATCATGATGTGATTCTTCAGCCTTTAACATTTGAGCGCGCTTTAATAGTTCTTCCAATTGCATATCTGCACCAAGCACACCTTGTATATCATCATTGGCATCAGTCACGGTGCAAGAAACCGTTATAATAAGTTTATTGGTAAACTGTGATTGATACACATCCATAATATGCAAACTACCCGTCTTCATGGGCTCTTGAAACCATTCACGCAATGATAAATCAAAACCTACATGCTGCACCTTGTACTTTTGTTCATTAGCAGGATCATTAATGGCAGAGCACAGCAATTTACCTTGATTATCAGCAAGATATAGATATTGAATAAATTGGTACTTGGCAATAAAGTCTTTCAAAGATTGCAAGGTGGATTCATCATTTTTCAAGAGCATAGGGTCACGCGCTTTTTTAAGCAAAATACGTGAAGATAACTTACCAGCTAAACGCTTCATGGTGCCAAATTCTGAATCAAATAATTCTGGCATATGGCATTGCACAAGGGCTAACATTTCATTGTGCGAAAATGATGTATTACGGCCAGTTTTTTCATAGGTGTTGACAATTTCATCATAAATTGCACCAACAAGAGGATTACGTTTATTAATTTTATTTTTCTCGTCAAGCTTAAAGGTATTGTTAATCCAATATGCTACTCCAGACCTGCCAGATTTATCGGTTATAATAATTGGCACAGAGCGGCCAAGAAGTTCTTTTGTATCAAAAATATTATATATTTCCTCACATTTACTTAAACCATCCACATGCACTCCGGCAGATGTGGCATTAAAATCTCGACCCACAAAAGGATAATTATGCGGAATGGAATAATCTAACTCTTTTTCAAAATATTCAGCAATATCATTAATAACACAGGTATTTGCCGCCAAATCATCACCAGTAAGTGATATATATTCAATAACTAAGGCTTCTAATGGAGTATTACCTGTGCGCTCGCCAAAACCAAACAAGGTGGCATTAACAGCACCACAACCAGACAACCAAGCCGAAACACCATTAACCAATACTTTATGAAAATCATTATGCCCATGCCATTCTAAATGCTCACCCGGCACATTGG
>CAYJKC010000109.1:0-1614 GCA_964370675.1 uncultured Desulfovibrionaceae bacterium
AAATTTTTTGCCATGTTTGGGCATTATATTATCCTTGTCGTTTTACATCTCCTGCTTTTGTGCTTAGCACTTAGCAGTACAACTGATTTTAACAACCTAACGAAAACAAATTTATTTGATTTCAATTCCCATACTGCGTGCAGTACCACTAATGGTCTTGATGGCAGTTTCTAGGCTTGCTGCATTTAGGTCTGGCATTTTAGTTTTAGCAATTTCTTCAATTTGAGCCATGCTAACACTGCCAACCTTATTACGGTTAGGTTCACCAGATCCCTTTTCAACTTTAGCTGCCTTCAAAATAAGTACAGATGCAGGGGGCGTCTTTGTAATAAAGCTAAAAGAGCGGTCTGCATACACTGTAATAACTACAGGTATGATCATGCCCTTTTGATCTTGGGTACGAGCGTTAAACTCTTTGCAAAAACCCATGATATTTAAGCCATGCTGACCAAGAGCCGGACCCACCGGAGGGGAAGGATTGGCAGCACCAGCGGAAATCTGCAATTTTATTTTGGCAATTTCTTTTTTCGCCATGATTTATTCCTTAATATGCAAGAAGCTTAGCCCTTAGACACTTGAATAAAATCAAGTTCCACAGGAGTTTGACGACCAAAAATGGATACAGAAACCTTGAGCTTGCCCTTGTCGTAGTTTACTTCATCAACCACACCATTAAATCCACCAAAAGGACCGTCAATAACGCGAACTTCATCACCACGATCAAAATTAAACTTAGGACGAGGTGTTTCTTGACGTTCCTTCATAAGTTGCAAAATTTTATCTGCTTCACTGTCTTTCATAGGGGCAGGTCTATTTTTGCCACCAACAAAGCCAGTAACTTTAGGAATTGTTTGCACTAAATGCCATGAATAATCAGTCATGGTCATTTGAAGCATAATGTAGCCAGGATAAAATTTGCGTTTGGTAGTGCGTTTTTCGCCACTTTTGCCAAGCTCTTCAACTTTTTCAGTTGGTACAACAACTCTATGAATTAGTCCTTGTGCTTGACCATTTCTAACCATTTCATTAATGGTTTGCTCGACACGCTGTTCAAAACCAGAGTAGGTGTGAACTATATACCATTTGGCATTTTCATCCAGAACTTCCTCTGGCACTTGTATATCTGTTTGCTCACTCATAATATTATCGCGCAAGTATTAGCTGAATTATTGATGAAAGCCCTAAATCAACAAGGCCAAGCAAAATAGACATCACAGTCACAAATCCTAAAACAACTAAGGTAGCACCGCGGGTTTCTTTGAGCGTTGGCCAGCTAACTTTACGCAACTCCGCCCTTGAGTCTTCTGCATATGCAATAAAACGCGATAATGGGTTTTGAGTTGCAGATTCTTTGCTTTCGCTCGATGATGTTTTCTTCGTTGCCATATTCCTTACCTGTTGTGGACCGCTTAATAGCGGTTGCTTAAAAAATGCCCACAAAAACTATGCGCTAAGCATATATGCCTAAGCATACTAAACCTTACATGCGTAAGGTTTTAATAATCTCAATAAATGAGAATAGCTTACAATGGTGTATGCGAGTTCATTTACTCAAGATAAATGGCAGGGCAGGAGGGATTCGAACCCCCAGCTTGCGGTTTTGGAGACCGCCGC
>CAYJKC010000110.1:0-1576 GCA_964370675.1 uncultured Desulfovibrionaceae bacterium
AGTATGGGTTTATTTTTTATATCTTCAAAATTAACCAATATATCCTTGGAAAAAAATCCGCTTTTGCCTTCAAAGCTTTGCGCA
Organism: uncultured Desulfovibrionaceae bacterium; assembly: GCA_964370675.1. GTDB lineage: Bacteria > Desulfobacterota > Desulfovibrionia > Desulfovibrionales > Desulfovibrionaceae > CAYJAD01. The sequence goes on from CAYJKC010000110.1 coordinate 85, forward strand.
ATTTCACTTATTTTATCACCCATATAAGTCATACAAAGCTCACTCATGTGCAAGGTTTTCAAATGATGTATATTTGGATGTAAAAAGCAGCTCAGCAGTGCCTACAGGCCCATTGCGATGTTTACCAATAATAATCTCCGCTATGCCTTGGGCTGGTCGTTCAGCAGGTGTGGTGAATTTATAAACATCATCACGATAAACAAACATAATAATATCCGCATCTTGTTCAATGGCACCAGATTCTCGCAAGTCTGAAAGCATGGGGCGCTTGTCACTTCGCTCCTCCACTTTGCGGTTAAGTTGTGAAAGAGCAACCACTGGAATTTGCATCTCCTTTGCTAAAGCCTTTAATGAGCGTGATATTTCTGAAATTTCAAGTTCACGTGAATCACGTCTAGGAGCTCGCATGAGCTGCAAATAATCCACAATAACCATGCCTACGCCATGCTCTGCCTTTAGCCTACGCGTCCTAGATTTTAGTTCTAAGGTGTTTAATGCAGCAGTATCATCTATAAATATTGGAGCATTGCTTATAATATCAACGGCCATGTGCAATCTCGCCCAATCTTCATCTTGAAGCAAATATGGACGACGTAAAAGTGATGCATCAATCTTGGCATAAACCGCAATCATGCGTTGTATAAGTTGTTCCTTGGGCATTTCTAGAGAATATATTACCACGGGGACATTTTGTTTTATGGCAGCATTTAAGGCTAAACACAACGCAAAAGCTGTCTTACCCATGGATGGACGTGCTGCTAAGATGATTAAATCTGACGCCTGCAAACCACTGGTCATATCATCAAGCTTTGCAAAACCTGTTGTAACACCGGTAATAATTTCTCTGCTATCCATCAGCTTTTCAAGTTTATCAAGCTCATTTTTTATGACATCCCCTACCCTAACAATATTTTTACCAGTGACGGATTGCGCAACGGCAAAGACCGCTTGCTCTGACTCCTCAAGCATATCCTTAACCTCTACGCTAGAATCATAGCAATTACCAATAATATTAGAACAAACTCCAATAAGGCTACGTTGCAACGATTTATCACGCACAATGCCCGCATAGTGTTCTGCATTGGCCCCGCTCACAATTACTTGCGCAAGCTCACTAAGATATATTGCCCCACCAGCTTCTTCTAGCTGATTGTTATTTTTCATGTGTTCGGCTGCAGATATTAGCTCTATAGTAATGGATTTACGAAAAAGGCTTAAAAATGCACCATAAATTATTTGATGTGCCGGTAAATAGAAGTCTTTTTCCTGCAAGACTTCTACAATATTAAACATAAGCTCTGGCCGTAAAATGATACCGCCAAGCACTGCTTGCTCAGCCTCAACGCTATGCGGAGGAATTCTTTTTAATAAAAAATCTTGCGCTTGCTGTTCAGTAGTTTTTGGGGGCTTAGGTGAATTAAATTGTTTTTCTTGCATGTTCACACTCCATATTTCAAATTATTTTTCAATTTGATATGGAAGTGTCGTTCCA
>CAYJKC010000111.1:0-1524 GCA_964370675.1 uncultured Desulfovibrionaceae bacterium
CTTGTTCGTTAAATGATTGATTTTTGTGCTTTTTGTCCTGCACGAGTAAGTTTTTAAGTAAATATAAACTTACTGCAAAAGTGCAAAAATAGAATTAAAAAATAATTGTGCAGGACCCTTAAAATATTGTTGCGCCGTGAATTATTTTTTAATGCTAATATATCGTCGCAGTTAAAGTTTTTTGAGAGAGGTCTGGAGAGAACTTTTTTTCAAAAAAGTTCTCTCCAGAAAAATAAAAAACGAAAATAAATTATAAAATAAGAAGGTAATTATGGCATTACCAAAAGGTTTTTCCGTAGGTGCGGTAAGTGCAGGTTTTCGTAAGCCTGAGCGTAATGATGTGGCAGTGCTAGTATCAGAGCAGCCTTGTGTTGTAGCTGGTGTTTTTACTACCAATGCTTTTAAGGCAGCTCCTGTTTTAGAATGTCAGCGCATTTTGAAAAACTCTAAAGCTGTACATGGGGTTTTGGTGAATTCTGGGCAAGCTAATGCTTGCACTGGTGATGAAGGTCTTGCCAATTGTAAAGCCACTTCAAAGATGATGACTGATGCTCTTGGTCTTAATGATGACAGCATATTACCTATGTCCACTGGCGTTATTGGGGCGCAATTAAAAATGGATTTGTGGGAAGTTGCTATACCTAAGCTTAAGGATGATCTTGGCAATCAAGATGAAGAAGGTTTTACCCGTGCCATGATGACTACGGATGCTTTTCCTAAATTTTTTAGTCAAGAAGTTGAGTTTTCAGGTGGTACTGTGCGCTTTGCCGGTATGGCAAAAGGTGCTGGCATGATTTGCCCCAATATGGCAACCATGCTTGCGGTGGTGGTTTGTGATGCTGTGGTTGAAAAAGAAGCTTGGCAGAAATTATTTGTGCAGGCTGTGGATAATACATTTAATAGAGTGACGGTTGATGGTGATACTTCAACCAATGATACTGTACTTGGTCTAGCCAATGGCGCAAGTGGGGTGCAGCTTTCACCAGCGGATATGCAAAAACTTGAGCATGCTTTAACTGAAATGCTTGGCTCTTTGGCATATATGTTAGTGCAAGATGGTGAAGGCTCAACCAAGGTGATAAGGATTGAAGTTAGTGGCGCAAAAAATGATGCTGATGCCGAAAAAGTTGCCCGTACTGTGGGGCATTCTCAATTAGTCAAGACAGCTATGTATGGTCGTGATGCCAATTGGGGACGAATTGTGGCCGCAGTGGGGCGCAGTGAGGCAGAATTTTGTGCGGATGATGTGCGCGTATTTTTATGTGATGTGGAACTATTTTGCAATGGTCAGCCCGTTGCGGGCGACCATGACGCAGCTCTTGAAGAACCTTTAAAGCAGCGCGATATTCATGTTCGTATAGAGCTTGGTGCTGGTGCAGGTGTTTATACCTTACTTGCTTCTGATCTATCGCATGATTATGTAAGCTGCAACGCAGATTATAGAACTTAAGTCTTGAGTTTTATAAAATGTATTTTGAAATAGTGTGTTTGTATTCACGGGTGATTTATGATCACCCGTTTTTT
>CAYJKC010000112.1:0-1403 GCA_964370675.1 uncultured Desulfovibrionaceae bacterium
TAGGGTTTTTAAGAACCAAATATGCGCTACAGGTGCAGCTAGCTCAATATGCCCCATACGTTCACGGCGTACTTTTGATGCAATAACTTCAACTCCGCACTTTTCGCAGACAATACCGCGATGTTTCATGCGTTTGTACTTGCCGCAATTACACTCATAGTCTTTAACCGGACCAAAAATCTTTGCGCAAAAAAGACCGTCGCGTTCTGGCTTAAATGTGCGATAGTTGATGGTTTCTGGTTTTTTTACTTCACCATAACTCCATTCTCTAACACTTTCTGGTGAAGCAATGGAAATTTGAATGGCTTTTAAATTACGAATATTTGCCACATTGGCGGATGTGCCGCGCGTTGTAAAAAGGTCGTCCAAACTCATGGTATACCCTTTGTGTGGTGCAATAAATACACCCTGTAAAAATTTTCTACTTTTACCACCTACAGTTTTGGCTGTAGGTGGTGAAACTTATATTTAAGTGTGCAGGTTAAAATAACTACACAACTCTATCATATCATTATATATTACTATTACTCTTGAAAGGGGTTACGCTTAGGGCGTTTTTTACCTTCTTCTTGATGCAAGTTTACATCAAGACCAAGAGACATTAATTCTTTTACAAGTACGTTAAATGACTCAGGAAGTCCTGCTTCTAAGAAGTTGTCTCCCTTGACGATTTTTTCATACATTTTTACTCTACCAGTTACGTCATCAGACTTAACTGTTAAGAACTCTTGGAGTAAATATGCAGCGCCATAGGCTTCAAGTGCCCATACTTCCATTTCACCAAATCTTTGTCCACCAAATTGAGCCTTACCACCCAGAGGTTGTTGAGTTACTAGAGAGTAAGGTCCGGTAGAACGAGCATGGATTTTTTCATCAACAAGGTGGTGTAGTTTTAGCAAATACATAACACCTGTGGTCACGCGGTTCTTAAATGCATCACCGGTGCGTCCGTCAAAAAGCAAGGTTTTACCGTCATTATCAAGACCGGCACGTTCAAGCCATTTCCATATTTCTTCTTCAGCAGCACCGTCAAAAACTGGAGTTTTGGTAACAATGCCATGTTTAAGTTTTTTAACGGAAGTTATGAATGTGTCATCATCCATTTCGTCAACCAAAGCGTTAACATCATCGGATTTAAATACATTTTTAACTTCATCACGAATTACATTAAGAGCAGAGCCATTATCCACAAGTTCAGCCAATTGACGACCAAGTTCTTTGGCAGCCCAGCCTAAATGTGTTTCCATAATTTGCCCGATGTTCATACGTGAAGGCACACCTAGTGGGTTTAATACAATATCAACTGAGCGACCATCGGCAAAGAATGGCATATCTTCTTCTGGTAAAATACAAGATACAACACCCTTGTTACCATGGCGACCAGCCATTTTGTCACCCACAGA
>CAYJKC010000113.1:0-1353 GCA_964370675.1 uncultured Desulfovibrionaceae bacterium
TTAATCGTACCATCGTGCCAGTTATGTGTGGTTCTGCTTTCCGTAACATGGGTGTTCAACCTTTGCTTGACGCTGTAGTTGATTACTTGCCTTCACCAGTTGATATTGAAGTGATGAAGGGACATAATCCTCATAAGGAAGAAGAAATTATTGAATGCCCTTGTGATGACAAAAAGCCTCTTGCTGGTCTTGTATTTAAGTTGTTCTCTGATCCATTTATCGGTCACTTGTCATTCTTCCGCATTTATTCTGGTTATGTAGAATCTGGCATGAGCGTTCTTAATGCTAACACTGGTAAAAAAGAGCGTGTTGGGCGTATCTTAAAGATGCATGCCAATAAGCGCGAAGATATTAAATGGGCAGGAGCTGGTGATATTGTTGCCCTTGTTGGTCTAAAGCAAGCGTCTACTGGTGACACTCTTTGTGATGAAAAACATGGTGTTGTGTTAGAATCACTAGATATTCCAGAGCCAGTAATTGAAGTTGCTATTGAGCCTAAAACCAAGAGCGACCGCGATGCCCTTTCTGCAGCCCTTGGCAAGCTTGCTAAAGAAGACCCATCCTTCCGTGTAAAGGGTGATGAAGAAACAAATCAAACTCTTATCGCTGGTATGGGTGAATTGCACCTTGAAATTATCGTAGACCGCCTAACCCGTGAATTTGGCGTAAATGCTAACGTTGGTAAACCACAAGTTGCATATCGTGAAACCATTTCTAAGCCATCTAAATCTGATATGAAGCATGCTAAGCAATCAGGTGGTCGTGGTCAATATGGTCACTGCGTTATTGAAGTTGAGCCAAACCCAGCTGAAGGTTACGAATTTACCAACTCCATTACTGGTGGTATTATTCCAAAAGAATATATTCCAGCCATTGATAAGGGTATTCGCGACGCTATGAAAAGTGGTGTTTTAGCAGGATTCCCCACTGTAGACCTTAAAGTTAACCTAGTTTTTGGTTCTTATCACGATGTGGACTCCTCAGAACAAGCTTTCTATGTAGCTGGTTCCATGGCTATTAAAGATGCTATTGCCAAGGCTTCACCTGTATTGCTAGAGCCTATTATGGATGTGGAAGTTGTAACACCTGAAGAATATCTTGGTGATGTTATGGGCGATCTTAACGGTAGACGTGGGCGCGTGCAAAGCATGGAAGCTCGCGGCGGCGGTGCTCAAAGTGTGCGCGCACAAGTGCCACTTTCTGCTATGTTTGGTTATGCCACTGATTTGCGTTCACGCACTCAAGGTCGTGCTACTTTTAGTATGCAATTTGACCACTATGAGCGAGTACCAGCTAACATTGCTGAAGAAATACAAAAGAAAAAAGCATAGTTTTGTTTTGATTTTAGGGTAC
>CAYJKC010000114.1:0-1274 GCA_964370675.1 uncultured Desulfovibrionaceae bacterium
TTATATACTTAAAGATTATGCCCCTTGCACAGTTTACCATAAACAGTCAGATTAAAGTACAAAGTGAACCATTTTTGTAAGTGCATTAGCACGCAGCAAAAATGAGAGTGGCACTTATGTGAGCGATTTTGCGTATAATGATTTGTTAAAATGTAGTATCGTTTTTATACCTATTTGCGCCCGCTCCCGCGGAGGGCAAAGGGGATGGGGGGGCGCTGCGCTACCCCCCATCCCCTTTAGCAATCCCCCTCCCCCCTGCCTCTGCATTGGGCTATGGCTAATCCTTGCGTAGCTATTGTCGTTTCACTCCAATGAGCTACTACAGGGCAGAGTGAGCCAATGCCATTTGTGGTTTTGCAACCACATGGCATAAAGGTCTCACCCTGCTAGCATAGCACCAATGACCATATCGCTGTATAAGGCTCTCGGTTGAAGCGAGTTATCGTATTAATTCGTACAAGAATGTAAATCATGCTAAATTCTTCGATTATCTTTAAATAATAGAATTTACGTCACTCAGAGCCACATAACTGTTAATAAACATAGCGAATTTACAAATATGCGGCGTGGAGTGATATATTTTGTATTTTTTTTAAAGGCATGTATTCAACGAGGTGTACTTGCGTGCACTTCCTCTGAATGACAGGGCGTAGAACGCTGTACTTGCAAGGACTTGGTTAATAGTTTCCATATTATACACTAAAAGATTATGCCCCTTGCACAGTTTACCATAAACAATCACATTAAAGTACAAAGTGAACCATTTTTGTAAGTGCATTAGCACGCAGCAAAAATGAGAGTGGCACTTATGTGAGCGATTTTGCGTATAATGATTTGTTAAAATGTAGTATCGTTTTTATACCTATTTGCGCCCGCTCCCGCGGAGGGCAAAGGGGATGGGGGGGCGCTGCGCTACCCCCCATCCCCTTTAGCAATCCCCCTCCCCCCTGCCTCTGCATTGGGCTATGGCTAATCCTTGCGTAGCTATTGTCGTTTCACTCCAATGAGCTACTACAGGGCAGAGTGAGCCAATGCCATTTGTGGTTTTGCAACCACATGGCATAAAGGTCTCACCCTGCTAGCATAGCACCAATGACCATATCGCTGTATAAGGCTCTCGGTTGAAGCGAGTTATCGTATTAATTCGTACAAGAATGTAAATCATACTAAATTCTTCGGTTATCATTAAATAATAGAATTTACGTCACTCAGAGCCACATAACTGTTAATGAACATAGCGAATTTACAAATATGCGGCGTGGAGTGATATATTT
>CAYJKC010000115.1:0-1257 GCA_964370675.1 uncultured Desulfovibrionaceae bacterium
GCTTTATTATAAGCTTGTATTCCTACTGCGCTGATACTCATATCAAACTCCTATACTCTAACGACCTATTTCCAAGGCCTTTTGATACATTTTTTTAACCGCATCCATGGTGGAAACGTTGGCTTCATAATTGCGTTGTGCAGTCATTAAATTTGCCATTTCTTCTACCACGTTAATGTCAGGATAATACACATAACCTTCAGCGTTAGCATCAGGATGCCCTGGCTCATAAACTTGCTTTTAGGGGCGAGCATCCATGGCAACTGCGCTAACTCTTACACCTTTCAACTCACGGTCAAGGGCTGAGCGCATATGCTTTGAAAAAGGATCATCCACATTAGTGGCCTCTCTAATTACGGTACGGCGGCGGTATGGACCACCCATGGGTGTACGCGTAGTCTTAGCATTAGCTAAGTTCATAGAGATTACATTCATCTGAGTGCGGTCTGCACTAAGGGCAGAAGCACTAATGTCTAGAGCTGTCATGAAGTCCATTATTGCTTCCCTTCTTGTATAATTGTTTTAATGCCTTCAAAGTTCTTTTGAATAACTTGTGTTAAGGCAGTATAATGTAATTGGTTTTTCGCCAATTTTGTCATCTCTCTATCAAGGTTTACCCTATCTTCACCATGAATTTCGCGTGGTGTAAATTTTTTAAACCACTCAGGGCTAAAACCGTCGGCACTAAAGGCATTAGGCATATGCGAACCAGAGGTACGCGCCATATTGCCTTTAAGGTCAAGACCCAAGGCCTTTTGAAGCTCACCTTCAAATTCAAGTTCGCGTGGCTTGTATTTAGGAGTATTAACGTTGGCAAGGTTACTGTTAATAACGTTTTGACGCTGCAATTGCATGTCTAAAACCTTACTAACTAAATGTATTTGTGATGAATATAAACCTTTCATAATAACCTCCCGTCTTTAGACAGTTAAACTTATGGTCCTTCTAGCAAAGGTCGTTCCAAAGTTGTAAATAAGCAAAATTACAAATTTAATTTGGAGTTTTTTAATGAAAGATCTGAATATAAAGCAGCTTGGTCAGCTTTTTGACAAGGATGATATTTTAAGGAGAAATTTCAGCAAAGTAACTACAAGGAGCTTTTAAATAAATGCTGTTAATGCTGGAACGACCTTTTGTTAGCCTACTTGCTTTTTTTGAACCTTCTTACTTTAAAGCCGAATGTGTAGGGCTGCATAGCCAGCCGCATAAAAAAGCTCCCTGCGAACAAGGAGCTTTATTATAAATTAATTTTTAACA
>CAYJKC010000116.1:0-1212 GCA_964370675.1 uncultured Desulfovibrionaceae bacterium
ATAATGGGTCACTAAATTCAGTTAGAGTGGCGTTGCTATTACTAGCAACGGAGAACATACCACTATTAGTAAAATTATGGCTACCTTTCTCATTGAGCCTAGTATCTAATCTCACTCCAGTAGCAGTAGCAGTGGAGGAAGATCCGCCACTATTGCTAATAACAGAATTATTGGCAATTACATTCATGGTTCCAGTATTACTAAAGTTGTGATTACCCCAATTATCTGCTTGCGCACCTGTGGCAGTAGTAGAGATAGAATTAAAACCTGAGGAAACAGTAGCAGAATTATTGGCAATGACATTCATGGTCCCACTATTAACAAAATTAGCGTGACCTACTCCTGTGAAAGTGTTGCCATCATTTATGCCTATAGCAGTGCTACTCATTGTCAAACCACCGCTGGCATTAGCATATGAGTTATTGGCAGTGACATTCATGGTGCCAGCATTAATATATTCATGGTTGCCACTAGTCACTGCTTGCATGCCTGTGGAAGTTGCAGTGCTACTACCAGGGGTAGAGTTAGTGGCAGTTATATTCATGTTTCCAAGATTGCTAAATTTGTGATTTCCATCACTGTATACAATCATGCCATTAGCTACATCTTTACCAGAAATAGTTATATTACCTGATGATTGGTTAGTAAATGTGTAATTTTCAGGGCTATTCCCATACATGCCAAAAAAAGTTCCACCAATAAGAACCCCTCCAATAATGCTACCATAGTTATTTAACACGGAAGCATTTAGAGCTGTGGCGTCCATGCCGGGTATCTCTATGCCCGCTTTATTATCTGCAGCGAGGGCAGGACTAACCCCCAAGCCCAACATAAGCAAACAAGCGCATAAAGCCTTGCGTTTAAATGACTCTCTCTTTTTCACAACGCCCCCTCTTTTGTGTAAAATTAATAAAATATACCTCTATCAAAAAAAATGTACATAATTACGTATGTATCTTTTTTGGAATTGCAAGTCAACGTGTTATATGATGAATTTATGATATATTATAAAAGCCATGCATTCTTTCGTTGTATTTTCTGCTGCTCTGTTAAATGACTGATTTTCGTGCCTTTCCGCTTGGCTGCTTTGCTGACAATAGCGGCTCTTGTTATTATTTAAAAAGCCCCAAGTGTTAATGAACACTTGGGGCTTTACTATTAATTAATTAATAATTTTAGAATTCTAACCTAAACAATAAATTACCACCATGG
>CAYJKC010000117.1:0-1127 GCA_964370675.1 uncultured Desulfovibrionaceae bacterium
TCAAAATCCGCCGGGGGCAACCCCTTGGGAGTTCAAGTCTCCCTCCCGGTACCACAATAAAATCAATAGGCTAGAAGAATTTCTTTGTTCTTCTAGCCTATATTTTTTCCCAAGTTTTCTAAGCTCCCCCAATATACCCCCAGTGGGAGGATTAGCATACATATTTTTTCGATAAGCTTATAATTTAATATATAAAACTAATTCAGCCATGGCGTACTACACGTATACGTCAACAGATTCTTGAGTTGGTGCGGCCTCTACCGCTTCGCTTGATTCTGCAGGAGCGACTACTTTTGTGCTATCTGTCGATGCATCGGTTGTAGTGTTAACCTTACCATCGCTTGTCACAACTGTTTCAGCAGTGCTTTCTTCTGCGGCAGCCATGGTTTCTTCAACGCCGTTGTTTTCTTCGTTGATGGTTTCTTCCACCTCTTGTTCAAGGTCAGTTTTAAGACCATCAAGCATATTAGTATAGGTCTCTTCAAAAGCGTCTTGTTCCAGGGTTTGCATTAAATTATTAGCAGCTTGCTTGCCAAACAATGCCCTATCTGCAGTACTTTCCGCATTGCTATTGGAAGCAGCAGCCATAACAGATTGTAGTAACCCACCTTGGGCACTTTGTGTGTTGGACATAATAACGGACTGAGGGGAAAATGTGGCAATGGTCATAGGCTTTGAAGCAGCATCTTCTTCCATCATTTCTTGTTCAGAATGAGGCATAACACCTTTGGATTTAAGCATTTCATCCAATGCTGAAGACTGGGCATTTTGTGGTGAAAATTGATAAGATTGTAATGAATTTGTCAATGCGTCCATATGTCCTCCGTCAACATTAATTAATAAATTTTTCCCTCAATAAGCTTTATCGACATACCAAATTGAAACTTTATACTTAGACTTTTTAGTATCCTATTGAAAAAGGTGATTTTAAGCAGTGCATTCAAAAAGTGCCAGCTGGAAGTAAGGTGCAGCTTTTTGTGCAGAGAGTGTATCCAAAAAACATACATGGTCGGAGCAAAAAGCAAGCCTAACGCTGCAAATGGTGATTTTCAATGCACTTTTAAATGGTAATAGCAAAACCTTCGCCAGCATTGGCATTGCCAATAACAGTATAACTATCAGAATAT
>CAYJKC010000118.1:0-1126 GCA_964370675.1 uncultured Desulfovibrionaceae bacterium
AAGCCGGGTATTTGCAAGTGGGGGTGATTATACCATTGTAAGTAATTCATGCGGTTAGAGTTATCAAGTGCAGTGTTATGCTGATTTGCTGCTAGTATGATGCTGGGAGCATTTGAGCCTTGGATTTTATAAAGAGTTTCATTAGTGAACTGACTCCTGACTTGTTCTCGTGATAATTGTACTTGATCTGCGTCAGTTAATCCACCGCCTTCACGGGCAGGGTCAGGGTTGGTGCCGGAAGTGTTGTCACCGGAAGTGTTGGCATCGGGGCAACCAGCAGCGCTAGGATTATCATCACAGTATGGTCCCCACTCGTCATAATTAGTATCAGGAGGAGGGCCATCGGGGTAAGAAAAGGTCGCAGCATAAGCCACACTCACAAATATATTTGCCTGCATGGGGGCAAAAGCTATGGGCAATGCCAAGAGCAAGAATACAACAGGGGCAAGTAATAAAAATATCTTGCTACATTTTTGGGAATTAATTTTAGACATAACGACCTCTTTATCCTTTGTAAATTTATATAGTTAAGATATTATGCACAGTCAGTGCGTACATTCTTGCTCTTTTACAAAGTGTACATAGATACCTAATATTTGTCAAATATAAGGGCTTGCACCTTTAGAGCAAACGCATCTAAATTTTATGTTTTATTAGCTCTTCATATGTAGCTTGAAAGACATAAGCTTCCTTAATGCTTTTTTCATATTTTTAATATGTTAAGCCTGCTTTTTTACAAAAAAAATTGCGTAGAGCTTTCATATAAAATAAGGAAGATATGCCACACGACATGCACAGTGGCATATCCTCCAAGAATTAAAGTTTTTTAGTTAAATTTACATTATGTTCATTCCTGACAGTGACGGTATGAAAAAATAGCCCACAAATGTGGTATAGAAATCACGGTCACAATCCTTAGGGTCAGTTATCTCCCTACGAGCATTGTCAACATGGCTTACTGGTGTTTGTCCGGGCTTATGCGACCACGTTCCATCAGCGTCTTTACGATACCAATGGTAATCTAACCCCCTAATTGCGGTATGAAATCCTATAGCCGCAGCCACATAGTGTCCCATAAGAGGATTATCAGTTGGCGTAATAGTGTTTCCTAGAAATATTGCTCCAT